>NZ_BAAFSK010000003.1:0-612956 GCF_054767315.1 Aurantivibrio infirmus
CGTAGCACGGGAAAATTTGGAGCGCAGCGGAAAAGTTTTCCCGGTGCCTGCGCTTGTTACATGTTTTGTATATAGCTATTTGGCCCGGCTATTTAGCGCCAACAGCCTTGCCACAACCGCTGCTCCAATATTAGCAAAGTCATCTTCGGTTAATGACATTTCATCTATTGAGCCATTAAAAAACTCGGGGGTAAATGTATAGAAAGTATCGAACTTCCAAGTAATTGGGTTTTCAGTATTTTCAGAGAGGATGTCGTCGATAAATATTCTGCTTTTCCCGTTACCCATATCTCTCAAACAAACCGCGAGTCCTTTTTCTGCTCTTACTTTATCGTCGCATTCCATTTTTATCTTCCTAAGACATGTAACGCTTTTAGAAGGGGCCGCCTAAAAGGCGGTCCCGCTTGCTAAACTTGTTATGCATTTTTTATTGCTCCCAACATATTCCACCGTTAAGCGGAGAAACTGCACCCGAAACTGATAGAACAGTGTCAACCCATTTTCCCGCTTTATTGCCATTTGGTTTAGATCGCTCGATCATTTGAGTTGCTAAAGCCATGATATTCTCTGGCTCATTCACCTTGAGCCAAATTGCGTAATCAGTAATTTTTATTACGCTATAGTTTTTTCCACCGTCGCTTCTAGTACCAATCTTTTTCTCAGTATCTATTACTATTTCAATGGGCTTGGCCTCTTCCCATGAACAAGTGAATTTGATTAGACCCTCCCCATACGACAAGGAAGGAAATACCAAAGAAGAAAAAACCACATAAAACAAGTTTCCTATCAACTTTGTCTTCTTCATGGATATTGGCTCATAGATGCATAACGCCGCTAGCAACCGCGAGCGAAACACAGTGTAGCGAGTCGAGGCAGCGCGCTTTTTGCGCTGCCGGTGTTGGCTAGCCTTGTTAAGTAGTTATTTTTCAAATACAGCATTTTTTCTCATTTCTGCCGCAAGTTTATGGGATTTATCAAAATGCTGCTTTAATTTTTTATTGTACATATCCACTTCTGTTTCCCTAATAGAATGGCCATTTACGGGGTGAAGAATTAAGTCATTTGCACTTCCCATACCACCAAATGCTTTTTCGAAATGCTCTATTCCTCTAAAATGGCCATTTTTTAATAGTGCAGAACTTTTTTCTAACCACTGCGCCCAATGATCTTCCGAACAGCCTCTCAACAATTTAGCGCATTCATCAAGCTCATTAATTAATTCGATTGTCTTCGGTCCCATAGCTACTTAACGCCGCAAGAAGGGGCAATTGTGAAGCGCAGCGTAACAATTGTCCCGCTTGCTTGCTTTGTTAGGCATTTTGTTTGACATAAATTATGTGGAACGTAATGGCGCCAAGTATGCCATGAATACCATAGGTAGCTAGACCTTCTAAAAATTTAACCCAACCCCAAAAAGTCCTATTTCCATCTGAAAATGTTGCCCTATAAGTACCATAATAATTTTCGCCAGCAGAATAGCCTTGATAATCAGTAATGCCAAAATTAAGAAAGCTTAAAATTAGAGCTGGAATAACGAACCCTGCAAAAGCGACGTTTAGAGTTGAATTATATTTAAAATGCTTAAGCGTGAAGTAAGTTGGCATTCCTAAAAATATTATCACTGCAGCGGCAATTATTAGGGCTGCCAATAAGTAGAATTCCACCCCATCTCGAATATCAATAAATCCATGACCCAAAACTAGGCTTTCAAGGGATATGAAAAAATATCCCAAAGGTAACTGAATTAATATTGCGATACTTAATGCAGCAATGGCAGTTTTCATGAGTGGCTTGTATGCCTAACAGTTTAATAGATAGCGTGGTCAGATCTAGGCACCTTTTCATCGAATATGGGTTTGGAGTCTACATCTGACCACGCTACATATTTCGGAAGTGTCTATATTTAGGCACCAAATTCAAATCTTGAGTTTGGTGCCTAGATCTGACCACGCTACGTATTTTCAATTTTGTCTACGAGTAGACGTTTAGCAGTCGATTTTACCCATTCTCGATGGATCAGCAACAATAATCTTGAACCAGCTGCGGATACTTTGGTCACGCATAGACTTTGATTTTATGAAGATTTAAGAATTTTGTTCGCTAAAGCAGCAGCGAATAATCTTCGCCCTCAATAGATTTCGCGAATTTATGTGTTTTAACATTTAGGTATGATTGCGATTAAAGTTAAGAGTGGCGCGTATTACCTTATTGTTTTATCTGGAGAATTGAATGTACGTGGTTGTTGAAAACCAATAGAAGCTGCATTCCGCATAGATTAACTATTTTGGTTTGCTCGTTTACCTTGCGCTTTTGAGACGACTCGAAAAGATAACAGTGTACAACGTAGAATGAATAAGATTACAAAAATGTTGCACCTATAAAAAAGGCCGACTCCCTAGAAATTTCTAGCAAGTCGGCCATTTTTTTAAAGTACTATTTATTTATCGTGGGCCAGCAGGCGCGTGTTTTTGTAATTTTGGTAGTGCACCAATTAACCCATCAGGACGAGCTTTGGCAAGCATACGTTGATAAGCGGGTCGGGCTTCTGCTTTCTTCTTCCACGCGGCAACAAGTGGAAATTGTTTTTCATCGACGATGTTTAATGAAGTCGCAAAATTGAGTGGGAACATCATCATAATGTCAGCGGCTGAAAATTCTTCGCCACCAAACCATGCGTGTTTCGCGAGAAAATTTTCAGCTAGTTGAACAGTTGCTTCTGAGTCGACCAAACGAGAGCGCGCGGTTGGTGGTTGAATCATCCATACGCGGTAGTCGGCTATTAAACGTGACGCTAAAGAACCTTCCGCAAAATGTAACCACATTAAATGATTCGCGTAATCTTGCGTTTCCATCGCGGGAGTGAGCTGACCCGGCGCATAGCGATTGATGATTACTTCAATAATTGCACCGGACTCTACTAAAAGCTGATCGCCAATTGTCACTGTAGGTGCGACTGTCATCTCTGGGTTAACCGCGCGTATTTTTGCAGCCGACGCGGCAAGGTCGCCCCTTACAAATTCAAGCTTATAGGGCAAACCTAATTCTTCCATCAGCCAAACAATGCGCTCGGACCGTCGTCCTTCTAAATGATAAATGGTTATCTCCGGCATTGTTTTCGCCGACGTGGAATTTGATTGAGCGTAAGTCGATACGCTGGCTAGAGCTAACAGGGACGAAAATACTAAAATTAAAAATTTATTCATTTTCAAACTCCAAGATTTTTATATTTATAAGATAACGAGACACCGTAAAAGCATTTCTCTTTACTTAAACTTACAATAGTGAGAATGACTAAGTTGATCGAACTGAATACTACGCAAGATAATCTCGAATGCCAATCAACAAACAAGACCTGATGGTCTAACTAAACAGAAAAGTATTTGGCGAACATGAGTTCGCATAGAAACTTTTACACCAAATCGCGTAGCAATTTTTTAGTTACTTTACCCATCGCATTTCGTGGTAGCGAATCGACTATCTTTATATTTTTTGGAATTTTATAGGCCGACATTCTTTCTTTGCACCATGCTTTTAAATCGTCAAGCGTAAGCGAGGCATTTGGTGTTAACACCAAAAAGGCCGTGACCGCTTCACCCCAGGTATCGTCTGGAACACCGATCACAGCGCATTCGCTAATTTTTTCGTGGTTGAGTAAAACGCCCTCTATCTCTAGCGCAGACAACTTGTAGCCGCCCGACTTAATAATATCTATTGATGAGCGGCCCATAATTCGGTAATAGCCATTTTCGATTACAGCGACATCGCCGGTACAAAACCATCCCTCATGAAAACTTTCTTTTGTCGCTGTTGGATTATCCCAATACTCGAGAAAAACCGTTGGCCCTTTTATTCTTATTTCACCTGGTGTGTCTTCTTTTGTAATTACGATATTGTCTTCATCGAACAAAGCCACCTCTACACCGGGCAGCGGCACACCGACTGCACCGGCTCTTCGTTCGCCGTGATAGGGGTTCGAAATGGCCATACCGATTTCGGTCATACCATAACGTTCCAATAAATTTTGTTCGGTTAACGCTAACCACTTTTCAAAAATCGGCACAGGACAAGCAGCAGAACCCGATATATTTAATCGCATAGCTTTAAAGCCAGAACAAATGGCATCTTTTTCTGCTTCGCTAATGCTTTCCAAGTGAGGGATTAACTTCGCGTAAATAGTCGGTACCGCCATAAAAACAGTGTAACGTCCAGCAACGACATTCTTTAAGATGGCTTCCATTTCGAAGCTTTTATAAACATCAATCGTTGCGCCGGCCCACAAGCCTGAACAAAGAATATTAATAATCCCGTGAACATGATGCATAGGAAGATACAAGGGAATGCTATCGTTTTCTTGCCAAGCCCACGCTTCGATTAGTGAAGAGATTTGTGCACAGATGTTGCCATGTGTAGACACTACGCCCTTAGGCTTATTCGTCGTTCCGCTGGTGAAAAGAATCATAGCGCGACGGGATGATTCTAAATTCGGTAATTTTTTAGTGGTTTGTTGTGGTTTAGCATTGTCATTAACGGTCTTAACATCGTGAATTGATATCGATAACGAAGCACACAGCTCAGCTAATTCTTGTTGAGGCTTTGTTAAAACCAAAAGCCGTGTCACGCTAGCACAACTTAGATAGTGCTCTAGCTCAGGAATGGCCGAACTGGTATTTAGCGGAATCGCTATACCCCCTGCCCGCCAAATTCCAAATAAACTGACGACGTAATCCAAACCTGCAGGAATCATAAACGCGATGCGTTCTTCCGCTAGATCATTTTTGTCACCTAGCAAACTCAATGCAAAATTATTAATTCTTTGATTGAGTTCAGCATAACTGTAGGAATCATCCCCAATAGTTAAAGCCGTCTTTTGATTTTCAGCGTTTAATTTAGAAAACCGGTCGTCAAAATTTATTTGCAATTTACTCATTTGTTAACATTACCCTTAACTCAATAAACTAAAAACTAGCTTTAAAAAAATGCTTCAACCATAAAATACAAAACTGATGGCGCCAACAAGCAACCAAGTCCGGTGTAGAACGTCGCTGTCATTGCTCCGTAGGGAACTAATTTGGGGTCGGTGGCAGCTAAACCGCCAGCAACACCACTTGTCGTTCCCATCAAGCCACCAAATACCATCGCTGATTGCGGATTATCTAATCCAATATAGCGCGCAACCATCGGTGTTCCGATCATTACCAAAATGGATTTCACTAATCCTGCCGCGACGCTCAGAGCGACTACGTCACCACTAGCGCCAATCGCTTCACCCGTCACTGGACCGACAATATAAGTAACCGCTCCAGCGCCGATGGTGGTGATACTCACCGCGTCTGTGTAGCCAAACATTACCGCGACAATGGCGCCGACAATAAATGAAACCGCAACACCGGCAAAAATAGAAATCACGCCGGCTAGTCCCGCTTTTTTTAATTCGCTCATATGAACGCCGAAGGCAGTCGCGACAATGGCAAAATCCCGGAGCATGCCTCCACCCATAATGCCAATACCAGCGAGCAACGGAATATCAGCGACCCCAGATTTTCCGCCACTGATAAGACCACCGAAATAGGCGGCGATCAATCCAACAACAATGGCAATTGCCGAACCATGGATTCGCCCATTCGTTAATTTTTTTGACACTAAATAAGAAAGCCATACCGTGATACCGATAACGGCGAATGCGACAATAAGAGAATTGCGAGTGAAAACGCTTAGAATAACTTCCATTACACGGTACCGCCGTTATTTTTCTTATTCGCTTTCTCGTCTCGAGATGCACCTATTTTACTCAGCACCGGAACTAAGGCGAAGCTCACTGCTACTGCGCCCACTCCAGCAACCACGGCGAGCAGACCACCATCAATCGCGGCGACGACATTTTGTTTGGCCGCCATGGCGACAACAATAGGAATATACATCGCACTCCAGAATTTAATGCCTTCACCTGATTCACCGGTGACGAGGGATTTTAAGGTGCTTGAACTACAGGCTAGAACCAGCAATACCATGGCGATGCCTACGCCTCCTACATTGGCATCCACACCGAGTAACACGCCTAAAAGCTGTCCTCCCAGCATGCCAATAAGCAAGCAGGCCCCTAACAACGCTACACCGTAAATAATCATGAACTTACCCTTATTATTTTATTTATCTGGATTGATCGACACCGGGTCGGTCTGAAATGAGAGGCCTTAATTAAAACCTAAATTCAGTGTCCCTGACAACTATCGCAATAAGTAATATATGGAAGACGAGATGCCCAAACTTTTTAAGTGGGAATACCTTGGTAGATCGCGTACCTGAAACCCGTAGAAGATCACTGTGTGAGCATGACACCTATTTTTCTTTACACTCATTCAACGCTCGCTTGTCTCACAATACAAGGACGACACTACGCTTATGATCAAACATAATGAGCATGTATATTGTGAAGCTAGTTTGTCGAATTCAAGGGATAACGCGATCAAAAAAAAGCGAAGCGAAAATTTTACAAAATAAATCAGTTTAAGAACTTCGATCAATTATTTAAACTCGCTAGCGCCAGTAAAATATTCAAACAAAGGTGGAGCCATATTTTTCGGAACATCTTCGCCCCATGCACCGCCATTAATTGTATAGCTAGTCGCCTTCCCCTCTTCGCTAAGCGCATAAAAAACTGGGACGGCTTTTAAAGCTATATTGATTTCTGGAAGCTCATCTTCCCAAATGTCAGCATCAACTCTAACGATGTAAGTTCCATTAAAGGCACGTCGCAGCATTATGTCATCCATGCTTGCTCTTAATTTCTTACAGGGCGTGCACCACTCCGCAGTGATTTGAACAAATATTTGTTGATTCTTTTTTTCGGCAATTACTCTGTGTTCCAACATGCTTTGAATTAAAGGTTTTTCAGTTTTTTCTAAATCAACAAGTGTGAACTGATAGTCGTCTCCATAAGAAGCACTTGAGAACACGCAAGACAAAACTAACATGAGTAAAATCAAGTTTCTTGACGGCATTGAAAACTCCCAGATAAGGTGTATACCACAACGACAAAAACGCACATGAAGGCGTTAAGCTTGAACGACTAATCTTCTCTGCTAGGCTTTCGATCTTTGCACGAAAACCCTATACAATCGCGACTTAATTAATTCGAAAAGCCTCGGCTCAATAGACCAAGAGATTACACAATGACTACACACTCGGCAAGCAACGCGGATATATTAACAGAGCAGTCTGAATACATTCTTACTATTACACTTAATCGGCCGGACAGATTAAATGCGATCAGTGGCGCAATGCTTGACGATCTCGCTGACACACTCAAACGTGCCAATCATGACCCCGGCGTTCGCGTCGTCATTATTACTGGCGCGGGAAAAGGTTTCTGTTCTGGCCTTGATTTAAAGGACACCCAACAGCGTATGCAAGCGGGAGAAGGAATTGGTTTAACGACGGATGCAAAACAATTATTTAGCTTAGATAAAAGCCCGATCACTGCGTTGTGGGAAATGGACAAGCCGGTCATAGCTGCAATTAATGGCGCAGCCGCAGGCTTCGGTATGGACATGGCCCTACTCGCAGACATGAGAATCATGGCCGACACTGCAAAGCTCGCAGCGACAATGGTCAAACGAAATGTTGTACCCGAAAGCGGTGGCACTTGGTTACTGCCACGATTAATTGGCTGGGGAAAAGCAGCAGAAATCTTTTTTAGAGGATCAACCTTGAGTTCGCAAGAATGTTCTGATCTTGAACTCGCAAATACCGTCGTTCCGGTTGATGAGGTTCTAAGTACTGCGCGAGACTGGGCTAAAGAAATCGCAGCCAACGGGCCCTTAGCCGTGCAAACGACAAAACGCATGATGCGCTTGGGGATGGATCAAACCTTTGAAGGAACTGTCGATCATTTGTTAATGCATTTCATGGCGTTAACAAAAACAAATGATTTTAAAGAAGCCCTGCTCGCCTTTAATGAGAAACGTGCACCAGAGTTTAAAGGTAATTAACGACTGATCTTTTCTGCTTGCCTGCTAAAAACCAGATCCAAAATAATAACAAGTTATTTGGATCTGGCTCGCGTTTTATTTCTAAATTCTCATTTGTAATTAAATTATTTTGAGAAATTTTCTTTCGCAGTACGAAGCGTTTTTTCACCATCAGCTTTCAAAATATAACCCTGTGCAACATTATGTTCTACGGCACTTTTCACTTTGGCCATATATTCTGTTTCGCTGGGATAAAGTTTTTTAACGACATCTTCGGTGAAAGGTACATGCGCACCATACAAACGACAAAAGCGCGCTTCACCACTGTTTGCACCGGTATTCATCGCTAAGGGAGCCGCATGTTCGGCGACTTGAATACCACCTGTGGCATTGCCATATTCGTCTCTCGCAAGCGTCTTATCGGCGCGATCAATTACAGGCGCAACTGGTGGCGCTTTACCTTCACGAATCCAAGCAACCATATGGGCGTACGCCGCACGGTAAACTTTGTCGGTAGGAATGCGTGAGTATGCGGGCATATCACATACCGGCAAACTTGGTCTTGCGCCGAAATCTCTTTCTGCAATATCCATCCTGGCAACAAAACCTCCGTAACCTGAATGAGATGTTCCCGCCATTTCCCACACGCGTTCTTGATCGTCATTTTGCATAGCTTCAGTACTTCGTGCGACTCGACCTAAGACGTCAGTTTCAGACAAGGTTCTAAATACCGGAATAGTTAAATCGTCACGTGTGTCACCGCCGCCGATTGCTAAAAATAATAAATCGATATTGTCGCTATGCTGTGGCAAAACATTATTATAGAAAGGTGCTAAGTACGCTGCTGATTGTGATGCGCCTTCGCCTATTATTTCTTGAATTTCAAAACCTGGTAATGGGTTAACGCCCTTAGGAGATTTAATTGCCTGAACTGACTGCCCAAAAATATCCCAGGAAATTGCGTCACGTTCGACAGTTCCATTATTGGTAACATCTAAACTACCGTAACGTTTTGGACTCCACTCCCGTAATTGATTAACCCCAACGCGCTGTGCTGAGACACCAACCCAGACATAACCGTCGGCAACTAGATCGTCGCGAAAACCAGACCATAAGGCATCTAGATCGTTTCCAGCTGTAACATTTTGCCATTCTACAAGAACGGTTCCGTTAAACGCCTTCGCATCGCCAGGACGTCTTACTAGCATACGCGTCTTGTAAGGAATACCTTCGGCAAGTTTTTCTCCTGCTCGATCATAACTTGTGGCTTTTCCTTCTAGAAAAAACTCCTCCTCAACATAATTCTTATCAGCTAACCAATCGGCCTGTGAAAAGAATGGGTAATTATGATCATCACCACCGGCGGGCAAATTAAACTCGACAGGCCCAATGACAGTCGGGTTAGCAAACGGTTCGAGGGCCCAGGCGTGAGAAAGAAAGCCTGTCGCTATAAACAAAGTGAACGAAATGATTATTTTATTCATGAAATCCCTACCTTTTTATTATTCTAAAATTGCGATACGGACGTATTGTAAAGTAAACACGAGAATTTTAGGCGTGCTTTAGGTCATTTTCGTGTTAAGAATTCACAAGGAGGATACTGCTGAAGCCTTGGGATCGCGCGATAGTATAAGCTCCGATCCCAACTAACATAATATTATTTTGGTTTTCTAAATCGTAATGTCATCCGATCACTTTCACCAATTGCTTGGTAACGCGCTTTGTCTTTTTCGCCCAAAGCGTAAGTGGGCGGAAGTGTCCAAACACCGTTATCATAATTTTTTAGGTCTTTTGGATTGGCATTAATGTCCGATTTCGCTTCTAGAATGAAGCCTGCTTTCTCGGCCAACTCAATTGTATAAGCTTCGGTAACATAACCTGTGGTTTTCATGATCTCCATCCCGCTACCAGGCGCGGCTCTATGTTCAACAACACCTAGCACACCGCCGGGTTTTAGGGCAGCATAAAAAGCGGCAAAATGTTCATTCTCTTGGTCCACCATTATCCAGTTGTGGACATTCCTAAAGGTTAAAATCATATCGGCACTAGCCGGTGGTGCAATGACCGTTTCATTCGGTGGATACAGATGACGAGTAATGACCTTGCCGTAAACTTCAGGTTTCGCAGAAGTCGCCGTTTCGAAACCTTGTAAGATTCTTGGCTGGTATGAAATAGAGGAATTTGGCGAATATTGCGCTGCGTACAAAGTGCCCTTTTCCCAAAGTAGTGGCGCGAGTATTTCTGTATACCACCCCCCGCCAGGTAATATTTCGACCACGGTCATGTCCGGTTTTAGACCGAAAAATTCCAAGGTCTCTTTTGGGTGACGAAAAGAATCACGCGCTTTATTTAACGCACTGCGATGCTCAGCGCTTAGCGCCTCATCGATTCCCGCGGAATATCCAAAAGGCGAGTAAATTAACAAAAGAAAGATTAACGTTGAGAGAGTACGACTTAGAGAGCTATTCATAGTTTTTACCCTTTTATTTTTATCCGTTTTTTGGGACCGAAGCGATGACTTTATCTATCGATTGAAATAAATCTGTGACTCCGTCATCTTGATTTTATTCGAAAAGAATTTTACCGTGCGTATCTTAACCCAATAATTGAGAATGAATAAGTTTAACAATCAAAATATACTTGCCTATACATTGGGAATTTGGCATGGCTTATTAGCCTGATGCTGCATTCGAATCTAACAAACCACGAGTTACAAACCTCATGCAAACCAAATTGGCACATTTTAGCTCAGCATTTCTTATCGTTAGCCTGGTTCTTCTCGTCAGTCCTCATTCTTGGGCAGCATGGGGGCCGGATTCTGAAAATTACAATGAAGAGGCCGCTCTCATTGGAACCTGGGTGGGCGTACTTGAGGGGAAACCTTTTGAAATGGCACTCTGGCCTAATCACGATACGGACAATCTATCAGGCGTAATGATTTCGGGAGAATGTACGGCAAAAATAGATGTAGGCCGCTTAACAAACGATATGGAAGAAACTAAAAAAATTAGCGAAAGGAATTCAAATCTAAAAGAGTATCTTTTTACGCTTTCTAGCTCTCCGATTACAACTAGTCAAATACAAAGCGAATGTCCATCCAATCGGCTCAGTGAATTTTATTTAGAAAGCGATAATAATTTTAGATCGCTCACTGCCCATGCCAAAAACAATGGGGAAAAAGTGAGTAGAGATTTAACACGTAACGAGCCTTCGCGCTACCTTAGTGTAGCTCTAGAATACTTAGCCGGCAGCGATACACAATATTCGCTAACAATTTTATCTAAGGACGCAATCTACAACCCGAACAGAAGTTATTTGGATTCCGTGAAATTGTTTCCCGCTCAGGGGCTCACAAATATCTCAAAAGCCTATTACGTATCAGAATACGGGGGCATCTATCAAATAGATGAAGTCAATCAAGGTACACAAGGACAGTATTTTTTCTACCTAAAAGTTATTGATTTAGGGCCGCATAATTCTAAACTCAATTTTTCGCGCGGAGACAACGCTGGCAGCGGGGAATTTAATGCGGACAAGCAAATGATGTCTATCAGTTTGTATGATCAATCAGACCAATGTGGGCAAATAAGAAAACCTGCCACGGAAGCAAAAATAACACTCGATACTCTGCCAACTACGGCGAATAACGACGAGATTTCGTGGACCGTTCAATCGAAAGGGCTGTGTACGTCTTATCAATTTTATGGAAGATGCAATCCAAAGCAGTGTGATCGATGGTTCAGAGACCAAGTTAGCAACCCCAACATCAAAGCAATCATTACAGAAAACCTTAATACAGCTAAAGCACAAGCATCTGTGAATGCGTCTGCGGTTGCTTTGCTATGAAAAAAAATTTCATTAATCATTTACTTATCTTCGGCTTGGCCGTAACGCCCCTACCCTCCGTTGCGGAAAATCAAATATTCTATCTATCGAACAGCGAATTAATAGAAGACCAAGCGAAGCTTGATATGGCAGCCTACGCCTTCGCGAATCGGACCTGGGAAATCGCCGAAAAAAATGAACATTCTTTTTTAGCAAAGATAGATCATCGCGGTGTCAAGGCCGACGTTAAAGTATATTTGTCCGAGGGTAATCTTTTATTTCAATGTACGGGAACAAGAACGACGAAGATTAAACGAACGGGCGGTGGCGGAACCGGATCGAGCAAACGAACACAATCTAAACCTTTTTGTCCAGAGCGCTGGATCGACAGATTACAAAGAGATGTAATTCGATTTTTAAACAATAAAAACCAGTGATTATTTTTTACTTATTCACACTTCAGGAGACTTTTCATGTCATATATCGATGGATTTGTTATTCCGGTTCCAGAAGCCAACAAACAAAAGTTTATTGACCACGCGAACATGGCCGACAATATGTTTATTGAATACGGCGCGATTCGTGTTCTCGAATGTTGGGGAGATGACGTTCCAGATGGGAAAGTCACTGATTTTCGTCGAGCCGTACAAGCGAAAGAAGACGAGGCAGTGGTATTTTCCTGGATCGAGTGGCCGGACAAAAATACCCGAGACAAAGCGATGGAACAAATGATGAATGAAGACAACCCAGATCCTCGATTGGACCCATCCAAAAATCCGGTCCCTTTCGATGGAAAACGCATGATATACGCTGGCTTCGCGCCTCTAGTCGAATTCAAAAAAAATTAACTGTATTCGACTGTAAAATCATCTTTTCCTTTTCACTACAAAAATAACAAATCGAGATATCATCTATGGACAAGCGTTGGTTAATTATTGGCGTAGGCGCTGGGGCAATTTCCTTAGGGCTGATTACATCAGGAGTGTTTGATGAGTCTCTCACACCCCCTCAAACTGAACCAGAAGCTGAGCATACCAATACAAGCGCTGAACCTACTCCTTCAAATCTTGTGATCCCAAGTAACTCAGAATCCATCACTTCTGCTAACTCATTAGCGCAGGCCAAAGAAGATGTCGTCAGTGCTCAGTTTGCTTTAGAGAAAGCTGAAGAAGAGCTCGACGGACTTGAGAGCGAAATAGATGAGGTAGAGAGATATATTGAAGGCTTAGAACAGCAAGGCCAAAACCCCGCCGAATTTGCGGAAGAAGGAATGTTACTGCTGAGGCCTGTTATCGAAAAATATGAAGAAAAACTAGCTCTGGTCGAAGTAGCAGAAAAACAATTAGAAGAAGCAAAAAGAGTATTATCTGGTTTCGAGCAATAAAATAAAAAGATAAAACCGACGATCAAATGGAAATAATTCTACGGTTTAGGACTATAAAAAAAATCATGAGAAAAATTAGTGCGCCGTTTATAACGGCGCACTAATTAAGAGGATGAAATTAAAGCGGAACTGGGCAAGCGGCGAACGGTCTTGTTGCTGTCGTACCGCGAGAGAAATTACAGCCAAACAATGGATCAGCGACTTCCTCGGGATTTAAAATATCATCGCCAGCGGGTTTAACACCGTCTTCTACCCAGCTTACCAAATCATCAAAAGTTTCAATAAGTTCTTCTGGAGAAAACTCACAGTGCCCAACCGCGCGAGTTGCGCGACTCACTAAGTTATGTGAACGGCGCTGTTTTTTTGCTTCCCGCGCGTAAATTTGCTCCATAGAAAATGGCACAAATAAATCGCCCAAGGTATGAACAGAAATTACTGGAATGTCTATTCTACCCGTAATAATTGGAATACGACTAACCCTTAAAAACTGATTCGGATTGACATTGCGATCTCTTTTTACACGTAAAATCGCTTGGTTCAATGCAATTTCCTCCGCACTCAACGTAGGGTCACCATCAAGTTGGAAAACGTCACGCCGATTTTCCAACATACTTCCAGACAAAATTCCGGTAATAGTTCCATCACCGCCAGCAAAACTAAATAATAACTGCTGAAAAAACTGGAAAGATAAATCAGCTAAGGGTCGATCACCGCCCGTAATTTGGGTGGTAAAATCACGTAATGCTAAGCCTTGAGAATTGAGAATCGCACCAGAACTGTTTGGCCCCAAAAGCTCTAATGGATTTTCGTAAAGCGCGAAAATTGTGGGGAGAAATATACGATCAAAATGATCCTCGGGTGGTGGAAATTCTGATTGAACTCCTGCCAATGCTTCGGCAGCAAAGGTGAAGTTACTAAAGTACTGGAATAACTCTTCATCACCCATGACGCCACAACGTGGTGCTGCACCGTCATATTTAACACCACCAGACAGCTTACCTAGGATTCGCGTTATACGATTGCAAAGCCGACCCCGACGTCCCTCTGGACAGGCAACATTTGGAAACTGTTCAATGGCAGCGCCAATTACATGACCACCCATAGAAAAACCGGTGATATAAGTACGTTCCGGCTTACCATGATTCTTGATGAAAAGACGCACTAGACTATTTGTACTTTCAACTCCCGCGCGCACATCATAAAAATTCGCAGAATAACTCGACGCCAACCACGCGTAACCTTGAGACACATAGTAGGCACGTAAAGCTGGATTATCGACGGTTAGTTCTGCACCTTCACCGCGAAATCCGTGAGTGTATACGACGAGATCACCGTTCCAGGCATCGGGTATCTCAATACGATATCCAGCGCCCGCATCAATACCCCAAAATCGTTGAGTAGGTATTCCTGGGATCGGATCAAAAGGAAGTTTAGTTTCGTCGACGAAAAATTCGCGGCTATCATGCGGCCGATCAGATTCACCGTGTTTAAATGCAAAAGCGGTAGAGACAAAAGCCGTAAGGACTACACACATAAATCCTTTAACAATGAGCATTGTTAACTTCATAGCGTTATTCCTATAGTTATTGTTATCTTTAGGTGGCGGACAGTATCGGAGCTTAATAGGATAAGGTCAATTATTTCGCTTCATATTCACAAATATTTTTCTAAAAATTATCGTTTTGCATAATGGCGATGTAGTCGCGATGATCAAAAGAATGTAGCGTCAGAGAAATAGGAAAAAAGAACTAAATGATATTACCTGTTTCAACGAGATTATCCTAAACAGTTACGCTATTCACGCTCTGACAAAGTTATCTAAGCGTCACGCACATTCTATGAAATTATGAATTTTGGGCTCGGATCCCTGTTAGCCGAAAAACTAGATATTTGATACATACGATGTGATTCCTCAGGCCTATTTTGATTAATTCACGACGAGAACCGTCTAACCACAGATACTCATATACAAACACAGGAATTAGGAGCACACTCCAGCACAGACATTAATTCTAAGCAGTGCTTATTCGACGCTCACCTCCCGCGCTTGCGGCCTCTCCTCCTCGATTCAGCGACTAAACCGCCTTTTTCTTGAATTGGTATATACGCCAGTGAATTACGATAGCCGCCAAAAAATTTAACAATGCTACTGCGCATCAAATACCTAAACCCAACAAAAACAGAACAACTGAGTACAACTTGATGATTATGATTGAAAGCAAAAAGACGATTTATTTAGCTAGCATAATATGCATATTTTTTTCGCAAAATCTTCTGTCGCAAAACAACAACTCTACTGAGCAACCACCCAATTCGCATCCAAGCGCTTACGGCGATCGTTGGGAATGTGATCGAGGGTTTATTAAAACCAAAGACACTTGCCAAATGATCAATATACCAAAGAACGCTTACCTCGATTCATATGGACGTGATTGGCGGTGTGAACGCGGTTATCAAGAAGAAAATGGAAGCTGCGAAAAGGTCACTGTCCCTAAAAATGCCTACCTAATACAAAGCAAATACGGAAAAGGTTGGAAATGTGATCGAGGTTATCGCGAAGATAAAAACCAGTGCAACAAAATTAACGTTCCAAAAAATGCAGTGATGGATAATTCAGACACGGGAAATGGGTGGTATTGTTTACAGGGTTATAAAAAGTCAGGGGAAAATTGTCTCGCTATCATAGTTCCGAGCAACGGCTATGCAACGAACTCTACTTTTGATAAAGGTTGGGACTGCTTTTACGGATACCGTCAAGAAAACAACAGCTGTGTAAAAGTAAACTTACCCGCAAACGCGTTCCTCGGCCGCTATGGTAAGGACTGGGTTTGTGAGCGTGGTTACTTTAAAAGTGGAAGTAGTTGCACCAAAATAAACTTAGTGGAAAACAGCTATTTAGATGATTCAGGAAATGACTGGAACTGTGAGCGTGGATACGCGAAAACGAATAATAGTTGTGTTGCTTTAATTGTTCCTAAAAATGCTCACATTGATTATTCCGATTGGACTTGGAGTTGCGACCCTGGCTTTCAACAACAAGACGAACTGTGTTTGCCGAGAAAAATTCGCTAAGCATCACGATATATCAACTTTTAATTTGGAAACGAATATTCAAGCACTGATCCAGTATTAACAGAATTGAATGCTAAAAAAACGACAAGGTCCTCATCGTCTTTTTTTACTTGATAATTATCGAGCGCTAAACTACTGACAATCAAACTCTACAGAAAATTTTAGTCCAACCGTTTTTTTGCTGAGACGAGCGCTATTGGATTCCCAGCATGCTCGAATCAACTCCTCGGCGGCTCGACCTACCGCCGAGTTTTTACAAATTACTTCGCGGCATTGCGCAGTAAATTATGTATGAAAGATAACTTTACAATAATCGCTGAGCCTAATATTTTTGGTACCAAATCCAACAAGCCCATTGATCTATTCATCTCGTTAAACAAAACCCCCAGCCGTGCATATTGATCAGTCATTGTTTCCAATTCTGCCTGGGTTACATCCATGCCAGAAATAAATCCCATGTTTTGGGCCGTATCAAGAACCGTCACCATATTCAGATAAGTAGCGAAAGTTTCGGCAAAATCTTCCCAGGGGTGCATCGCAGCGTAACTACTGATATAACGCGTATGCCAATCAGCGGGCGGCCCATCGCTGTAATATTTTTTTAATGCGTCGCCATAATTTGGTTTTTCATGATCGCCAAAAATGTTGATACAATCAATTTCACACCTACCCTTTACTAAAAGATCCCAATAGTAGTGTCCAATCTCATGTCGAAAGTGGCCGACAATCGTTCGATGCGCTTCATTAAATGAAACCCGCGCTTTCTCTCGTTCGACGTGATCGGCCTCACGTAAATTTATTGTGATTTTTCCGCCGGAATGGCCAGTATAAACTCGCTCTTCTTGACCCATGGCCCACCACCACCGGCGCTCAGGAATAACATCGCCTTTGAAATCAAAAGAAAGTGCAAACCCTTCATCTTCTCGGACTTCACCGTAAGGCAGCCGTAACAAATCAAGGGTGTATAACAAACGGCGCTTTCCGTGTTCGAGGCGAAGCCATTTTTCTCGATTGTCCGCGACGGACAAATCAGGAATCGTATCATTAAACTGACAGTAATCGCATAATCGAAGCTCTTCATTTTGTTGTGTCGCAGAATTAGGATCTGCGACGACGCAACGATTACAAACGTGTTCTACAGCATAATTGTGGCACTTGCTCAAAACCAAACCACAGCTTTCATGTCCACAGCGGTAATACCCATTTGAATCTTGCGTAATTGAACGTAAGCTTGAACACGCAGGGCACCACCCGAGTTCACTACCGCAGGCAACACACTGAGTATTCTCAAAAAATACACTGTTTCCACAATTACACTTAAACTGTCTCATATACCGCCTTACAAAAATAAAACACTAGCGCTCATTAATATAAAAAATTTTTAACGCAAATTTTCGAAATGTGTACCGAATACAAAACCTGGGGGCAACAGGGAAACCTCATTTACTTCAATCAAGTTATCTCGATAAAACCTGCATGTGAACCGTTCACCTTGATTATTGTTGTTGACATAACAAACACCCTCTCCATGCTTCTCGCCGTCTACAAACGCTCCTTCAAATGAATAGAATATACCGACTTCAAAATCTAGAGGGTAATAGTAGCTTTTAGCTTCTTCTTTATGTCTAACTATTTCTTCTTTACCCTTACCGTGAGGAAATCCATCTTTGTACTCACCCTTATAACGTTGATCTAGTATGAATGCTTGACCGCTACCTTCAAAATTTCCATATTTAAAGCCGCCAATATACACGACCTCTCCTTGCTCAATCATTTGCCCTCTACCCATCGCGACGCCATTAGAAAAAAAATTGCTTTGCACGATAAATTGTTCGCCATCAATAAGTTCTCCTGGACCATTTGGCATGCTGTGAGACACACCTCCTTTGAATCTTAAGCCGGAATCAAAAATAATTTCTCCCTCTCCGAACAACTGCCCATTTCGGATCTCAAAATCACCCTCCCAGGAGGTTATCATGGCGCCCGTTACCAACTGTATCGATTTGGCCTGTCGTTTATTTGATACCTTAAATTCTATACTGCGTTTTTTACATGTGACATCGATACCGAACTTTTCCAAAAGAAGATTAAACAGGTAACTGGGTGATTTATTCAAAGCGTGAATCGATACGTCAATTTCCTGAATACTTTCATCAATCACGACGTTACTATGTTCTTCTGCTTCAAGATCAAAAACGATAGACAAGTAGAGCTCTAGCAAGGAAGCTAAAGAAATATTTAAAAAGTTAAAGCTGAACGCTTCACCATTATCTATCGCATAGCGTTTTAATTGTGTTTCGTTATAGTTTTTTGAAATTTCAAGGCTTTTTCCAGGATTGAGAAATATTTCTCTTTGTGTGGTTTCAAAAAGCTTTGAATCATCGAAGCGATGACTGAATATATCTTTGCATGACGAGTAAAGCTCAGGAGACAAGACCTTACTCTTCGGTTTCTTGTTCACCAACTTACTATTAATATCAATTATTTGTTCAATATTACCAGCTTTAATAAAGTAATATCTTGCAGCTGCTAACAAATTATCCTGAGTCGAATCCTCGCCGAATATATAATAGTCGTAATCATCGATTTTATTTACGTAAGCTAAAGCTACGTCGTCGTACTGTTCGGAAAACATTTTTACTGACTTGTGATATTTCTTCCCGTTTATTCCCCTATCTGCATAATATTCCAACCAGTAAAGCTTAGGGATGCTAAGATCCAACTTGTATAATCTTTCAATTGCATTGAACTCCAGTAAGAAACCAGAAGCAGAGCGATCTGATTTCTGATTTGCTATTAACATCAAATCAGAAACCGCCCCAGAAAAATCTGTTTCTCCTCCTTTTCCCGCAATTCGAAACCTAGCGTGATCAAGTATTCCATCTAAATTTTTTTGATTTGCTGCGTGTGAGTACCAAAATCGCGCCTTTTCAAATTCATCGATAGTTTCAAAAAAATACCCTACCCGCCATTGACTTACTGAGTCTCCAGATATCGCCGAATCAACCATAAAACTAACATAATCACTATCTCGATCAGGAAACTCAGTGTGATAAGCTTCGGTTAATCTTGACTGATCAACCTCAGAGATTCCAAGACTAGTATTTGACGGCGGGGTTTGAGCAAAAACTACGCTAAAACCGAAGACACCAAAAAAAATAAATAAAAACGCCACGTATTTTGATTCTCTCACTAGATTCTCTTCTACCATAAATTAGTTCACGGGTTAACCATATCCAATAGTTTTGCTAATCTAGCAAAATGCGCTTCAGGATTAAAATAAATTGAAAACTCTTTCTCTTCGTCATTTTTTGCTGTTATTAAATCACATGATGCGTTTTCGGCACGAACCAATGATTGGTTTTGCTTCTGCAGCCTGAAAAAATAGAGCGCATCGTATTCTTCAGAAACAGAAATAGTTATATACGCCGTTTCGCAACTTTTACCATCACCAGAGGCAACCAAATCTTCCATTAAGCTCCGCGACCAACGGAAATGATTTTCAGATTCCACTTCACGCCCAATTTCGCCAAGCGCTATTCCAGTGTAATAGTGAGCTCGAATATCAATAGGACATTGATTCAACCAACTCTCACCTAACTTTATCGCACCTTCCCAGTTTTCTTCATTCATTGCCTTCGCCATCTCGGCCAGGGGCCGGCCAAAAAAACAGCGTGCGTCGTAGTTTTCGCTCCAGCCAATCTCTTGCCTTAACTCTGAATAATTAGTTAAATTTTCCCAATCGTAGATATCATCGGAATCGTCGGCGGCAAGTGCAAGTTCCAAATAAAATAGAGACAGGATAAGAGGAAGGAAGTGTTTCATGATACTCAATTCTCCTGGAGGCGCGTGTTTGGGATATATCGTTGGTATCTTTATATGTATAGTCCAAAATCGTGACAACAATATTTCTTATAGCTGTAATTTTTATCGCTAGAATAACTCTACTGTTCGCTACTTGCTTACATTTAATCTTTAGAACAGATCAAAACCCTTACTAAGATTTTAAATTCGGAAACTCTCCGGTAAAATTCGCGTCGTATAAATCGCCCGTTTTTGACATAAGGATATATAAGGTTTTCCCTTCAGCTGTATTAGTTACGGCAACGATATGATATCCAGCACCTGAGTGGTGTAGCTTAGTATCTTCAATCGTTAGCGAACTCCAAGAGTCGGATAATTTTCCAAATCCTAAACCAGGGTCTGCTTGTGCGAACACCTGCGTCACTTTCAAGCCCTTTCTCTGCGCCTCTACAATTGTAATTTGTTGCGCTTCTTGCTCATGTTCATGTTCTTGATCACCATGACCCAATGCCAGGAATGGTTGTAACAACAATACAGCGAGAGCAATTTTAAACAGTTTTTTCATGATGAAATTCCTTCAGTTTATTAATCAGTGAGCCTGGGTGGCTCCATCTACTGGTTTCTTTTTTTGTACCCTGAATTCTGTGAAGCTAGAGCTCAGGGATATTTATTCTTCTAGGGTAATTTTCTAAAGCATCAGGTTCCTGTTCTTCAAGCATATCTTCATGAGCATGATGATGATCATCTTGGTTCAAGGGGAAATCATCACTATAGACACTATGTTGATAGCCATGCAGCTGCGTTAAAAACAATAAGCCGCCGATAATTATTAAGCTTAGATTTGCAACCTGGCTGAAACGCGCAAAGGACTCCGTTTTACGCCAACCGAAGAGTAAAAGCAACATTAGGCTTAGTGCGAGAATTTGGCCCACTTCAACGCCGACATTAAATGCCAATATTCGCGCCACCAACCCTTCTTCACCCAAGGGTAGTTGCTGCAATCGAGTAGACAAACCAAATCCGTGTATCAAACCAAAAATAAACACCATCCACGTAAAGTTGGGAGCGTTGCAGCTTAAGTATTTTTTAAATCCATCTAAATTATCAAAGGCTTTATAACAAACGGTTAAGGCGATAACCGCATCAACCAAATAATAGTTTGCTTGAATGGTGTAAATTGTTGCGAAGATCAAAGTAAGGCAGTGGCCTATGGTGAACGCCGTAATAAATTTAAATACATCGGCAAAGCGCGTAAGAAAAAAGATCACGCCAAATAAAAACAACAAATGATCGTACCCGCTGAGCATGTGGCTAGCACCCAGTCGTGCGTATTCTAAGTAGCCTGCGTTTAACATTCTCGCTTGGTCTTCTGCCGACATACCGTGGGAAAAAACCGATGTGGTGATACCCAGCATAGCGAACAGCAACATCAGTTTTATAAAAGTTTTCACGTGAGAAGAATCCTCAAATTGTTTGTAGGTTTATTTTTATGCTTACCTTAATCGAGCCATTATTCGACATCAACAACAACACGTTTAACTAATTGCAATGCGGAATCCATGCCTTCCATATCGGTATATAACTGCCCGTCCTGTCCGGAATAATGACCATGACCAATCGCCTTTAAAAAATAAGCCGTTTGGTTGTCATCGAGATTGACCTCCGCCGCATAGATCACTGATGGCTGTCCGGAAGAACCGCTGCCACTATAGACTGGGTCATCAGGGTAGCGATCAGGCGTGTAGTAATCATTAAAATCGAAAGAGCGGTTAATCTCCATCAATACGCGAAACTGGCGTAAGGAATTATCCACCTTGGTCACGACATCGTAATTACCTAAGGGCGTCGGACCTGTCATGCTATCGAGATCCGTATTATTTTCATCAGGCACCATGAGTTCGTTGTTGTACTGAACGCCTCGTTTGTGGGCCCAATAGGGTAAAGCTTCTGGTCGAGCTACGGTACCAAAAGGATCTTCTGCGGGTTTAAACCCAGCGTTAGTTGATTTTTTCGTTACATAAAGCGTTTCAATATAATTACCATCCATATCTTCGAGCCAAAAGGCTACTTGCGGCACCGTGGTAAAGGTTAAACCAAGAAACAATGGCTGCGGCGGAGACTGATAATGCTCACCCGCTCGTAAATCAATCGTGATTGTACGGCCTTGTTCGCCAATACGAGTCGTTAAGGTTTGGTAAGTGCCCTCTTCCAACGTCGCGGACTTTCGCAAGTTTTGGCCAAACTCTAGCATGGTTGTAAATGGAGGCAAGCCAATATAAACCCCAAGAGTTAATAGCAATACGAGTGTTGAACCATAAGCAATATAGCGTTTCCCGCGCTGCATACGGGTGTAATTTATCAAGCTACGTCCGTTATTGGTTAAATGAAGAAACATCAAAACAATGAACGACAAACCAAACCAGGTATGAATTCCGGCAGTATCTGCATCGTAGGCGAACAAATAAGACATTATGCCGGTGATAGTCATGCCGAGTAGTACTACAAATAAAGTAATACTCACCCAAGAGCGCCGATTAGGTTTAGTTTTTGGCCGATTCTGAGCTATTTTTTCTGGCTTTGTTGAATCAAGCTGCGGAGTACTCTTATCGATAGATTCCATAGTTGCTTTCCTAAATCCTAAATTTTTATGACTTATAAATTCTCAAATTGAATGCGGTACTCGTGTAGAGAGCTATGCAGCGATTCCAAAAAATCCAGCGTGAACGCGTTGACCAAAGGCTTCATATCAACCGCAACGAGCTTTCTAGCCTTGTCGTGTGCTTTGCGACCCTGATTGGTAATTTCGATAGTTTTTTGTCGTGCATCCTGTGATCGAACATGGAGCTTTACAAAACCTTTAGCAATTAATTGCTTAATAATCTGGCTCATGGCGGACAAACTAACGCGGGAGTTATTCGCCAACTCGCTGACGGTTTCATTCTTATTGGTTGTATAAATAAGGTGATTCAACACTTTAAATTGAACTGGTGGTAAATTTTCCGGGAGATTTTTCTTAAGCATGAAATCCACCCGTTCTTGGATAATGCCTATCTCTCGAAAGATTGCGCTGCTTAGCTCTGGTCGGTTCATGGTCTATTACCTAATGGAGGGTAGCTCAGCTAGTGTTGTAAGGGATGCCTATTTGTTAAGCATCTTAACTATTAAGCATCTTAACTAATAAGAATGGAGAAGGCAAGAATCAAAATTCAATATGAACCGGACACGCTAGAGTATGCTATGAAAGTAGTTAGACCTTACGATTCGCGAAGATCAAATTAAGCCGGAGACCTTCAAGCGAATTCAAAATCCTCTGTGTAGCGTTGAGCTAAAAAATAATGTAATGCTAAGTTCAAGTATCTGAAATTCTTCTTAAATCACAAGACACAATGGCAGGGATCAAATAAATACATATCTTTTGTCCTTTAGACCAAAATGTTAAAAGCCTAACAGTCAATCTAAACAAATTAGTCAGCCAGCGGACTGCTTTGAATAATAGTTTCTAGATTTGAAGGTAAGAGAAAATAAATTAATTGACATTCAACATTTGGGCCTAGTTTCCATAAAAAATATCCAAGCAACTTACCTTTCAACCCATACTCTACCGGTAACCGACGAGCACATTCATTACACTTATGTTTTTAAATCGCTGTCTTACTAAGCAAATAGAGCGTATAGTGCCCCGCTTAGTCGTTCTCTGTATCGAGCCTACTGGCTTACCACGCCTCTATCCTCCTTATGCCAAATTGTTTGCTAGCAAGCCAACAATGTGAATTCACGCTATCGAATATCTGCACTTCTCTCTGACGATGAGATTAGTCCTACGTCTACGTAGCCCTTCTCCTTTGGGTAGCGTACAGCTGCGTTCGGGTTTTTGACGAACATTATATTAGCCATTGAATCTGTAGGATCGCTATGTCCCTAGCACATGAAGAAGCAGAGCCCACAATTATTTCCCATGTGAAAGATTTACCCAATATCTGCTCGCTCTCTGGCTTGGCCTGCACAACGCTAGCAATTTATTTTAGTCTCACTGGTGTTTTTTACGCGGCTATGATCGGGATGATTTGGGCGGTAGCTTTTGACTGGGCAGATGGTCTTGTCGCGAGAAGAATGAAAGACCGTACGGGTAACGACAGTGTTTTTGGCGGCCAACTTGATCTAGTTATTGATATTGTGAGCTATGGAGTTACTCCGGCAATTCTATTATTAAGCTATGGCAATTTTGAGCCGATATTATTGCCAATCGCTTTTATAGTTATAGCGGCCGCTGCAATCCGCTTAAGTTATTTCAGTACATTCGGTTTATCCGATGAATCGAAATACACCGGTTTGGCACTAGACAACAACAGTATTATTCTTGTTTTTATATTTCTGTTTGAAAGTACTTTTAGCGATCAAACATTTTCTGTAGCTCTTTACATCAGTGTTATTGCGCTGGCAATTCTTAACGTTTCTCAAATTAAAACGCCAAAGCTTTCCGGCAATTCACGCAATGTTTTTCTTCTTGCGTTGTACACCTTTGGGATAAGCGGAATCTATCTCTGGAAGATCGTATAGCGGATTTTTTTTACGCGTCATGCTAATAATCATTCTTAAGGAATTAACCAAATATGATTGTATATACTGTAGGCACATTTGATTTGTTACATGTCGGGCATCTCGCTTTGTTAAAATACTGCAAGTCTTTAGGCAGTGTCTTGGCAGTGGGGGTTGCTTCTGATCATGTGGTAAATTCTTACAAGCCCAACGTGCCCGTCATCCCTCTAGAGCAGCGGATGGAAATGCTAAGTGCATTGCGTTGTGTTGATATCGTGCGCCCCTACAACGAGCTCGAATACGTTTCCGGTTGTAAAGCATTGAACGCTGATATCTTCGTAATTGGTGAAGACTGGGGAAATAAACCGCATAATCTAGTAGTTGAATCGTATTTAAAATTAGCGGGAAAACAAATTAGTCAAGTAAGTTATAATTCTCGGACGTCTTCAACAACGATAAAACAGAACGTGATGGCACAATCTTTTAATGGAAAAATTTTAAAACAAGTGGTTTAGCGAGCCAAAAATCAGTCCTGACATTCAGGGCCACGGATTAATACCATCCGGACGTAAAAATTTACCCTAATCCAATTTTTATTCGTCATACATAAACGAATACAAATGGCCTGGAATAGCCGCATTAGCAACACTAACAATTACTTACTGAATAACTTTGTTTTAGCGATCGATCTAAACACCTCAAATCGAATAAGGTGAAGGATATTTTTCCATAAGGTGGTTTAAAGAAATAGCGCCTTTTACGTAAGTACCTTCTGGCATTTCTTCCAAATTCTCGATTTCAGTTTGTGCGTATTTTACAAGCTTCGCGTTATTACTATTGCTTGCCACCTCTGCCAAAATCGCTTGGTAGCGTGGCCCTCCTCGTTGTGCCAACCATTTACACAACCATGAATAAGCATCTATAAACTCAGAATCGTCGCCATCTTGGTAATGATTAATGAGCTTCTCGGCTGCGAGATCAAGCATTTCAGTTTTTACCTCTTCGCCATAAGCATAAATTTCTGCGGCCCGCCTAATTGCGAATGGGCGATCACTTAACAGCATAGCCATGTGAAGTCCGTAATCGCTGGCCACATTGTTGCCATCGGCATTTTCTCGATAAGGCATAACTTCTTCAAATGCTAGAGGCTCACTAGACACACTATACAACAGCCACCCTTGTCGTCTTCTATAATCAAACACTACTCGCCCCTGCCCTTTATAGTAATAACTGAGGCGCTTAATTTTTACCGAAGCGATGCCATTGGTAAAACGACGATTTCCACTGATCATATGTTGTGGCACACCGAACATATCAAACATATCTTGAATCGAATGTTCAGGTTTTAATGCTTCGAGCGAAGACTCGGGGCCAGAAAATTTAATATCGCTTTCAAGAGCAGATCGAATGTATTGGTTTTTTAACTCTTCAAAATCAACACCACCGGCTACAAATTGTTCCCCCGAATCTCTTCTAGCCGCTTTTAAGTATTTGTCGCGGCTTCTATAAAACTTGGAGTCCCTCACAGAGACATCTAAATCCTTCAGTAAGGTGTAATAGCGTTTGTTTTTACTCGCGAATAATACCCTCATCACTACAGCATTCGCTTGCTTCGCGTATTTATCGTCATCATCGATCGATACTACGAGTTTATTCGCCAACAGATCCAGGAATTCAACATCCTGACTTTCTATGTCCGCCAGAATATCCTCATAAATCGGAATTAGTTGATGTGGTGCAGATGACATCACGATCGCGTAACGTTGCGACCATCGTTCTGCGTTGACCGACTCGGCTGAGTTAGCCGGTAATGCATACGAAATGAATACAAACAAAATGACGAATCGACCGATTGGAATCTTCGGAAATCTCATACAACTATGCCCCTAAAAATATTTATAATGTTATGGTTTTAAATATGCTGACTTTTGATTATTGTCTTTCAGTATAAGTGCAGCAATTGTTAATCCTTTCATCCGCCAATATAACCAAATAAAGTCACTAGATTAACCACGCTAGTCTTGTTCAAGCAGTATCGTCGGCAAAATTTCAGGGTGAGGTTCTAGCGTTCCAAAAAATTCTAAATCCCAACGAACTGTATTTGCAGCTATATTCGTTTTATCTGCCTTCAAATAATTAATACTGTTTTCTAACAAGTCTATCGAAAGCACTAAATCCCTACTTAAATACTCGGCCCTGTGCGTACCGGGATCAAGTATCAGCTCTAAAAATGTTCCCGCGGAAACTTGTCCTACCTCTCGACCATCGATTTTAAGCCGAGGCGTATAAGATTCTAGAACGAAGTTTGTATCGACTAAGGGACGGTAGATATAGAGAATAGCTTTTCCGTCCGGTACGGACTGTGCTTTCTTGTAATATTTGAAGGAAGCATATTCTCCAGTGCCGATTCGACGCAAACTATTCACTTGTTCAGCGCCAACCAATTGATCAACCTTTGAAAAATTTGGGTTTTGCGTGAAATCGTATGATCCTGGCAATTCACTGCGAAAATAAATCGTTTCCCCTGGAGACATTACAAAATCCTGAGTTACTTCTTGGTACTTGTTAAACGACAATAAACTATGACTTCCAGAGTCTATAGGAATCTTTATGTAAGTCTTGACCCCAATCTCACCCACAAATTTTTGATCAAGTATGACAGGTACCTTAAGGGCGTTTGCGAAACCTCTTTCGTGCTTGTATAGAACCAAATAGCCTTGATTCGGACCTAATTCGTCGTTGATGACACCATTTTTAACAAGGTCTAAGTTGCCCGTAAAAGTACAAGATGCCAAAACAAATATAAATGGAACGATTAAAACTCTGTAAAAACCAACCATTACTCGCAACCTTAGTAAGTTAATGTAACTATTTAAAAAAAAATTAGTTAGCTCAACTTAATAGCTTAATTACCCCGCCCCATAGATTCCTATAGCTCCAGTTATTTTTGGCTATGTTAAACAACTAAGGAATGCTCTCATTATTCGCCGAGGCTTTTTTATTTTAGAACGTAGACCAGTCCGCGAAAAAGAATCTAGCTAATCAAGACTTTTTGATTTTGACGGCTAATACATCGCAACTTGCACCATGTAATACACCGTTAGCTGTTGACCCCAGTATTAAACCCAGACCATGTTGGCCATGAGTGCCGATGACAATTAAATCAGCTTTTAGCTCTTCCGCCAGTCTCTTTATTTCGGTAGAAGGTTTTCCGATTAAGGTGTGTAGATGGTCGGCGGGAATATTTTCGGCGCCACCAATTTTCTCGAGCATAAGTTCAGCTTCTTTTTGTAATTCTTGTTGGAGTGAAGAAAAATTTACTCCAATCTCACTACCATAATAGGTAGTTAATGGGCGTAAAACATAAACCAGATGTAGGCTTCCACCGCCAGCAAGTTCCACTGCGTGCTGCAAAACCTGTTTTGACTCCTCACTAACATCCAAAGCTACTACTATATTTTTATACTGACTCATAGAGCTAACCTCATTTTTTAACTGATAATTAAAAATATGCCTAAGAAATATCGTTTTTAATATAAGGCACAAGAAACAGAACTTAGAAGATCATTACTTTACTGCGAGAAATAAATATATCCCTTTTATTTTGATAAGATTAGTTAACCACTTCTTTATCAAAATAATTATCATGCTGAAGCAAAACGCATGAAACACCAAATCGATTAACTTGGCTTCATCATTATCCATTAGGAATGGCAGCAGTTAGATAAAAAGTAAAAATCACTATTTTCATACAACATCGACTCGGTAATATTTACCTTGAACAAGAAAGGAGTTTTTCATTATCGTACGCCGATGTTATTTTTATATTGAGCAGAACCCGAGTAGACAGATTTTGCGTGCTTTAGCCGCTAAGTTCAACACCTAACCCGGCTTAATACCGCTCAAATTTTAATCCATTCCTCTGAAAATCTATCTCAAGTAGATAATTCTAAAAATCTGACCGCTTTAATGTGACTAGATTCATACCATGCGGTTCTAAACTATGATAATTTGCTCTACCGTCCCTTCGTAAAACGATTATGTTCTACAATCGTGAACGGTATTTTAAACAGACAACTATTTAAGCCGACAACAATATAAAGTGGCCTACTGAGGCTAACGACCGTAGAAATGGATGCAAATGATCAAGCTCAGGCACGGAATATGCCAATTACCATTACTGTTAGTTCTAGCGATTCTGTCGATACGAAGTTTTTCCGACTCAACTGAAATAACCCAACTCCCATCTTTACTCAGCGAGCGAGCACGAGAAGCTTTCTATAATAACGATCTTGAAAAAGTCAAAGCGCTAGCCTCCTCCCCCGATACTTTTAACGAACCTGAAGCCGCTTATTATTCCGCGATGTTGTTAGTTCGCCACGGCGAATTGCTTGATATTGCATTCCAACTTTTCACTACGGCTGTCGAGAAAAACCACTCTGGTGCCATGTTTCAACTGGCACAAATGTATGAGAACGGTACCTTTGTTGAAAAAGATTTAGTCTCAGCACTTGCCTGGTACCACCAAAGCGAATTGCTAACCGCCCTACCGCCTAGTTTAGACGCACTAAACATCGAAGATACTGAAGTAGAGTCACCACTTCCGGAAGTAAAACTTATTGAAGCACTTCAAAAGCGCGCGAACCTAAATGACCCGCTCGCTCAATTACAACTCGGCCTCCAATATGAAAAAGGCCAATGGCTCAATCAAGATGTAGAGCAAGCAATTCGATGGTATGAACAAGCAGCGAAAAACGGCAGCGATCAAGCAAACTTAAATTTGGGCTTGTTTTATTGTCGGGGAATTTATTTAGAAAAAAATAGCGAATTAGCTAATCATTATTTTAAACAAAGTGATCGTAATATTTTTTGTCAATAACAAAGGGAGTGTTGAAAAATGAACCTAGAAGATAAATTAGTTCAGGAGTTATCGGATAACGAGCAAGTCATGCAAGTTATTCCGGCAAAAGATCTGTTCAACGAATGGGAAGCCGTAAAAAATCTCGCGCAGATTGGCGCTGGATCGGTAACACCGATTATGGACAGCGCCAAGGCAACTAAAATAATCAAAGAGCTTGGATTCGATGCGAACAAGGTCCTGGTAAAAACTTACGCAGGCAAACAATACATCATCCTAAAAGGCTACGCGGGCAAGCGAGAAATACTGCAAGGAACCCGCTATTTAAGCTCAAACCCGAAAGTTGTTCGCATGGCAATTGGTCCGAAAGGGATTGCCAAATCAGTAAAAGTCGGCTTTGTTGTAACCTTCGTGCTTTCCGCATCTATTGAAATATTAGATTACGTACTAAAAGACGAAGCCAGCCTCGCCGAACTACTCGGTAACTTAAGCGCTGACTTTATCAAAATTGGTTTAAGCTCCGTAGCAGGTTTAGCCGCTGGCATGGCAGTTGGAAGTGCTGCGGTATTAGGCTCGGTTGCTGCTGCACCACTAATAGCAGCCATAGCCGTAGGCGTTGTTACTGGGATTGTGTTAGACAAGATTGACAAACGATTTGGCGCAACGGCGGCCTTGATCGAGGGCTACAAGCAAATCGGCATGGATCTCGCGCAAATAAAATATGAAGTTAATCGTCATTTAAATTATTATGAGCGCAATCCACAAATGCTCCAGTGCTTATTCGCACCATGCTGGGGAAGCCCAAGTTACTGATTGTAATCAACTAATAGCGACTACATGTCTCCAAAAACTGCTCAAAAAATATTTATTTTTTTAGTCATTATCGCAATTCCCTTAACGCTTTGGCCGTTTTGGGAATTGTGGACAATATTTAAAGCCATCAAAAATAGTAGAGAAATCGTGGTTATCGACAGCGGTATTTTTTATCTTTGGCTTATGTCGGTATTTTTTACCTTCTATCTAATCCAACGAAAAGGCTTACAAGAACACAGCTCTTTAAACACTCGCCACGCCTCACTCGCTATCGTTATCCAATTCCTTGTCATTACTATCGTCGCATACTCGCTGCCGATCGCTTTAAAACACTGGCTAATTGAAAACCAATATCAGCTCTGCATCAAGGTAAAAAAACCTGGAACAATCACCGACACGACGATTGAACGTTATTCATTGTCGGGTTGTGAATGAGTGAGAAGATTGGGATTGATGGTTGATTTAAAAATCGACTAGCTGAGACGAACTGATTATTTAAACTAATTTTCGCTGAGCTGGTTCGTCTGTTTTCTTTATCGCGTTAATCGATAGTCTACTCTAGAATTTTCTCGGATCTCACCCTGAAAATATTCTCCTTTGATCAACTCGTACCCAGTTAGTCCGTAGATTTTTCCTTCTAAAAAAAATGGCCTTGTATTTCCGTACCAATCAATACAAGACACGGTGCAATCACCATCGACCTCTTCAGCATTTTGTTTAGATTCAAAAATACCTGCTGGTCGAATGCTGTCATCATTGAGAACTTCAACAAAATATATATCGGAGGGCTGATCGTCGTAGTAAAAACTGGAACTAGATGTCGAGTCCAGTTTCAATGTTGTAAATCCAAAGAGATCAGAGCCGTTGGGCAAACTCGTAGAATTAAATGCATGACTGCGATTTTCACCCTCAACAACACCTTCGAAATAATGTGTCGCGAGCAACTGAGGTGAATTACCCAATGTTACAACCGACCCGTGGAATTGTTCATCGCCACTGTAACCCATTACCAGTAGAGAATCATTTAAAGGTTCCATTCGTTCCGCGGAGTGCTCCAATCCGATTTGATAAGATTGGAGTGATTCAATTTCATATAGCGTCAGAGTCGGTGAGTTAGGATTTTTTGATTCCCAAAAACTGGCCGAATCACCTACTGCCAACCAATCGCCAACAAATCGCGTTTCAAGCCAACGTTCACCATTGTAATTCCCAAGTAATTGTGGATTCGGTATATAACTGGGAATTTGAAAGTCGCTTTGCTCAACGGTGTTCAAAAAAATATCAAAACTTTCATCGTCATCATAGTTTTTTGAAGTTACAAGATAAAAGGTATTTCCTTTTTCATAGAAAGAAAACCGATTAAAAGGTGAGCCGTTTATAGGGATTGCGGATTGACTCATTGTTTCCAGGTCGATTTTGTGCAAATTGTATTGATAGTTATTGTCGTCTGCTTCCAGCGACCAGTCGAATTCTGCGTCGATAATGTAAGGCTTTTTCAGAGATGCGGTAGTAAAGTAAATTGCTTGTGTAGTGACGTAACTTGAAATGCTGTACTGTGTCGAGATCACACCACTGGATGTGCATTGATTTAGCTTCGAACTATCCAAATCGCATTTTACGTATACATGCAAGTTTGGATAAATAACGATTTCCACTGGTTTAAAAATATCCTTACTATCCAGCAAACGTTGCCAAGTAATTGCTTTCTCAGGCGTGTCCGGCAAATGACCAATACGTGCGAACTGTAGTTGTCGTGAGTCATCTAAAGTACCAAATTCAAAGTCTTCAAATGAAATTGGAAAATTAAAAATCAACTTGCCATCAACAATGCGAGAGGCATAGTCATTCCCAGAAAAATAATCGCCTGCTTGGATAATATAGGCGTTTTCGTGAGTAAATACGCCGTCCTCATTAATACTCAGAATGTTTAACTCAACGTTATCCGAATCACTCACTCCCTCATAGGCGTACCCAATAACCACAATTGTATTGTTGTAAACAAGTAACTCATCAATCCAGGCGTCATGCTCCCAACCTTCTTTAATAACGGGTATCGAGTCGACTGGTGTTAACGCCCCCTCCCCGTATCGCACAGAAAATAGTTTTCCTTGCCTAAGAATAACCAAGTAATCGCCGATAACCTTTACGATATCTCCTTCATCAACACCCGCTTCTTGATTGTTAGTGATTACAGGGTTGCTGATCATACTTCCGGTTACAACAATTTCTTCGATGCAATTGCTACCACGACAATTAGAATTAGCACCACGCTTGTAATCGATATATTTATTAATCGATTGCGTATATTTAAGGTAATCAATAAACGCTTGTTGAGATTCGAACTTTCCCGATCCCAAAGCTTCAATTTGATCAAGTGAGTGATTTGCCCTATGAGCGGAAATTAAGCTGCAACCGGAGGTACTGACAACGAACATCGACAAGAGTATTTTTTTATACATTTTTATCACTCATTTTCGAAAATTTAGATTTATTCAGGAGATAGAAAGAGCCAGAGTCACGACTCTGGCCTTTGAATGTTAAAGTGAGTCCACCGTTCTCCATCCCTCTAACACAAGCCCCGATGTGGATACTACTTGGAATTCAGTTTCCCCAGAATTTTTGGAGCGTAAGCATATTTCTACAGGCGTTTTCTCGAGCTGGCTCACTGCCCTCGCCGCTCCAACAATGAAAGCAGCTTCTTGATCAGTGGTAGGAAGCCCAGACTGCGACACCATCTCTTTAACCTTTTCTAAATTTTCAAACAAATTCTCACCCGTTGCGACACATGAATTGGTTTTAGAACAAGAAAAAAGCAATATCGCCATACAAACTAATGCTCCGCTAGACACCGTCTTCATACAAACTCCGCATACACTTTGCACAACTGATCAAAATAAAAATCCTCTGCCACCTTTAATTTAAACAAGTAAAAGGTTTAAGTCTTATCTGACCCCAGTTGTTTCGACCCTATCTATTCACTGTTTCGCCAAAGAATACTTTTCGAATAGCTCATCTGAAAGTTCAGTTGCACGCAATAGCTGACTCTGTGTCATAACCGCTTGGATCTTATCTCTGAGAGCCACACCAGCGATGTTCCCAGATTTGATCGAGCAGTTTATCCATGCGTACGCAGTTATTGCGTCTTCCGCGCTAACCTTTTTCTTTCTGATATAAGTACTACCTAAGCTATATTGACCTTGGGAGTCACCGTTTTTCGCAGATTTTGAAAACCAGAAAACAGCTTTTTCTTCGTCTTTCGGTATTCCGTCTCCCAACATATACATAACACCGAGGCTATTTTGCGCAGGACCAAATTCCTGATTAGCCGCGTCAGTAAAAAGTTGGAATGCTCTTGAGGAATTTTTCTCTACCCGTGCACCCCGAATTAAAATATTCCCCAATGTGTGTTGGGAATTTGGCTCGCCTAAATCGGCAGCTTTACTAAAATAGTCGACAGCGGCCTTTATATCAGTGGGAACACCCAAGCCTTTTGAATAAATACTTCCCAAATAGAATAAGGCCATAGGATAATCCTGGTCCGCAGCCTTCCTGAACCAATAGAGGGATTGTTCAATATTTTTTTCTTCAGCAATGTAGATAGTGCCTAGATTATATTGTGCGACTACAAAACCTTGCTCGGCAGCCTTAGTGAACCAAGAAATAGCTGTATTAAGATCCTTAGGTGCTCCTACTCCGTTATAGAATCTAAGTGCGAGATTATATTGTGCTTGATCATTCCCTTGGTTTGCTGCCTGTTGATACCAATAAACAGCTTTGACAGGATCTTGATCAACTCCGAGCCCATTACTATACATCCCGCCTAGGTTATTCTGTGATTCGGCAAATCCTTGCGCCGCTGCTTTTGAATACCAATAAACCGATTTTTCGTAATCCTGTTTAACATGCCTCCCTTCATCATAAAAAACTCCCAAATTATGTTGAGCTTCACTTACACCTTGCTCAGCAGCGAGGGAATAATAATTCAGAGCTTTTTGAAGATCCTTTTCCACACCTAAACCATCGGAATATAAATTTGCTAATTTATATTGTGAAAGTCCATCTTGTTTATTGGCTGCCTTTCGATACCAATATGCGGACTTCTCATAATCTTGTGGAACTCCTTTACCAGTTCTATAAATTTCTCCTAAGCGATATTGCGCCAACATATAATCTTGCTCTGCCGATTGGACAATTAAATCGGCCGCTTCCTCAAGATCATAATGACTACTTTTTTCATTAGAATACACAACACCCAGATAATATTGTGATCTAGCATCACCTTGTTTTACAGCATCCAAACAATATTGGTATGCCTTCTCGAACTGTTCATTATCTACGTATTGTTTACACAATATCGGATTGCAATTAGCATAGCTGGCTAATGCTAACAAACACCCGATCGCAATAAACTTTTTAGTAAGATCTAACATTTATATCTCCGAAAACAGAAAAATTGCATGAATAGCACGAGATAATCACCGGGTCTTATGCACATAAAAACGACGGTGAGTACAGCTATTTTTTGCCTTGCTTGCTTTACTAGTTATACATCATTTACTAATTTTTAATGCTCCACACCTTTCGAGCATGGTCGTAACTGCTTCCCTAGCGCCATCCAATGAATAAAGATAGATAAAGGTTTCACCTTCGTCTTTGCCGGTCAGCATAGAGATTCCTCTTTCTAATGGCGCACGGACTAACATATTCAAACCCAGTTCAGTTGGTTTAACTAAGCGCGCAGACAAATCACCGCCAGATATCTCCAATTCATAGCCGTCGGCCAGCAAGAAAAACTTATACTCAGCTTTTTCTGACAGTGGTTTGTCAAATGAAAGGGCTATATCAACTAGGGGTTTAGGCGTGCCGGGAGGCCGAATACATCTAACCATAAGAACGCTTTCTGGAGCGTTTTCTTTAACGACTGCGTAGGTCCAAGCTAAGTTGTTATTCTTTGATATCCACCATTGCTCAAACAACTCTCCTTTTTTGGATTCAAGCCAATCTGGTAAGGCTTGTAAGTAATTCGAAAAAACTAAACTTAATGAAACTACGATAAAAATAATATGTTTTCTCATGGTTTTTCCAAGTTATGTAGAAAATCAAAATGGAAGCCTGCTTTACAACATCAATAATGATAAAGAAGGAATGTAAAGAAGGGGCCGGAGGGATTTAAAGTTGATCATCTTGCTTTAAAACAAATCTCTCTAGTCTTACCCCAATTGTTTAGAGTTTAACGAAAACTTTTCTCCGGCGCTGTAAACAAATACTTCGTCCGCGCTTTCATTTTGATTCGCACCTGATAAGGCCAAATCCACCAACTGATAATAAACATTGCGACTGATGATGGCGGGCATATTGTCGCGTACCATGACATAGGGGCTTGGTTCTCCCTTGCTATCTCCTTCGACCCAGAGAGGGTGTTCTTTGTCGACGACAATAAAATCGTCAGTCAGAGTTGTGAGACACAGTAGTTGTTGATCGTCGTTAGGGCCTGATGATTGAGTCTCGTCGCTGTGTTTAACTTCACATTTAACTACAACAAAGGGGGCGTCTTCGACAGTGATTTTCCATTTTTCGACGGGAGTTAATAAAAAATAATCATCACCTTCACGTTTTAAAATGGTCGAAAACAATTTCACTAGCGACAGCCGTAGGATTTCTTCACCGTTGTGAAACCATTTTCCCTGTCGATCAATCACCATGTCCATGGTGCCAGACAATTCAGGATTCCACTGTTGCACCGGTGGTAATTTGCCGGTGTATTGCTCACGCAATTCTTCGGCGACTTTAATGATATCTCTCATAGTTAGGTTGTTATCGTTTGATTATTTTGGGGCTTAATTCTTATCTGACCCCAATTAATTTTTTAATCTCTTATTTTTTATACGCTTTAAAACCCTTTGAATTACTGGACCACCGGAATTTTAATAGGACACCCATGATAAGGATTGATTCGGGGAGCGCGACGTTTAGATTTGAAAATCAATTACTCTGACCCCATGATTTTTGCTTGCTGTTTCAGGTTGCTGCGCTTGTTATGCATTTGTTGTACCTAGTAAAATTTTAAACCCTTTGCGTCTACGTATTGCCATACTTTACCTATTAGATGCACATGTATTTCTGCAATAGATTCCTCCATCTGATTAAACAATTCAGATCCTGTGAACCTAAAAACTGTCAATCCTGAGGCTGTCATTGATCGATCTCTAGATCGGTCTCTTTTTGCTTGCTCTTTCGTTCTTTCGTGATAATCATGTCCGTCTACTTCTACGACCATCTCTTCAATAGTATCTGTCTGGCCAGTTTCGTGGTTCCAGCGTGTTAGCACAAGCAAAAAATCAGCTCGATAATTTTTAAAATTTTTATCGTTTTTTATGCCACGAGCATAAACTTTCAGTTCACGCTGGGGGTATGTTCTTAGATCAAATCCAAGGCAATGCGGTTCGCACCAATTTCTTGATAGAATATGTGCGCCATTCCAATCACATGGATAACCAGGAAAATACTCAAACAATCCCGCAAAAAATTTTTGTTCCATTGGAGACTCACAAGATCGTAAAAATTTAGTGAGTGACAAATGATCTTCCACTACTTGAGACATTTTTAGATCCTGGCTCGTAGATATCCATTCTGATATTTCAGGTATTAAATTCACATTCGGTCCTGTGATTTATCATGCATAACGCCACCATATGGGCCGAAGTAAATTATGGCCTGCTTTTCAAGGCCATAATTTACGGAGGTCCCAGCCGCGTTTTTTAGCGGCGACATGATGGTTTTGTTAGGTTGCAATTTTAGCCTCTATATCTTTTAGTAAATCTAAAAGTTCTGCCATACCGATAAAGGCACCAAAGCATTCTTGCCCATTCAGCGGATTATCGGCCCCCTTCGTGGAATGCTCAATAATCGCACCTCGCCAACTCGATTCACGCATGGGTTCTCGTGTAGAAAATGAAAACTTGTTTTGATGTGAACTCGCATTCCTTAGGTGGCGGAAAAATTCAAATTCTGGTGATTTATCATTCAATTCTTTAACGGATTCGTAGGCGGTATTCGTTAACATCATGCAACACGACTTAACGAATCTCCCTTGCGAAATGTTTCCTTGCTGAGCTTGTGTAAAAACTTCATATGGAAATATATGCTTCCCTTCTGACAGGATGCCAGGCAAAACAATATACTCACCCTCAGAAAACCCCATTCGGTTGCTTGTATCGAAGATGGCGGGACAAGAACTTACTGCAACCATAAATGCAGAAACCATTTCGTAAAATGGTAGCCCTTGACGAAATTCCACGAAGCCATTTGACATTTTGACTCTTCTCCAAACCTAACGCCGCGATGTGCGGATTTTATAAGTGGAGGCAAAGCCGGAGCTTATAAAAGTCCGAACGATTGCCTTGTTATAACTGCTCACATGAGCATTGTTACCGACGAGAAGGTAGCCCTCCAACCTTTTTCATCCATGCAATCTATAAGTGCAACGGTGGCTATGTAACTGTTTTTTACATGCTTTGATAACTCTCTATTTTCTAGCTCAAACTTACATTTTTCTAGGTCTGCTCTAGCAATTTCCTGATCTGAGCTACTTTTTGGATCGATCAAATATTTTTTTTGCTCAACCCAATAAGTATAGAAATACCCTGCTTCGTTATCTTCTTTCTTAATCAATCCTTTATACGCATTTTCATAGACAGAACTACAGCCCGTTAAGCTAGCCATTAAAATTGCCAATATCTTTTTATTCATGAGTTATAACGCCCGTAGCACGGGAAAATTTGTAGCGCAGCGGAAATATTTTCCCGTGCCTGCGTTTGTTATAGCGCTTCTTCTTTAAGTATTGCGAAGAACACTAATAAATATGCGACTTGCTGTATTGAAGGCTCAAGTGATATTAAAATTGGGTATTTTTTTAAAACCCCCGACGTTTTGACGCTACCGATTATTGTATCTTTAGCAACCAAGGTGTACTCAGTAACCCCATTGTTCTTTAGCCTTACATTGTGATCAGGAGTATTTACTGCCATATTTTTTGAAAAAAATAATTCTTTAGCGCTGCCAATATAATCACCATCTTTTGTACGAATAGCGTACCCGCTTCCAGCAAAGGTTGGAGAGATTATATATTCCTCTCCTGCCCATTTTGTCCTGTAAACAAACCCTGTGTCAGCGACAAACCAATTAAATAGGTTCCGTGTGGTTTTCAATTTAGAATCATTAATTACTTTGTATTCGTTTCCAGTTTCGTTGTCATTTGCAACAAAATCGTAACCATTTTTTTCAAACACGTACAATATTCGGACTCCCTTCTCTATAACAGCTTAATAGATAACGTGGTCAGATATAGGCACCGTGCCTATATCTAGCCATGCGACGTATTTTTTATTTTGTCTATTAGTAGACATTTTTAGCCACTAATTATTTATCAACACACTCAAAAGTAATTTCATTTCTCTGCGGCGTCCAACCCTGCACACCCTCATTTTCTCTATCGAGTATCTTGGCTTCTTTGCCTTGTTGAGCGCAAAACTCTTGAGCACTTTCAATTGTTTTAGTTAATAACTCACCATCACTTTTAAGCCCACCTCTCGCGTTGAGGGTAATTAAATATTTTCCCTCGCCAAGAGATACCGGTTCGGTAATCGATACGCACGCAGATAATAAAACAACGATAAAGAAAACAAGTTGGTAATTTTTAATTTTCATATTTTACTTCCTGAGTGAATATTTAGCTTGTTACTAAATTCAAACTTCATTTTATTATTTTGGTTTTTATGAGATGAATTATTTAATCGAAGTTACAGCTTGGGAAGGAATTCTTTTTCGATAGTGAAATCCATTTCTCAACGCGGAATTTAGCCCATTATGTATGAGCAATCATTAAACGCAAATAAGCTATTTTACTTAGTGGCGCGTGAATCTTCTTTTCTGATGAGACTCAATTTTTAAGTGTCTACTATACGTCTACTATTGGATTTTGATAGAGCTTTAGAACGTGGCTGATGGATCGAAACGTAAGCGGAGTCCGTTCAATACCGGCCCCGGATTTGAACTGACGATAACTGGACATTCACATAATCGGAAACGTTAAGAAGCGATCTACGATTGGGTTTTGATTTTGTTTTAGGACGAGATGATAAAACCGTTGATGGTCCGAAGCTCGCACGGGGCTGGGCTCGAGTGACAGCTCGAGCGCCGACGGCATAACAGCGCGTAGCGCCTATAAAATGCGTCGACTGGAATAGTCCGGCTCTCCCTACGAAGTCTTATCGCTGAGTTTCAAAGTTGGTTACTACGATAGAAAAGAAATATGGTGCCCGGGGCCGGACTTGAACCGGCACGACTGTTAAGGTCGGGGGATTTTAAGTCCCCTGTGTCTACCAATTCCACCACCCGGGCTAACAGGAAAGTATTTTTATAGTAAGGATTGGTGCCCTACTGGAAGTTTCTGCCAGCGCTTCCGCACTGGTCCCTTTTGTTTTACCTAACTTCCTTCCTGGAAGTCAGTCTTGAATATGGAGGCGCGGGTCGGAATCGAACCGGCGTAGGACGAGTTGCAGTCGTCAGCATGACCACTCTGCCACCGCGCCATATTCATATTAAATTGTGGTATTCAGCGCTCTCAAATAACTTACGTAGTCTGGGAGAAGTGGTCGGACCACATCGCTTCCGGCGTCCTGCCTCACGCGACACTTGTACATCCTGTACTTCGTCTTCCACCGCGCCATATTCATATTAAATTGTGGTATTCAGCGCTCTCAAATAACTTACGTAGTCTGGGAGAAGTGGTCGGACCACATCGCTGCCGGCGTCCTGCCTCACGCGACACTCGTACATCCTGTGTACTTCGTCTTCCACCGCGCCATATTCTTTAATTTGTCTAGACCGAGGTACCCGTCAGTTCAAACCATTTCTGGAGAAGTGGTCGACCACGTCGTTCCCGGACTCCTGTCCTCCACGACACTAGTGCTTCCTGCACGTCGTCTGCCAAATCGGCAATTCTTATGTATTTGTTTTCTTCGCTTTCCCAAATTAGCTAGGCAATCAGGGGCAAGCTGTCTCAAACCTGAGGCGCGGCATTTTAGCGAAACATGAACGATAATCCTAGGTTTTTCTTGGACTTGGGCTTGTTGAAGTGGATACTTCGGCTCAAGGGTGTTTTATTTGCCGGGTTAGTTGTCGCTATCGCTCAGAATCCCGGCGATTTCGGCTTTGCTGTTTGCTGTTCTTCTTTTTTTTACTCCTCTTCCACCAAATAGGGCCAGGCGGCTTTTAGGTAGATGAGCATTGACCAGAGCGTGAGGATGGCGGCGGCGTAGAGGCAGATGTAGCCGAGTACGGTGAAGAATGAGCCGCTGACGGGTTTGAATAAGAGCAAGACGATGATGGCGGTCATTTGAAAGGTGGTTTTGATTTTTCCTAAATTTGAAACGGCGATGTGGGCGCGTTTGCCGAGTTCGGCCATCCATTCTCTGAGGGCGGAGATGACGATCTCGCGGCCGACGATGACCACCGCGGGAACCGCGAACCAGGGGGATGCGTGTTCTTCTACGAGTAGCACTAAGGCGATGACTACCATGAGTTTGTCGGCGACCGGATCTAGGAAAGCGCCGAAGCGTGTACTCTGATCGTATTTGCGGGCAATGTAGCCATCGGCCCAATCGGTGATGGCGGCAACGCTAAAAACTGCCGCTGATAGCATGTAATGCCACCAGTAAGGTAGATAAAAAACGAACACTAAGAGTGGGATTAAGGCTATGCGTAACAGGGTGAGCTGGGTGGCAACCGTCATTGGCGGCATATGTTTCATGCAATCTCGTACCTCTAAATGCCAATGAATCTGACAATAATGCTAATCAGCCGTGCAACTTACTAATTGTGCAGGGCGCTGTAAATATCTTCCGCAATTTTTTTACTGATTCCCTTGGCTTTTGCCAACTCGGCGATGCTGGCTTTTTGTACTTCTTGCAAACCCCCGAAGTGGCGGAGTAGTTCACGACGACGTTTGGCTCCGACACCGGGGATTTCTTCCAGGGTTGAGGTTCTGCGTTTTTGATCGCGGCGATGTTTATGGCCGGTAATTGCGAAGCGGTGTGCCTCATCGCGAATCGATTGAATTAAATGCAAAGCGGGTGAATCACTGTCGATCACTTTTGCGTTGCCAGCGTCATCTAAAAACAGTGTTTCGAATCCAGCTTTACGCGTTGTCCCTTTGGCGACACCGAGTAATCGCACTTCGTTAATACCGAGTTCTTCCATTACTGCCTTTGCAATATTCAGTTGCCCTTTTCCGCCATCGATTAACAAAATATCCGGTAACACGCCCTCACCTTTTTGCACTCGCACATAACGCCGAGTTATGGCTTGCTCCATTGCCGCGTAGTCATCGCCAGGGGTTATGCCATCGATATTAAAACGTCGATAGTCCGAACTGACAGGGCCGTTTTGATCAAAGACAACACACGAAGCGACAGTAAGTTCGCCACTACTATGACTAATATCGAAACACTCCATGCGCTTGGGCATCTCTTCTAGGTCGAGTGCTTCTTGCAACGTTTCGTAACGTTTTAAAATACTTTGTTGACTTTGCGAATGGCTTTGCAAATTTTCTTGTGCAGCGCGCATCGCCAAATCTAACCACTGTTGTCGCTGACCCCTTACCTGGTGAATCAAGGCAACGTTTTTATCGCGCTGAGTTTTTAATGCTTGCGTCAGTAATTCGTTATCTTCGATGGCGTTACTTAATAAAATCACCGGCGGAATTTCTCGGGTGCGCGAGCTTAAATAAAATTGCGGCAAAAATGCGGCAAGAAATTCGCCGTCGGTATGAGGTAATTTTTCTTGATAATAATAACTACGGCTGCCGAGTATACGACCTTGCCGCACATAAAGGACGTGTACGCAAAGACTATCGCCGGAACGCGCAACGGCCATTACATCCAACTCACCACTGCCCGCCTCGGCTACTTGTTGCGATTGCACTGAACGCAAAGCGCCGATCTGATCTCTTAACAATGCCGCGCGTTCGTATTCCAATGCTGCCGCTGCCGTTTCCATTTCGTTGGCGAGCTCTTGCATTAGTTCATCGCTGCGGCCGTTTAAAAACATTTCTGTATGACGGACATCCGTTTGGTAATCTTCTGCAGAAATTAAACCAACGCAAGGACCGGTGCAGCGATTAATTTGGTATTGCAAACAGGGTCGGCTGCGATTACGAAACACGCTGTCTTCACACTGGCGAACACGAAAGGTTTTTTGTAAAAAATTTAAACTTTCGCGCACCGCACCCACGCCGGGATAAGGGCCGAAGTATTGACCTTTTCGCTTTTTAGAGCCGCGATGCAGACTAATACGTGGATAATGATTCCCTTTTACTTCAGCGATTTCGAGTTTACTCGGCGAGATGCCTTCGCTTAAAAAGATGTAAGGGTAAGACTTATCATCGCGCAATAAAATATTGTATGGCGGTCGTTGGGCTTTAATTAAATTCTGCTCAAGTATCAGTGCTTCCATTTCGCTTTGGGTAACAGTGACTTGAACATTTTGAATTTTACTTACCAGCGATGCGGTTTTGGGTGCGAGACCACTTTGACGAAAATAACTCGATACACGATTTTTTAAATTCTTAGCTTTGCCAACGTACAGAGTCTTGCCCTGCCCATCGTACATTTGATAGATGCCCGGCTCTTTAGTCAAAGACTTGAGTAGAGGCTTGTAGTCAAATTCTGTGAATTCTTGCTTCGACATACGAGTTTTACTTAATATTGATTTAGGTAAAATTACACGGGTTGAATTTTATATTTCTTTTAATTCTTAAATTTTAATTTTTTCCAACCGGATACTTGCATTGCTTTAATTTCGCTTCAATAGCTTTTTTTTCTAAAACTGCTTGGCGTCATTCCCAACCACTCATGACATGCACGGGTTAAGCTTCTTCGATCAGAAAACCCCATCTCTTCTGCTACGTCATCTAAGTTTTTCGATGTCGATAACAACATACATAGTTGCTGCTTTCTAATCTCTTGGGAAAGCTGACGAAAATTTGTACCCGCGCCAGCCAACTTTCGCTGTAAGGTCGGCACACTAAGGCCCAATTGTTTTGCAATCACGCTTTGGCTTTTAGGCCCGCGCGCCAAACTGTTTTTTACTGTTTCGATAAAGGTGTTTTTTTCGTTATGAATTTCATGCAAATTGGCAATAATTTGCTTAAACACCGTTGTTTCAGGCATACCCCAACGATCATATCGACGTTTGCCAAACGCTACATTTAAATCGTTTCTGTCGTAGGTCATGGTGACGCCATTACCGTGACGAATATAATTACAGTCGGCAATACCTGCTAGCATATAACCATCTTCCCATTCCAGCGTCGCGGGCAAACGAATTTCAACGGGAAAGCAATCGCGTTCAGCAGTCCAAATAAAAAAACATTGCAAGACTACACTGATTAAATCGATGTAGCGTTCGACTTGTGTTGAAATACCGAAGGCCTCATCGGCCTTAATGGTTAACTTAGCGCCCTGCTTTTCAAATTTAACACTGGCATTAAGCCCCGACTGCAAAAGCGGAACTAACTCGACAAATCGTTTTAGCCCGGAAGACAAGTCTCCCATTTGTCCAACGCTCGCAAAAATTGTGTTCCAACTGAATTTGGGAAGCTTTCTTGCTAGAAACCCGTGGCCCTCATCACCCAAACGATTGATGTTGTCGATACAGATCTCCCACAACACCGTTTTTGAAATGACATCTGGTAAGGGTGCTTGCGCTTCGATAAGGTTTGCAGCAACGAGCAATTCGTGCGCTCGGTCGTGGCCCAAAAAATCAACAAGGTAATGAGCCGAAACGTTATCGACACCGATCTGATCGCGGAAGGCTTGATCACCAATAGTTGTCCTTCGCCCGAGAGGAAACGAGTCAGGCCTGGAATCATCTTTGTTCGTGCTCATTATGAGTTTTAACCTGATTCTTACTCGCAAAAACCGCCATTGTAGCCCAATAAGATATCAAAGTGATGGAAAATGTTCCCTTTCGCTTGATTGATCCCGTCATCGACAAACCCCACCATGAATTGCATATTGCGACTCACGATAACAATAAACTTTCGATATCAATAAACTTTCGATACCAATAAATAATAGGAAGGCCGTACCATGGGGAAGATCACACTACTCGCAAGCCTCACCGTTTTATCCGTCAGCGCTGCTCCCAGTATTTTTGCTCAGCAATCTGATGACACAGCGCGTGTCAATCTAGAAGAAATTCTCATCACCGCTTCTCGCCGATCCGCTTCAGTTCAAGATACCGCCATTGCGGTGAGCGCGGTGTCCGGGGAGCAAATGCAAACGCAGCAAATTAATACTGTTGGTGATCTCGCATCAACCTTACCTAATGTTCAGGTTACCGGCGCGTTCACTACTGCCAATATTTTTATCCGCGGAATTGGTAACTCACAAGGAATCGGTGGTGCCGAACCGGGTGTCGCCTTCCACACCGACGGTGCTTATCTTTCTCAATCATTGCTGACAATGAGTAACTTTCTCGATATCGAACGTATAGAAGTATTACGTGGGCCTCAGGGCACATTGTTTGGTCGAAATGCTACTGGTGGCGCGGTGAATCTGATCGCCAACAAACCCACTGAAGAGTTTGAATATGGGTTTAATCTGTCAGCAGGTTTTCAGCCAAACGAAATACGTAGCAACGCATACGTCAGTGGTTCACTTAACGAGTCGCAAAGTGTGCTTGGACGTTTTGCGTTCCAACACAGCGATAACGAAGGCTACACGGAAAATAAAGCAAGTTTTGGTCCTAAGGAACTGGATGATCAGAAAAATTATTCCGTTCGCGGTCAGTTAGAATTCCGTCCGACTTCAAATTTCAGCAGCCGGATCAGTGTCGATTATCAAGACGCTAACAACAACGGCCCCGCTGCTTATTTTATCGGTTTGCCAGATCCAACCCAGCCTTTGCCACTGCCACTGATTGCCGAACCAAAAGGTGATCCCGAAGATCGCGAGATTTTTGTTAACACCGGCGACGTGGAACTAGAAGCACTTGGTATTAGCTGGGAAAGTTTATGGACGTTTAATGCAGGCGACTTAAAATTTCTCGCCCATTTTAATAAAGCGGAAATCGATTTAGTGCAAGACGGCGATGGAACGGCTTTTGATTTTACTAGCACTATTTATTCGGATGAAGAGGATGAAACGTTTGCCGAATTGTTATTTACGTCCGACGCGACTCAGGCATTTCGTTACGTTATTGGTGTGAATTATTTCACTGATGAATTAACGCAAGCACTTTCGGTTCCGGTTCTCGGCTTACCTGTATCAATCGATTTAAGTGGTATTGTCGATTCAACGTCTTACGCGGTATTTACTTCAGCCAACCTTGATATCAGTGATAGCTGGGAAATATTTGGCGGTGTTCGTTACACCAACGATAAAAAGTCTCTGATTGAATCAAACAATTTTATTGGCATGCTTGAGCAAGATGATAGCTGGAGCGAAGTAACTTACGAACTCGGTACCTCGGTTAATTTATCAAGCAACATTATTGGTTATGCAAAATACAGTACTGGTTTCAAAAGCGGCGGGTATTCACTCGGCTCGCTCTCGCCCAGCTTCGAACCAGAGACAAATGAAAATTTAGAGTTTGGATTAAAAGGTGATTATTTAGATTCGAGACTTCGAGCAAACTTGGCTTTATTTAAGATGAATTACGACGACTTACAAGTTACGCAAGTTGTTGGCGTGATTGGCGCGGTAACTAATGCTGCAGAAGCAGAAGTAAATGGCTTTGAAGCAGAGCTGACTTACCTAGCGACCGAAAATCTTCGTATTGATTTGACCGCAGCATGGTTAGATGCAAAATTCGAGAAGTTTCTCACCGCTGACTCGGCACGACCTTTACTTGGCACTCTAGATCTGTCTGGTAATACTTTGCCCGGTGCACCAAAAAGCAATGCGAGCTTAGGATTTTACTACGATCAGTATATCGATGCCGGTACGCTCACTTACGGCGCAAGATACGATTGGAAGTCAAAACAATATTTCAGTGAATTTAATATCCCTATTTCTTCTCAAAAATCCGTTGGAACCACAGACCTCTCATTAAACTTTGTTTCTGAGTCTGGCCGTTGGAATGCTAGCGTATTCGCACTCAACGTTACCGATGAAACCATTAAGAGCAATGTGCTTGTTGTTTCCGCCCTTCTCGGTTCGCTTACTCTCGCTCAATACCAACCCGGCCGACAGTTCGGTATTTCCTTTGGTTTTGATTACTAACTGTTTTAGGCGTTTTTACTTAAAGGGCGAGGAAACTAATGACGGCAAAAAATGAAGCAGCTAAAAGCCTAAAACAACGACTGCATTCACTGATGGAACTCTCACAATCTCAACCAAGCTTAATCGAGTCTATTCGGTATGTTATGGATCATTATTGTGGTGAGGATATTAAGCGCTTGACGGCCTTGACGGAAAATATTTCCGTTCAATTTGAAACCTTTGATGGCGAATGGTTTGTGCCAAGTAAGTGCAACACTAAAAGACGCGTTTTGTTTTTACATGGTGGCGGTTGGGTGTCGGGCTCGGTTGATACGCATCGTCACCTTATCGCCGATATCGCAGAGCAATCAGCTTGCGCTGTTCTGGCAATAAATTATCGTTTAGCACCTGAACATAAATATCCAAAGGGCTTAAATGATTGTATCGAAGCGTACCAGCTGATTTGCAGTAACGGCCCGAAGCAAAAAAGCGAAGCGGAAGAAATTACAATCATTGGCGACTCCTGTGGTGGCAACCTATCCGTTGTCACTACTTTGCATAGCATTAAGAATCAGCTCCGTGTGCCAGACAAATTAGTGCTCCTCAGCCCTGTCTTAGACGTCTCGAATCAAAGCAATGAGCCCTGCGGTGTAGACGACCTGATCGTTTCAAGGGAGGGTATGAAGCAAATTACCCAAGAGTATCTCGAGCAAGATTCATTGGCGTTAAGTGAAACGCAAGAGGTTTCTCCGATTAAAACCGATAAATCTTTTTTAAAACTATTCCCCAGTACGCTTTTGCAAGTTGGGACGGAGGAATATTTACGAGACGAAACCATCTGCTTCGCGAAACGTCTGTGGGAATTAAATAAGACCGTTCAGCTCAGTGTTTGGCCGCACATGCCACATGACTTTCAGCTCTTTGCTAAGGAGCTTACGGAAGCCAGAGAAGCCATTCGCGAGATATGTCAATTCATCTCACCCGAATAGTTGTGAACTTTAAATCTAGATAATTTATTAAGGTTAGGGACACGTGAAGCAAGGATGCTACTTTAATCTAGAAAACACACCGATGTCATTTTCTCTACGTCAAAAAAAAGCAACACTAGGTTGCTTTTTTATTTCCAGATCACGATTTTAATCGCTAGGAAACGCTATCAAGCTGCAAGACATTATGGCGAACGGCCAGTAGCGCTAATTCAACATCGCTATTTACTTTGAGCTTTTCGAAAATTCGATATCGATAGCTGTTTACAGTTTTAGGGCTAACACAAAAAGTATCGGCGATAGCTTGTACTTTATGCCCGTTGGCAATCATTACGGCGGTTTGTAGTTCTCGTTCGGATAGGGTTTCGAAAGGTTTATCAGAGTTATCTTTATGGCCAAATTTTTTTAGCGCTAATTGCTGAGCAACGTCGTTACTCATATAGGGTTTGGCATCGATGACGGTATTGATCGCGGTGATCATTTCATCTAGGCGAGCGCCCTTGGTGATGTAGCCCATGGCCCCTGCTTTCATCAAACGTTCTGGGTATAAGTCATCGTTACACGCGGTAACGATAATGATTTTTATTTCGGGATTGAGTGCGAGCAATTTCTTAGTCGCTTCTAGCCCCCCAATACCGGGCATTTTCACATCCATCAAGACCACTTGTGGCTTTAGATTACGAGCGAGCTGTACCGCTTCTTCCCCATTCTTTGCCTCCCCAACGACTTCGTAACTGTCAACATCGCTGAGCATCCGGGAAATACCCATCCGCACCAGGTCGTGGTCATCAACTATTAAAATCTTTATCAATGTCTCTATTCCCCAGGTTTCATCACAGGATAATCAACTTGCGGATCATCCTGAAATGAAGAATTTACTACGAGTTATTCCTTACAGATTGTGGCGCCCAATCCCTAATCTGGCTGGTCAAAAATGTACCATTCCTGGTAAATTTTTCCTAGCGCTCCTCAGCCTAAGTTACGAGATATAGTGCAAGCTTTTTGTTTCTGTCACACAAATTAGCCCGCCACTAAATTTCAATCTCTACAACAGCACGTGCTTATTTATAACTAACTATAAATACGACGGAAAGTAATATTGAGGCGCGCCCCGATAGAATGTTTTGTTTTGGGTACGCAGTGTACCCAATGGGCTTGGAGATTACCTAGCATAAGTAACAATGAACCGTGATTAAGAATCAATTCGGTAGTTTTTAATTGTTTTTTTGTCGCGTGTTTCAACATAAAACGGCGGCTTTCACCCAGACTCAGCGAAGCAATCTGAGGTTTACTACCCAGCTCTCTTTCATCATCGGCATGCCATGCAACACTATCGTTACCATTGCGATACAGATTAGCCAAGGCACTATTGAATTGCGCTTGCTTGTTGTCGGAAGATTGCCAGTGATTCAATTCGATTTGGGCTTTGTCTCTCAAAGCCAACAAAGCGGGCAACCAAGGCAAAGGGTCGAATTGCCGACCGGAGTATGCATATCGCGCATCGCTATCACCGTACCAAGCATTTAAACGCGGGATTTTTATTTCGCGGCCAGCAATCTTTATTAGGGATTGCTCCCAAGAAATAGTTTTTTGTAGCGATTCGAAATAATTATCTGCTTCTGAATCGGGTAGCCAATTTTCGATAAGCACGAGTTCGCCATCGGGTAAGGAGATACGCTGTGCACTGTCTTTCGCCAACAAATCAAACTGCATGATGTTGTTCTATTAGTTTCAATAAGTGTTTTAAATTTTTAAAAAGACAAAACGAGTAATCAGCAATAGCTAATTGGTTCTCGTTCTAATTCAATATCGAACTTTAACTTGACGTCTTCTTGCACTCGCTTTGCCAGGGCTAAGACTTCTTTTGAGCTATGCCTACCGGGGTTAATAAGCACTAAGGCTTGTTCTGAATAGAAACCTAATCCATCGTCAAGAAAACCTTTCCACCCCGCCTTATCTAACAACCAAGCGGCGGCGACTTTTACTGTGTCAGCATCTACCGGAAAGGTGGCTAAATCTGCGTAGGATTTTTGTAAGTCCTCCGCTTTTTGTTTCGCAATGATTGGATTCTTAAAAAAGCTACCGACATTAGGTATGTCACTTGGGTCGGGCAATTTTGATCGGCGCACTTCACAGACACAACGGCTAACAATGTCTGGAGTGATTTCTGCTTCAGGATAGCGTGCGAGTGCTTGCTGCAAAGCGGGATAATGCAAAACCAAGTGTGGTGTTTTAAATAACTTAAACGTCACGCTCGAAATTACAAACTGATCTTTTAGTCGACCTTTAAATGCGCTGTTTCGATAGGAGAATTCGCAGCCGTCATTATCAAAAGTGACATCGATTCGGGATTGTATTTGCACGGCGTTTAACTCATAGAACACGCTCTGCAATTCAACCCCATAAGCACCAATGTTCTGAATAGGTGCTGCACCGACAGTCCCCGGTATCAATGATAAATTTTCTAAACCCCAATAGTGAAAATTTAAGCAATGCTCAACTAGGTCTTGCCAAACGACACCCGCACCGACGCGTAAAAAGACATGAGTATCATCCTCACCAACTACTTCGATACCTTTAATATCGATGTGAATAACTAAACCCACGAACACATCCGGCAATAGTAAATTGCTGCCGCCACCTAAAATAAGCACTTTGAGTTTTAATTCTTGAGCGACTTTAAGTGCTTCTTTTAATTCGTCACAACTCGATACTTTGACATAATTACCCGCACGCGCTGGCACACCTAAAGTGTTAGCTCCATCCAGGGGATAATGAGTAAAAAGATCCAGTTTAACCATGTTTGTTTTGTTAATAATCGTATCTTTCTCGCTAGCGGCGTTTTGTTGCTAGCGGGAAAATCTATCGCTTATTTGGGTCCTAGTTATTTTTGAGAATGTCAATTCTGCGAATTGGAGAGGCTGGTGAATTTTGGCGAACTTGAGATCGACTTTAATAATTGATCACTACATTCTTCAACCATACTCAATACATCGAGAAAGCCTTCGTCGCCACCATAGTAAGGATCGGGAACGTCTTGAGACACATTATGCTGAGAAAAATCGAGAAATAAACTCAAATGCCCAGCGAAATTATTTGGCCGCATTGCTTCTAAATCACGAAGGTTTTGCGCATCCATCGCTAAAACATAATCGAATTCAGAAAAATCTTTGGCGCTCACTTGCCGAGCTCGAAGATCTTTCATGACATAGCCCCGCTCTTCTGCGGTTTTCGTCGCTCGCTTATCGGGTGCCTTACCTATATGCCAATCTCCAGTCCCAGCAGAATCGATTTTAATCAAATGAGACAAGCCGGCTTCATCAACACGTTGTCGAAATACACTATGAGCAGTTGGCGAACGGCAAATATTACCTAAACAAACAAATAGAACTTTTATCATTATGTTTCTTAAATTTGTGAAATTAATTTATTAGCTTTTTGATTCTATCTAAATCTTCTTGGGTATCGACACCCGCTGGTACAGCTTCACTCGCTTCAGCAACGTGTATCGCTTGTCCGTTCCACATGACACGAAGCTGTTCAAGTTTTTCAACAGTTTCTAATGGCGCCATTGGCCACTGTACGAATTTATTTAGCAAGGTTACACGGTAGGCATAGATACCGATATGCCGGTAGGCGTTGACGACATCTAATTGTGTATTCGCAACAGATTCCAAGGCGGTGAAATTATCTCGCGGCCAAGGGATTGGAGCGCGGCTAAAATACAAAGCATGATTGTTTTGATCGAAAACAACTTTCACCATATTGGGATCTATAAAATGCTCTAGCGTCGTCATTTTTTCACACAGGGTAGCGACATTAACATTTTCATCATCGGCAAGGTTCTGTGCGACCTGATCAATTACCGCAGGTGGGATAAGCGGTTCGTCACCCTGGACGTTTACAACTACGTCATCCCATGCCAAACCCAATTTATCTGTCACTTCTTGCAAACGATCGGTACCTGACTGATGGCTGGCTGATGTCATTACGGCTTTTCCGCCAAAATCTTGCACTGCGAAAAAAATTCTATCGTCATCTGTCGCGACAACAATATCTTTTGCCTGACTCAACTGGCAGCGCTCATACACATGCTGAATCATCGGCTTGCCATTAATGTCCGCTAAAATTTTTCCCGGTAAGCGTGTAGATGAATAACGAGCGGGAATAATTATGCTGTAGGGAATCATATTCTAAAGACCATGGGTTTACGATTTAACAGAAATCTTACTAAGCGAAAACAGTTTAACGTTTTGACTTCCTATCAATATCTTTCATTAAATTGCCAATAAATTCATCGCTAACATCCGCGACGACCACCAAATACCAAAACTGATCGATCAAGCTAATATCGACATTGGCTTTTTGTTTTAATAAGGCGCGACATTTACCTGCGTCTTTTTCAGTCATTACCACAGGGAGGTCGTCATTAAAGTCTAGATCATCTGAGCGATATTGGTGATGATCAGCAAAACGGTGTTCTATAAAACTTACTTCTAATTCCGACAGCGTTTTAAAAAAACGACCAGGATTTCCAATACCCGCAATCGCGTGGGCCTCACCATACCAGGGTTGCTCTCCCAACTGAACGGGATTACCGTCATAAACACGCCGCCATTCAACGGGGTTTAGTCGCATTTCATATTTTTTGCGATCAGGTATGCCGCGGTGTTTTGCTGGACCGTTAATCACCAAGTAATCGACTTCTAATAGGCGAGCAGCCGTTTCTCGTAAGGGGCCAGCCGGTAGTAATCGGCCATTCCCCAAACCCCGCGAGCCATCGACGACGGCAATTTCTATATCACGCGGCAAGCGGTAATGTTGTAAACCATCGTCACTAATAATTAAATCGCAATAATGTTTTTCAACAAGTGCTCGCACTGCAGCCGGTCTATCGGCATCGATAAACACTGGGCATTGAGTACGGTGCGCGACCATCCAAGGTTCATCACCAGCATGGCTAATTGGTGATTCACTGGTAACTTCATAGGGATAGTGCGGCGCTTCGCTACCATAGCCACGGCTCACAATGCCCGGCGAGTAACCTTGTTGTTTTAATTTTTCGACAATCGAAATAAGCAAAGGCGTTTTACCGGTTCCACCCACCGTAATATTACCGACCACAATTATTGGAATATCTATATCAAGTTGCTTGGCTTGAATGCGCTGTTGACGTCGGCGAATAAGGGTAACAATGTAAAATAACAAAGACAGTGGCAGCAAAAACACTGACCACCAACTGCCCCGATACCACATGCTTGTTATGATATTCCGCTTAGAAGTAGCCAAGCTATTCGTTCCTGAATCTGCATTTTACAGATAAATATTTAGTCAAAAAGAGTATCGGGAATATACCGGTAAATATGTGAACACCGATATCGTCACGGTGTTTGAGAGTGTAATAACTAGAGACCTTGCGAACAAGGTATTATTGTTCGCTTTCGACGGGATTTTTCGCGGTAATACTTAATTTGTTAAAACCGAGTTGTGCAGCGGCACTCATCGCGGTAACGAAAGATTGATGGGGAGTTTGAGCATCAGCGGTAATTATCATTGGCAATGTATTATCGCCATCGGATTTTTTAAGGATCGCCGCTCTGAGCGTCATTAAATTAGTATTTTCTACGCTCTCACCATTTACCGCAAAACCACCTTCGGCATTAATAAGTACTTCTATTTGCTGTTTTTCTTCGACACTCACTTCGCCGGAAGCTTCTGGCAAGTCTATGCTTAAGTGAGTTTCTTTTGTGAAAGTTGTCGACACCATAAAAAAGATCAACAGTAAAAAAACCACATCGATCAATGGGGTTAAATTCACGCTATCTTCGGTGCGAACCTGACGACGAAATTTCAAGTAGTATTCCTACAACAATTTAATTATTTTTAACCAGTCAATTACGCGTTCGATTTAATATCGACACGACGATCGCTGTGTAAGGCATCAACTAATTTAATCGCTTGCTCTTCCATCGTGACAACCAAGCTATCAACGCGACGCTGAAAATATCGATGGCTAACCATGGCAGGAATAGCAACGACGAGTCCCGCCGCCGTGGTAATTAATGCCTGACTGATTCCACCCGCTAGCACTCCTGCGTTACCCGTGCCTTCTAACATGATTTCGCTAAACACTTTGATCATGCCAAACACCGTTCCCAACAAACCCATCAACGGGGTGATCGCAGCAATTGTCCCCATCGCGCCGAGGTAGCGCTCCATATCATGGATGACTTGATTTGCGGCTTCTTGAATACTGTCTTTCATCACCTCGCGACCGCTGCGAGAATTACTCAGCCCTGCTGCCAAGACCTTACCTAATTCTGAAGATTGTTTGAGTTCGCGAATTTTATCGCCATCAAGCTGATTATTTTTTATCCATCCCCAGACTTGTGCGAGCAAATGTCTTGGCACAATTTTATCGGGGTTCAGTGTCCAGAAGCGCTCTGCGCTAATAGCAACAACCGCTATCGAACACATGATGATGGGGATCATTAACCACCCACCTGACATCAATATTTTTAACACTCACCTTCTCCTAACACCGACATTGTTCGTTGTTGAATTGACTCACAAAGACTTATTTTATCGACCAGCTTTTGACGATAAGCCGCTCAAGCTCGGCTAAGTGTAGTCACAAATAGCGCTGTTCTTAAATCTAAAATTGAATCCTGGCTTTAAAAACTAAAATTTTGAGACCTTCGTCTTTATTTGGACTCGTCTAGGGAGCCGTCGTTTAGCGCGACACTTTACCATAATTCTTTCAGTCTTCGAGCCTCCCCCCTGTCTTGGTGTTCACAGTTTCACCATCAAACCAATATCGCCGCTTTTTCGTTCGAATTGTCGAAACAAGTAGTTTGCCCTCTTGCCGCCAAAGGAACTCCAATTGCCCACTTGAAGCGGTACTCAAAGGACGAGAATTTACGCGCTCATACCGCTCTTGAACCTTCGGGTGTGGATGGCCGTACTGATTGTTGTAACCGCTACTATAAACCACCCACTCCGGTGACAATGTTGCAACAAACCCTTGCGTTGAAGATGTACGACTACCGTGATGAGGCGCAAGCAGCATAGTGATTTCGCTCGGTAATAAACCTTGGGCTGATGTTGTCCGTAGCGAGGATTGACGCGCTAACAGTTGCCGCTCAATTTTTGCTTCTATATCGCCGGGGATTAAAATCACATCCTCTCTATATCGGATCAATAAAACACAGGACTGATTGTTTTTATTGTATGACGACGAATTCGGATTTTGCGCGCTATTTATACTTGGTTCAATCAACTGAAATTCGACTTCGTCCCAGCGCCAATTCTTATCACGATCACACAAACTTATTTCTGGTTTGTCTTTTCGAAGCAAAGAATTCTTTTCTCCCGAATCAAAAATAAACGCCTCGCCGCTAATGATTTTTTCGACTGTCATAAGTGCCAATAAATTATCGACCCCACCGGCATGATCGTTATCACTGTGGCTAACGATCAGAGTATCGATAGATTCAATTCCCCGCTTTCTTAAAAACGGAATGAGAATGTCGCTGCCCGCATTAAAATTTTCGCTGAATCCAGGGCCCGCGTCATAGACGAGTGTATGGTTTCGAGTTTCCACAACGACAGCTAAGCCCTGACCGACATCAAGTATATTAATTCGCAAGGGCTGCTTGGCAAAAGAAATTGGAAAAAGCAAAGGGACAAGAAACACCACGCCTAGCCATTTACCGGGCAAACCCTTTGGGCTGAGAATGAGCAGAACCCCAAACAGTGCGGCGACCATGGCGAATAAATGTAGCCGGCCTTCCGGAAACCATGCAAACGACAATGACGAATCTTGCAAACGCTGCAAGTACAACCAACACAACTCCAAGCTTTTTACCGCGACTTGCAACAGATAAGACGCCAACACCGGAGAAAAGAAACTGAGTAAAACTGCACAAAGCAATGGAATGATGACAATTGTCGATACCAGCGGTATTGCCACAATATTCGCAATGGGTGCTAAAAAACTAAGACCTTGGTTCAACACTAATAAAGGAAGCAATAGCCCGACAAAAATTACCCATTGAGATTTCAACAAACTCCACAACCAAACTCGAATTTTTAATTGAGTGGAGTATTCCATATTCGAACTTGTTGCCGCCCTATTGCTAAAACAATACAACAACACCGCGACGGCCCCAAACGATAACCAAAACCCCAAAGAGTAGGCAGCTAAAGGATCAATGATTAACACTGCAAGCATTGCAAAGGAAAGAGTATGAAATGAAATGGCTTTTCGAGTGATCATCGTGCCGATATTTACGACAATGATCATCACTAAAGCTCTTTGAGTTGAAAGAGCAAAACCAGAAAGCGATGCGTAGGCAAGTGCGAATATTATCGAAAATATTGACGGTAAAAAATAGGCTAGCAAGGAAAATGATTTTGTTACTTTTTCATATCGTGATGAAAGCCGTCGAGAAATAAATTCAATCAAGAGTAATGTGAATGCGCGGCTCCAGCGACCAAGATAAAATCCAAACACCGCTACCAAACCAACGTGTAATCCAGAAATTGCCATGAGATGGCCAGTACCCGTTGCACGAAAAATTTGCCACTGTGAACTGTCAATTTGAGAATTGTCACCAATTGCCAACGCAATTATCGGCCCCTTGACAGTAGAGTCGCTCGAATCAAGCAGCCATTTTTTTATATCGGCGCGAATAAGTTGCAAGCTGGAGCCTTGGCCTTCTGACAAGCGTTTATTTTTGCTTGATTTTCTGACGTAACCCGTTGCGCCAATTCCTTCACTTAGCAACCAACGTTGATAATCAAAACCGCCTTCATTAACGAAACCACGAGGCCGTCGCAACTTAACTCGCAGGGTCCATTCTTGTCCAAGCTCTAAACCAGAATGCTGATACCACGACAGTTGAATTAATTGAGGGAATGATTCGCTTATGCTTTCGCTCTTCCCTATTCGTTTAGCATCTAACACAGAAAAGCGAAAACGCTGTGAATCTCCGCGATCTTCGGGAAAGTCGCTGATGATGCCGCGAACTTGAATTTCAAGGCCTGCCAAGTCCGGCGATAGCTGTTCATCTAAAAGCTGGTGGCCACACCAAGTTCCCCAGCAGAAGCCAAACAATAAAAATGCGAAGATTCTGGTTCGCTGAAAAAGTAGGAGGCCTAGCGAAACCGCCGTTAGGCAGATGATTAGAGAAAGAGGTAGTAAAGTCGGCAGAAAACCGACCACAGCTATACCAAAACAGCAGAACAAAATCCTTTTCATTGCCATCCAATCCTTTGTAAGACAACTTTCGGTAACCAGTTAGTCCAGTAATATCAGGTTTATAGCTCATCCATTGACTATAATTAAACCAATTGTAAACACTGGAGCGATTTGGATTCTACACAGCTCTCCTTCGTTCCGTCAAAAGTACGGAAAAGACGAGCGAGGCTATTTATCGACCGGGTCGAGGCAATATCCTAGTTTTCGATTCTTGATCAGGGCATAATTCGCCCGCTTTCAAATCCAGGGCATCTAACATTTTATGGCAAGGAAACTGCTAAAAAGCTGGCTACCAGAGTCATCGACGTTCAAAAAAACGCCGGCGCTGCAGTTTATGGGGAAGTTACTTCACGACCCTAACCTGTTCCATTTGAATCGTCATTCGGTTTCAGTTGCAGTATTCGTGGGTGTTTTTGTCGCATTCTTACCCATTGTTGGCCAAATGCCTTTAGCCGCACTATTAGCGATAGTCTTCCGCTGTAATATGCCTATCGCCGTTGCACTGTGTTGGATCAGCAACCCTATCACCTTTCCACCGATATTTTTTTGCACCTATGAAATTGGTCGATGGATACTTGATTCACCTCCCGCAAAATTTAGTTTGGATTTATCCTGGCGCTGGCTGATGGAAGATTTTCAATTAATTTGGAAACCTTTACTCACTGGATCAATGTTGTCTGGGATTGTGCTTGGACTTTTAGGCTATCTCAGCATGCAAGCTTTTTGGTATTGGAGTGTGATGCGCAATTGGGGAATTCGCAAAGAAAAAAGATTAAAAAAAGCTCGCAAAAAAAAGCATTAAAGATCAAATTTTTCTCCACCACCGACACCCTGCCGTTATTTTTCTCGAATCTATTAAAACTCAAACCGCAAGGCATCTGCAGGTTTTACTTTGCTCGCTCGCCACGCAGGATATAAGGTTGCAACAAAACTTAAAGCCAGGGAAACGCAAGCAATCAAAATAAAATCAGCGGCTAAAGGTTGAGATGGAATAAAACTGATGTGGTAAACATCTGATTTCAAAAACTGATAATGAATAAGCGATTCCAACCAAGGCACGAAGTCATCAACATAACTAGCTAACACCCAACCCAGTAACAAACCGATACTCGTACCGGTAATTCCAATAACCGTTCCTTGCACCATAAAAATTGCCATAATTTTATGCGTACTCGAACCCAAGGTGCGAAGGATGGCGATATCGCTTTGTTTATCGATGGTCACCATTATTAGCGTCGACACGACATTAAACGCAGCAATACCAATAATTAAAAACAACAACATGCCAACTAATTTTTTCGACAGTTGAGTTGCTTGGTACAAATTACCTTGGTAACTGGTCCAATCTCGACCATAGTAACCGCGAGGTAAACTGCGAATTATTTGATAACTGAGTGACGGTGCTCTGAGTAAGTCTTCAACTTTAAGCTTTATACCATCGACACGACCGGGGTGAGTGGATAATTGCATCGCTTTATTTAAAGAAATAAGTGCAATGTTTTGATCGATCAAGGTGCCGGTTGAAATAATGCCGGCGACCTCAAAGCCATGAACAGCGGGCAGTGAATTATTGTAGTCATTGTGTTGAATAATAACCCGCAAGCGCTTACCGACTTCAATACCAAGTTCGTCTGCAACGCCTTGACCTACAAAAATGACGCTATCGCTATCGGCGCCAGCTAATTTTTCTAATTGACCTGCAGGCATAAAATTTTCTATTGACGAAACCTTGCCCTCTTCCTTAGGATCAACGCCATAAATATTTACCGGCACAACCAATCTTTTATATGACGCGCCGCCGCCCAACTGAATAAACGGCACGCCTGCGACGACGCCTTCCTGCTGCAGTACTTGATCACGTAAAGCTTGCCAATCTTCGACACCAGTGTTATTAAGCACCATAACCTGAGGAGCGATAGATAGAATTCTTTCTCGCAGTTGCTGATCGAAACCATTCATGACCGACAACACCAAAGACAACAAAGCGACACTCACGATAAGCCCCACTATCGATATGCCCGAGATAAACGAAACCAATTGACTGCGGCGCCTCGCTCGGGTGTATCGTAGTCCGATAAATAAACTCAACATCGTTTATGCCACCGCAACACTTGCGTCGCTTAATACGCCGTCATTCAAAGTCAATACGCGTTGCAGTTTTGAAGCCAGATGTTCGTCATGCGTGACAATAATAAAACTGATTTTTAGCTCCTCGTTTAGCGACATCATTAATTCATGAATCGCATTCGCGGCATGCCGATCTAAATTACCAGTGGGCTCGTCCATCAAAACAACTTTAGGATGTGTCACTAATGCGCGTGCAATCGCGACTCTCTGTCGTTCGCCCCCAGACAACTCTGAAGGTTTATGCTCCAGGCGCTCACCCAAACCCACTTTTTCTAGCATTGACTGCGCTTTCTGATAAGCAAGTCTTTTCTTTTCACCGCCAATTAATAGGGGCATGGCGACATTTTCTAAAGCAGTAAATTCCGCTAACAAATGATGAAATTGATAAACGAAACCCATGTTCTTATTGCGCAACAAACCACGTTTATCATCACTCAATAAGAATATGTCTTGCTGATCAAGCTGTACATTGCCTGCGGAAGGTAAATCAAGACCGCCCAACAAATTCAATAGAGTAGACTTTCCTGAACCCGATGCCCCAATTATTGCGACCGTTTCTCCTGCGCGAATTGAAAAATCAATCCCTTTTAAGACATCGACTTTTAAGTGACCCTGAGCGTAAGTTTTAGATAAGTTCTGACAAGACAAAACGCTTTCGCTATCTATTTTCATTTTGGATTGTTTTTCATGTTCTAAATTATTCATTTTCAAATCAGTCCGCATGGGATTACTCAGTAGATTATTCGTAACGTAAAGCTTCTGCCGGTGAAATTCGCGAAGCTCGATAAGATGGTGACAATGTTGCCAACACACTTAAGGAGATGGAGACAAAAATAACAGTGACGACGTCCGACAGGCGTAATTCAGATGGCATATGACTAATAAAATACACGCTGGGATCAAATATTCTTTGTCCGGCTAAATTTTCGAACCACTCGATAATTTGACCAATATACAATGCGCCGAAAACACCAAACACAACCCCAACAAGCGTACCAAATATGCCCACAGCACTGCCTTGAATGATGAAAATTCTCATCACCTGTCGCGGCGTCATGCCCATCGTTCTCAACACGGCGATATCTGCGCGTTTATCCGCGACCATAAGGACCAGACTAGTAATAATATTAAACGCAGCAATTGCAATAATAGTCATTAATAGGATGGTGGTTACAATTTTCTCCATGTTGAGTGCCTGAAACAAACTGCCCTGGGTTTCGGTCCAATCTTTAACGATGTATTCTTCGCCCAAATCTTGCGATAACTCTTCAAGAATTTTGTTCGCTTTTAATATGTCGTTCGTTTTGACATGCAGCCCTTGAACTTTGTTTTGATAACGAAATAATTTTTGGGCGTCGGCTAAATGAATCAAAGCTAAACTTGCGTCAACACCACCGCCCGCTTCGAATACGCCAACGACAGTAAATGTTTTAGTATCTAATACTGGGCCAGCAGCAGTATAGGTAACACGAGAAGTAGAAACGCTGATTTTGTCGCCAGTGGTAGCGCCGACAAAGTTCGCTAAAATTTTTCCTAGAATAATGCCGCTATCACCCTCACGTAAGTAGTCTAGATTTCCAACTAGCATTCTTTCCGACACAATCGACACTTGGCTTTCAGCCTCAGGAGAAATACCTTGAATCAATGCGCCTTGGTTGCCGATCGCAGAAATAAATCCGTAACCACCAACATAGGGAGCTGAAGCAACAACTTCTGAGTGTTGCGCAATTTCACTGGCCAGTGATTGCCAATCAACAATCGGCGATTCAGATTCCACGAAACCGTGGGGAATAACACTCAACACACTGTCGCGAATTTCACGATTAAAACCATTTAGCACAGACATGACGATGATCAACGCCATCACGCCAAGGGCCATTCCAACCAAAGAAAATCCAGAGACGAAAGAAATAAACTGATTACGGCGTTTTGCGCGGGTGTAACGCAAACCAATTAGAAATGGGACCGACGAAAAGAAGGCTGTCATAAATACTGTAAAGCGCCTTGTTGATTACTGACGACTAGAATTAAATTTTTTTAAAGTGAGTCACAGCGTTAGCTTTACTTTGCTCTAAATACAAAGCGCTGCTAACACTGAAATGCTTCAATCGCTATTATTCGGAAAATTGAGCAGACTTCCCTGGGTAGGCGAAATCTGACGGCAGCTACTATACTAAAATCCATCTACAAACGACATGACTATACAAATGGAAGGATGACAACCCAAGATGGCTACCACCGAGCGACGTGGATTCTTTCGAATCAACAAAGAGCTACTTCTCGAATATAAAACAGTGGATGCCTATACGGCAGATAATACCGACCCCACTGAACAATTCGCGGACTCAATGCCACTGCATCTTTATTCAGAATTTCACAATCTTGATAAACAAGCCGAGCAGTTACGGCGCTCTATAGGCACTGAGCAACCCAAAATTGCCGAATATTTGAGCATTCTGAATAAGAAAATCAATTTACTCTCTCGCGAACTCATCGCACAAAACACCGATACCGCCGCCCAAGATCCGCGTAAAGTGAATCTCAGCGAAGTGGGCATCGCGTTTATGGCCGACAAAGCTATCTACAAAGACAGCTACCTTGCGATTCGATTAGTGTTTTTACCTAGCTACACGGGCGTGGTAGTCTTCGCCAAGGCGATACGGAGTGAGCCCAAACAAGGTGATCTGTTTCACATTGCCGCTAAATTCCAAGGTCTCAGCGAGGCAGATCAACATATACTCGCAAAATATATTATGGAAGCGCAGTTAGCCGCCAAACGAACTGCTCCGGCAAAAACATCTACGGTAAAAACACCTTCGGTAAAAACAGGGGAATAATGATCATGAAAACTCTGATTAAAACAGTCAGCGCCAGTGCGACTGCGCTTTGTTTCGGAATCGGCTTAACTGTTGTCTCGACCGCCGCGACAGCACAAACCATTGAAGTACCCATTGGCCAGCAAGCGCAACAGAATCAAAATTTAAAACGACCCCGAGCGGGCACGACTAAAACCAATGTCGAACAAAACTTTGGAGCACCGATAGAAGTTAGACCGGCCGTTGGCGAACCGCCAATATCAAGCTGGGTTTATGCGGACTTTATTGTTTATTTTGAATATGACCATGTTATTCACACCGTTCTAAAAGCAACCCCGCGGAATTAATATTTAAACTGGGATAAATAATTTTTTATTTGTCCCAGTGATTCCCTCTCCACTCCTCTACTCACTTTTTCGAGCGACTAAAACCTTCAATTCAAACTAAAATTTATTGTCTCCAAATTAGTGTTTGATCGTCCAGTTTGGATTCTATTTGAGAAAGCTTTTCCTCGTGGGCTGCCAGTTCTTGCTCATTCGCCTTTACTACTTTCAAACGCGGCCGATTGGCTTCTAAACGGCGAATCTCAGAACCACCTTGCTTGCCATCACCACCAGAATTAGTGCTGAGACTCAATGCAGTTTGCCCGCCTGTCATCAGCAGATAAACATCAGCAAGAATTTCGGCATCTAATAACGCGCCGTGAAGATCTCGTTGCGAATTATCAACCAAGTAGCGTTTACAAAGCGCATCCAAATTATTTTTTTGTCCGGGATGCTTTTCCCTCGCCATGACCAAAGTATCTAGCACCTGACAAAAATTGGCTACTTGTCCCGCTGCACTTTGCATACGTTTTAATTCGGCATCAATAAAACCCACATCAAAAGGAGCATTGTGAATAACTAACTCCGCACCACGAATAAATTCTACGAAATCTTCTGCGATAGCTTCAAAGGCAGGCTTATCTTCAAGAAACTCATTAGTGATACCGTGAACTTCTATCGCACCTTGATCAATCTCGCGGTCGGGTCGAATATATTGATGATAGTGATTACCTGTTAGTCGGCGATCAATAATTTCAACACAACCTATCTCAATGATGCGATGCCCTGAGGCTGGATCTAATCCTGTCGTTTCTGTATCAAGTACAATTTGTCTCATCGTAACTTCCGTTAATTATTTATCTTTCCGCTTTCCCGTGCTCATATACAAGCGCTTATTGATTTTTTAATTCATCGATTCCGCGATTGGCTAGCTGGTCTGCTAATTCATTTTCACGATGGCCGGTATGCCCACGCACCCAATGCCACTCCACGTGATGCCGATTGGTTTGCTGCTCTAACGCTTGCCACAAATCACTATTTTTTACTGGCTTTTTGTTCGCGGTACGCCAACCATTCTTCTTCCAGTTTTTCAGCCATTCATTAATACCGTTTTTCACATATTGTGAATCTGTTGTTAATTGCACATTGCACGATTCTTTTATCGCTTCTAGTCCCTTAATCGCCGCCATCAACTCCATGCGATTATTTGTGGTATTTTCCTCACCACCGTGCAAACCTTTTTCTTTGCCTTCATAACGCAACAATGCTCCCCATCCTCCCGGACCGGGATTACCGCGGCAGGCGCCATCGGTAAATAATTCAATCGTTTTAGATGGCTGTGAAGCTGACATAGCGTTCCCTAAGCTTGTATTTATAATGTTTCAGATTTTTAGATAGTAATAACTAATGAATTGTTCGGCGACTTGGTACTGGATCAGATACCCGTGAACTTGGCCGCGCGCCAACTAAACCTTCCATACTTTGAATCTTTTTCCATGAGGGTTTAATCGGCGTCATTGCCACCACATCTTTTCTGGCGAGAACAAGGTAAAAACCACCGACCGGAAATTTTATCTTTTTAAAAAAGTCTTCAAACCAACTGGTTTTTGACACAAAGCCTTGATGGTCAATTGGCCAGCGATAATATCCGTGAGTGACGGAAACTGGTTCGAAATCTAACAAACGCAGCCAGTCAACAAGTCTTCCTAAACGTAACGAATGTCTTCGCCATTGGATTTTTCTTGTCGCCAATAATGCGACGTGTTTGAAAAGACCAAACCACCCGTAGGGATTGAAACCGACGATTACAACGTAACCCCGAGGAATAATAACTCGCGCGGTTTCTCTTAATAATTGATGGGGATTTTCTGTGAATTCAAGAACATGATGAAGTAAAGCGACGTCAATCGATTCGGACTCTAACGGTATTTTTTCGATATCGGCAAAAGCCCGTACTAAGGAATTGCCATTTCCACTTTGCTCATTCCCAACGGAGCCAACATGTGGAGATAACGCAAAACGATGGTTGATGGTACTGGCGCTTGTTAAATCGCTTTTCGCGCCGATTGATAACTGCATTAAATGGAAGCCATAAAGATCGCGGAGGGCATTATCGATTTGGGGATGCTCTTCCGCCAACAATGCCGTTCCTAATGCCCCACTCAACCATTGCTCGAGCGCAGTTTCAGATTCCGACAAGGGTTTAACACCAAAATGCCGTTGGTAAAATGCCCGGAGTTTTCGAAATCGCTTCGCAACCACTTAAAGAAACCTTAATTAATTTGTTTTACAGCCTTAGTATTGAACCGGCATCCAAGCCAAGGGAACTAGCCGAAAAATAAAGGCTCCATTATCATGCTTCGCACAGCCTTTGCCAAACGCATTATTTTCCTTTGAGGAGTAGTTTTGAACAATTTAAAACCAATTCAAGTTTTTCCAGTACCCGCCTTTAATGACAACTACCTTTGGTTGTTCCATTCTGACAATGAGAATGGCGGCGGAAGCAAGCAGGCCTGGGTTGTCGACCCCGGCGATGCTGAGGTCATTCTCAAGGCCTTAGATGAACGAGAATTGAAACTCGCCGGAATACTCATTACCCATCACCATCCCGATCACACTGGCGGTATCGATAGCTTGTTAAAAAACTTTCCGAACATACCGGTTTATGGGCCTGCTGGCGGTAGCGTGCCGCAAGTCACTGAGCCCTTAAACGACGGCGATTCGATCACTATCGATGAGGGCATAGCGTTTGAGGTTTTATCCTTACCAGGGCACACCCTAGACCACATTGCTTATTTTCGGTCCGGCGAAGGAGCCGAGCCAATTCTTTTTTGTGGTGATACGCTTTTCGCCGGTGGATGTGGCCGACTGTTTGAAGGGACACCAGAGCAGATGTATCACTCACTAAGAAAACTCGGCAACTTACCCGATGAAACTCAAGTTTATTGCGCCCATGAATATACCTTGGCCAATCTTGCTTTTGCCGCCGCAGTTGAACCAGTCAATGAAACGCTAATAAAAAGAATCGCCAGCGCCAAACTCACTCGCGAACAAGGGCAACCAACTGTGCCCACCACCATTGGCCTAGAAAAAATCACCAATCCTTTTATGCGATCCCATGTCAGCAGTGTCAGATTAGCCGCTGAAAAGCGCGCTGGCACAGCGATAGACGAAGAAAGCCAAGTACTGGCAGTGATTCGGAGCTGGAAGGACAATTTTTAAATAACAATAAGCATCGTTCATCAGTAAATAAACGCGTTAATCGAGAGGCCGTAATTAATCCAACGACTGGCCCGAAGTTTGCCTTAAATCAAGGGCTTAGGACGGGGTTCTACTGCATTACGTCAACAATTTGCCAGGATGAGATTTCTTCGGTCGATTTAATAGAACCCACTGCGCTAAATTGGCAGAGCTTTACATCATTAGGCGATAGATCGTGGTATCTAGCGCTAAATTAATAGCTTTGTCCCTGGCACAGATGCGATAGCAAATGAAATTTAGCAAGACCGAGCTGCCCTACTACGTCACAAGTTGACCCGGTGGATCGCGGCACCTAGAATCCGTCGGTTTTTGTGTAAATAAACGCCAAATGGCGGCTAAATCAACTATTGTTCAATGAAGAACGGTCGTTTAATACACTTTTTCGAGACTAAAGTAAGCATGATCAAATCGACAACTCTCTTTCTCTTGACTGCTGTGTCTTTAATAGGATGCTCAAGTATTCATACTTCACTGACTGAAGATGTTTCAGAAAATACTGAACAAAACTCAGATAATGCGAATGTCGTAATAGCGGATGTTGAATGGCCTGCGCCGAATTATGACCTTCCCCTTGAAATCGAAGAACCCGCTGCTGAAAAACCAGAAGTCGGTGATATCTGGAAGCGAATTCGAGAGGGTTTTCAGATTTCACAAATCGACCACCCTCGAATCGAAAATTACCGTAATTGGTACTCCAGCAATCCCAGCTACATGAATCGAGTCTCCGAGCGCGCGAGCCGATATATGTATGGCATTGTCGAAAAACTAGATTCCCGTGGCATGCCATTAGAACTAGCATTATTGCCCATCGTGGAAAGTGCATTTGATCCCTTTGCCTACTCGCACGCGACCGCTTCCGGTATGTGGCAATTTATGCCGGCCACTGGCAAGCAATACGGTCTTAAACAGAATTATTGGTATGACGGTCGCCGCGATATTGAAGCCGCAACCAATGCGGCCATTGAGTATCTTGATGATTTGCAAAAAAGTTTTGATGGCGATTGGCTACTCGCATTAGCGGCATATAATTCCGGCGCCGGAAATGTTCGCCGTGCAATTAGACGCAATAAACGCGCAGGAAAACCAACAGATTTTTGGTCGCTACGTTTACCAAGAGAAACTCAAGCTTACGTTCCGCAGTTGCTCGCACTTACCCATTTAGTTGCCAATCCAGAAAAATATAAAACGACACTTACGCCGATTCCAAACCAAGCTACTTATGTTGTCGTGGATGTTGATTCACAAATTGATTTGGCCAAAGCCGCTGAGCTTGCCGATATTTCAATTGACGATTTTTATCTTTTCAATCCAGGTTTTAGTCGCTGGGCGACCGACCCCGACGGACCGCATTCGTTATTGATCCCAGTAGAGAAGGCTGATGTCTTTACTAGCAATCTCGCCCAGTATCCACAGGATCAACGTGTGGCCTGGGACAATTATAAAGTTGTATCTGGAGATTCTTTAAATCGCATATCAAAACGTTTCAATACGTCTGTCGATACGATTAAAAGCGTGAACGGTTTACGTAATAATTTAATTCGTGTCGGACAACAATTACTAATTCCTAAAGCCACGCAATCCGCAGATCATTATGTATTCAGTGCTGAACAACGGGTAGCGAGAAAACAAAATCAATCCTCAGGAAAACAAGGATCGAAAAAAATCGTTCACGTCGTCACTAATGGCGATAGCTTCTGGAAAATATCTCGAAAATATAATGTCAGCGTCAATCAGCTAACTCGATGGAATGGTTTAGCTCCTCGCGACATTTTAAAACTGGGCCAAGAGTTAGTTGTTTGGACAAGTAAGCCTGTTGAGCTCAGCGCACAACAACGACAAGGCAACAAATTTATTCGTACCATCGCCTACCAAGTACGTCGTGGCGACTCACTTGCTCGTATCGCAGATAAATTCAATCTTAGTGTCGCAGATATCGTGCAATGGAACTCAATCAACGTGAAAAAATATTTACAACCCGGCCAGCGCTTAAAATTAAAAGTTGATGTCACTCGAACAAATTAGTTTTGGTTAATATATTTATAAGCACATGGTTAACGAGCTACTTCATAGAGAATTTCAAAAGCGCGTAAACATGTTAGATTTTGGTGCAAACTGAGCGCCCCGTTTTAAAGCATTATTTAAAATGATATTTTAAAGTTATAAGCTCAAATAATTTTATACCCTCTATTTTTCTTCCCACTTCCATAAAGCAAAAACATTTCGCACACTCCTAGTGCAAAATTGTATCTCCGCGCCCTGTCGTCCTTAAAAAAACTATTTCAGTCAGTTGACAACATAACTTAATACATTTTGTGATCACAATTATAAAGACTCAGTCTATACTCAAGCCCGGGTGACATAACGAAGCCCACTGGTTAGATTATCATTAGACGATGAAGGATCACTGCAATGAAAGTAAACCAACTCAAATTGAGCGAAGACGCACTTAACAAGTTAAGGCAAATAGCTTTGACTGTTGAGCTAGAGGAAAACAAACGATTTTCAGTTCGACATGATGTCGACCAAGTTGTGCAGTTACTAGAATTCGCTACCAAGTTAGACAGTCCCAGCGTTGCGAAACGGATCGCCGATTTTAAAATGAAACTGTCAGATGATTCACTAGGCTTTTTCCGAACATTGGGGGTTAGTTTAGAGCCTCAAATTTCTACTACTTCTTCCGCAGGCTCGCAAAAGACCTATCGCGGCCAAAAAATCTTACAAGAAGAAACATCTACATCCAGCACAGCGGCGAGCGAAATAGAACCAAAAAAGAAAAAGAAAATCATGTACCGCGGGAAAGTAACTTATGTATAAGACTTTTTTGGAATCGTAGAATTTCAGTTTTTTCAACTAATCAGACATTCACGATTTTACAGCTACTTTAGGCTGTAGGTTTTATTTTTGTTCAGCTCGGATGACGAAGACTAATGCTTGGCTAATAACGCCAGACTCGTTTGTGTCTGGGTAACAAAATGTTCGAAACTCTGAAACTGTACTTTATCGAGCTTACCTCCAAAATCAGATCGATCTGCGTAGAAATACGCAATCGGTCTGTCATTCAAAGTAATTACCGAGATAAAAAAATCTCGTTTTCCCAGTAGCGCTATATGCTCTACGGAGAACAAATGCTTTAATTTATCCCTAACATTTTGATCAACCCACAAGGCTTCACCAATTTTTACTGCGTGGGTAAATATATTTTCTTCGTTCTGACTAGCCGTAAACGAAAATTTATCTCGCCACTCTTCGGTTCCATCACCTAGCACATACCGCGCAAAGATATTTTCCCCGCGAATAAAAGCAACTACTACTCTTTCTAGCCCCACTCCGCGATGCAAACCCTCCAACGCCATTTGAAAAACGGTGTTGACGTCCAAATTATCAGTGGCGGCATTCGACATCTCTCGAAGGATATTAAGCTGCACCAAAGGATCCGCAGTGAGAATAGGTTTTTTCGGACTCGTTTCTTTTTCTGGGGAATTGCTCGTGGGAATTAAATGACAGGCGCGAGACGCGCCAAATGTTAACGCAACGACCGCTGCATTATCTGCATTTTCAATAACAAAGTTTTTTGCTTGATTCTGATCCATTCCGGTAAATCGAGATACTTTGAAAATCGTTTGTCCTATCGAATCAGAATCCCATCCATTCATTGCGTTACGACTAAGCTCTTCGCCAATTAGGACGGCAATCGCTTCAGGACCTAGTTTTTTATTTGGTGGTGGATCAAGAACATCGACTAAGGTTTCTCCGAGATTCCATGTGTTGGCTAGCTCGCGAGTAATCGCTTTTAGCGAGGTGCCTATAATGGCTTTCGCGCCATCGGAAACGGTAATATTTCCTTTCTTTAAATGCTCATCCAACTCTTCCGCCGCCTCACCACCACACGCCCAAAAACACATATCACCAATGTGGTACAACAAAGCAGCTATAAAGACTTCTTCTTTGCGATCATCATCAATTCTCGCTATTAAGTTTTTCGCTTGTACAGCAGCGTGGAATGCCTTCGCCATGCTTTCCAACAAACGCTGCCTAGGTTCGTTATCTAAAAGCGAATCAACAACCATTAGGGAAATACAAATCGCTCGAACACCGGTAAATCCGATCAAGACGATCGCTCGACTCACGGTATTAATTGGAAAACTTGAATGGTTATAGTGAACGCTGTTCGCGATCCGCAGCACTTGGGAGGTTAAACTGGCATCTTTCAGAATTACCTCCGCTAGCTGATTGACATCGGCGTCTTCATTTCCCGTGAGTTCATTTAGTTCTTTAACGACGCCAGCCAGAATGGGTAACTCTTCTTTGCCGAGCTTTTCCGCCCAGGCTGATAGCCCATGAATCTTGCCTGTGGTCTTGGTCATTAAAATCATATCAGCGATGCACTCGAAAACTTCCTACTAATTAAGTGTAGGACATTTCTGGGAAATACAAGCGTTGAAATAAATGATTAGGGCGGGGATAGATCGGAAATGTCTAACACTCTCAGCGTCGGCTTCCCTTGAGCATATCGCTTTCAATACTCAAGGGGGAAATCGTGAGCTCATTTTTTCTTTAATCGTTTAAGCTCTTAGTAACTATTTCGAAAACATCTTTGGATAAATCTTTTAGACCAGCCAATTTTTTAAGCTCTGCTGTCATTAACGCTTGGCGCTGACTGTCGTACTTACGCCATCGAGTCAATGGCGTTACTAAGCGAGAAGCAACCTGCGGATTGAAAGCATTCAGCTTTTCTATCATCAACGATAAGAAACGATAACCTTCACCATTTGCATTGTGAAAGTTCACTAAGTTTTGATTACAGAAAACACCCACGAGCGAACGTACTTTATTGGGGTTCGTAATAGAAAATCCAGGATGTTCGAGGAGCTTTTTGACGTTTTCTAAAGTATTACTTTTGATACTTGCGGCCTGAACCGAAAACCATAAATCTACCGCCAAAGCTTCGTTTTGATACTTTTGATAAAAATGATCGAGACATTGTGCCGATAAATCGTCGCTGCCTTCGACGGTAGAATTGACAATACAGGTTAGAGCCGCCAGGCGATCTGTCATGTTATCAGCCGCATTATATTGCTGATAACAACGATCCAAGCCCAACTCACCATCAACCAAGCTAAGATAAGCCATCGAAACATTTTTTAAACTGCGCTGTGCAATTTGTAGTGCGCTGGCTTCATAGGTATCTGCACACTGCATATTCTGATAAGTTGCCAATAACTGTTCCCGCAAATTACTGGCGATGGATAAGCGCAGAGCTTCTCGCGCCTGATGAATTCCATCAACATCTACTAAGGTGGAGATCTCACTAAGATAGGCTTCACTTGGCAATTGGAGCATTAGTGCCAGCATCGCCGGATCGAGGTCTTTCTCCTCGACAACAATTGAATATGCATCTGCTAGCGAACTATCTATCTCGCTACCGATTACCTTACGACTCGCAATAGCGTCACTTTCGAGACCGGAAAAACTCGACATCAAATCCTTCATGATCTGAATAGCCAACTGTTGAGCCGCATCCCAACGACAAAAACCATCGCTATCAAAACTGATTAAACGTTTTAAATCTTCGCGAGAGTAATCAAACTCTAAGCGTACGGGTGCTGAAAAATTTCTTAGTAACGACGGTACCGGGCGCTCAGATACATTATTCAGAATAAACGTTTGCTGTTCTTCTTTAATATCAAGAACGCAGTGCTTCGTTACTTCCGTACTTTTTTCTTCGCCGCTTTCATCTGAAACAAAACTAAACGTTAACTCACCCCGCTCGCCAATCAAACCCATCGCTAGCGGCATATGAAAAGGGAGTTTTGTTTTAGATTCTGGTGTCGGCGGACAAGATTGCTTTATCGTTAATCGGTATTCTTGCTTATCTTTATTGTATTCGTCACTAATTGTTAACTTAGGCGTTCCCGCTTGTGTATACCAACGCTTAAACTGCGTTAAATCCTTCCCTGATGCCGCTTCCATAGCGGAGGTAAATTCATCAATCGTTACGGCTTGGCCATCATAACGAGAAAAATAAATATCACTGCCTTTACGAAAATCTTCCGCGCCCAATAAATTGTGGATCATACGAACAACTTCCGCACCTTTTTCATAAATTGTCAGGGTGTAGAAATTGGATATTTCAATATAACTAGGTGGTTGTACTGGATGGGCCATTGGCCCTGCATCTTCGGCAAATTGTAAAGTTCTTAATTGCGTGACGTCTTGAACACGAGTAACTGTGCGCGAGCCCATATCTGCGGAAAACTCTTCATCACGAAAAACTGTAAAGCCTTCTTTAAGGCTTAATTGAAACCAATCTCTACAGGTAACTCGATTGCCAGACCAATTATGAAAATACTCATGAGCGACAACACTCTCAACACGTTGAAAGCCGGCATCCGTGGTTATTTCTGGGCTAGCTAACACACAGGATGTGTTGAAAATGTTTAAGCCTTTATTTTCCATCGCGCCCATATTGAAATCGTCTACGGCGACAATCATGAAAATATCGAGATCGTACTCTCTTCCGTAAGTCTCCTCATCCCAACGCATCGCATTCTTCAAAGACGCTATTGCGTGATCACATTTGTCGAGATCTTTTTCTTCAACAAATACTTGAATACTCACTTTGCGGTTTGACTGGGTGACAAAACTATCTTCAATTACTTGCAGGTTACCGGCGACCATAGCAAATAAATAACAAGGTTTCTTGTGGGGGTCATGCCAGGTTTGCCAATGCTTTCCATTTGCCTCATCACCCTTATCGATAGGGTTTCCGTTCGAGAGTAGTATTGGGTAGAGACTTTTGTTCGCGACTATTGTTGTGGTGAACTCACTCATTACATCGGGGCGATCTAAATAATAAGTGATTTTTCGAAAACCTTCTGCTTCACACTGAGTGCAAAACATCGTTTTGGATTTATATAAACCCTCTAAAGATTTATTGCTCTCGGGATGAATAGAAACTTTTGCCTTTAAAACGAATTCACTGGGTGGGTTATGGATTTTTAAGCCATCTTCAACAATTTCATAACTCAGCGAATCATCAGCGGGCTGGCTAGATTCACTCAATTCTATTTCATTTAAAGAAAGGGATAGCAAATTTAATCCATGGCCGTCCAACACCAATGTTTTTTGCGTCATAGAGGCGTCAGGATTTCTAATAAAACTTAGCTCAGAAGAAACCAGTGTTTCGTCTTCTTCAAGTTCAATTCTAAGCTTGGTTTGCTGAATTAAATACGTCGGCGGGGTATAGTCTTTTAATTGAATAGTGACGGGAGCTGCATCTTTCACACAATATTCCTCAATGGTACACAATTAATACTAAGAATCTTGCCACTTGATCGCTTGTTCTTGATCAGGGTTTTGAGCATCGGCACTTGTATCTGCACTATCGCATGCCTGGTGTTTTTTGGGCGTAATATATCCGGTCCGCTGTTCTGGCGGCAGATGTTTACTTTCGTAAGAAATAATAGCCTCTAAACACAATGCCTGCTGATCTTTACTTAAGCGTCGCCCATCGGGCCACTTTCCTAGCTCTATTGCGGTTTTTAAGTTCTCGTAAACTTCAGGGTTAATTGAGTCGATAAGTTGAGAAAAATTCATGGCTTTCACTATATATTCTTTAATTGTTAACTTGGTTAATCATTAATTTCTTGAATCATTTTATAAACGCTTGTTGATTTGCTGAGCGGGCTTACGTTGCTGCTATATTAAGTGGCGCTAATTAGCTTTGCGCGACTGCATATGACCTGATAAAAAACCCCAACTGACACCTAAAATCAAACCCGTTACGTGCGCGGTGTTGGCTATACCGCCATCAATAAAGCGATCGACGAATCCGCTGATGCCCAGCAGTAACATTATGAGCGAAAAATAAATAATTGATTTAGGTATTTCGAGTAAGGGATGCGGTGCGATCATTTGTCTTATCCAAACAAACCCAACAAGCCCATAATTCACACCAGACATACCACCAAAAAATGCGTTATCTGAAAATTGAAACTGAGCGATATTTGATAGACCTCCAATTAAAAATACGAAACCCAAGAATTGGGGAAAGCCTAGCAAACGTTCAATTCGCGTCCCGAAAATCCAAACAAAAAGACAGTTAAAAATTAAATGGGTAACACCAAAGTGCAAAAACATCGGCGTAAAAATTCGCCAAGGTTGCGACAAATCTATGATATCAATAGGTACTTGGCCGCCATATTGCCAGTTCGTCTCTATGTAGGTTAGCCAACCCGCAAGCTGCAACTGCGATTCGAATTCAACTATGCAATACCCGACGATACTCAGCAGTATCAACATACAAGAAATCGGCACCAGGTTTAATGCCAACTGACTAAAGTTAAGCGCGTCTACAAACGCTTTACCAGAATGTTCTTTTTCTATTTCGATTTGAACACTTCCCCGAAGCCAGGCCTCGATAAACTCAGCCAATGCCGGAATGGATTTTTCATCTACCACCCATATTCTTTGTTCGCCCTGCTCTTCAGTAATACGGTATTGGAGTTTTTTTTGACGAAGAAAGGTGGCGAGTTCGGAAAGATCTACCGAGAGTGGGAAGCTTTTTACCAAAAACCAATGCTGACCAAAATCATCTTTAAAGCTAATCAAAAGTTTTCACCTTTACTTCACGATTTGAGTTTGCCAGCCCAACTTGGATCGGCAAGTTTCATAAAAATCATGATTAACAGGATGAATTAAATTTAAATGCCAAGGATGTTTGTGGATATGAATCTCATCACCGACTTCAGTGACCACATGATTGTGCCCGTCGCAGGTTACATGAGGTAATGCGGTATTATGCTCGCCAATAATTATTTTAATTTCACTACTGCCGTCGATAACAATAGTGCGGCTGCTTAATGTATGAGGATTCATCGGTACGACGACAATTGCATTCATGCGCGGGTGAACGAGCGGCCCACCGGCACTGAGGCCATAAGCTGTCGAGCCCGTCGGGGTTGACACAATAATGCCGTCGGACCGTTGTGTATAAACATATTGTTCATCGATATAGAGTTCGGTTTCTATCATGCGAATAAATTGGCCGGGATGTACAACGACATCATTTAGTGCTTCACCGCTACCAATTTCTTTTCCATCGCGAATCAATTTCATGCCGAGCATGAATCGAGTTTCTTCAACATATTTACCTGAAATCACTTCACCAACGAGAGATTCAATTTCATCGGGAGTAATATCTGTTAAAAACCCTAAGCGGCCTTGGTTCACGCCAAGGAGAGGAACGTTATAACGAGCAAGCACACCGGCTGCCCACAAAACACTGCCATCACCACCAACTACAACAACGAGATCGCAACGCTTACCCAGCTCTTCTTTGGTCGCAGTTTTAAGTTTAGTTTCGGGCAGTACACTGGCGGTGCCCTCTTCCAAAATCGCGTCAACACTTTGGGCATCTAAGTAGGCAATTAAACGCTTTAAACTATAAACCGCTTTTTCACTATCTAAACGACCAATAATTCCGATGGTGGAAAACTGTGACATGGACAAAAGCGCTCTTGAGGGTTCGAAAGGCTGGCTATTATAACGAGATTCTTCTGCAAAGGTTAATGCAATCACCTCCACCCGTTTAATGCTTTAACAAGGTTTGATGGAATCACTAAAGATTAAGCATGAATCAAAAAACAACAGGCAAAAAAAAGCGCCTTGGAATAGGCGCTAAAGTTTCTTTTGGGGGTATAACCGTTAAGCTAACTAAAATATCCGACTAATAATCGTAAAACTCGCTCATAATCTTCAAGCGTACTCACTGCCTGATCGCCTGATGAGCACTTTCAATATTTAGTAACCCTTTAGAGCAGGCATTTATGAAAATGTTCAATGGCTACATCAAATTTATTTTCCACGAATGACTCCACCGTCTCTTAATACAAAACCTTGCTGGCCGGTCTCCAGTTTGAAGCCGTCTCCTTTGCGCAAGCCACGTAAGCCTGCCTTGACTGATGTAACCTTGAAACCTGCTTTATTCAGTAAGTGGGAAGCAGCCTGACTACGGCGTCCAGTATCGCAGTACAGTATGTACGGCGTATTAGCGTCCAGTAAGCGAGTCTTAATTCGTAGCAGGTTTAAGGGTATGTTTATCGCTTGCTCAAGATGGCCAGATTCGTATTCAGCCTCGGTCCTTACGTCAATACAAATAACATCCTTTGCAAGCATCTCTTTAATTTCAGCGTCGTCGGCAACTTCTGCTTTGGGCTCTTTAAGCAGCTTCTGGAAATCACGTTTTGAGATGTACATTAATACACCATCGGTTTTCATCGTCACCGTCGCGTTTCGAGACGTCTCATTTACTAGTGCATCTTCGCCGAAGCAGCGTCCAGGGCCAATTTCAGCAATTTTAACGGGTAATGATTTACCGTCTGCGGACTGCGAGACTTCAGCCTCGCCCTGCTTAATAAAGTAACAGTTATCGCCTATTTCACCTTGACGTAATACAGCCATGCCCGCTTCAACCGTCATTGATTTCATACGGTCAAATATATAGCTCGCATTAGTCGGTGGTACCTTGTAGAACAGGTTCGACTTCAACACCGTCATTATCCACTCTGCATCTTCGTCTAAATCACGCTGATAGGAGATGTCCAATAACATGTATTCTGAAACCTGACTCCAGGTAAGCATTTTGTCCAAATATTCCGCATCAACACGCAAAATACTGCAATCAGATTTCGCCATCGCTCGGCAAGGGCGTGGCTGTGAATGGGCGATAGGAGTCACGCTGCTGGCGCCACGGACCAAGGTGACCTTACTTTCATTGTCGAGAAGTTCGATATCACCGTGAAGCAGATAGATATAGTCGCGATCGTAGCTGCCCGCTTCAAAGAGGGTTTGCCCCCTAAATACCACTTCAATAGAGCTGTTTTTGACTAGCTCTTGCAAATGACTTTCAGTAAGCGACTTCAAGGGAACTAAAGATTTCGCTAAGCGAAGCTCAGGGGATAAATGTTCCTGTGCTGAATCGCCCTCCAGTGTCTTCGCAGGCTCTGCTTCCTCTCGAGCCATATCGAAGCTTTTCTTGAGTGCCGTGGATTTCATGGCTACAACCTCTGTTTGTTTATCTTGAGTCACCCTAGCGTCCTGTTCTATTCAAAGTCTTAAGTGTTGATGTGTTGAGTGACCAAAAATGTCAGCTATTCGACCAAAATGGTTAGCCTTCATTGGCTAGATCCTTCCTTTTATCGGATTATTCGCTGAAACGATCCAATCCCAAGGAAACTACTAGGGTACTTGCAGAAATGATGCCAAAACGAAGGGGAAAGAGAGAACTAAAACATACTAATACTAAAGCAGTATGAAGCAGTCTCAATAAAAACGAAGTGAAAATTTTAATTGAAAATTTAATGATGAATAATCTACGGCTTTGGCCTTAGATCCATTTATAATTTTTTTATCGGAAAATTTTTTACGGTAATAGAGAGGGCTTTTTTAAGAAATTTATTTTGAGAATTTACATTAAGTTTAAGGCTTAAGTTGATGGCACCGCGTTAACCAACAACAAGGGAAAATAATTTTAATTGCAATCGAATTAATGACCTTGCCGAGAGTAATTGAAGTCGGAAATAAAAATAGACTTTAAGAGTTAGAACAAGGATGGGATTAACGAGTTCACGTTAAAGAAACGTAAATTGCGAATGCGCTTAACCAGAAACTACATTCTCACCGCAGCAAAAGTTTGCGTCGCTGTGGTTTTGTGATCATTACAACGATCTGATTCACCATTATGGAATTGCCCCGGCGCTGAAGTTCGCTCAACCACTTCTCCACAAGGCTCACCGTGCTCGGTTAATGCTTTGCAGATAGGCGTGTGATAATGCTGCAACCATTCTTTATAGTGCTGTAACGTTACACCACACTGCGCCGCCGCATAAGCCAAGGGATTATCCAGATACTCACTCATATCCATAAGGGGTATGGTTAAATGACCTGCGCCTGGATGATAAGCGATAAAATTCATCCCAGCATTTTCGAGTCTTTCCAACAACTGTTCACTACTATTTCCTAACAAATTTTGATTCTCTGCGCGCAAACGAGTTATTTCTTGTTCAAGACTCGACTCTTGTTCACGTCGATACATCAATTCTACTTCGCGCATTTGCAGTTGTTCTTTAACTTCCATTACCGCTGATTGAACTTTCGCAGACAGTTCGGCTTCAAACTCATTTTTCATCAACTGCAATTCTTGCAACTGAGAACCTTCATCTGCCTGCAAGGCTTTTACCTTATGTTCAAAATACTCACGCAAGCCTTCAATTTTTACTGCTTGCTGATCAATCGTATCCTTGAGTTCTTTATTACGTAAAACTTGTTGAGAAATTTCTTTACCTTTAGCTTCAAGTTCGATGCGATGATCTTGAACACGTTGCTGGTGTTCTAACTGCAACTGTTGAAGTTGTTGTTTTCTTTTTGAATTAAGCGTAAGAATTCGCAACCGCTGCTCTTTTAACAAGCGCGCCATATGATCACGAAATTCTTGTTTATATTTTTCTTTCAGCCTTCGGGAAACTTTCGATTCAATATCTCTTGCTTGATCGGCGTCTTTTAATACCCGCGTATAATTTACAGCTTCAGGTCCTTGGACAGGTGCCTCTATTTCTTGATAGGTCAAACCTAAACGATTTGCTTTGATGGTTTTCTTTATGATGACAAAATTATTGGCCCCGGGAGTCATATCCGGATCCCACAAGTTCTGGTGATGCCAAGCGATAGAACACTGGCTACGACAAGCCAATCGAATAGCACCGGCACCGAGATCTGGGCCTTTTGCCGCATTATCTGCTAATTGCTGGAGAGGAACGTTCCAGCGCTTATCGGCATAGCCATCATCATCAAAATTGATCCGAAAAAAAACGGCAGCGGTAACACACAACTGCGCATTCACTCGCACGTAAACGCCTTGTACGTGCTCATTCGACATGTCAGAGAGAGGAACAAAACCATCTAAAATGGCTTCGAATTCAGAATAGAGCATTTCCCGACTAACGCGATTACGATCCACGAAGAGGATGGCTTCAGAACTTTCAGCTTCAGAGCGTTGCATAATCAGGTTAGTCTCCAGCGTTGATTCACGACTCCATCAGCCGCGTAAGAATAGAATCATCGCCTTACTTGTTTATATGTCTGTACATATTATCGACTAACATTGCATATTCCACTGTGATCAGATCACCAGTTTGTGACATTTATCGCAATCAACTTTCTTAGAGGGCGAATAAACGGTCTGCACGGTCAATTTTTATAACAACAACAGCAGTTTTCTGCGGTAATAATAAAGATAGCGCCTATAGAGAATTCAGCAATCTGAAAAAGCTGAAAATTTGATTGGTTATTTTACCCGTTTCGATAAGCTAGAAAATTAATTATCGCGACCAGAAAACCTTTAATTTACATTAATAAATAATGTTATCCTTTTGATTTTTAAGAGTTAAATTAAATTAATTCGAATGGAGTATTATGGCAGCAAAAACTCCGCTAGACATCGGTATTCGGAGGGCTTTATCGGTGAAATAGAGGATCATTAAACGATTTAAAAAAGCATCCCACAGTATTAAATCGATATTGATATAGCGTAAGCACCAAGGCACAAACCCAGTGCCAACAACCCAATTGAAAAAGGTTTCCACCACCCCATCGGGGTCGCCACATGAACATGGTTCTCCGGCAGTTGGCTGCGACGCAACCACATCCAAGACCCTGTGAGTGTCATCCCGGCGATGAAAATACCAAGAACGAACCAGAGCAACTTCACCCACAAACCAGCAAAGTTTCCAAAATGAAGAGGATCTGCGGTATCACTCCAGCGGGTTAAGATATTCGCATCTTCTGTGCGGCTGACGCTCATTGCTCCGCCATCAAATGGGTTTACCACGATTTGATTAGAGCGCGCTCGTACCAAGATGGCATCACGCTGTCCGGAAATAATGTAAGGCTGCACGGTATTCCCCGAACTATCCGCCATGGAGATAATATCTATTTTTAGATCAGGGAAAATATTCCTAACGGTTACCAATGCGTCTGCAAGTGAAATAACATTATTTTTTGCATCCGGATTTTCTACAGTAGGGATACGAGAATAAACACTGACGCCAACATCGCTCATCGCCCGCTCGACAAAATACCAAACCCCAGTAATACCAATAGCTAGTAAAAACCATACTGACCACACACCGAGAAGACGATGCAGATCTCCATAAAACACTCGACGCCCCCGACCGATGCGAAGTTTAAAAAATCCCTTCCACCACTTTTTATAGATTAATAGGCCACTAATGGCAGAGATTGTTAACACAAAACCAAAAAAAGTAACGAAATAAAGTGCCTTATTATTTGGAAACAACAAAAACCGATGTAAATCACGCGTAACTCGTTGAACGCTAGCTTGCCAGCTTATATCGCCTATCACTTCGCCGGTATATGGGTCAAAAAAAACTCGACGCAATTTGTTGTCGCTCGTATACATTAAACCAATTGACGCGAAATTCGCATATAAAGGCGCTTGCACAAAAGACAATTTCGCTTGGGGATAAGTTTTTGCAAAATTCCTTTGCATCGCATTCCACTGAACGGGCTTGTTGGTCGCCTCTACTCGCAACATTGGATTTATCAACCAATCAATTTCATGGCTAATTGTCGCGATCGAACCGCTAACGCAAATAACAAACATGACTATGCTAAGTTTAAAACCCAACCATGCGTGAAAAACAAAAAAACGCCGACTTAGGGTCGACGTCTTAGATGATTTTTCACTGTCAATTTTTTTGTCGTTTACCGGAACGCTATTCATCGTTTCGCTTACAAATTCTTACAACTACAATACAAGCAATTAAAATTCGTGCTGTCAAAACTCATAGGCCACCGATGCGGTAATACCCAATGGACTAGACGTTCCCACACGTACAGCGGCAAATGAATCTGTTGTAGTGATTGCCTGTGCCAAACGATAATCTTTGTCAAATATGTTGCGAATGTTTATCTGAGCCTTCCATGCATCCTGTTTATAGTACGCAGCAAGATCTACTTGCGTCCACGCATCGTATTCGCTTCGATTTTCAGTACTGATGTAGACATCTCCTTGATAGAAAACACCACCACCTAGACCAAACTCACCATCGCCTAAAGGGAGTTCATAAAACGTAAAAAGATTAAAATTATTTTCCGCTATACCTGGCAGACGATTCCCTTTAGTAAAAATATTATTAAATTCGGCTATACCACCCTTAGAAATTTCATTATCGATATAGGCGTAACCCGCTTGGATACGCCAGTTTTCGTTAATATACCCCACCGCCTCGACTTCAAATCCTTGACTTCGAATTCCGCCAATATTGTCAAACCGGGGGTCGGTACTGCCAGGATTTACAACGAACGGGACATCGATCAAATCAACTGAATACAAAGTTGCGGTCACTAGGAGGTTGTCATTTGCTAAAGACCACTTAAGCCCTAACTCCCAAGATTCTGAAATTTCGGGATCAACAGATCCACCATTAACATCTAATAAATTTGCCGCGGAGGTATAACCTTCTGAGTAACTAAGATAGGTGGATAGGTCCTGATTAAACTCATAAACCACACCAGCACGAATACTCAAATTATCTTCTTCATAGCCGTTGCCTTGATTGTCACTACCAGCCTGCCGCGCTCCTAGCAAAACACTGAAGTGCTCATTAAAGCGAATATGATCAACCAAATTAATTCCTTGTTCTTTGATACCACCACTTCTAGAAACGCCTCTGTTATTCAAATTAAAAGTGACATTTGGTGTCGCCTGAATAACGCCCGGCGCGAGCATAGGATCGGTAAAATATTCCCGGGTTACGACGTTATAAAATACATTTCTGTCACCGCGAAAATTTTCTGCCTCAGTAGATAATTCTTCAGAGCTTAAGGAAAGCAATAGCTTATGCTCAGTGTTCCATGGCCCGGTAAAATCAAAAATACTCTTCAACGAGATTTGCTCTGAATCGCCACCACCGATTGTTTGTCTTGCTTGTATCGACACTAGATTTTCTACGGCTGACCCAATTGGCCCGACCACAGTTAAATCCCCTGCAATGTAACGCGGAGAGGAATCCACATTGGTTTTATCGTTTTCAGTCTTGCCATAATTTAATTCTAATTGCCAAAAATCTGTTACGGACCATTCACTTAATAAATAAACCCGTTTTGACTCTGCTGTCGTTTTTCGGTTGTAGTTTGGAATACCAAAAAATTGATCTTCTGACAAACGCCCGCTGTAGCGATACCCATCGACATTATTGCCGTCGAGAACCTGGCCTCGATCTTGTGTATATTTATCATCAAGATACTCATAACCTAGAGTCACTTTAATATTATTACTAGGAATCCACGCGAGGCTTGGATTTAACATCAAACGGTCTCGTAAAATTTCATCACGATAACCTTCGCTATCCTCATACGCTCCAACCAGTCTATAAGCAATAGTATCAGCACTGTTTAGCGCACCGGTCGAATCAAATTCTACTTTATAAAAATCTTCACTGCCGGCAATGACCTCTACACCTGAATAGCTTTCTACTTGCGGCTTTTTGGTTATGTAATTAATTATGCCGCCGGGTTCGCCCTGCCCGTACAATAATGCAGACGGGCCTTTTAAAACGTCTATACGTTGTAAGTTCGCAGTTTCGGTTGAAGGAATGTTCGATGCGTTCAAGGCATTATTTATTCTCGCGCCATCTTTATAAATGGATTGCGATGCATCAAACCCGCGGATAGAAAACTTTTCTTCACCGCCGTTACCTGTTTTAAATTTAGTAACACCGGAAACATTTCGAAGCGCGTCATCAACATTATTAACCTGCTGATCTTGGAGTAAGTCTTGAGTAATTACGCTAATTGCCGCCGGAGTCTCCTTTAAACGCAGACCAAGACCTATCGCCGTTTCCGCGGCATCGGTGCGGTAGTCTCTGACATAACCTTTAACGATAATCTCGTCGATCACCGGGTTTTCTTGCGCAACAACGGGAGCGCCCTTTAGCAACATGCCTAGGCAAAAACCTGAAAACAGCATTCGCCTAAGTGTTCTATTGATCAATATCTTTTCGCCCATCTAGTTCATTCCTCTTGCGTTAAACGTCATTTTCAACAGCACACTCAAAGTGACTTAGGGCTTCAGTTGCTAGAACGACTACCAGTTAGAACTACCGCACTTCGAAAAAAGCCACTTAAAAAATACTCCAAGTTTATGTACTTGCTACTCGCACACGTGAAAGCCAGGGAAAATATCATGAGAAACACAAAACTTCAACGCTAATACTTATGATAACTATTTGCATTTAGATTATTAATTGTATGGCCACACCACAAACCTATGGCGCTAACAAATACAAGCGTGGAATAAACATTGAAAGTCAGTAAACTATCCCGCGACATTTCAGCCTCGGAAGATGACAGCAACTATGAAAATAGACATAACGCTTGCCCTTTTAACAACCACCCTCACCCTTCTCGTTAGCGCCTGCTCGCAAGACAAGCTGGATAGCAGTGCTGACGCAAGAAATAGCGAACGCAAACCTTTTAGCGCTAGTGTTGACGAGACTCGCCTATTGAACGCAGACCAAGAACCAGGATCTTGGATGAGTTACGGGCGCACTTACGATGAACAACGCTTCAGTCCGCTCGATCAAATTGACACTGAAAATGTGAGCACACTCGGGCTAGCCTGGTATGCCGATATCGACACTAGCCGCGGGCAAGAAGCGACGCCGGTCGTGGTTGATGGCGCAATGTACATAACCACTGCGTGGAGCATGGTAAAAGCCTTCGATGTCTCCACAGGTGAGAAGCTCTGGGAATTTGATCCCCAAGTTGATAAGGCCAAGGGTGTTGATGCCTGTTGTGACGTGGTCAACCGCGGGGTGGCTGTTTGGCAAGGCAAGGTATTCTTCGGCACGATTGATGGCCGACTTATCGCTCTGGACTCCGCAACTGGAGAAGTTGCCTGGGAAACACTTACAGTTGATACCGAAAAACCCTACACCATCACCGGCGCGCCGCGAGTAATTAAAGGCAAAGTGATGATCGGCAATGGCGGCGCCGAACTCGGCGTTCGCGGCTATGTCTCTGCCTATAACGCTGACAATGGCGAGCTGGATTGGCGCTTTTACACCATCCCTGGCAACCCAGCCGATGGTTTCGAACAGCCAGAACTTGAGGAAGCCGCGAAAACCTGGAACGGAGAATGGTGGAAAGAAGGTGGCGGCGGAACTGTCTGGGATGCCATGGCCTACGATCCTGATTTGGATCTACTTTATATTGGTGTTGGTAACGGCTCACCTTGGAACCAGCTGTATAGAAGCCCTGGCGGCGGAGACAATCTCTACCTCTCTTCCATTGTTGCCCTCAATCCCAACGACGGTAGCTATCAATGGCACTATCAAACAACGCCCGGTGAAACCTGGGATTACACCGCGACTCAACACATCATCCTCGCCAACTTAGAGATTGACGGCAAAGATCGAAGGGTGGTGATGCAAGCACCAAAGAATGGCTTCTTTTATGTTCTCGATGCGAAAACCGGTGAGCTGCTTTCCGCTGAGGCCTTCGCTCCGCTCAACTGGGCGACACATGTCGATTTACAAACCGGTCGACCCGTTGAAAACCCCAAGGCTCGATACGACAAAACCGGCGAGCCCTTCCTCGTCCAGCCCGGACCATTGGGCGCCCACAACTGGCATCCGATGGCCTTTAATCCCAATACCGGTTTGGTTTACATTCCTGTTTGGGAACAAAGCAGCGGCTATGCATCGGTTGAAGAATTCACTCCTTCCAGCCGAGGCTGGAATACCGGTACCGATTTCGCTGCAGGTGCGCGCTTTCTACGCCAAGCCGACACGGCGGTTCCAGAAAGTAAAGCCTACCTACTCGCTTGGGATCCTATTAAACAAGAAGAAGTCTGGCGAGTGCCACGACCTACCCCCCGCAGCGTCGCTGGAGTACTCACTACGGCTGGAAACCTGGTATTCCAGGGAGACGCCGGCGGCTTCTTTAACGCTCATAATGCAGAAACCGGCGAAACACTGTGGTCAGCGAAGACTCAGGCAGCGGTTGTTGCGGCCCCTTCTACCTTCCTCGTTGACGGTCAACAACAATTTGCCATTGTGGTTGGTGCGAGAGGCTTACCTCGCGAAGGCCCTGGCGCCAGCGACGCGACAACTGAATCCTCTACCAACAACTCACGCTTATTGGTTTTCAAAGCCGGTGGAAATGCCAGTTTGCCAAACAGCATAGAGGAAGCCGAAATCAGCGTCGAAACCGATGGCCGCCCTGCTCCGCCACCTCTATTTGGCGGCAATGAATTTATCGCCCAAGGTGAACAAGTTTACGGACGCCTGTGCAGTGTTTGCCACGGCCCTGCCACAGTGAATCCTAACCCCGACGGCATTTTCCCCGACCTTCGCTACAGTGCTCGCCTAGGTTCTGAAGACCTTTGGAAAGCCGTTGTCATCAACGGCGAGTTAACAGAAAAAGGGATGGTGAGTTTTAAAGAACAAATCAGTGAAGAAGATGCTGAAGCAGTTCGTGCTTATGTCGTTCGAGAGGCGAATAGAGAAACAAATTAATTTATATTTTTGAAAAATATTTTTATTAATAACCTCAAAAAAACCACCTTCATCGGTGGTTTTTTATTTAGCCTAAAGCTCTCTTGGTTTAATTTTTTATAAATATAAAAACAGGGATCATAATCATGAACAAGCGCGCTCTCTATGTATTCGTATTTATTCTATTAACCACCTATCTTGCCGCCTGTAGCGAAACAGATAAAATAGCTTCAACCGAGGAGAAAATACGTAAAGAGCTTGCGTCAAAATTCACTGACCTACTTATCGGGGATATCGTGTTGACCACTGGCATATTAGAAGATGGAAGCGAATTCTCACGCTGTGACATTACGATTCTACGAGACCCAACTAAAAAAATGTTTATGGACCTCAGCCTCAGTGTCAGCATTATTTCCCTCGGTACAGAAATATTATTAAAAGCTTATCCGGATGCGACAACGAGAAATGTCAATATCAATATCCGCCCTGACATCGCCAATTTCAAAAGCGACGAATCAATGGACTTGGACGGCACTACTATCAAACTAGGGATGACACGAGAAGAAATTATTCAAGCCTTAGAGACAAGCAATTGGAGAGTAGTATCGAAGCTCCTAGATCATTGGGGCCTAAGTAGCCGATGGCCTCACACAGCCACGGTGTATTTTGAAAATAAAGATCCCGAATCGGTAGCGGTATTTTTAATTACACCTGATATGGAAGCAGCGAACCGAAAAGCTCAATAATGTGTCGTCTTTCGTTGGTCGTTTTCGCGAAAACGAAAAATGTTATAACTTACTGAACCAACAGATATTGAATGGAACTACAGAAAGGAACTACAGAATCAAACAACAATCAAAAGCCCGTTAGAAAAATAAAACCGCTTCAATATTTTTCTTTACATTATTTATTCCAGCTTGGACTCACCCTGCTTTCAACGACTGTAAAAACGCGTAAACTAACAGCCCAGTTCCGGCATCACTATTTACAGTTTCTTACACAAGGATAAAAATATGAAAAAACTCTTATTAATAGTTGCTAGCCTTACCGTGGCGATGGCCGCTCCAATATTTGCTCAATCTCCTCCGCCGGTCGATCCAGATAAAGGCGCGGAGCTAATCGTCACTGCGACCCATCCCGCCAGCGAAAAGCTGACTGTAACAACACCCGGCTGGGAAGATGGCGCAGACATTGACTTTAAATACACACAGTACGAAACCAACACCTTCCCCGGTTTGGAATGGAGCGCAGGCCCGGCCACCACCAAATCTTATGCGATCATTATGCAAGACAGTGCTTTCGTCGTTCGAGGTTCGCCTATCTTACATTGGTCCATCGTTAACATCCCCGCATCAATCACCAAACTTGCGGCAGGCATGAAGGCAGAAGAAAAACCAGAAGGCTCCATCTATGGTCCGAATTATCGCGGTGCTGCACAACCCTACCTAGGGCCACGCACACCACCCGGACCAAAGCATCGCTACCACATGCAAGTCTTAGCCCTCGATATCGTGTTACCCGCAGACTTTGCACCTAAGAACTACGACGAATTAGTCGCCCCACTCAAAGGGCACGTAGTTGCTTCCGGCAATGTCATTGGTCTTGGTCAAGTTAAGCCGAAAGAGTAATTTTATAATTAGCTTTAGAAGCGTCTAAACGAAAACGCCGCGATATAAATCGCGGCGTTTTTTTATGGCTCAAATTCAGAATTAACGCAACGAACTTAATTTCAATTTTTGCGAGAAAAATTTCTCCAAATTATTTAAGAAAGCTAATCCCTAGCAAATAAAGAGACTTGCTGTCCGGTTTTCGGGCTCGCTTCGCCTCTAAGAATTTTTTCAAATACTTCTTGAGTTGCTTTCGGACCAGCGCTTGCTTCCACTTCTAGCCATTGACTCGCGGATTTAGCAAAGCTATTCCATTGTTGCACTAAAAGCGCTTGAAACTTTTTTCCTCCCCATTCTTTCACACGTTTCTGTGATTGAGACGGTGCAAAAAACATCGCGGGTTTTGGACCAGGAAGATCTTCGGGTAACTTTCTGTTTTCTTCCCAATGAGAAAGCCCCACCATACATGAATATTTTAATGTCTCGCCAAACCGACGATGCAGATCTTCAATTAATTGGGAATTCCCTGCAAAATCAACAATTACGCAAGCACTTTCATTCAGTGAACCAAGTGCATCATAGTCGAGCGTTTGATCGTAATAGCCAAGACCGTTCACAAAATTAACATTGCCCTTAGAAGTTAAACCAATAATTTCTATAGGCTGCTCTCGCGAGGTTTTAGCCTGCTGCAGTAAATACGCTAGAGAAACTGCCGTTTTGCTGGAGGCACTGGTAAGAATAATTTGTGAGGCAGAAAAGAAATTATTATCTGCGAGAAAATCATCAATTAAAAATGAAGTCGTGAATAAGGGGCGAAAAATCATTTGCAGCGCTTCATTATCCTCACGATACAAAGGATCTTCTGAACAGCGAAGATATTGGTTATAAACCAGCGCAAGCTCTTTGCGATGACTTGTGCCGTCAACGAAACCAGATTGCCGGATCTGAGTAGGCTCGACAATGAGGTGAGTCGCCATAGGGGAATAGCCGTAAAAACGGGCACCCACCTCGACCTCACTACATCGGCTAGAAATAACCTCCGCAAAACCCCACACCGGTATACAGCCTTTATTTTCAGACGCAGGGAAAAAATCCCAATACCGAAGCTTGTCACCCACCGCTGCATAAGTAATATTATTTGCAGTAAAAGCAAAATGATCAATCTTCAGCAGCACTTGTCCATCGCTAAGGGTTTCATCATCAAGAGAACTTTCTACAATCTCGTAATTCGAGATATTATTTTTGTCTACTAAAAATTCTATTTTTTTCATTTTTTTCACTTTTCTCTTTTTGCAACCGGATGGGAGCATACCTTCTTAAGGAGTGTGTTAAGAATTATTCTTTATTACGCTTTCTATGAATTTGTTTTTCGCTTTTCGATACTCGTCAACATCAAGACCTCTGGCCTCTATTTTGATCTTATTGTAGTCTTCCACCAATTTCGGCGAAGCAGTCATAGCCTTTTTGAAAATCAAAAAACCAAAGGGATTATCATTTACACAGAGCTGAATACCTATGTCTACACCCTCACGCTTACCCTTGAAGCTCTCAAAATACTCAATAAAATCCATATCGTTTATTTCATAAAACTCGACTAACCTGTCCCTCGCAACATTAAAATTCGATTTCGAGACGATTACAAGAAAATCCACGTCCCCTTTAGTAAGACAACCTTGAATAGAGGATGACCCCACCTCTTCCACAACAGCCTCAGGGATTAATTTCGTCAACTCAGAAGCCAAAACCCCAACTAAAGGTCTTAACTTCCCTCTTAAGTTTTCTTGATTCACCAGCTTAATAGACATTTTGTTTATAACCTCTAAAGCAGCGGCGAATTGAACGAAGTAATCTTACACCACTTTTGTTGGCCCCGGTTTTAGTATGGCGCCTGCTTGTTTTCAAATTTATTTTGGATTGGGGCTAATCTGGAAGAGTCGGAGGCGAATTATGAATCGCTTCCTCTTTTTTAATCTTTATTGATACGTGCAACTCTGAGACTTTTGCAGCCAGCAGGTATTTTCCAGACACGCTACGAGCACATCCCTGTAACCTCTATGCCAGCTTCGAGCAACAGGATGTTGTGAATGCAGATATTGCAGGAGCTATTATCTGCCATGTCGGCGAAGGTCTGGAAAATATCTACTGGTTGCAAAAGTCTGGGCCGAAGTGATACTTTGGCGTGTTTGTTTAGATTGGAGTTAATCTGGAAAAAACAGACGGGATTTATGAAATGCTTCCTGCATTTCACCCCTAAAGGGGTCTCGTCGTTTCACTCCTCGATCAAAACTGTTCCATACAGTTTAGTGATAAAAACAAGCTCAGGCTTGTTTTAACCTCTTCGAGGCTTCGTCGCTTCACTCCTCGTTCAAAATGCTCTCGCATTTTGTCGAACCCTTAGGGTTCTCGTCCCTGGAGCAACGGAGATAAAAATAACTTTAGTGGGGAATTCTGATACTTCGTGAAATGGCGGACCGGACGGGACTCGAACCCGCGACCTCCGGCGTGACAGGCCGGCATTCTAACCAGCTGAACTACCGGTCCGCGATGCTGTACTGGATTGAACCAGTCAGTTTTTTGGTGGGTGGTACAGGGATCGAACCTGTGACCCTCGCCTTGTAAGGGCGATGCTCTCCCAGCTGAGCTAACCACCCGATTTTGGAGAGCTGCGCATTCTACCTTAATATTTTTTCAAGTCAAACGATTTTCAGCTTGTGTCTTGTCAGACGGCTATCTCTTTGATTACGTAGAGAATTAAGCTTAACTAAGGATAATTTACACGAGTCATGACGCTGTTTAAAATACCGTCACTAAAGTAGTCACTGACCTTGGTTTATGGATGAAAAACTTAGCAGAGAATTAATTTTTGCGGCGTGTCAGAATAACCAACACAATATTTTGTATCAGCGGCCAGAACAAGAAAATAAAAATGCCAGCGAAATCACCCACACTCTTATACTCCGTCCCTTTGCTGTTATTCAGCTCCATTGCCCCGGCGCAATCCCTGCCCTCGACTTTATTTGGCGGGAGCTTCCAAACATCTTTAGTGTTGGCCCTAGTCATCGTTCAAATCATATTAATCATCGTACTGTTGCGCAGCCGGGCCAAACATAAAAACACCGAGCTCGATATTAAGTCTGCACAAAAAGAGTTGGAGCAACGGGTAACGGAGCGAACCAATAAACTGAGGGCGATAAACAATCAACTTTATGAGGAGATCGCCAAGCACGAAATCACTGAAGAACTACTCCAAGAAACCCAAGATTATTTACATAGCATGATCAACTCAATGCCGTCGATTCTTATCGGACTTACCCGAGAAGGAATTGTCACGCAGTGGAACACAGCAGCCGAACGCAACACCGGCATAAACCCTCGAGATGCACTAGGCAAAAATGTGGTTGATATTGCACCGGAACTAGGCATTGACCTTACCAAAGTAAAAAAAGCTATCGACACAAACAGAACTCAACTTCAAGAGGCCGTTCAGCACGAAAACGACGGAGAAATTATTCATACCGATTCAGTGATTTACCCGCTTATTTCAAGCGAAGTTGTTGGTGCAGTAATTCGAATTGACGATGTCACCATGCGTGTGCGTTTTGAAAATATGATGATTCAAAACGAAAAAATGATGTCTCTAGGAGAATTGGCGGCGGGAATGGCTCACGAGATTAACAACCCCCTCAGTGCGATTTTGCACGGCGTGCAGAATATTTACCGACGCACTTCTCCAGACATCGCCGCAAACCTTGAAACCGCGAAGCGGTTAGGCGTTGATCTAGACTCTATTCAGAGCTATTTAAAAGAACGGGGAATTTATAAGTTTATCGACGGCATTAAAGAATCTGGGGAACGGTCTGCACACATTGTTACTAACATGCTCGAATTTAGTCGTAGCAGCAACCAGAAGCATGAGTACGTCAATATCGTTAATTTGGTCGAGCACAGCTTAGAGTTAGTGGCTAACAGCCTCCAAATCAACACTGTAGAAGGCAAAAAAAATCTTTTGATCGAAAAAGAATATCAAAGCGATCTTCCTTCGGTACCCTGCTCGGCCGCTGAGATACAGCAAGTACTTTTGAATATTTTTCGTAATGCTGCGCAAGCATTCCCTAGTTCGCATTTGCAAGAAACCCAAACACCGCAATTAAAAATTAAATTACACAACGACGCAGAATGGCTTGTCATTGAGATTACTGACAATGGCGCAGGAATGAATGACTCCACTAGACGTCATATTTTTGAACCTTTTTTTACCACCAAAGAAGTCGGTAAAGGGACTGGGCTAGGCTTATCCGTTTCATACTTCATCATCACTGAGCATCATGACGGAAAGATTACTGTTGAATCGGCAGAGGGAATAGGAACTACTTTTAGGATTAGTTTGCCTTTAGAAAAAGCCAATTATTCTTAGTTGTGATTTATTTATCCTCATTGAGATGAACGACCATTTTTCTGGAATGCGGCCCGTGGCGGTGCTCCCACAGAAACACGCCCTGCCAAGTTCCCAAACAAAGCTGAGCACTAATAAAAGGAATCGCAATAGAGTTCGCGGTTAATGCTGCTTTAATATGGGCGGGCATATCGTCCTCGCCTTCGGCGGTGTGGGTATAGAGCGGATCGTTTTCAGGCACCATACGATTCATCCAGTTTTCCAGGTCATACTTAGCGCTAGAATCATAGTTTTCTTGTATCAACAAACTTGCGGAAGTATGCTGCAAAAACACCGTACACAAACCCTGCTCAACCCCACTTTTTGCAATCAAGCCCGCCAGCTCGGCCGTGACATCGTGCAAACCCTGCGCCCTTGTTTTAATTGTTAATTCTTTAATCATCAGGTAACCTCCGCAATCATTACATCTCGCACCCAGCTGCACTTAAGACTTAAAATTTTATTCTGATATTGATATGAACTCATTCTCACCTAATCCTGCTGATTACCAAAAACAGTTTCACGATAAAGTGAATAAAATAAAGCAACTTCTTTCACCATACTATTCAAATGAAATCGCTTGTTTTCAGTCACCACAGTTGAACTACAGGGATCGCTGCGAATTCAAAATATGGCATCAAGGAGATGAAACCCACTACGCTATGTTTGATCGCGAAGATAACAATAAAATACATTTCATCGAAACGTTCCCAATCGCTTCAAAAGCTATCAACGAACTAATGCCAAAATTAAAAGCTGTACTGAAAACCGAATCTATATTACGCAAGAAATTATTTCAAATTGAATTTCTTTCTACACGGGCTGGCGACATGTTGGTCACACTGATTTACCACAAAGCGCTTAACGAAGAATGGCGGCAGACGATACAACACAAGTGTGGAAATCTTGGCATTAAAATTGTGGGACGAAGCAAGAAACAAAAACTGCCTCTTAGCGACGATACCGTAAGGGAGACTTTCGAAGTTGGCGATAAAATTTATCACTACAAACAACAAGAAGGTAATTTTTCTCAGCCTAACTCCAGCGTTTGCAAAGAAATGCTGAACTGGGCCGACAGTGTACTCAAGATCGAATTTGCTCAAGAAAAAACATCCTCCGACAACAAATCAAATACTCGCGGGGACTTGCTTGAGCTTTACTGCGGCAATGGCAATTTCACCCTGCCACTGTCTCAACACTTCGATAAAGTCTTAGCGACAGAGATATCTAAATCACTCATTAAACTCGCTTTGGAAAATTGCGCTATCAACGATATCGACAATATTGCTTTTGTAAAGATGTCCGCTGAAGATATCAGCCAAGCAATAGAGGGAGTTAGAGAATTTCGGCGCTTAAAGGATATAGATTTGGAGGGCTATGATTTTTCTACCGTTTTCGTCGACCCACCTCGAGCCGGCTTAGACGATGCGACTTGTAACATGGTAAAAAAATTCGACAACATCTTATATATTTCTTGTAATCCAGAAACGCTTCTGGAAAATTTACACACACTTTGCAAAACTCACACGATTAAACATGCCGCATTTTTTGATCAGTTTCCTTACACACATCATATGGAGTGTGGGGTCTATCTTTCTCGCCATTCTAATTAGATCTGTGACAACTCAAGGGTAGAAACGCCTAAGCGGGCTAATCTGTTTCGGTACTTGTGCTTGCAGTTTCGGCTTCCATTTCAGTTTCAGGGCTTTGTTCTTCGATTTCGTCTAGCTCATCTTCAATTTGCGGTGCCGATAAGGAATTCAACTGAATGAGCTTCGTCACGTCTTCACCATCGCTTATCAAATCATTCTTAGGCAAGCGTCGTTTTGACTTCGCGCCCAACTTATCCAGATCTTGAATTCGCTTATATAAATTCCCATTACCGGTTTGCAGTCGCTTCTGGGTATTGTCGAATGATTGCTGGGTTTTAACAATATTCTGCCCCAACTCCTGCAAAGACTGAACGACAAGTACAAACTGATCATGTAGCTTCCCGGCCATTGCTGCGATACGCTCCGCGTTTTTATTTTGCTTCTCATAACGCCAAATATTTTCCACTGTCCTCAAGGTTGCCAGCAAGGTCGTGGGACTCACTAAAACGATATGCTTATCGTAGGCATAACTAAACAATTGGGGATCGTGCTCTAAGGCCAACATAAAAGCCGACTCAACTGGCACAAATATAAAAACGAAATCCAACGAACGAATGTTATCTAGGCGCTCGTAGTTCTTTTTACTGAGCAAATCGATATGCCCGCGAATTGAAGTCAAATGCCCCTTCAAGGCTTGCTGCTTCTCGTTGTCGATATCGGCATTACAGTATTGTTCATAATGAAGTAACGACACCTTGGCATCGATAACGATATCTTTTTGCTCGGGTAAGCGGACGATAACATCCGGATTTCGACGTTGCCCCTGGTCATCTTTTAAACTCACTTGCGTTTCGTACTCATGTCCTTTACGCAGGCCAGACTCTTCTAGCAAACGCTCTAGTACCACCTCGCCCCAATTCCCCTGGGTTTTATTATTACCTTTTAATGCACTGGCTAAATTTATCGCATCTTGACCAATTTGCTGAGTTTGTTTTTGCAGCTCCGTTATCTGGCCGGCCAATTTATTGCGATCTGCATTTTCTTTGTTGTAAACATCCTCTACCTGCTTACGGAAGTCTTTTAATTGTTCGCGTAAAGGATTCACCGTACCTTCGAGGGCGGTTCGACTTGATTGGGTAAACTGGCTCTGCTTCGCTTCAAAAATCTTGTTTGCGATATTCTCAAATTCTTTACCCAGACTGTCTTTGGCATTCTTCAACAGCTCAAGCTGTTCTTCATAACGGAGCCGCTCAGAATCAATCCGTGTTTTTAACATGACATTGTCACGATTCACGGAAAGCAGCTCTTGATGTTGCTGTTCAAGCTTTTCGTTGAGCGGTGCTAACTGTTGAAGCTGCGATTGCGCAACAGCCAATTCTTTATCAAGAGTCTGATGTTGATGCTGTAGACTTTCGTTTTCCTGTTTGACGCCCCTTATGCTTTGCTCGAGGTCAAGATTAACGAGTTCATTTGTGTTGCGGATGGCGCGAAGTTTTCGGTGCCAAAAAAAAGAAGTCAGCACAATGCTTAGAACTACTGCACATGCCCCAAAAAATAGGTAAACTACTTCCGCTGAAAATTGCTCTAACAAGTGCACCACCTCACGGCTCTATTAAATTATCTTAAAACGTTTTGACAATTCTTGATTCATTGTTGGTTTTATAGGTTTGTTGGTTTTATACGTTTGTTGTTTTTATAGGTGTATTGTTTTGATACTTGTATTTTGATGATCGCTAATTTGATGGCGACTCCAATAGAACGCCTTGTTAATAAATAAACCTTTTATAACAATTGCTATTATTTATTTCGATACTGATACCGACAAATAAAACAAACCAATAAAATTGCCATGTTCGAAACACCCATCTTAAACCCCAGTGTCCAACAGCAAATAAAATCGCTTTGTTATCGTGGTTATGGCTTTTATGATCAGCAAAAATACAATCGCGCATTGCGCGCATTCTACCAAGCTTGGTTGCTCTTGCCTAAGCCACAACGCAAATGGCGAGAAGCTGGCTGGGTACTCACGGCAATAGGCGACGCTTATTTTAAGAAACGCCAGTACATTCAGGCTAGAGAAGCCCTACTCTCTGCCCTTAAATGCCCCTTTGCCAAAGAAAGCCCGGTGGTGTTATTGCGGCTTGGCCAGTGTTACTTCGAGTTAAATGATCGGCCAACAGCGTCTTACTTTCTTCAGCATGCACACAAGCTCGGCGGCGATCACCTATTTGCCAAAGAGGATCAGAAATACTTCAACATTCTAGAGCCCGAACCCGAGCCCGAATACTTTTGAGCAGGAAGGTTTCCAATGACCAGGAATGTTCCCAAAACCAAGCTTGCGTCAACTCGGGCGATCAATAATCGATCAAACCAGCAGATTGCATTGATCTTTTCCCGGTAACCAAGCTACGCGTAAATTACCTCGCTCGATAAAGCCTCAAATGCTGAACCCATTCTGGCGGTAAGTCGAGTACAATTCCGATTTCTCTTGATTAATGAAACAACATGTCTCGTTCCACACAGGTTTTGGTTTTTGATTCTGGTGTTGGTGGTTTAAGTATCATCAGCGAAATCCGAGCGCTCCTACCACACATCTCGATCACTTATGCGTCAGATAATGCCTATTTTCCCTATGGCGAGAAGCACGAAGCTGATTTGATAGAACGTGTTGAAGGTGTATTACAGCGATTGGTGGCGAGATTTAAACCTGAGGTCATCGTTATTGCTTGCAATACAGCCAGCACTGTAGCGCTACCCAGGATTAGGAATCACTTCAAGCAAGCTATTATTGGCGTCGTCCCCGCGATCAAGCCGGCAGCGCAACTAAGCCAATCTAAAACGATCGCCGTCCTAGCGACACCGGGGACTATTCAACGCCCGTATACGCAACAGCTTATTAGTGATTTTGCCGCTGATTGCAAAGTACTCACGTTGGGCTCTAGCACGCTTGTTCAGATTGCAGAGAGCAAATTACGCGGTGAAACCGTAGATCCAAAAGATCTCAGCGCGGTAGTAGTCCCTCTTTTGGCTCATCCTGACTACCCGTTAGTAGACACTATCGTTTTAGCCTGCACACACTTTCCTTTTTTAAAACAAGAGCTTACGAACTTACTCGGCGAAGGACTTCGCTGGGTTGATTCTGGGAATGCAATCGCTCGCCGGCTGCAAAATGTCTTAGTTGAACACGATTTACACCCAGGTACCGAGAGCAATGAACGAGAATACCAAAGCGTTTTCACGGCCAACAACCCGCTGATTCATAAGTTAGTGCCTGCTTTGGAGTCTCATTTCCCTAGCGAAATACATTTCGACGTAATGTGATCACAGAATATGAAGCCTCTTCGTCGGATTTGGACAGGTAATAGACTCCGGCGAGCTATGAAAAGCAGCAGTAAATAATAAAAGACAACCTTAGCTCTTAGACATTGGACGCACCGTGGCAAAAGCACTTTTTGACATTACAGCATTACTTGAACCGCTTAATAAGGGTGCCTTGGTGCTCACTCCAAATAGACGTCTATGCAATCAAATACGACTTGCTCTAATTGAACATCAAGGCTCTTCTGCCATTGCGACCCCCAGAGTTTTCAACTTTTCCGAATGGACTGAATTACTTTGGCAGCGCTTAGCGGGGACCAGCACCAAAACCAATCAGCTTATTCTCAATGATCTACAACGCCAGCATATCTGGAGCGCAATTATTAATGGCGACACCGATGCCGTTGCCGGAGCGTCAGCAACCGCCCTGGCAAGACAAGCCAACGAAGCGCATCAGCGACTGCAATTATGGCAATTGCCACTTGCAAGCTTGGAATCACAATTCCTGGATGAAAAAAGCAATAGTGCAAAGTTACTCAATTGGGCGTCGGACTTTGAAAGTCAGTTAACCAAAGCAGAGCTAATTACTCGCGAAAGCGCCAATAAAATCATTCTCGATTCATTTTCTGAAAACTTATTAGATAAAGAATCAGAAATATTTTTACAAAGCTTCGACGTCATCCCTCCCTTACACGAAGCATTAATCCAAGCTGCGGCGAAAAAAGTTTCCGTTAGCCTCCCGCTCAAAAACTCTAAAGCCACGCAGCTCAGAACTTCAGCCCTCGATAAGAAACATGAAATACGTGCAGCGGCGGCGTGGAGTAAAAAAGTACTCACAGAAAACCCGCAGGCCAAGATCGGCATCGTCACACCAAACTTAGGCAGTCTCCGAGATTTGATTGAGCGAATTTTTTGCGAAACCTTTGAACCGCAATTTTATTCTCTCAATACACCGCGCTATACCTTGCCGTTTAATATTTCTACGGGAACACCCTTAGGCAGAACGCCTTTAATTCATGACACCCTACTTTTGCTGCGTTTAAATCAAAATAAATTAACTAATGAAGAAAGTTATCAGCTATTAAGCTCACCTTTTATCTCATCGATTGCGGATGAGAATATTATTCGTAGCGAAACACTACGACGATTAAAAGCAAAAAAACAGTTCTCTTTTACTACCGCACAAATTCGCAACGCCCTTGAAAAGTCCGACACCTCGAAACTCGACAATTCTGACGAAGCAAGGAGTGGAAACGCGCTGAGCCGCTGCCTTTTTGAATTTGAAGCTTTTCGTCGTAGAAACAACAGTTCTTGTACTATCGAAATCTGGGTGCAACGATTTCTTAAACAATTGGAGTGTTTAAATTGGCCCGGACCCAGAAATCTAGACAGCGTCGAATACCAAGAACTAACCCAGTGGTACCAACTTCTAGAGAAATTTCTAAGCCTAGATTTAACTCGTAAAACTTGGTCTTTTTCCGAAGCATTCTCAGCCCTAGAACAGCTGGCAAACTCAACGCACTTTCAGGCGGAAGTCAAAGACTCTCCGATACAAATACTCGGCTTACTTGAAGGCGTCGGCTTAAGCTTTACTCATTGTTGGGTCTTAGGCCTCGACAATCAGACTTGGCCACAAAAATTAAACCCGAATCCTCTTTTACCTCTATCGCTACAACGCGAATATCAAATGCCTCAATCGTCTATCGAGAAAGAGTTGCTCTATGCTCAGTCGCTTACCAGTAACTATTTAAATTGCGCCCATCAAGTTGTCCTTAGCTATTCAAATGATGACGAAGAAGCAACGCTATTACCCAGTCCTCTTATCGAATCACTATCCGAGACGCCGCTCGATTACTTTTGTAATCCGAATGATTATGGGCTTGCGAAATACCTTGCGGAACTCGAGCCCGCTAAATTTGAATTAATTAATTGTGAGTTTGGGCCGAAATATCAAAACCTAAGTGATGAAGCAATCGAGGGTGGCTTCAGCATTTTAAAACAACAAGCTCACTGCCCTTTCAATGCTTTTGCGACATATAGATTAGGCACGGAACAAGTAGAAGCACCAGCACTCGGTTTAAGTGCGGCGGACAAAGGTAATATTCTCCACGGTATCTTGGCAAACCTCTGGCAAACGCTAAAAGATAGCTCTGCGCTCAATTCAATTGCAGAAGATAGCTTGTTAAATTTGATCAACGAAGCTATTGAAACGGTTTTTACCGAAAAATATACAAATAATTCAGAGTTTCTCGATCGACATTATTACGAATTAGAACGAAAACGTTTCGAACGCCTAAGCATAGAATGGCTAAATCTAGAAAAAAATCGTAAAGATTTCCATGTTGTTGGGATTGAAAAAGAACTCAATGTAAATTTTGGTGGACTTCCTTTAAAACTGCGTATCGACAGGATCGATCAATTTCCGAATGGCGATCAGTTACTCATCGATTACAAAACGGGAAACGTTACCAAAGCCAGCTGGTCTGGAGATCGCCCAGATGAACCACAACTTCCCTTGTATGCCGTCGCATTGGACGATCAAGTAAAAGGGATTGCATTCGCTATTATAAAAACTAAAGCAGTTGATTTTTTCGGCCTAATGGAAACCAGTGAAGATCAAGCGGATAAAAAATTAGTCGCCCCTCTTAAAGCGGGCTTTGGTGAAAACTGGCAACAAACCTTAGACGAATTCAACAGAACGCTCTTGAATCTGAGCAAGGAATTCACATCGGGAACCTGCACTGTCGACTTTAAGAAAAATCAATTTAATTCCTTTGATATCAAGCTCAATGCTTTAAACCGTATCGCGGAAATCGACTTTATTAATCAATGGGAGCGAGAATCATGACGATGAATTCTCAACCCCAGCTACCCGGTGATGGCCATGCGAGAGCGAGGGCATTGGAACCTAACAAGTCTTTCATTGTTTCTGCCCCCGCGGGATCGGGAAAAACAGGACTACTTACACAGCGGGTTTTAAAACTACTTTTATCTTGTAACAACCCAGAAGAAGTACTCAGCATTACGTTCACTCGCAAAGCGGCCAAAGAAATGCATCAGCGCATAATTGGCTCAATAAGAAAGGCCGCAGATTCTCCTAGTGAAAAATCATTCACTAGTGAACACGAAAAACTCACTCACTCTCTCGCGACGAAAGTCTTAGAGAGAGACAAAGAACTGTCCTGGAACTTACTATTAATTCCTAACCGACTTCGGGTACAAACGATTGATGGTTTTTGCCAGTCGCTGCTAAAACAATTACCTATTGATCAGCACCTAAGTAATGAATTACAACCCAGCGATAATCCAGGCTCACTGTATGCTGAGACGGTAAGAGAGTTTTTCAAATCAATGACAGGAAACTCTCCCTTCCGGGAAGATTTCGACAACTTAATTCAACATTTAGATAACAACATTCCCAATCTCGAATCGCTGCTCACGCGTTTGTTAAGTCAGCGAAATCAATGGATCAGCACTCTGCTGCAAACCGGAAAGAATTCAGAAAGTCGATTTCATTTAGAAGAGAGTCTAGCTTATATCGTCGAAGCAACTTTACGACGTGCGGACGAACTCATCGCAATTTATACACCGGAATTACTTGAAATAAGTTGTTATGCCGCTGAACAGCTAACAAAGGCTGGCAGCGACTCACCGATAATACATTTACATGGAATCGATGATCTTAACACCACGACGGACTCGCTCGCTCATTGGAAAGCATTGTGTTCGCTGTTACTAACCAACGATGGCAATTGGCGTAAAACCATCGACAAAAGGCAAGGCTTTCCCGTCGACAAGAAAGATCCTAATACAAAATTTTATAAAGAACGTATTCTAGCGCTACTTGCAGACCTACACGGTAACAACGGAGGGTCAGACGACGCACTAACTGAAATTCTAAGAGATATTCAGGCGCTTCCTGAACCCTCTTTTCAAAGTGCGCAATGGAAGATGCTCGATAGCTTGACACGTTTGCTGCCTTTACTCGTCGCAGAGTTCATGCTCACTTGCCAACGAACAGGAGAATGTGACTTCGATACGATTACCAGCGCCGCCCTCGATGCTCTCGGTGATCCACAAGACCCAACAGATCTGGCGCTTTATTTAGATTATAAAATTAATCATATTTTGGTTGATGAATTTCAAGATACATCCATTGCACAATTAAAGTTACTCGAAAAGCTTACCCAAAATTGGCAAGCAGACGATGGTAAAACATTGTTTGTTGTCGGTGATGCAATGCAATCTTGCTACGGTTTTCGAAATGCAAACGTGAGTATTTTTTTAGGCGCAGCGAAATATGGGATCGGTGATATCGCGCTCGAACCATTAAACTTATCAGTTAACTTCCGCTCCGACGGGACCTTGGTCAACTGGGTAAATACGACTTTCGAAAACACTTTCCCAAAAGAAATAAACATTAATCGCGGTGCCGTTTCTTATAATCGAGCCGACGCATTTTTTGACGCAAACCCTAAAGCAACCGTCGAAACTCATGGCTTTATTGATGAAGCCAAAAATGGCGAAGCGCAGTTTGTCGTCGATCTAATCAAAGAAAAACTTGCGCAAGATGATAATTCGTCCATCGCGATTTTAGTTCGCAGCCGGTCTCATCTTCGCGATATTCTTCAACAACTTCGCTCAGAAAATATTAATTGGCTTGCAAAAGATGTTGACCCGCTAATGACGCGGATGGCTATTATTGATTTGCTGTCATTAACCAAAGCTTTGTTAGACAGCTCCGACCGAATCTCCTGGTTGTCAGTTCTTCGCGCGCCCTGGTGCGGTCTTGATATGAATGACTTACACCAGCTCGCCACGCAACGAATCACAAGTCATAAGCCAGCGATCACAAGGCCTGGAAGCTACCCCAACATATGGGAACAAATAAAAAATGTTCAGCATTTATCCCTTAGTCCATCCGGCTTAAAACGTGTTGAGAGATTAAAAAATATTTTTCTCATCGCCTTTCAAAACAGATCAAGAAAGCCGCTAAGAATATGGATCGAAAGCGTTTGGCTAGCCTTGGGGGGACCAGGCGTTATCACCAATTCTTTAGAGAAAAACAGTCCAGAATATTTTTTTGATTTATTAGAACGCCATGATCATGGTGGAAGGATAAGTGACTGGAATCTTTTCGATGAAAGCTTGGCGAAACTCTATGATCGATCAATTGAAAACTCCCGCATTCAAGTGATGACTATTCACAAAGCGAAAGGTCTTGAGTTCAACACCGTCATCTTACCAGGGCTCGATAGGTCTACCCCTGGCAATGATAAAGAACTATTAGTATGGCAAGACTTTATCGATGAACACGGAAGCGCTCACACTCTACTTAGCCCCTTAAGTGAAGTGGGTGAAACCGACGACCTCTATACCTACTTAGTGAGAGAAAAAAAAATACGTGAGCAATTGGAATCAGCACGCCTGCTGTACATTGCTTGCACTCGCGCGATCAATAATTTATTTCTATGCATGAACCTAAAACGCGACGAAAAAAATGGTGAGATAAAGCCACCCGTCGCGGGATCCCTAGCCAAAAATATTTGGGAATCAGTTGCCGGCGATATACAAATTACAGAAGTCATTAACGATGCGAGCGCCGAGGCCACTTCAGCAACAAAACCTTATGCGGAAAACAAAACCTTAAGCAGCATTTTAAGAGTCCCGGATTCTTGGCAGGTTCCGATCATTCCAACCGACGACACGCTAAAACAATTTAGGGGACGAGCCAGTTTTAACGACGAAGAAATACCGCAGGCAACCGGAATAGAAAACCGAGCAGCACGTCATACTGGAACTGTTTTGCATCGCGTTCTACATCAGCTCACATTAGAAGGCGCAGAAAAATGGCGTAAAGAGACAAACGAAACGCGACGTTCAAACTGGGCCAGTCAATTACGACAACTTGGCTTGAATAATCAAGATGCCTTACACGGAGCAGAAAAAATTCATTCTGCAGTTACTCGTATTCTGGGTGACGAAACCGGCTTATGGTTATTGGACAACTCTCATCAAGAAAGTGAGTGTGAGTTCTCAATTCTAAGCACACAAACCGGCTTCAAAGAATCCATTATTGATCGCACCTTTGTTTGCAATAACGAACGTTGGATTGTCGATTACAAAAGTAGTGAGCCCGCTGAAAGGGAAGACTTGTCGAGCTTCATTCAGCGAGAGGTACAAAGCTATCGGCAACAGCTCGTGCATTATTGTACGTTAATGCAGAGTTTCGATAGCAGTAAAGCTATTCGTACCGCCTTGTATTTCCCCAACATAGCTCACTTTGAAGAGCTGAAAATTGACGAAGTTTCCTCAGCCTAATCTAGCAAAACGAGGTTAAAAGCCTTCTGAGGGAGAAAGATTCCCACATTGGTGGTGTATAGAGGGAAAAAGTGGCTAACAATAAGCCCATATTTTAAGTAGAATATCGGGCGCTTTTGTGCACATTCATCGCGTTGGTAGCTAGATTTATTCCCTGCTCGATTTGCGAAGCCAAGCATAGCTTCAAAACAACAGCCTACCCACACAGCGGCTAGGTCTTGAGCAAGCCACAGCCGAAGCGAAAGCAACAATGAATTCGTTTGGAACAACAACTAAATCCATGGTGATGAAAGCCAACTTAAAAGCCAATCGAATAAGTATCTTGATAAAAATTTTATAGGATTAGACAGTAGTCACATGAGTCAGCTAATTGAAAACCTCAACGTTAATTCTCAAGACGTATTAATTACACCAGAAGAATTAAAAAAGGCTTTGCCGCTAAGTGCTGAAGCAACCGAATCGGTAATTAAAGGTCGGCAAACCGTACGCGATATTTTAGATGGCAAAGACCATCGCATCATTCTGGTGATCGGCCCCTGCTCCATTCACAATATTGAAGAAGCAAAAGAATATGCAAAGCGATTAAAAAAATTAGCTGACGAAGTGAGTGATACTTTGTACATCATCATGCGCGTCTATTTCGAAAAGCCGCGAACCACAGTGGGCTGGAAAGGGCTTATTAATGACCCGTACCTCAATGATTCCTTCAAAATTGAAGATGGTTTGCGCATTGGACGTCAACTCTTGATCGATATTGCAGAAATGGGCTTACCAACCGCTACCGAGGCGCTAGATCCAATTTCTCCTCAGTATTTGCAGGAACTTGTTTCTTGGTCTGCAATTGGTGCGCGAACAACAGAATCGCAAACACATAGAGAATTGGCCAGCGGCTTATCGTCTGCGGTTGGATTTAAAAACGGAACTGATGGTGGCTTAACCGTAGCAATCAATGCCCTACAATCCGTATCCAGTCCCCACCGATTTTTAGGGATGAATTTTCAAGGTCGAGTTTCTGTCATCCATACCAAGGGGAACCCTTATGGTCACGTCGTTCTTCGCGGGGGTAGTGACAAGCCAAATTACGACTCGGTTAGTGTTGCAATGGCTGAACAAGCGCTCGACAAAGCGGGTGTATCCACCAATATTATGGTCGATTGCAGCCACGCAAATTCGAATAAGAATCACGAGCTGCAACCTTTAGTGATGGACAATGTCAGTAATCAGATCCTTGAAGGCAATAAGTCCATTATTGGCCTGATGATAGAAAGTAATATCGAGCCAGGAAACCAAAGCATCCCCACTAATCTCAGCGACCTCAAATACGGTGTATCAGTGACCGATGCCTGCATAGGCTGGGACACCACAGAAAATGCATTACGCACCATGCGCGATAAAATTAAAGACGCGTTAAAAGCGAGGGCGAAGAATTAGGTCTCTGCTCCGGATTACACGTTATTTGGCTATAAAGGAGAGTTAGTTTCGACCTGACTCTTTTATAAATAACATTTGCGACGTAGAATCGACCACTAAGTATTACTTACCGTTAAATATGAATAATTATTAACCAAAGACGGCCCTAAACTATGCCCAATATCCTGCTCGTTGATGATGACCTTGAACTTTGTGAATTGCTTCGTGATTACCTTCAAGGTGAAGGTTTTGATGTTGATATGGTCCATGATGGCGGCAACGTCGTGGATAAAATCAAAGAAAATAATTTTGACGTTATTGTATTGGACGTAATGATTCCCACTTTAAACGGTTTTGAAGTACTGAGAAAATTACGCGATTTTTGTAAAACACCCGTGTTAATGCTTACCGCCAAGGGTGATACCGTCGACCGGATTGTAGGTCTTGAATTAGGTGCAGACGATTACTTAGCGAAGCCGTGTAATCCTCGAGAATTAGTTGCGCGATTACGCGCAATCTTACGCCGCATCAGCACGCAACAAAATCAATCTAAAACTGATGACACTATCGCTGTTGATGATTTAAAAGTGCATTTGGGCAGCCATACAGTAACGTATTTCGGCGATTCAGTAACGTTAACCGGTGCAGAGTTTGCGGTTCTTGAATGGCTAATGCGCTCTCCGGGCCAAGTCATCAGTAAAGATATTTTGACCGAAGAAGCGCTTGGTCGGAAACTCACTCCTTATGATCGAAGCATTGATGTTCATATCAGTAATATCCGCAAAAAATTATCTGCAACTCATCCAACCGAAAAAGATTTGATTATTAATATTCGCGGCGCGGGCTACATGCTGACTACTAATAATTCTGATGACTAAAATTTATTTACGAATTTTTATTGGTTTTTGGATAATAAATATCGCGTCAGTGCTCGGCCATACGGTTTATGTTCAGTGGCTAGAAGGCGGTTTTGATGGCATCTTAGCAGAAGATACTCCCTACGATAGATCCTCTCTTCGCGCATTAAATCGCACATCAGAAGTACTGATGCGCTGGAACGTTACAACGCTGCGCGAGAATTTACCCAATATGCCGGAGTATTATTTTCGCGAAGTGTATATTCTCGATGAAGAAGGTATCGAATTAACTGGTAAGACTGTTACCTTAAAAATCTCCGACATCCTCAGTAAAATTACTCGCGGATCACCTTTCTACCGCATCAGCGAAAATGGACAAACCTACGCTGCACGATATGTATTTCTTCCCGATGGACATTTCATAAGAATCATTTCGTCGCGCACACCGAATGAAGATCGCTACGTTCGTTGGCGGTTTGGATTCAGTCAAAACTGGACACTTTATCTCGCTTACTTGCTCGTATCCGGAATCGCTTGTTTAATCTATGCGAGACATTTATCTCAAGGGATAAATGCATTTCAAGGTGCAACCCACGCAATCGCGAAAGGCGATTTGAGCGTTCGCATCGCCCCGCATTTTAAAAATCGTCGCGATGAAATTGGTAACCTTAGTCGCGATTTCGACAACATGACAGAACGACTTGAGAAGTCCATGAAAGAGCAGAAGCGCTTGATCAAAGATGTCTCTCATGAATTGCGCTCACCCTTAGCACGCTTACAGTTCGCCCTCGGCATAGCGCAGCAACGTGGCAACGAAGAAGTCCACGAAGAACTGGAAAAAGCTCGAAAGGCGGCGGATTACCTAAACGATATCATTTCCACTATTTTGTCTTTTCCAACCAGTGAAACCGATATTTGGGAGCTAAGTGACGTTATAGATTTAAAGATTTTATTAGAGTCACTTAAGGATGATTTAACAGACGAAGCTCAGCGACAACAAGTCACCTTAGAACTCACCAGTGATCTCGACGAAGCTCTTGTCGCGACCTACGGTACGACCTTGAGTGGTGTATTTGAAAATATTTTAGGAAATGCTCTGCACTACACCCTGCCCCACACCGTCATTACAATTCGGATTACGCAACGCGGCGATAACATCTGCATCGCCGTTTATGACCAAGGTCCAGGGGTTAAAGAAGAAGAGCTGAATGATATCTTTGAGCCCTTTTATCGAACCGACGAGGCCCGAGATCGAGCCAGCGGTGGTTACGGGCTTGGGCTCAGCATCACCCAACGCACTGTTCACCTCCATAAAGGAACTATTACTGCATCAAACCGCTCCTCAGGTGGTTTAAAAGTCGAAGTTTGCTTACCCAGAAAAATTGTCGACTAATTATTCATTCCTGGCCACTTACTCTACAAATCTACCCGCTGACAGCTATTTGAAGTCAATTTATTGGCTTTTTGTGATTTAATTTCTAGAATATCTAAGTAACCCACTGATTACCTTTACATTTTTTAAACTTTAAAAATTGGCATGAATATCGCTATAACTCTAGTGTTCATGAATCTAGCCGGAATTATGTCAAAAAAGTGTAGAACTTGATCGAATTCAGGCGGGTTAAAAACACATTAAGGCTTAGTCCATTGCTTTTGATAGCCAATTTTTAACAGGAATTATAGAAATGCCTTCAGCGCCCACAAGCACACCGAAAAGCACCACTATCGTTAGTCCAACGAATCTAGTGCGTTTTCCTTCTGACTGGATTCCAGGGGACTCAATCGGCTATCGTTTTGAGCTGACGAACACCCTTCAATCAACGCTGGACCTTCAGGAGCAACTCGAATTGTTTCAATCTTTTGCCAGCGACCTCGTTAATTTTGACGGCTTGATCTATCGCCACACAGGTCAAGAGGTAGAGATTAAGCTCGGTGAAAAAGCTAAACATTCTTGTAATTACAAATTATCAACACAAAGTGAAAAACTAGGTAGCTTGTCTTTTAGGAGAAACACGCCTTTTAATGAAGTAGAGCTTTCAGAGCTGGAAACCATGATGAGCGCCCTGGTTTACCCAATTCGAAATGCTTTGCAATATCGAATGGCGCTACAAACGGCCTTACGTGATCCGCTCACTAAAACGGGCAATCGAATCGCATTGGATAATGCCCTTCATCGCGAACTACAAATCTGTAAACGCTATGAACAGAATTTAAGCTTGATGGTTATCGATATCGATTTTTTCAAAAAAATTAATGATACCTATGGTCACCACACAGGCGATTTAGTTTTGCAGCAAGTTGCAGGCTCCATTCAAGAAGTCACTCGACAAACAGATATGACTTTCCGTTACGGCGGTGAAGAATTCGTGGTCGTGATGAGTAAGACAGATTCAGAGGGCGCGAACATAATCGCTGAACGCGTTCGAGACGCAATCGAAAAACTCACTTATGAAGTGGATCAACAGAAAATTAATGTATCGGTTAGCATCGGCATCAGCCAACTAAAGGCGAAAGAGCACATTGATGAATTATTTATCCGCGCTGATCATGCTTTGTATCAAGCAAAAAATGGCGGCCGAAACAGAGTTGCAACTGAACTTTAATGCGAAAGGCTGCCTGACGACACCCCATCGCTTTAGGGGATTTTTTAAATGCATCAGATTCTGGATAGGTTTTTACATTCGTAATTTTTTATAATTTATTTTTTCTTATTCGATTGTCTATTCGACCTGTTTTTCATTCGGCGCTGGCGGCGCTCATAGTCCTCTTTTTCCTTTACCGTAAATGGTCTCACTTGCTCCGGTAGTGTGTAATCCGCTGTTGCAGCAAGATCATTGATTTCTCTATCCGTTAACTCTACCCACTGACCAACTCGAACATAGCTTGGAATAAATATATTCCCGAATCTTACGCGCTTTAAACGGCTCACTTTAAAATTTTGCGACTCCCAAAGGCGACGAACTTCTCTGTTTCGACCCTCCATCACCGTACAATAAAACCATCGATTTTTCGTTTCATCGCCATGTTCTTTTATGTCAGTAAACTTGGCTACACCGTCTTCGAGTAAAACACCCTCGAGCAAACGTTTTTTTACATCCTCGTTATAGTCACCAAACACTCTCACTAGATATTCGCGATCGATAGACGATGAAGGATGCATTAGTTTATTTGCCAAATCACCGTTGTTTGAAAACAGCAACAAACCGCTCGTATTAAAATCGAGACGACCAACAGAAATCCAGCGACCTTCATTTAATACGGGCAGTTTGGAAAAAACTGTAGGACGGCCTTCAGGGTCAGACTTAGTACAGATTTCACCTTCAGGTTTGTTATATAAAATGACTCGCAAGCGCTGAGTCTTTGCATCCGCTGATTTTACAGGCTTTCCATTGAAAGTAATTTTATCGGCATCGCTGACACGATCACCCAAGGTTGCAACCTTGCCGTTAACCTTAGCTTTACCTTCGCTAATTGCCACTTCCATTTGACGTCGCGAACCTAAGCCTGCGCGCGCCAGAACTTTTTGTAATTTTTCATCGGTATTCATGTGATTCCAGAAATGGAAATTGTGGTAGGAAAATTATTTGGATATTTTGAAGACCCACGACACCATGGGTCTTAATTAGCAAGGACGAATCAAATATGTGAAATAGAAGAATCTTTTTCGTCTTCGGTAGCTTCATCACTCATATCTCCAGCGTCAGAGCTTACCTCTTCCGAAACGACGGCTTCAGATACCTCATCGCCAAGTAAATCGAGTTCTTCACCATCAACACCCTCATCCAACTCGCTTTCGGTATCCGCATTATCATCAGCAGGCAGTTCTTCGGTCTCAGAATCAACCCGATCATTGTTTTGCTGATCATTATCAATTGCCAACTCTAATTCAGCACCGAATTTTTCGAAGTCTTGAATTTCGCTTAAGCTCGGCAAACCATCAAGACTTTTTAAATCGAAATAATCTAGAAACATTTTAGTTGTTGCATACAATGCTGGGCGTCCTGGCACATCGCGATGGCCAACAACTTTGACCCACTCACGCTCGGTCAAGGTCTTAATAATATTCGAGCTCACCGCAACACCACGAATCGACTCGATGTCACCGCGAGTGATTGGTTGCCGGTAAGCAATCAGCGCCAAAGTCTCCAATAATGCGCGGGAATAGCGTGGTGGTTTTTCTTCCCACAATCGACTCACCCACGGTGCCGTTTCTTGAATAACCTGAAAACGCCAGCCAGTTCCCACTTCCTTTAATTCATATCCATGTCCGCGACAATCGGCCTGAATATCTTCTAAGACAGCTATCAATTCTTCTTTACTGGGTTTTTCGTCAGTTTCTCCGGCAAAATCAATTTCACCTTCAGCGGGATCAAATAAGCTCAACAATTTTTGCACGCTTAATGGCTCACCTGCTGCCAACAAGGCGCCTTCAATAATTCTTCGTAATAATTTTGTATCGATACTCATTGTCGCCCTGATTCCCATATAATATTTTTTAGCTAGCCAAGCTACTAACTACTAGCATTTTTTTAATTACGATGTTTTTTAACTAAGGTTTTTTACTACAGTATTTTTTAATCACAATATTACTTAATTGAATTTCATAATTTTATTTAATGAAATTGTTATTCGTCTTCTGACTCCAGTGATTGTGAACGTGCTTTTACATGTATAGGCCCGAAAGCTTCGCTTTGCACCATTTCAACCAAAGACTCTTTGATCAATTCCATAATGGCCAAGAAGCTAACCACCACCCCTAAGCGCCCTTCTTCAGCCTTAAACAAACTCACAAAAGGTACGAAGTTTACCCCAGACAATTGATCCAGAATTTGTCCCATGCGCTCGCGGGTTGATAGTTTTTCTCTTTCAACATGGTGACTCTCAAACATATCCGCACGTCGTAACACTTCGCCAAGAATCACCAACAACTCTTTCATATCAACATCAGGCAAAGGCCGGACTTTTTCGCAATCGGGAATTTCCGCGGATGCTTCAAATATTTCCCGCCCTACTCTTGGCATTGCTTCGATGTCTTCTGCAGCGGTTTTAAAGCGCTCATATTCTTGCAGGCGTCGAATTAATTGTGCTCGAGGATCTTCTTCGTCATCCTCTTCTTCCTGGCTACGCGGTAACAACATCCGCGATTTAATTTCCGCCAGCATTGCAGCCATCACTAAATACTCGGCAGCAAGTTCAAATTGTGCGGCCGACATCAATTCCACATAGGCCATGTATTGCTTAGTGATCTCGGCAACGTGGATATCGAGAATATCCAAGTTCTGGCGTCTAATCAGGTAAAGCAATAAATCTAAGGGGCCTTCAAACGCATCAAGAAAAACTTCCAATGCGTCGGGTGGGATATAGAGATCTTTGGGTAACTGGGTGTAAGCTTCGCCACGGACGATAGCGAAAGGCATCTCACCTTGTTGAGGAGTTCGATCAGAGTGCTCTGATTCTTTAGGTGTCCAATCGGCTTCATTTGACGCCTCTGGCTTACCCTCTACTTCGGTGATTTCTTCCTGATCTGTTGCCACAGAATTACCTTAATTTGCTCGATTTGTTAGAGAATTTTTATTGTGGGAATTTATAGGTAAACAAAGACCGGACGAAGTCGTAGCCCTTCCCAGGGTGCTTGATTGCGCGGAATTATACGCCCATAGCAGTGATTGGAACAGGGGTAATTGTTTCAGTCTTCAAAAGCGAAATAATGATTTATTATTATTTTACAAGTAGTTACAACTCAAAGTTAAAGTGGTACAACGAGTGAGCAGGTGATTTTAATTCGCCCTACTGATCTTCGAAAATGCCCAAGCCTTGACGAGTGATTTGCGGAGACTCTCCGCTCAAGTCGACAACTGTTGTAGGCTCCATCCCACAGAATCCACCATCAATAACTAATTCCAGTTCATGCTCCAACGTTTCTCGAATATCGTAAGGATCGGTGAGCGGAAACTCATCCCCAGGAAGCAGCAAAGTACTCGTCATTAATGGCTCACCAAGCTCCTCTAGGAGGGCCAGCGCAATGGGATTATTAGGAACACGAAGACCGATTGTTTTCCGTTTCGGATGTTTTAAGCGCCTAGGAACCTCCGAGGTCGCCTCCAGAATAAAGGTGAAAGGCCCCGGCGTGTATTGTTTGATCAAACGGAACATTCGATTGTCGACCTTCGCGTAAGTCGCGAGCTCGGACAAATCTCTACACACCAGCGTAAAATTGTGATCCTTATCGAGCCGACGAATTGCTCTAATCCGATCCAAAGCAATACGATCGCCTATCTGGCAACCCAGCGCATAGGCTGAATCTGTTGGATAGGCAACCAAACCGCCTTTACGAATAATTTCCACTGCCTGCCGAACCAATCGGATTTGTGGATTTTCGGGATGAATCTGAAAAAACTGCGCCAAAATACACCCTCTTTAAATTTAACGAAAACACTGTGTAGATAGCTCTGAGATAAGCGAACTAAAGTGTTTACTAACGGCGAGTTTTACAGGACCAACGAAGTCTTTAATAACTCACCACCCTACAATGGGCGGGTAGTTTGCCAAAACCGCCCAAACTTTGCCAGGGAGAATTTGGATCATGAAAATCGCTTCCTGCGCTTGCTTGTAACTCGTAAAAATTTGCCAAATCTGCCAAATAGCTCGTTACTTTTTGCTCTTGCTGACCGGATATCACCTCCATTGCATCACCACCGGAGGCCTTAAAGGCGGTGATCAGTCTTCGTAGCTTCGCATTTGTCATCTTGTAGCGATTAGGATGGGCCAACACCGCAAGCCCTCTGGCCTCGTGTATCCACTTGACTATGGTAGTCAGCTCCGGCCATAAATGCTTTACATCACCGGCTTTACCATCGCCCAAATACTTTTTAAACGCACTTTCAATGGATGTGACGTGGCCTTGTTGGAGCATGAATTCCGCGAAATGAGGGCGCGCTACAATCCCGCCCCCAGCAATCGAAGTGGCTCCCGCCAGAGCACCTTTAATACCAAGCTTCTCTAAGCGTTGATCGATTAGCTGCGCCCTTTCTTGTCGAGCCTTGCCTTGTATCTCAATGTTGTTCTTTAAGGCGGGATGTTCGATATCGATGTGTAAACCGATGACGTGTATGTTGACCCCCTCCCAAACGCTGGAAAACTCGATACCCGTAACAAACCCGATACCTTCCTTATGGGCCTGCTCGCGAGCAACTGCGACGCCCGCTACAGTATCGTGGTCCGTAAGCGCCAAAACCTCGACTCCACACGCTTTAGCTCTCGACACCAAGGCAATAGGGTTTAAAATACCGTCCGATTCAGAGCTATGGGTGTGAAAATCGATGACTTTGTGTTCGTTCAAAATATTTACCTAAGAGATCAGGAAGACCCGCGGATTAGTGAAACATGCAATCGTGACCTACTAATGAATCTAACTGTCATCGATGCGAAGCCGAATTTGGCGGCCATTAAACCATCGAAAACATATTTTTGAAAATTAAATCAACGTGAACCCATAAATTATGAATGAGAAGGCTACAGAAGAAACAAAAAAAAACGATAACGTTTTTTTAGAGCTATTGATTAATGTCGTAATACCCACTCTGGTCTTGAGTTTTCTTAGTAAAGAAGAATATTTAGGAAACAAACTCGCACTGATTGTCGCCCTCTCCTTTCCTATTATTTACGGTTGCAAGGATTTTTTTGGCGCCCACAAGATTAATGCCTTTTCAATCCTCGGTGTAGTTACTGTTGCTTTGACAGGCGGCATGGGTTTGTTGGAAATTGATCCGAAATATATAGCAATAAAAGAAGCTGCTATTCCTGCACTTCTTGGTATCGCCGTACTAATTTCTTTAAAAACACGCTATCCGCTCGTAAAAACCATGATTTACAATAAAAAGGTTTTACAAGTCGACAAAATTAGCCAAGCACTTAAAGAAAACAATGCGACGGAAGCGTTTGAAAAAAGTTTGGTAAATTCTTCGATTTTATTATCGATGTCATTTTTCTTGGCATCTATTACTAATTATTTATTAGCAAAAATAGTTTTAGTGAGCCAACCAGGAACAGAAGAATTTAACAAAGAGCTCGCGCGCATGATTGCTCTTAGCTACCCCGTTAACGTCGTACCTGCAATGATAGTAATGGGCATCGCTTTTTTTTATACCTATCGCAGTATACGCAAGCACACCAAATTAAGTTTTGAGGAAATTCTTAACGATATGGAATCTTAACACCCTTGGTTAAGCGGGCATCAGACATAACTTTTTCAAACATTCAACCACCAAAGAGAATCTCAACATGCTCTATTCAATAGTCTGTCAAGACAGTGTCGACAGTTTAAGCAAACGAAAAGCGAGCAGAGACGATCATCTGAAACGAATTCGCTTACTCGTTGATACCGGCAGAATTATCGTCGCGGGGCCCAATCCAAATATTGATTCCAATGACCCTGGCAGCGCGGGGTTCAGCGGCAGTTTAATTATTGCGGAATTCAACGATCTTGAAGCGGCACAGAAATGGGCGAAAGACGATCCCTATGTACATGCAGGTGTTTGGAAATCCGTTGAGGTAAAACCCTTCATTCGAGTACTGCCTTAGCCGCAACGAGGTTTTTTGACTTGAAGTTGTGAATCGGTTTACATTAATCCAATCACGTTTTAGGGCTTTTAATTCACTTCGGTTATGATATACAGATTATGGGTCTATAATAACGCTTAATAATACGATTCGTTTTAGGGCTGTTAACAACATTAGTCAGCACCCATCTTTTCCAAGCTCAAATAATCGACAAGCAAAAAAGGTTACGCCGATGCGTACATTTAGAATTTTTATTAGTTTTCTGGCAATAATCGCCGGGCAAGCATTAGTAAGCCAACAAGTATTCGCACAAACCCATTATGTTTCCGATCAGCTACTGGTGAACTTAAGATCTGGGCAAGGCAGCCAATATCGAATCTTAAAAATCCTCAAAAGTGGAACCAGCATGACAGAGCTGGAAAAAGGCGAGACGGATGAATGGATAAAAGTAAGAACACAAGCTGGCGATGAGGGTTGGATTCTGACGCAATACATCCAACAACAACCTATCGCGGCGCAGAAGCTTGCCCAAGCGGAAGCAAGAATCGCACAACTCACCAGTGGTCAAGACACCCTCAGCAGCGAATTTGATTTAATAAAAGAGCAAAACCGAGAATTTAGCAGTGAACTTCAAGCCGCGAGAATTGAAAACCAGCGCATCACGAAGGAATTGGATGACCTTAAAAAAATATCCGGTAATGCAATACGTTTAGACGTCAGTAATAAAAAACTAACTGAAGAATATGAATTATTAAAAACTCAAATTGATGTACTTGAAGCCGACAACGAGCGACTCGCAGATAATTCAAATCAAACTTGGTTTTTATATGGCGCTATTTCAGTGGTCATCGGTGTATTACTCACCCTGCTCGTTCAAGTATTGAAAGCACGTCGCCGCTACACCGAATGGGCCTAGTGACAGTAAAACCGGGAGAGATCAATGAAGAAAAAATTATTTTTTATAGCAATAATATTTTCAAACTTGATAGCTACATTGGTCTTTCCAGCGTTTGCTGCCAACCCAAAGGTTCATTTAGAAACCGATAATGGCGGGATCACGATTGAACTCTTTGCTGACAAATCTCCCATCACCGTAAAAAATTTTCTCTCCTATCTTCGACGCGGTTATTATGACGGTGTTCTATTCCATCGTGTATCGCCGGACTATATCGTTCAAAGTGGCGGTTACACATTTGATTTTACCGAAAAGAAAAAAAACGAGCCTATCCAAAGTGAGGTGAGCAACGGTTTAAAAAACACCAATGGTACCGTAGCAATGGCGAGAAAAAGTGACCCCGATAGCGCCACTTCAGAATTCTTTATTAATCTTCGCGATAACCCCAATCTTGATCCTAGTGATGACAAAGCCGGATATACGGTGTTCGGACGCGTTATCGAAGGCTTAGATGTCGCTATTGCTATTTCCAAGCAGCCAACCGGTTTATATAAAAAATATCCAGACGCGCCCAATGATTTAATTCGTATTTTAAAGGCGCGGGAAATGCAGGATTAATAATTTACTGCGCTCTCATAAAGCTCTACACTCCCCCACTCGTTTTCAATAGTCCATCTTCCTTTTTGCCAAACACAACTTTTAAGTGAACAGTTTATCTATGGCTATCGCTCTCAGTGTCAACCTCAACAAAATCGCTTTGATTCGAAATTCCCGCGAAGGGAATTATCCAGATCTTAGCGTATTTGGAGAACGCGCTTTAACTTTAGGCGTCGCAGGCTTAACGGTACACCCTCGACCAGATTGCCGGCATATACGACCCAGCGATATCAGCGTACTGAAATCCCTTGTCAACAAACACCCGAATAGCGAATTCAACATAGAAGGCAATCCTTTTGCAGAGCCTATTCGCGATTACCCTGGCTTTATCAACATCGTAGAAGCTGCTAGCCCTCATCAATGTACGCTCGTACCGGACACCAATACGCAGCTTACTTCGGATCACGGCTTCGATCTACAACAAGACGGTGAACGATTAAGCCCTATCATTGCGAACTTAAAAGCAAAAAATATCCGTGTCGCTTTATTTATGGACCCTGATCTAGAACAAATTGATTTAGCCAAGCAAATCGGCGCAGACAGGATAGAGTTGTATACCGGGCCCTACGCCAAAGCGTTTCTTGAGCAAAGTAGTAATCTCGATGCTCTTGTTAATAGTTTTTATAAAGCGAGTGAATTTGCCACATCAATTGGCTTAGGTGTTAACGCAGGTCACGATTTGAACCTTGCGAATTTACCGAGGTTTTGCGGTATTCCTGGGTTGCTAGAAGTTTCAATTGGACACGCTTTGACTGTTGACGCGTTGACATTGGGCTTTGATTCGGCCATTGCCGCTTATAAAAAAATTTGCGACAAATAAGTTATTAAGTACATAAATATCAGATAGTTATTCCTCGAAAAAGCAACTCGGTTTTCAACCATGAGTACATATACCTCCAAAAAACCCAAAAATGTTATTACCATTTATGGGCGAAAACCTGTACTTGAAGTATTGCAAGATAACAATATTGAGATTTATAAAGTTCATTTGGCTGACAGCAATAAGCCAGGAGGAATAATTAACGAGATAACTGAGCTCTGCAATACTCGAAATATTGAAGTTTGTTATCACGATAAATTGGCACTATCGAGAATTTCCAAAAACAAAAAACAAGATCAAGGGGTGGCTGCGGATGTTGTTAACAGAAATCTGCGAACTTTAGAAGATTTCCTAAAAAGCTCAAGTAAAACTTCTCTGTCTTTGTTGGTACTAGACAAGGTTACGAACCCACAGAACCTTGGCATGATCATTCGATCTGCTTGCGCAGGTTTTATCGATGGCATTGTTATCCCTAAGAACGGCTGTGCAAAACTCGATTCACTGGTTATCAAAGCCAGCGCCGGCACCGTATTTAGAGCACCAATTCTAGAATGTGAAAACACCGAAGATGCACTCATGGCATGCAGGGAACACGGTTTAGTTTGTTATGGTTTGAGTTTGGAGAACAGCCGCGCAATCAGCGATATTGCAATAAACAATAAACACGTTTACGTATTGGGAAATGAAAGCGAAGGCATTAGCAAAAATATTTTAGCCCTTTGTGATGAGCGTATCGCCATACCTATGCGCAACGGAGTTGAATCACTTAATGTCGGCGCCACGGCAAGCATACTGGCTTACCGGGCACTATTTATTAGAAACTAAAACTCCAAAGGTAGATCAATCTAACCGAACAGTTTAGAAATTAATCCTTTTTTCTTTTTCGGCGCTGCTGTTTCACTTTCGGCCGCAACCGCAACTTGCCCCTGCTGTTTAGATGCGTCAATTTTTGCTGCATGCTGTTCGAGACTTTCCATCAATAAATCGCGCGGACTTAAAAAGACGTCATATTGTTCTTTCACCTTATGAATGACTTGCATGGATAAAATTGAATGACCACCGAGATCAAAGAAATTATCAGTTAGGCCGACCTTCGGAATTCGAATAGTTTCCGCCCAGAGTTTCGCCAAGCAAATAGACGTTTCAGTATTTGGTTCTACATAGCTTGACGCTTCACTAACGGAAGAAAAAACGTCGGGCAATGATTTACGATCTAATTTTCCATTTGGTGTTCGTGGCAATTCGTCAATATCCTCTATGGATTGAGGAATCATATGAGAAGGCATCCATTGGCGTAAAAATTTTCGAAGTTCAGTTAAAGTAATGGCATTCCCTTCCCAAACCACAAAGGCGATCAGTCGAAAATCGCCAGGAGCGGGCTCCCGAATAGTCAAGGCACAGTCTTTGATATTCGGGTGCTTCCGCATAGAGGTTTCGATCTCACCAAGCTCTATGCGGAATCCACGCAATTTAACTTGGCTGTCTAAACGACCCAAATATTCAATGTTCCCATCAGCAAGATAACGAACTTTATCTCCCGTACGATAAAGTTTTCCTTCGCTTAGCGGGTGTTTAATAAAGCGTTCTGCCGTCAGCTCTTCTCGATTTAGGTAGCCTTGGGTTACACCAAGCCCGCCAATATATAACTCACCAGACACACCGATAGGCACGGCTTGTAGATTTGAATCTAAAATATAAATTTCTGTGTTCTGAATCGGCTTACCAATTAGAACCTTCGCTTCTCCATCGGTGATTTGATAAACGGTGGACCAAACGGTGGTCTCAGTGGGGCCGTACATATTCCACAACTCTGTACAGTTGCTAAATATCTCTTGAGATAAATCTTGCTGTAACGCCTCTCCACCGGTAAGTGCTTTCAGCGGATTATTTGCATCCCAACCCGCTGCAATTAACATTCTCCATCGAGTTGGAGTCGCTTGTAAAAAAGTGATTTGCTCAGACTTAATTAGATCTAGCAGCTTCATACCATCTACTGCTTGTTCAGCCGTTGCAATAACACAGGTCGCGCCAACAATTAAGGGGAGGTACAATTCCAAAACCGCAATATCGAAAGACAAGGTCGTGATCGCGAGTAATTTATCATCCGCATTCAAACCAGGTTTTTCAGCCATGCTCAACAAGAAATTGGTTACGGCTTCATGCTGAACGATAACGCCTTTAGGCTTACCTGTAGAGCCGGAGGTATAAATAATGTAAGCCGGAGAATTGTTGTCGATTTTTACACCGTCATAATTAGGCGATTGTAATTCTATTTCACCTTGAACTTGATCCAAGACAACGAACTCCAATTGATCATCAAAGAGCTTTGAATATTTCTCCAATAAAACCAAGTGGGTCATCTGTGAATCTTCAACCATGTAGTGCAAGCGATCGCTTGGGTACTCTGGATCAAGAGGGACATATGCACAACCGGATTTGAGTATTCCCAACAAAGCCGTGACCATGTCATTCGATCGATCAATGCAAAGACCTATCAAGTTTCCCGGCTTCACGCCTTTGTGCTGTAAATAATTCGCGAATTTATTTGAATTTTCTTCAAGCTCTTTAAAGGTTAGCTTTTCTCCATCACAATTTATCGCTATCTTATTCGCACTAATTTTGGCTTGTTCAGAAATTAACGAAAGTAAATTTGCATCCTTCTTGATTTCACATTCAGTAGCATTCCACTCGTTAAAAATTGTATCCTTCTCTTCTGAGGATAAAATTGAAATACTTTTTATATCCTTATCGTCTTCTTCTAATATGGACTTTATCAACACATGATAAAGTTTCATCCAATGTTCGACGGTTGATCGATCAAACAAATCGGCATTAAACGATGCCTCTAAACACATATCGCTGCCATCAAGAACAACATTAAGAAAAAGCTCGAATATCTCGAAGTGACGCTTATTCGTCCCGATTTCCACCTTCAAATTGTCAAAATTAACCGACGTGTCTATCTTATCAACATTAAAAACGATAGAAATTAGCGGATTTCTACTAGCGTCTCTCACTACACCTAATTCGTTAATCAGTTCTCCATAAGTAAACAGCTGATGCTCAAACGCTTCGAAAACATGATCTTGAGTATTTTTTAATAAGGTTGAAAAAGATTTTTCTTCCTCTATCGCTACTTTTAGCGGCAGGAAATTAACGCAATGGCCAATTAATTTGTGATCTCCAACTAACATATGCCCTGCCGCCGGAACGCCAATATTAAATTGTGCTTGCGAACTGATGCGGTAAATTAGCGCTTCGAAAGCAGACAATAAAAAACTAAATTGAGTGACGCCATTCTTTCTCGAAAACTCACCAATCCTATCTATCAATCCCGTCTCAAGCTGCAGCGATACATTATCTGCAACAAACGTTTTGATGGGCGGGCGAGATCTGTCTTCTGGCAGCTCCAACTCTGGAGCTAAATTTTTGTGAAGGTTTAACCAATATTGTTGGTCCGCTTCAGCACGTTGAATTTGTTCTGGTGCTTCTAACCAACTTGCATATTGACTATACTGCATCGCTACAGGCGCCATCGAGTCAGCGGGTGCTTCGTTATACAACTCCTCCAGCCTATGGGTTAATACCTCGCAAGACCAACCATCGCAAACAACGTGATGGACGCAAACAAAAAGAATATGTTCTTGTTCACTTAACTTGAACAGATTAAGACGGTATAAAGGCCCTTGTTCCAAATCAAATGGTTTTTCAACATCTAAACTTGCTGCCTGTTCCATCCTTTGGCTGCGCTTTCGCTCATCAAGTTGACTGAAGTCTTCAACCTCAAGCTCTAGGGATTTCAATTCTTCGCCAATTTTAGCAATGCCATTTTGAGTTATCGTTATTCGTAAAGCATCGTTTGTATTTACCAACTTAAGCAATGCGGAATTTAATCGCCCCAAATCTAACAGGCCTTCGAAACGTAAGGTATTGGAAAGATTGTAGGCACTACTCGCATCTTCTTGAAATTGAGTCGCCATCCAAATTTCTTGTTGGGGCTTAGTTAAAGGAAACTCTGAAACTTGCTTAATCGTTGGGAAAAAGTCGTATTCCAACATGAATTCCGTCGCCGCTTTAAAACCAGCGATTAATTTATCGATATCATCATCGGTATGAGATAAATTTAGGAAAAACGAACCTGCATCTAAAAGAAATATCCCCTCTAAACGCAATCGATAAAAGAAGAGCGGGTTATATTCCAATTTCGCAAGGAACTCGATCACCATCATTGAACCGCAATTCTGGATGTATAACGGCACCCCTTTAGACTCATAATATGAATTCAAAGAAGCCGCCATACGATCCGCTTTCGAATTCAAATCCGTATAGAGCTTTTCACCACCGCGCTTCAGCTCTTCAACAACAGCATTCGCAGCAGCAATCATTAATGGATGGCGAACAAAGGTTCCGGCAAAAAATGTCACGCCTACCTCTGGAACTGATTCGTCGCCGTATTGCCACATACCGCCGTCAAGAGCATCCATGTACTGCTTACGGCCCGCAAGCAAGCCCGCCGGCATACCACCGCCAATGATTTTCCCGTAGGTAACCATGTCCGCGTCAATTCCGTACCAGCCCTGCGCACCACGAGGATGTATTCGCATACCGGTTATCACTTCGTCGAAAATTAACGGAACTGAATGCTCCTCCGTCCAAGCTCGCAATTGTTTTAAAAATTCTTTTGGTTGCAAACTGGGTTTTCGACTTTGTACAGGCTCCACCAAAATAGCGGCTATGTCGCCTCCAATGCTGTTAATAACATCAAAACTACTTGGATCACCGAATTCCAATACGACGGTATTAGATAGAGATTCTTTTGGAATTCCAGGCGCAGCGGGTAACGTCAATATTTTATTATTTCCGTTCGCTGAACGAGCGACAACGTCATCGAAAATGCCGTGATAATCGCCGTTAAAAATAACTATTTTGTTATTGCCCGTAACCGTTCTAGAGACTCGCATGGCAGCCAATACAGCTTCCGAACCAGTATTACAAAACGTAACACGATCCATCCCCGTAATTTCACAAACTTTTTCTGCTACTTCACCTGCGAATTTCGATTGCGGGCCAACCTGCGGTCCAGATTCAAGCTGTTTTACAAGGGCTTCTCGAATAAAGTCAGGATTCTGGCCAAACAAAACAGAACCAAAACCGCTTTGAACATCAATGTATTCATTGCCATCAATATCCCACATTCGAGATCCTTTACTACGATCGGTCACGATGGGGTAAATAATTTCTTTCCAAGTACTATTGAAGCCGGAGATCGTACGCGGATCGGCAAAATGTGGTCGATGTAACTGAATTAATTCTTTCGATTTACCGGTTTTTTTCGTGTAGTCAGTGATGAGTTTATTCAAACCTTCACGGTGCGATTGCTTAAGCTCTCCCTGAATTTTTTTATTTATTTGCTTCCAAGGGCCGTGACGCTGTTCATCCCCGGCCGTATCAGCTCTTAGTTCTTGATCCATCAAACGTCTAGCTTCTAAGGAAATGGTATTCGCTACCGCAATTTCTTTTTCGTTAGAGCTAGATATTTCTGAGGTGGCACTGCTGTTAGATACCGCTTCACGTAATGGTAATTGAGCGTTTGCATTCGGCGAAGTGTCTGAAGGCTGAAATTCTGAGTCATCCAAATTGTCATCTAAAAATTTCGCCATATCATCTATTGTGGCGGTTGACTCTAGCAACTGTCTAAAGCTGATCTCGATTTTAAATGCTTTCTTGAAAGCGGTATTCACCTGCGTCAAAAATAGTGAATCGAAACCTAGCTTGATAAAAGTGACATCCGTATATAATTCACTTTCCTCCATACCACTTAGATCACTTAATAGCTTTTTAAGCTCGCCAACTAAATGTGTTTTTCTATCGACTGCTTCAACTGGGGTCCCTTTACTAGCTTCCGTTTCGATCGCGTTTTCTACAGAAATTCCGGTGTTACTAATATCTTCGTTTGTTATCGAGGCGCCTGATCGTTCTACCGGCGCCGACGCGCGTGCATCAACCCAATGCGACTTTCTTTGAAACGGATATGAAGGCAAGCCAACTCTTGATCTGTTTTGCCCTTCATAAAAACTCGACCAATCAATGTCCACCCCAGCGGACCACAATGCCCCAAGCGCAGACATTAAATTGAGATCTTCATCTTCATTGTCGTTAGCGTTTCCTACACTTGATACAACATTTTGAGTATCGGCGGAAAAACCTTTATTCCTGGCAATGTTTGTCAGCGTATTTCCCGGACCAACTTCCAAAAGGATAGCGTCCGAATAATCCTGAAAAATCTGTTGTCGGCCCTTAGCAAATTGCACAGCGCAACGAATGTGTTTTGCCCAGTAAGCAGGATCGGTCGCGTTTTCGTCGCTTATCCAATCACCGGTTACCGATGAAATGAATTTTATCTTCGGTGCACTCAACGAAAATTGCGCTACGTAAGCTTCAAATTCAGGCAGAATTGGATCCATCATGTGTGAGTGAAACGCGTGCGATGTTTTCAATGCAATTGATTTCACGTTTTTACTTTTTAATGAACCATTGAGCCTCTCAATTACCTCTTGGTCGCCAGCGACAACACATGCATCAAGCGTATTGACAACCGCTATTGATAGTTTCTCTGCATCTTCTGCAGTTAACTCAGCATTCAGAAACTCGGAAACGAAACCTTCAGATTCGCGTACAGCTAACATTAGACCAGGGGGTAAACTCTGAATAAGTGCTCCGCGCTTGGCGATAATTTTCAGTGCATCTTCCAAAGAAAATACGCCCGCCAAACAAGCTGCTACATATTCGCCTACGCTATGTCCGATCATAGCAGCGGGAGCGACACCCCAAGACTGCCACAATTTCGCCAAGCTATACTCAATTACAAAAAGTGCTGGTTGCGTGATTGCGGTTTGGTTTAACACTTCACTATGAGACTCGTTCTCTTCGCTTGAGGGATAAATAAGACCTCTAAGTTCATGATCCAAAATTTCATCAAGAACCGAACAACACTTGTCAAATGTTTCGCTAAACACGGATTCTTGCAAATAAAATGCTTTCGCCATATTTACATATTGAGAACCTTGGCCTGGAAACATATAAACCACGGAGGTATTTTGTTTTTCGCTATTCTGAACACCCAAACGTTCGGGTTTAGAAAACACATTCAGTGCTTCTTCCTTCGTCCTACAAACTGCAAATTGCCGAAACCCAAACCGTTGACGACCAAGTTGTAATGTGTACGCAATATCAGCTAAGGAGTCATCCTTTGAATCTTGTAAATGAGCTTGTAGTGATTGCCGCAAAGTTTTTACACCAGACTCATGCTTAGCTGACCACAAAAGTACATGGTAAGGTCGCTGCGTAGAATCGACGCTAATTTTAGGAGCTTCTTCTAAAATTACATGAGCGTTGGTACCACCAACGCCAAATGAACTAACACCGACACGGAGTGGACTGTCGGATGACAAATCAACAGTTTGATCAGTGACATAAAATGGCGTATCAGTAAAATCAATCGCAGGGTTTGGCGATTTATAGTGGATGGTTGGTGGGATTTTTTTGTGTTGTAAAATCAAAACCGATTTAATCAAACCGGCGATTCCCGCGGCAGTATCTAAATGTCCGATATTGCTTTTAATCGAACCGATACCACAGAATTGTTTTTTATCAGTTCCCGAACTAAACGCCTGGGTCAATGCCTCAACTTCTATCGGATCACCAACAGGCGTTGCGGTGCCATGAGCCTCGATATATGAAATCGACTCGGCTTCGACCTCTGCTGCCGTTTGAGCCATTAATATCGCTGCAGATTGACCGTCAACACTGGGAGCAGTATAACTTAATTTTTTTGCTCCATCATTGTTAACGCCGACACCGCGAATAACCGCATAGATTCTATCGCGATCAGCAATGGCGTCCTCAAGACGTTTCATTACAACTATACCCGCACCATTCCCAAAAACGGTGCCGTCAGCTTCTGCATCGAAGGTGCTACATTTCCCAGTTTTGGAAGCGATGCTGCCATCAATATACAAATACCCGCATTGATCCGGGAATTGGACGGATACACCACCTGCAAGAGCCATATCAGTTTGATAATTTAGCAGCGAATTATAAGCCTCGCTTACAGCGACTAAAGAGGTCGAGCAGCCGGTGTTAATACTTAAACTAGGGCCTTTTAGATCGAGTTTGTGAGCAATTCGAGTGGCTAAAAAATCTTTTTCATTGCTCAACATTGTTTGGAACTCACCAAATTTTTCAACGAGCTCTGGATTTGACTTTAAATTGTTTAAGAAATATGTGCTATTTCCCATTCCTCCAAAAACACCGACCAAACCATCTACATCTCCTCCAACATATCCGGCATCTTCAAAAGCATGCCATGCGCACTCCAAAAAAATACGTTGTTGGGGATCCATCATTTGTGCTTCGCGGGCGGACATACCGAAAAATTCCGCATCGAATAAATCTCTTTCGGCCAAGACACCACGCACAGGGACATAGTCTGGACTTTCTAAAACATCTTTATCGACGAGCGAAGAAATCTCGTCGAGAGAAAATCGTGTTAAGCAGTCTCGTCCCTCGCAGAGATTATCCCACAGCTCCTTGATATTTTTTGCGCCAGGAAAACGTCCGGACATACCTATGATCGCAACTCCGTCCTCGATCCCTTCAAAATCTGTCATCTACTTTAGCCTCTATGTTTGCGTCTGCGTTTCTTAAGCGCTGCTTTCTGTTTGTCTGCACGCTCCAGAATTGAATCTGTACTAGAATTTCCTGGCGCTTGTCCTTCAATAAATGTTGCTAGATCAATAATGGTGGGGAATTGAAACAAGCGAGGGATACTGATATTAGTCCCCATTTTAGTTTTTATTTCTCGATGTATTTTTAACATGTGGATTGAGTTTCCTCCGAGATCAAAAAAATTATCTCGAATACCTAGCTCATTAAGCCCTAGCACTTTCTTCCAGGCGTCCACCAATTGTTTCTCCACCTCTGACTTCGGCGCGACAAATTCCTGGGTGATTTGCGGCCGATCACTTTCGGGAACCGGCAACAATTTTCTATCAACCTTACCGCTTATGGTTAATGGAAACTCGTCCAATATCACGAACAATGCGGGGATCATATGTAGCGGCAACTTCGACTTGAGATGATCGCGAAATTCTTTAACAGAAGGTTGTGATGTTAGATTCTGGTGCAGACTTAAATATGCGACCAAATTTTGAATACCCGGCTCATCCTCTCGTACCAAAACAACCACCTGTTTAATACTTTCATGAGTTTCTAGCGCTAGCTCAATTTCACCCAGCTCGATTCTCATTCCGCGAAGCTTAACTTGATGATCTATTCTTCCGTGATATTCGAAAGCCCCATCCTCTCTTCGACTACCTAGATCTCCGGTTTTATATATACGTGCGTTTTTATCCTTATTATAAGGATCAGAGATAAAACATTGTTTGGTGAGTTGTTCACGATTTAAATACCCTTTCGCTACTTGCACGCCGCCAATATACAGCTCGCCGACTTGTCCTTGGGGAACAGGTCTTAAATACTTGTCGAGCACGTAAAGATAGGTGTTCGCTACCTCGTGACCTATCGGAACAATCACGGTGCTATTTTCTCGAGTACATTGCCAATAAGTAACATCTACAGCCGCTTCGGTTGGTCCATATAAATTATGCAGAGACGCGGACATTTTGGAGAAAAAACGCTGGCATATATCCGGCATCAATGCCTCACCACTACAAATGACATTCCGCACTGAACGACAGCGGCTATCCAAACGTTCTTCATCTAAAAACAATCGCAGCATCGAGGGTACAAAATGTAACATGGTGATATTCTCACGCTCGATCACATCGGCGAGATAAGCACCATCTTTATGTCCATCGGGCTTTGTTAAAACCAATGTCGCTCCACTAATAAGCGGAAGAAAAAATTCCCAGACAGAAACATCGAAACTGTAGGGCGTTTTCTGCAAAATAATATCCGCTTCGCCCACTTGGTATTCTTCTCGCATCCAAATCAATCGATTTACAATGCCGCGATGGCTATTCATAACCCCTTTCGGCCGACCCGTCGAGCCAGAGGTATACAATACGTAGGCTAAATCGTCAGGGCTAACAGCGACTCTCGGATTTGAACTGACTACAGGGGAATTAAGGTCATCAACACTAATAATTTTTGCGTTGCAGAATTGCAACTTTTCTTTTAGTTGAGATTGGGTTAAAACGATTTTTGCGTTCGCGTCGCTTATCGTAAAATCTAAACGGTCATGTGGGTAATCTGGGTCAAGAGGAACGTACGCGCCCCCCGCTTTGACAATGGCTAACAAACTCACCATGAGCTCGATAGATCGTTCGCAACAAACTCCAATTAAATCACCGGTCACTACGCCATGGTCAATCAGTACCTGCGCTAAGCCATTAACTTTTTGATTAAACTCCGAGAAACTCAGCGACTCTTCTTCAAACCGCAACGCTGTCTTATCGGAGAATTCGTCAACCACACTTTCGAATAGCGTGGTAATGGTAGAATTGCCTTCAGCGTAAACTTGTTTTGATTTGTCAATCGTTGCAGTCGTTAAATCACCAACCTGTTCTAAACTCAAATAATCAACCTGGCAGGCTTTCCGTTCAAACTGGGCAGGAAAATTAATCAGCAATTGAATATAGTTAGCTAGTAATTCTTTGATTTTTTCTTGGCCATATTTTTTACGATCAAACTCTAGCCGTATCGAAAACTCTTCACCACCATAGGCAATTACAGCTAAAGGAAAATTAGTTTGTCCGCGATATTGAAACTCCCTCTGTTGCCAAACTCCGCCCAATTCTTGCATTCGATGATTCAAGGTGTTGTTGTCAAAAACGAATAGCGTCTCGAACATCAATTCGTTTTTAATTTTCGCTGACCTACGAATCTCTTGTAAGGGTGTAAACTCAAACTCTCTCAGCAATATATGTTTATCTCTTACTTGTTGTAACAACTCGCGCAAACTAAGCTGATCATCAACATCAACACGAAATGGTATCGTATTAATAAGCAAACCCAATATATCTTCAGAACCCTCGAGCCCCCCGTGCCTACAAGCTCTGGTTGAACCAAATACAATTTCATTTTCACGCGTATAGTGATGAAGGATCAAACCCCATGCAGTTTGCAATAAGGTATTTTCAGTGAAGCCGAATTCTTGAGCGAATGCCTTTAGTTGTTTTGTATCTTGAGCAGAAATATTCAGCTCTTCAAAGCCGTACCTCGTATCATGTTGTGCGTCGTTAGCTATTTCTAAATTGAGCTTGCTGCCAAGATCGACACCTTGCAATTCTTTGGACCAAAACTCCAACTCCTTGTTTTTATCTCTTCCCTCAAGCCAATGGATATAGTCGGAGAACGGCGTTCGCTCAGGAAAGGATAAATCTAAATTATTTTCTAAACTCTCATAGGCAGAAAATAGCTCGTTGAGCAGTAGTGGAAACGATCTTCCATCTAACAAAATATGATGAAAAGTCCAGATGCAATAGAAAGTATTATTGGGTGCAAGAATGAAAGTAAGGCGCATTAATGGCGCTTTCGCCAAGTTAAAATCTATTAGCCTATCTTGCTCCAGAAACTCGTTGAGCTTGTCTGAGAATTCACGCTCATCACACAAGCTCCAATCAAGTTCGTTTTTCGGGATTCGCACTTGACTTTGAATTCGCTGCTGATGCTCTTCTTGAGATTCCCAATTGAAAGCTGTTCGCAAAATGTCGCGATGCTCAATTAATGACTCCCATGCCCTCAAGAAAATATCTTTGTTTAATTGATGAGAAATTTTTATTGATATTTGCTCAATATCAACTCCCTCGCCTCCTTGAGATAACTGATGGAATAACATTCCTTCTTGCAAGGGAGTCAGCCCAAAATGCTCAGTCGTTCCGGCATCAATCATAATTTGTCTAATCTCTTAATTTAGTTATCCGTTACTGCTTCGAGATGCTGCTATACGCTAATTCGCCACAGCCGCAAAACTTAGCCCAAAAATATAGCGGCCTTACAGTTATGTTAATGTAAGCCGAAAGATCCTTGGGCAGTGCTAAACCGCCTTACAACGAGGAGCTGAGGTTTTAGAGCAATTTCACTACCGGCATGCATAAACGATGTGAATCACAACTTTCAATCATTAAATGAAGTAATAATAAAGGTGTTATGCGTGGTCTAAAAATTCCCATAGATATCCGGAAGCTTTGCTAGGACGAAATACCAAAAATACGATATTTGTCAGAGATTTAGTCTAAGCCATTGACAGTAATTGATTTTTTACAAGATTGTTTTGTGAAGAGACAGCTTCAGCGCGAAGATAAACAGGAAAATTTGAAGCAATTGTACACCACAATATGACGACAAATCGACATATGGTCACCTCGCCGCAGCGAGCTTGCCGCTTATTTTTTAACCAGCCCCGGCAAATACTAGATAGCTGAAGCAATGTTCTGGAGAAATAGAAAACATACATCAGTCAAAAAAATGGTTTTTTAGGAGGGAGGTTTTTGAACTAATTCCGCGGTCAAAATACTGGGTGTTACTTTCTAAACCAACTCAGTTTTTCGTGTAAACGCACAACATCACCGATAACAAGTAAGGTGGGCGCGTGGACATCCTTTCCTTTTATTGATGATGCTAATTGAGCTATCGTACTTGTAAAAACTCGTTGTTCAGTTGTTGTTCCTTTTTCTATTAGTGCCGCAGGAGTGTCGGGGCTTCGACCTTGTTCGATTAATCCCTGACAAATTTCCGGCAACCCTATCAAGCCCATATAAAAAACCAAGGTTGTCGTTGGATCGAGCATGTCTTTGAAATTGATATTACTTTTATCAGTTTTTAAATGGCCGGTAATAAAGCGTACTGACTGCGCGTAATCTCTGTGCGTTAGGGGAATACCAGAATAGCTCGCGCACCCAGAAGCCGCAGTGATACCTGGAACAACTTGAAATGGAATTTTGCGTTCTGATAAAAGCTCAATCTCTTCGCCGCCGCGACCAAAAATAAACGGGTCGCCGCCTTTTAAACGAAGAACTCGTTTACCTTGTTCCGCCAAATCAGCCAACAAATTATTGATTTCTAGTTGAGGAACGGCGTGATCGCTACGGCGCTTGCCGACATAAATTTTATCTGCGTCTTTTCTCACTAAGTCCATCACGCCAGGTGACACTAAACGATCGTAAAGACATACATCGCACTGTTGCATTAAACGCAATGCCCGAAAAGTTAATAAATCGGGATCTCCAGGGCCAGCGCCAACCAAATACACTTCACCTACAGCGCTTTTATTTTCTGTAGATTCGGATTCATCTTTTATAATTTTCTGAATCAACTTCTCGGCGTCGGAAATATTACCACTCAACGCAAGCTCGGCGGGGACGCCTTGAAAAACATTTTCCCAAAAACGCCGGCGGTCTCGCATCGAGATGAAACGACGTTTAACTTGATCACGAAATTTTCCCGCCAGTTGCGCAAGCTTCCCATAGTTTGCGGGAACGAGAGTTTCAATTTTCGCCCTCAACTGTCTCGCCAAAACAGGTGCTTCACCGCTGCTACTAATTGCAATCACTAAAGGATCGCGATCAATAACAGCGGGCATCACGAAATTACTCAACTTGGGATTATCGACGACATTCACTAAACAGTTAGTTGCCAGACCAATCGCCGACACCTGTTGATTGACTTCTTCGTCATCAGTCGCTGCAATAACTAATCGGTAACCATTAACATCTGAATCTTGAAAAGCACGCAGGGTTTGTTTGCCGCCAGACTGCTCGACGATATTTTGTAGTTCAGGTATGAGCTTTACAGCAACAACATCGACAATAGCTTGGGATCGAATCAAAGATTGCGCTTTTCGCAACGCGATATCACCACCACCAACGATCAAACAACGTTGATTTTTGACATCAAAAAATAAAGGTAAGTATTCCAAAGGAAGCTAGCCTTTCTTGATCAATTCAAGACCACCCATGTAGGAACGCAGCGCTTCAGGAACAATAACTGAACCATCTTCCTGTTGATAATTTTCTAAAATTGCAACGAGTGTTCTTCCAATCGCTAAGCCTGAGCCGTTTAATGTGTGTAGAAACTCTGGTTTTCCAGCGTCATTTCGAAAACGCGCTTTCATCCGTCGCGCTTGAAAATCTCTAAAGTTCGAGCACGAAGATATCTCGCGATACTTATCCTGCGAAGGGAGCCACACTTCTAAATCGTAGGTTCGCGCAGAAGAAAAACTTAAATCGCCACCACATAGGGTAACCACACGATACGGCAACTCTAAAAGTTGAAGTATTGTTTCTGCATCCGCCGTGAGTTTTTCTAAAGCCGTGTCACTTTGCTCAGGCTTTACAAATTGCACCAACTCAACTTTTTCGAACTGATGCTGGCGAATCATGCCTCGCGTATCACGACCGTAACTGCCCGCTTCGCTCCGAAAACAAGGAGAATGGCAAACAAATTTCATCGGCAAATTATCAATATCATCTACAATTTCGTCCCGTAAAATATTGGTTACGGGCGCTTCAGCCGTGGGGATTAAATATAACTCACGGTCATCGCGAAGCTTAAACAAATCTGCTTCGAATTTTGGTAGCTGACCCACGCCATACATAGTGTCTTTATTGACTATATAGGGGACATAAATTTCTCGATAACCGTGTTGTTCGATGTGAACATCTAACATGAATTGAATTAATGCTCTATGCAGCTTAGCAACTTGATGTTGCATCACGACAAAGCGTGATCCCGCCAATTTAGTACCCAACTCAAAATCCATCTGGCCGAGTGACAAACCAAGATCAACATGGTCTTGAACCTGAAAGGAAAATTGTTTAGGTTCTCCCCAGCGGCGAATTTCAACATTATCGTCTTCCGTTTTACCTTTAGGTACATCATCAGCGGGAATGTTGGGCACACTGTCTAATAATGATTCGAGCTGACTTTGAACATCCGCCAGCTCCGATTCTGCTTTCGTTAAATCGCTTTTTAAATTTTCGACCTCTTTCAACAAAGGTGCGATATCTTGCCCGCTGGCTTTCGCTTTACCAATACCTTTTGATTTTTCATTGCGTTGTTGCTGTAAGCTTTCCGCATTAACTTGAAGAATTTTTCGTTGCTCTTCTAAGCCCTCTATTTTTTCTACATCTAAAACAAAATGCTTAACGGCAAGTTTCTGCGCAACTTCTTGCGGATGAGTTCTGACTAATTTTGGATCTAACATGAATTTTCTCTAAAGACTAAACTATACGATGAGTAATGAATATTGAAATAAGTACAGCGGCTAAACAACCGAACAAACTTAACAACGAATACAAAATCGCTGTTGCGGAATGTCCGAATTGCCATAACTGAATGGCTTCGAGTGAAAAAGCAGAATAAGTTGTAAATGCACCTAAAAAACCGGTCATTAATAAGAACCGCCAATACTCGCTGACTAAAGCCTTCTCCACAATGAGTACATAGCAGACGCCCATTAAAAATGAACCGAGTATATTGACGCTCAAGGTACCAAAGGGAAAGCGACTTGGCGTTACGGGAAATAAATGTGCAACGACTGAATAGCGGCCCATAGCCCCTAGCGCCCCACCCAATGCTATCGCCAACCAATGCATTTGTTACCTTATCTCGAGTTCTTTTGTTTATCTCGCTCGCGCAACTGTGCAAGCTTTTCTTTAATTTTAATTTCTAAACCCCGATCAACGGGAAAGTAATATTGTTGATCGCCCATATCGTCAGGAAAATATTGCTCCCCCGCCGCATAACCGTCTTGTTCATCATGGGCGTAACGGTAATCTTTCCCATAATCCAAATCTTTCATCAATTTGGTTGGCGCATTGCGTAAATGCAAGGGAACATCATAGCTTGGGGTTTGTTTGACCTCGGCCGTCACCCGATTGAGCGCATTGTAAACGGCATTACTTTTCGGCGCCACGGCCAAATAAACCACTGCTTGTGCAATTGCCAACTCCCCTTCTGGGCTACCCAAGCGTTCTTGTACTTCCCACGCATTCAAGGCAAGCTGCAGCCCCCTCGGATCAGCATTGCCGATATCCTCACTGGCCATACGCACTACGCGGCGAGCAACATATAGGGGGTCGCAGCCGCCATCAATCATACGAGCAAACCAATACAGCGCAGCATCGGGCGAAGAGCCTCGAACTGATTTATGTAATGCTGAAATCTGATCGTAGAAATACTCACCGCCTTTGTCAAAACGTCGAACATTGCCCCCTAAAGCTTCTTCTACTGCAGCATCACTTATCTGCCATTGCCCCGCTACCTCTTCAGCTAAGTCGGTGACCACTTCCAATAGATTCAATGCGGTTCGAGCGTCGCCATCAGCCGCAGTAGCTAACAAGGCAAGCTGATCTTGAGTTAAGTTAATCTTCTTATTTGCTAAACCACTTTTTTCACTGTGTAGAGTAAACTCCAACAAATTCTTTATTGCGTCCGCATTTAAACTTCTTAAGGTATAAACTCGGCAACGAGATAACAAAGCGTTATTTAATTCAAAGGATGGGTTTTCTGTGGTTGCACCGATAAAAATTACGGTACCATCTTCAACGTAAGGCAAAAATGCATCTTGCTGGGCCTTGTTAAATCGATGTACTTCATCAACGAACAATATCGTCTTTCGCCCGCTTGCAGCTCTTTCTTGTTTCGCCAACGCCACCGCTTCTCGAATATCTTTTACACCAGCCAATACCGCTGAAAGCGTTTCAAAACGAGCATCAGTTTTATTCGAAATAATTTTTGCTAAAGTAGTTTTACCAACACCCGGCGGGCCCCAGAAAATCATCGAGTGTAGTATGTTTTTATCGATTGATTCTTTTAATGGTTTACCGCTAGCAAGTAAGTGTTCTTGGCCAACAAATTCTTCAAGTGTAAGGGGCCGCATTTTTGCGGCGAGGGGCTGATAGGCAGTTTCTGGAGGAAATAAATTACCTTCGCTATTGATACTTTTCAAAGACATTATTAGTTATCTACCAAAACGTCCGTACCCTCAGGAGGCGTGAAAAAAAACTCCGAATCCTCAATTATAGGATTCAATTGTAAATCTGAAAATCGAATTGTGGTTGTCTCACCTAAAGAGCTAAACATTTTTATTTCTGAAACTTGCTTATTTTTAAAACTTAACTCCATCCACTCATAAACACGGTTTTCATTTAAAGGAACAAGATGAAATATGGAAACATCTTCTTTTTTCGACTGGACTGAATTTTCTGCCCGACGGGAAACACGAAATGTATCAGCGATTTTCTTTTCATCACCACTAACCAATAAGGTCGGCAACTCTAACGATTGAGAATCTACCTTTTTGATCGATACCGTCTCTAGCTCAGGATCGTATTGCCAAATATTGTCCTGGTTAATAACGGTTAATTGTTCGAAGGGCTCGGTGATGTGAGATTTAAACAAACCGGGCCGCTTAGCCTTTAACTGCCCAAGATCTTCTTGTAAAACCTCACCTTCTTCATCCGTTGTCACCTGAGTAAAGCTCGCCTGCATTGAGCTCATGGTTTTCAACAAGAGATTCAATTCTTTAATCGCCGTATCGCCGTCTGCGCTTACACCACCACTAACTACCAACACAATGAAAAAGACCAGCACGCTGTGAACTTTCTTTAAGTGGCTGTTTATACCGTGGCGGTTCATTAGGTGGCGGTTCATTAACAATACTCGAATATTAGAATTGAAGAAGGTTTTTCATAAAGGAGTTCGACTGCAACTCTTTTAAAAAGTTTGCTAGCGTTTTAACGCTTAGGGGGTGGTGGCGCAAGAACTTCACGGTTTCCGTTAGAACTCATTTCTGTAACTATCCCCGCAATTTCCATCGCTTCGATAAGACGTGCCGCTCGGTTGTAACCAATCCGTAATTTACGCTGCACCGAAGAAATCGACGCGCGTCGGGATTCGGTAACGAACATAACCGCCTCATCATATAAAGCATCTGATTCACTATCGCCGCTGTCTTCGGACTCACTAGCAATGCCAGGAACCGGAATACTATTGTTACTTTCATCGACAATTCCATCGATGTAATTTGGCTCACCTCGGCGCGCCCAATCCGCTACGACACGATGCACCTCTGCATCATCGACAAAGGCGCCATGAACCCTCACCGGCACGCTTGTTCCAGGAGGCAAATACAACATATCACCGTGACCCAACAATTGTTCTGCCCCGCCCTGATCCAAGATAGTTCTCGAATCCACTTTAGAAGAAACTTGAAACGCGATACGTGTCGGCACATTAGCTTTAATAAGACCGGTAATAACATCAACCGACGGCCTTTGTGTCGCGAGAATTAAATGGATACCCGCAGCGCGAGCCTTTTGTGCAATTCGCGCGATAAGTTGCTCTACTTTTTTACCAACAATCATCATCATGTCGGCAAATTCGTCGATCACAACAACAACGGCGGGTAAGGTTTCTAATTCCGGCGCGCTAGCTTGCTCTTCACCTGCAACAAAGTGATCTTCTGGTACCCATAGTGGATCAAGAATCGGTTTCCCAGCGGCAATTGCATCTTCAATCTTGCGATTAAAACCGGCTAGGTTTCTCACTCCCATTGCCGCCATTAATTTATAACGCCTTTCCATTTCCCCAACACACCAACGCAAGCCATTCGCGGCATCTTTCATGTCGGTAATAACGGGTGTCAACAAATGCGGAATACCTTCGTAGACAGAAAGCTCTAACATTTTGGGATCGACTAAAATCAACCGAACATCTTTTGGCGTCGACTTATAAAGCAAACTCAATAGCATCACGTTAATGCCAACGGACTTTCCTGAGCCCGTCGTACCCGCAACTAATAGATGTGGCATTTTTGCCAAATCCGCTGTCACCGGTTGACCAGAAATATCATGCCCCAAGGCCAAAGTGATTGGTGATTTGGCCGCTTCATAGTGTCGTGACGCTAAGACTTCACTTAACCTGACCATCTCGCGATGCTCATTAGGAATCTCAATCCCGACGACAGACTTTCCTGGAATCACCTCAACTACGCGTACACTAATAACCGCCAAAGAACGCGCTAGATCTTTTGCAAGATTAGTAATCCGTGAAACTTTAACACCTGCCGCTGGTTGAATTTCAAATCGGGTGACGACGGGGCCAGGTAAAACAGATACCACCTCGGCAACAATTCCAAAATCTTTCAGTTTTAATTCAAGTAAGCGCGACATCGCTTCCAACGATTCTTTGGAGTAGCCACGATCGTCATGGGTATCTGGCGCATCCAACAAACCGATTTTAGGCAGCTCACCTGTTACCGGTGTTTCAAACAAAGAGCCTTGCTTTTCTTTCTGGGCGCGTAAACTAGGCTGGGGCTTTTTGGGAGTTTCTGTAATTGTTGGCGCAATTCGTTTCGCTTCTTTTTTAACCTGCTTCTCAACAACGGTCCAACGCTCTTTTTGCGCTTGCTGCACTTGCCGCTTTTCAGAAAAATCCAAATAAAGGCGACGAATTTTATTGACTGCAAAACCCCAGGACTTAATTGAAAAGCGACCAATTACATCCATTAATGCAAACCATGACAGATCCGTAAATATCGTCATCCCAAACAAAAATACTGCGGTTAGCATCAAAGTGCCGCCAACAAAACTAAAGGCTCGCTCTACGGCCCCCGCTATCTCAGCACCCAAAATACCGCCATAGGAGAAAGGCAATATAGGTGCTTCGAGTCCATATTGCAGCGTTGCCAAGCCGGTTCCTGCTACCATAACTAAGCACAAGCCCACTGATCGCAATCCCAGTAGCACCCAATCAACCGAGCTCGCTGCATCTCGATGCTTAAAAACCCGCCAAGCTTGGTAAGCAAGCATGAAAGGGAACAAATAAGATAGGTAGCCAAATAAGGAAAAAAATACGTCCGCAATCCAAGCGCCAGCCGGCCCTGCAATATTAGCAACACCATCTCCAGACCCGGTACTCGACCAACCTGGATCTTCCGGCGAATAGCTCAACAAGGCTAATAGGAGATAAATACAAACTGCCGCAAAAGCGATCAACATACCTTCTTTTATACGAAAGCTATGGACGCTAGGGCTATCTGCTGTTTGAACGGAAGTATTTGATTTCACGGTAACCAATTATTGTGTTTTAGTTAGTCAAGATGACCCATTTATAAGTAGCGCTATTGTAAAGGACAAGGAACAATTTACTAGACACCAACTCACACTTATCCTGCTTGATAAATGCCCACTAACCGAGTGTTTCCGCACTCATGGCGCATTGTTAGGATCTACTTCCCTCTATCAGCCCATTGTTATGTGTATAAATTTTATCAAGGGGTCGTTTTAAATTTAGAAAATCAATCATGAAAATTAGCCTTAACAATTAGCGCTGCCCCGCTTGTTATAGTCTAATGCTGCCCAAACTTTATATTGACCGCCTCGTAAAACGAATAGGAACTCGACATGACCGATAGCAAACATCACCGTTTAATCATCCTAGGCTCTGGGCCCGCTGGATATACCGCTGCTATTTATGCTGCTCGGGCGAATCTCAATCCTGTCGTCATCACAGGTATGCAGCAAGGTGGGCAGTTAACAACCACTACAGAGGTGGAAAACTGGCCTGGTGGTATTGCTGAACTTCAGGGGCCGGATCTAATGGTGCAGATGCAGCAACACGCCGAGCGCTTCGACACTCAGATCATTTTCGATCACATTGAAAAGTGTGATCTTTCAAAGCGCCCTTTTACTCTTACCGGAAGTGACACCTATACCTGCGACGCTCTGATTATCACCACCGGCGCTTCTGCCCAATATCTAGGGCTTCCTTCCGAGGGAGCTTACATGGGTCGTGGAGTCAGTGCATGCGCAACATGTGACGGATTTTTCTATAGAAATCAAAAAGTTGTTGTCATCGGCGGTGGTAACACTGCCCTCGAAGAAGCCTTATATCTCTCCAACATCGCCAGTGAAGTCCTTATGGTTCATCGACGCGATGAATTTCGCGGCGAGAAGATCTTGCGGGACAGAGTTAAAGCAAAAGCTGAAAATGGCAACATTACTATCGCGTGGAACCATACCTTAGACGAAGTCCTTGGTGATGAAGCGGGTGTTACTGGTGTTCGCCTGAAGCATGCACAAACTGGGGAAACTACAGATCACGATACACAAGGCGTGTTCGTTGCTATCGGACATAAACCAAATACCGATATTTTTGCCGATCAAGTTGATATGAAAGGCGGCTACATTGTGGTCAAGGGCGGTCTTGAGGGCAACGCAACGTCAACTAGTATCGATGGAGTCTATGCCGCAGGTGATGTCGCCGACCACATTTACCGACAAGCCATCACGTCAGCAGGCTCAGGCTGTATGGCAGCGCTTGACGCTGAAAAATTCCTTGATAATCAATAAATAACTAACATTTTATAAAGTGAAATCTTAACTTGAGAATACTCTCTTGTGGATAAGATCCCATGGTTAGCGCCCGATAACCTCGAATTCCCACCCATCGAGCAAGCCTGGACGGAACCCAACGGCTTGCTCGCTGTTGGGGGTGACCTTTCTCCCCAGCGATTAATCAAAGCTTATCAATCAGGCATCTTTCCCTGGTACGAAGCAGGCCAACCTATTCTTTGGTGGTCCCCTGACCCACGAATAGTGTTGAGGCCTGAAGAGGTACATATTTCAAAAAGCCTGGAAAAAACGCTACGCAAGAAGCGCTACCGTATTACTGCTGACACGGCCTTTCGCCAAGTTATGAGGCACTGCGCGGAACCCAGAGCCGGCCAAAGAGGCACATGGATAACGGACGATATGATTAGCGCCTATTCACAGCTTCACGAATTAGGCCACGCCCACTCCATTGAAGCCTGGGAGAATGGGAGCTTGTGCGGCGGGCTTTACGGCGTTGCTTTGGGGAAATTGTTTTTCGGCGAATCTATGTTCACGAAACAAACGGATGCGTCAAAAGTTGCGTTTGCAACCTTAGCGTCAAAGTTAGCGAGTTGGGGGTTTCAGCTGATTGATTGCCAGGTAGAAACTGCACACTTAAACTCCCTGGGTGCTCGTCAGATGTCTCGTGAGGATTTTAGCAATATTGTTCGAAACTACGGTGTAACCGCTCTCGGTGATAAACGTGTGGGTTCTTGGCGTGACATCTGGCTCCAAGACCTATAGGACATACAAGGTTAAGAATGACTGACCTTTTGAATATCAGACTTCTAGCAACCCATCCCCATCGTTGTAGCTATCTACCCGATCAAGAAGCAACTACCGTCTTCGTTGATCCAAACCAGGCAATGTCTGGCGGACTATATGCACATTTATCAGCACTTGGGTTTCGCCGCAGCGGTAATCATGTTTATCGCCCTCAATGTGCCAACTGCCAAGCTTGCATCCCTGCACGCATTCCGGTGCAGCTGTTTAAACCGAGTCGGCAGCAAAAACGATGCATGAAGCGAAACGCAGAAATAGAGTTGCTTGAAGTGGACACTATCGACACAGAAGAGCATTACAGGCTATACGAAACATATATTTCGGAACGTCATCGAGATGGAGATATGTACCCCGCATCAATAGAGCAGTTTAGGGGCTTCTTGACGAAGGAGTGGGACATTAGTCATTACTTTGAGCTTCGCCTAAACGGAGCCCTGGCAGGAGTTTTTGTGTCAGATCAGCTTACGGATGCACTCTCAGCTGTGTATACCTATTTCGACCCTGCTTTAGCCAGTAGAAGCCTTGGGACCTTGGCGATTTTGCTGCAAATCGAGAGGGCAAAAAAGATGAATCTGCGCCACCTCTATCTCGGCTATTGGATAAAAAACAGCCCGAAAATGAATTATAAATACCACTTTAGGCCACTGGAATTACTGCTTCCCCAGGGCTGGACCCTATTGAATTGACGACAGGTTTCCCCGCTACATACCGAGTAAATCTATCGTCTAGGCCAAGTAATTGGATTAGTTGTTGGAACAAGGCAGAATTTAAGGCACAATCTGCCGCTTTTCGCGATCAGAGACATCGCGGATTCATAAGTCTGGAGAGTAGCTTTAATGCCGAAAGAAGAGCATATCGAACTGGAAGGTGAGGTCATTGAGACCCTACCAAACACCACCTTCCGCGTTAAATTAGAAAATGGTCACGTTGTAAACGCGCACATTTCTGGAAAAATGCGTAAAAACTACATTCGCATTTTGACAGGTGACAAAGTCAAAGTTGAGATGACGCCTTACGACTTAAGCAAAGGGCGCATAACCTATCGCGCCCGCTAGTAAGGAATTAAGCTTTCGCTTTTGAGGGGGTTCGAGGCGAAGTCGCTACCATATCAATCGACAGCTCCCCGTCCTTAACGGTGACATTAACTTCACCACCGTTATTTGAAAGCTCACCGAACAAGACCGCTTCAGCCAATGGCTTCTTCAATGAATCTTGAATCAACCGAGCCATTGGTCGAGCACCCATCTTTTCGTCATAACCTCGCTCCGCCAACCACTCATGGGCCAACTCATCAACATTGAGATGAACATGTTTGTCATCGAGTTGAGACTGCAACTCAACCAAGAATTTATCGACAACAGTTTTTATCACGTCTTTCGGTAATGATCCAAATTGAATGATGGCGTCGAGTCGATTCCGAAATTCTGGCGTAAATACTTTACTAATCGCTTCCATTCCATCGGTGGAATGATCTTGCTCAGTAAAACCGATTGAACGGCGGCTAATCATTTCTGCGCCCGCGTTAGTCGTCATTATTAACACAACGTTACGGAAATCAGCTTTACGTCCATTGTTGTCGGTCAAGGTGCCGTGATCCATCACTTGCAACAGAATGTTAAAAACTTCTGGATGGGCTTTTTCAATTTCATCCAAAAGTACAACACAATGAGGGTGCTGCGTAACCTGCTCCGTTAATAAACCACCTTGATCAAAACCAACATAACCAGGAGGCGCACCAATTAAGCGTGAAACGGTATGACGCTCCATGTATTCAGACATATCAAAGCGTATCAACTCAACGCCCATTGCTTTGCCCAATTGCTTACACAGTTCCGTTTTACCAACGCCCGTAGGACCCGCGAATAAAAACGAACCGATTGGCTTTTGCAAAGATCCTAAACCGGCACGACTTAACTTGATTGCGGACGTTAACACGTCGATGGCTTTGTCCTGACCAAACACCGTCATTTTTAAAGTCTTATCCAACTTCTCTAACAATTCTTTATCATTGGACGAAACATTCTTCGGAGGAATACGCGCGATCTTCGCAACAACATTCTCGACATCAGGAACGCCAATTAATTTTTTTCGCTTGTTCTTTGGTAGCAACTGTTGATACGCGCCCGCTTCGTCAATAACGTCAATCGCCTTGTCCGGTAAAAAACGATCATTGATGTAACGCGCAGACAGATCGGCAGCCGCTCGCAATGCAGTATCGGTGTAACGAAGGTTGTGATGTTTTTCGAAACGGTTTTTTAAACCACGAAGAATTTGATAAGCCTCATCTGCTGATGGTTCATTAACATCAACTTTCTGGAAGCGTCGCGACAAGGCGCGGTCTTTCTCGAACACACCTCGATATTCTTGGAACGTTGTAGAACCAATGCAACGCAAATCGCCAGACGTTAACAAAGGCTTGAGTAAATTTGACGCATCCATAACACCACCCGATGCCGCACCGGCACCAATAATGGTATGAATCTCATCAATAAACAAAACTGAGTTATCTTGTTTCTTTAACTGTGCAAGCAAGCCTTTAAAACGTTTTTCGAAATCTCCACGGTATTTAGTACCCGCAAGCAACGACCCAAGATCTAAAGAATAAACCACACTGCTAGCGAGAACGTCAGGCACATCGCCCTCAACTATTCGTTTTGCTAAGCCTTCAGCAATTGCTGTTTTACCAACACCAGCTTCTCCTACTAGGAGAGGATTATTCTTTCGACGTCGAGAAAGTATTTGGCACACACGCTCTACTTCGTGGGCCCTTCCAACTAAAGGATCAATGCGGCCTTGCATCGCCTCTTCATTTAAATTCGTTGCATAAGAATCCAAAGGGTTTTGGCTTTGATTTTCGCCCGTTTGTAAGCCTTCGTCTTCATGTTGTTCTGAACCATGCTCGATACTGCCACTGGAATGACCGGCAACTTTCGGTATGCCGTGAGTAATAAAATTAACCACGTCGATGCGAGCAATACTTTGTTGCTTTAAATAAAATACCGCTTGGCTTTCTTGCTCACTGAATATTGCCACTAAAACGTTTGCACCCGTCACTTCGTTTTTGCCTGACGACTGAACATGAAAAACGGCGCGCTGTAACACTCGCTGAAAACCTAGCGTTGGCTGTGTTTCTCTTTCTTTTTCGCTTTCGGGGATTAACGGCGTCGTTGAGTCAACAAATTCGATTAGCTCTGTACGCAAGTGTCCTAAATCCGCACCACAGGCTCGCAGAACATGCGCAGCTGATTCGTTATCGATCAATGCTAATAACAAATGCTCTACAGTCATGAATTCATGCCGCTTAGAACGCGCGCCTTTAAAGGCAACATTTAACGTAACTTCCAAATCCTTGCTTAACATCTCTCAAACCTCAACTAAATTTCTCTAAGCGATCACTCATCCTCTTCACCCGATGCCTCTATTTCACACAATAACGGGTGTTCGTTTTCCTTTGCATAATGATTAACTTGCACTGCCTTTGTTTCAGCAATATCCCTTGTATAAATTCCGCACACTGCCTTACCTTCAGTATGGACTTGGAGCATCGTTCTCGTCGCTTGTTCACGACTCATAGCGAAAAACATTTCGAGAACTTCTACCACGAACTCCATCGGCGTGTAGTCGTCATTAAGCATAACAACTTTGTATAAGGGCGGCCGTTTTAAACGCGGTTTTTCCTCCTGAACGGCGAGATCTCCGTCCCCATCGAAATCAGGCAAGCCCGGCTCGTCGTCTTTATTTAATCTTAGATTACTATTCAGAATTTTACCCATCGATATTCAATACATTTTTTGATCTGTTGAAGTTGAGTTATATGGCGTCAAGTGTACCTTAATTCAATGCATGGGTTACCTGCCAACAGCCCCTTCAAGCCTTTCCCTGAAAAACTTGACAATGAGTAACGAGTTAGTTAAAAGATGACCAGCTAACCAACTATTAGGAATTGCTACAAAGACAAGGTTTTTAGTTCGTAATAGTTATAAAAGGTTTGATTTGATAGAACAAGGAAACCCAGGCTCTTCACAAATGAAATAAAAGATCTTAAGAGCTAGCAATAAAACTAAATTAGTTAAACAAATCGCTATAGAAGAGTGCTTGCCAAAAATCTGAGCACCTTTCGTTAGTCGCAACACAGACATCTTAGAAGGACTTGAGCTATGCCCACCGGTACAGTCAAATGGTTTAATAGCCCAAAGGGGTTTGGATTTATCTTACCCGACCAAGGGGCTGAGGACTTATTCGTTCATTATGATTCAATACAAATGGACGGATACAAGAGGTTAAAAGCTGGCCAGCGAGTTAACTTTGATATCGTTAAAGGCCCGAAAGGTTTCAATGCCGTTAATGTGACCGCACCTGACGAGCATGAAAACCTCTCTCAGCAAGAGGTAGCTGAGCCACAGGGAGAACTTGAGGAGTTAAGCTAAGCCCAGGGCAGCTATAGAAGCGATCTACCCAGCCCAAGCGTTAAAATCACCCAAAAAAGTTCAAAAAACTTCACCGAACCACTCTTCAGGAAATACATTAAAAAACCCATATAACCTATTAGATTATATGGGTTTTTATTGTTAAATCGCCTGAAAAATCAAGCCTGTATTACATATGTTCGACGATCGCCTCACCAAAGGCGGAGCAACTTAACAAAGTCGCATCATCCATCAATCGCTCAAAATCGTAGGTCACTGTTTTCGCACCAATTGCACCTTCAGTTCCTTTGATGATCAAATCAGCCGCTTCGTTCCAACCCAAATGTCTGAGCATCATCTCTGATGACAAAATCAATGAGCCTGGGTTTACCTTATCTTGCCCTGCATATTTTGGCGCTGTTCCGTGAGTTGCTTCGAACAAAGCCACAGAGTCCGAAATATTAGCGCCTGGAGCAATACCAATTCCGCCTACCTGAGCCGCCAAAGCGTCCGATAGATAATCGCCATTCAAATTTAATGTAGCGATCACACTGTATTCTTCTGGTCGCAATAAGATTTGCTGCAACATCGCATCAGCAATCACGTCTTTGATGATGATCTCTTTACCAGTTTTTGGATTTTTAATGGTTTGCCAAGGCCCGCCATCAATCTCTTTACCGCCAAATTCTTCAGCGGCCAATTCATAACCCCAATCTCTGAAACCACCTTCGGTGAATTTCATGATATTGCCTTTGTGAACCAAAGTGACTGAAGGCAAATCCTGGTCTATTGCGTACTGAATGGCTTTACGCGTTAAACGCTTAGTGCCTTCCGCAGAGACTGGTTTAACACCAATACCACAATGTTCTGGAAAACGAATTTTAGTTACACCCATTTCCTCTTTGAAGAATTTGATAACTTTTTCTGCTTCTGGGCTATCAGCTTGCCACTCGATACCCGCATAAATATCTTCAGAGTTTTCTCGGAAGATAACCATATCGACCTTGTTCGGCTCTTTTACAGGAGAAGGTACACCAGTGAACCAACGAACGGGTCGCTGGCAGACATAAAGATCCATTTCCTGGCGTAAGGCAACGTTTAATGATCTAAAGCCACCGCCAACTGGAGTAGTCAATGGGCCTTTGATACCGACGACATATTCTTTGATAGCATCAAGCGTCTCTTCTGGGAACCAATCACCATCATACTTATCAGCCGCCTTTTCACCGCAGAAGACTTCCATCCACTCTATCGCTTTCTCTCCGCCGTAGGCTTTTTTAACTGCAGCATCAGTAACTCTGATCATTACAGGGGTAATATCGACACCAATGCCATCGCCTTCGATAAAGGGAATGATGGGATTATTCGGAACACTTATAGAAGCGTCGGAATTGAGTGTGATTTTCTCGCCTTTCGAAGGGACCTGGATATGTTTATACCCCATTTTTATCTCCGTAATATTTAGTAGCTTGAATAGAAAGAGGTAGGTGGAATCTAATTTTCTATTTCACGAATTCGATTAAGATTCGCAAAAAAACAGACCAAATTCACCCATCGCGTTCGCCGGTGCAAAGAAATGAATGACACACCAAAGAAAAACGATTATTCGCGAGACCCAACCAATGCACCCCAGCGAAGCGGCGGGATTGTACCATTTTTATAAAGTTCTTTGCATCGCCAAACACATTATTAATAGTTATGAATGATTAATTTCCAGTTAAATCATCACTTCGTTGCCAACTATATAGATTAAAAATTTGCTACCATCTCGCGACCCTGGCTGCGCACCAAGCTAGCGCACTGTTTCCTAGCATAACGTTGGATGGCGGCGAAATGAACAATGTGATTTTATTTAACAAACCATTCGGAACACTCTGTCAATTTTCAGCTCACGAAAAACACCCAACGCTTGCCGAGTTCATAGATGCACCAAACTTTTACCCCGCAGGTCGACTCGACAGGGATTCGGAAGGACTTATGTTGCTCACCAATGATGGCAAACTCCAACATAGAATTAGCCACCCAAAACATAAACTCGCCAAACACTATTGGGTTCAGGTCGAAGGAGAAGTGAATCAGGCTGCAATAAACCTGCTGACCAACGGAGTGGAGCTTAATGATGGACTTACTTTGCCAGCAACAGTGAAAGCCATTCAAGCTCCGGTGATTTGGGATCGAGACCCACCGATAAGAAAGCGCCAGAATATCCCAACAAGCTGGCTTGAGATCATTATTCGCGAAGGTAGAAACCGACAAGTAAGACGGATGACCGCTGCCGTCGGCTTTCCTACGCTCAGACTAATACGCTTCCGAATCGGCTCATGGACACTGGACCAACTTGCGCCTGGGGAGCACAGTTACACAAGTATCAGTCTGCCGACATTATAATTTGGCATGTTATAATCCCGCACCACCCGAAAAGCGGTAATCCCAAGCGCCTAAATATAGTGATCGCTGGACAATTTCAAACTTAAACTCGACATAGTACAAATCGATAAAGCTCTGCATGGTTTTATCTATCAATGATATACAAGCAAAAATACTTATGGTTTGGTTTCCACATGTTACCGTCGCAGCCGTCATCAAAGTTGATGATAAATTTTTAATGGTAAAAGAAAAAAATGAAAACGGTGAAGCTGTTTACAACCAACCTGCAGGGCATGTTGAAGAAAATGAAAGTTTGATCGATGCGATGATTCGCGAAGTACTTGAAGAAACCCGATGGCAAGTAAAGCCCCTCGCGGTTTTAAGTTTTAAAATGTATAAATCACCAGCCAACAACATTACTTACTTGCGTACCAATTTTATCGCAGAAGCTATTCTACACAATGAGAACTTACTACTCGACGATGATATAGACGAGGTCTGCTGGTTAAGCGCAGAAGAAATTAAAACGAAAAACCTCAGAAGCCCATTGGTGTGGCAAGCAATTGAAGAATATGAAAGTGGAATACGTTACCCTTTGGAAATACTCGATAATAGTAAGCAACTCAAAAAATAATTGATTAAACATTTAACATGAAAGAAAACTCAAAAAAACGCGTCATTGTCGGCCTTTCAGGAGGAGTAGATTCCTCTGTCGCAGCGTTATTGTTAAAAGAGCAAGGCTATCAAGTTGAAGGCTTGTTCATGAAGAACTGGAACGAAGACGACGGCACGGAATACTGTACCGCTCGTGAAGACCTACTTGATGCAATGCAAATTGCGCAGCAACTTGATATCGAATTTCACAGCATAAATTTCTCTTCCGATTACTGGGATCGGGTTTTCGAACATTTTCTAAAAGAATACCAAGCCGGCCGAACTCCCAACCCTGATATTTTATGTAATCGTGAAATCAAATTTAAAGCCTTCCTTGATCACGCTAAAAAACTCGGCGCAGATTACATAGCCACCGGACATTATGTACGCCGACAAACAAGCGGAACCAAAACTCAATTGTTAAAAGGTTGCGACAATAACAAGGATCAAAGTTATTTTCTTCACGCGATTACCGAAGAGGCAATTTCGAACTCATTATTTCCGGTCGGTGAATTAGAAAAACCGGAAGTTCGAAAAATTGCCGAACAACATGGGCTCGTAACCAAACACAAAAAAGATAGCACGGGGATTTGTTTTATAGGCGAGCGTAAATTTAAGGATTTCTTACAGCGTTATCTACCCGCTCAACCTGGAGCAATTGAAAATTTAGAAGGGGAAGTCATCGGCCAACATGACGGCTTAATGTATCACACAATTGGGCAGCGCCAAGGCTTGGGAATTGGCGGAGTAAAAAATGCTAACGAAGCACCATGGTATGTCGTCGAAAAAAATCTCGCTAGGAATGTTCTTTTGGTTGCGCAGGGAGACAAACACCCTGCTCTATATAAAACATCGCTAAAAGCGCAAGATTGTAGCTGGATTAATGGCTTGCCCGATCACTCAGAAAAAGAAAACGCCTATCTGTGCAAAGCAAAAATTCGTTATCGCCAAGAAGATCAGAATTGCCGAATAACCTTTACAGCATCGAACACATCGAACAAAACAATCACGGTTGATTTCGACGCACCACAACGCGCCGTCACCCCCGGCCAATCCATTGTGTTTTATCAGGACGATATATGCCTTGGTGGAGCAATTATCGAATATGGATACAACGACGGAGCTGTTCGACAGCTCGCGTAGAAACCGGAGATACACTTTGCAAGAAAAATTAAAAAACGAAGTCATCGCTTTAGCCGGAATTTTTCAAGCGACCGCTCTCGTTGAAAAGCTGGCGACCACAGGTTATTTACCCAAAGAAGAATTTAAGACTTGTATTGACTGCCTGTTAGAGCAAAACCCTGCCTCAACTCTAGACACTTTTGGAACACTCGATAACTTGGAATTAGGTCTTCAGATTTTGATAGAGACTCTGGGCGGGCTCAGAAAACAAAACTCGCAGCAAGCCCTTCGTTATGTGCTTGGTATTTTTCATCTACAAAGCAAACTCAGTGGCAGAAAAGACCTCCTCGATATTATTCATAGCCGGCTGAACCAGACCAATATGCAAGCCCGACATTTTTGTAGCACCCACGATAATGTCATTGGGAATCTCGCAGATATCTATGTTGATACAATTAGTAAATTTCGTTACAGAATTCATGTTCGCGGGGAAGCCACCTATCTTCAACAGCAACGTGTCGCCAGCCAAATTAGAGCGCTTCTTTTCTCGGCAATTCGATCGGCAATACTATGGCGTCAAGTAGGCGGGAGGCGCTGGCATATATTGTTCTATCGTCAACGCCTACTGACAACCGCGAAAGATTTACTGGCGCAAATAAAATCCGGGAAATCATTCTCAGATTAAAGCAATTTAACTATTCTATTGGTACAATATCGCCCTTCTCGTTTCGCTCTCAATTCACACTTTAACGGCAAAAGAAAACAATATGGAACTCAATAGCTTAACCGCAATCTCCCCTATCGACGGCCGCTACGCCAGTAAAACAAGTTCTTATCGAGAAGTGTTTAGTGAGTTTGGACTAATTCATTGCCGCGTTAAAGTTGAAGTGCACTGGTTGCAATGCTTGTCCTCATTGGCTGGAATTGACGAGGTGCCAGAATTATCCAGCGTCGCCAACAAAGTGCTAAGCGATATAGTTACTGATTTTTCGGAGACTGACGCACAAAGAATTAAAGATATTGAATCCACGACGAATCATGATGTAAAGGCAGTGGAATATTTCATTAAAGAAAAAATTTCCGGCAATCAAGAGCTCAATCGTATTTCTGAGTTTGTGCATTTTGCTTGCACCTCGGAAGATATCAACAACCTATCTCATGCGCTCATGTTAAAAACCGGGCGAGATAAGGTTCTACTTCCCCAAGCCAAAGAAATCATATCTAAACTTCGCACTCTCGCGCATGAATTTTCGGAGCAGCCCATGTTGTCGAGAACGCATGGTCAAACCGCGTCACCAACGACAGTGGGCAAAGAGCTCGCCAATGTTGTCGCTCGACTTGAGCGCCAATTAATACAAATCGAATCTGTAGAAATTCTTGGTAAAATTAACGGCGCTGTGGGCAATTACAACGCACACCTTTCTGCCTATCCAAATATAGATTGGCAAAAGAATGCGAAAGATTTTGTAGAAAGCTTGGATTTAAATTGGAATCCTTATACAACCCAAATCGAACCTCACGACTATATTGCTGAATTATTTGATGCTATTTCTCGCTTCAATACGATTTTGATCGATTTTGATCGAGATATTTGGGGATACATTTCTTTAGGTTACTTTAAACAAAAAACAAAAGCGGGCGAAATTGGGTCTTCAACCATGCCTCACAAAGTAAATCCGATTGACTTTGAAAACTCCGAAGGCAACCTAGGAATAGCAAATGCTGTATTTTCCCATCTTGCGCAAAAACTTCCGATTTCGCGCTGGCAGCGAGATTTAACCGATTCTACTGTGCTGAGAAACATGGGCGTTGGCTTTGCTTATAGTGCCATAGCTTATAGCTCAACCTTAAAAGGCATAGACAAACTAGAACTAAACCCCTTGCGGCTTTTACAAGATTTAGATGAAGCCTGGGAAATTTTGGCGGAGCCCATTCAAACGATCATGCGGCGCTACAATGTTGAAGAACCTTACGAAAAGCTAAAAGCGTTAACGCGAGGCCAAAAAGTAACCGCGAAAATATTACTTGAGTTTGTCGACGCTCTCGACATCCCCGAAGATGCAAAAAGTGCAATGCGAAAACTAAGACCGGAAAGCTACATTGGCAACGCGACTGAGCAAGCGAAAAAAATATAAAGATTGGTTTATAACATACTGGATCAGGCAGCTGAATTAACAATGAAAAACACTAGCTCTGCCCCAGTGATAAATTTCGGACCAATCGATAGAGATACTTTTCTTCGCGAGTATTGGCAACGTAAACCATTACTAATTCGCGGCGCCTTTCCAAATTTTCAATCAACAATTAACCCGGATGAACTCGCTGGACTTGCCATGGAAGAGTTCGTCGAATCCCGCCTAGTATTCGAAAATCTAAACGGGTCTCCTTGGCAACTCAAGCATGGCCCATTTAGTGAGCAAGACCTAACGACTTTACCAAAAAGCGGATGGTCTCTTTTAGTTCAGGGAGTCGATTGCTTTGATGACGACACCAATGCGATTTTAAACAATTTTAAATTTCTTCCTAATTGGCGCCTCGATGACATCATGGTAAGTCTCGCGCCAGAAGGAGGCAGTGTTGGACCACACTTCGATCATTACGATGTGTTTTTACTTCAAGGTAAAGGTTCTCGACGCTGGAACATTGGTGAAATTTGCGATAAAAACTCTAAGACACTTAAAAATACTGAACTTTCAATACTGGAAAATTTCGAAAGTATCGATGAGTGGTTGCTTGAGCCAGGAGATATGCTCTATCTCCCTCCGAAAATCGCGCACTGGGGAATTGCAGTTACCGAAAGTATTACCTACTCCATTGGTTTCCGTTCTCCGTTAACCAGTGAAATTATTGGTGGTCTCGTCGATGATATATTACTTAACTTAAACAACGACGCGCAATTTAAAGAACATGAGAAACTTTCAACATTCAATTCTCGTGAAATATCATCTTCCGTTATTAACGATCTAGAACAACTTGTCATCAACACCTTGTCAGATAAAGAAACCATTACATCGTGGTTCGGCAGATATATGACGAGGCCTAGATACCCAGAGCTCTTCAATAACAAAGAGAATGACGATAACAATGATAAAGCTTTATTAACATGTGACGAGCTTTTGGCGATTATCCAGGCGGGAAATATCAGCGAAATAATTCAAAGCCCAGGCAGTCGATTTAGTTTTAGCACTCGCGATGGTGATAGTTGTTATCTTTTTGCAAATGGTCAGGAGTGGTTAGTTTCAGAGTTCTTTGCTGAACTTATATGTTCTGGAGGTATCATCCCTACAAGCGATATAGATCCTTTGCTAGCTGAGCACGACTCGAAAGGATGTTCAGCAAACAATTTGCAAGCACTTCATGAACTGATTAATCTTGGCTATTTAATAATTCCATACTATGGCTTTCGAGAGACTGAATAATACGGGCTTTAATCATGAACGAAGATCATATAAAAATTGAAACGGTGAGCTGGGACGAGCATCAGCACAACTTAAAAAAAATTCGCCATCAAGTATTCGTGATCGAGCAAAAAGTCCCTCTAAATGAAGAGTGGGACAATCTCGATGGAGACGCCAAACATTTTCTAGCCTTTGACGGAAAAAACCAAGCGATCGGAACTGCACGTGTTTTACCTAACGGCCAAATCGGCCGTATGGCAGTATTGAAACAATACCGCAGGCACGGTATCGGCAAGAAAATTCTAGAAGCGATTTTCGCCTATCACCTCGCAAAAGGCTTTGGCAATTTGTTTTTACATGCACAAGTTAAAGCCATACCTTTTTATGAAGATTCCGGTTTCGTTGTGACAGGTGAAAGCTTCATGGAAGCAGGCATAGAACATAGAACGATGGAATTAAAAAAATAGCTTTAACATTCTGGAGCTAGTAATGACAGAAACCGTTTCACCTACCGATGACAACTTGATACTCCTAGATGGACTGGGCTCCTACTCTAAACACGCGAATAAAATACTCGGTGACGCCCGCCGTGAAATTGTCATTCTCAGCAATAAATTAGATTTCTCTCTTTACGACCAAAGCAGTATCGCCGAGCATATTACGCAAGTTATTAGAAACGATAGAAATGCCAAGGTTAAAATATTAATTAAAGATATTCGCCCACTTATCGAGCGTGGCCACCAGCTATTAAATCTAGCGCGTCGCCTAAGTAGTAAAGTGAAGCTTCGGAAACTATTGATCGAACCAGAGAACGACAGTCACGCTTATCTTATCGCAGACAATTCTCGCTTACTTTATCAACATGATGATGAAGAACACGTCGGCTTCGTGAATTACAAAGCGCGTCCAGAGGCAAAAAAACTACTTAGGGAGTTTACATATCTGTGGGAACAACACAGTGATGAAGACCCATCACTGCGCAGTTTAGTTATCTAGAATAAAACGAATAGTAAGCTAGTCGATTTGTTTGATTAACTTAGTTAACACCTTCCCCGGCCCCGCTTCTTCGAAAGTGTCGACACCAGCTGCTTTCAGATAGCGAATCGATTGGGTCCATTGAACTGAACCAGAAATTTGCCTTACTAACAAACCTGGAATTGCGGAAGCACTCTCGTACGGCTTACCCGTTACGTTTGCGACCACTGGTGTTTGCAATTCTGAAAATGAGAAGCCTGCTATAAATGCCGCGAATTCCTCCGCGGCACTTTTCATATACCGAGAATGAAAAGCTGCACTTACGGGCAACACTTTATACAACTTAGCACCGGCCTCTTTAAAAATCGTTTGACCTCGTTCAAGTTCCAGAACCGGACCGGATAAAACTGTCTGCGCCGGTGAATTAAAATTCGCGATATCGACGGCATCCAAACCATGCTCGACGAGTAATTCTCGAATTTTTTCCCCATCGATTCCAATGAGCGCCGCCATACCGCCGTCTTTGGCTTGAGACATTAACTCTCCGCGCTTTTGAACCAGCTTCAAGCCTGACATAAAATCAAAGGCACCTGCGGCTAGAAGCGCGTTGTACTCCCCTAAACTATGACCAGCAAAATAACTCGCAGTTATTCCTTCTGCTTTTTTGGAGAAATAATGCAAAGCATTCGCTACGTATAAAGCCGGTTGCGTAAATTGGGTTTGATTTAATTCTTCATTGGGGTCGTCTAGACACAAGCGACGCATAGAATAACCAAGTAACTCATCAACCTCAGATTCGACGCGAGCATATTCCGGAACTGAGTCGAATAATTCAGATGCCATGCCCTTCGATTGAGAGCCTTGACCAGGAAATACCAACGCTAACATCTACCACACCCCTTAATGAATTTTCAAAAGTTTTTGCGGAAACACTTAGGCCTGTGCTTTCAGCTCAATTCGTCGCGCATGCAATCTAGGCTCTGTATAGCCATTTGGTTGTCGCGTACCGTCGAACACTAAATCACAAGCGGCCTTATACGCAATACTTGTTTCAAAATTCCCCGACATATTTTGATACAAGGGATCACCCGCGTTTTGCTTGTCGACAACTTCAGCCATTCTTTGCAAGGTCTCTTGTACTTGCTCTCGACTGACAACACCATGGTGAAGCCAATTAGCGATATGCTGACTAGAAATGCGTAAAGTAGCGCGATCTTCCATTAAACCAACGTTATGAATATCTGGAACTTTAGAACAGCCCACGCCCTGATCGATCCAGCGCACGACATATCCCAAGATGCCCTGAGCATTATTATCGAGTTCTTGTTGAATTTCTTTCGCTGTCAGACTTGAAACATCAGCCAAAATCGGCAAAGTTAAAATATCATTTAATTTTGCAGGCGCTCTAGATTTTAATTCATTTTGCCGAGCCACTACATCAACTTGATGATAATGAATGGCATGCAATACCGCTGCTGTTGGTGAAGGAACCCACGCGGTATTTGCGCCCGATTTTGGATGCGCAATTTTCTCATCCAACATTTTCGCCATCAAATCTGGCATAGCCCACATGCCCTTACCTATTTGTGCCTTGCCTTGTAAACCACAGGCTAAACCGACGTCGACATTGTTATCCTCATAGGCTTTGATCCACGCGGTGCCTTTCATTTGTGATTTTGGCAACATCACTCCCGCTTCCATACTGGTATGAATCTCGTCGCCGGTACGATCAAGAAAACCCGTATTAATAAACGCAACGCGCTGCTTTGCTTCGCGAATACAGGCTTTCAAATTTACCGTTGTTCGGCGCTCTTCATCCATGATACCCATTTTTATCGTATTTTCTTTTAAGTTCAGTGCAGTTTCTACAGCGGCGAATAAATCGCAAGCAAATGCCACTTCTTCCGGACCATGCATTTTTGGTTTAACTATATAGATATTTCCATTTCTCGAGTTCGTCAGGGCATTTTTCTGCTTTGTATCAACACTTGCAATCGCGCAAGTAACCATCGCATCCATAATCCCTTCATAAACTTCCTCGCCATTTTTATCGAGGATGGCGGAGTTTTGCATTAGATGGCCAACGTTTCTCACGAACAAAAGACTTCTTCCGTGCAGAACCAAATCGCTGCCATCAAGCGCAGTGTATTTACGATCCTCATTTAATTTTCGCGTGGTTTTTTTACCACCTTTTTCAAAAGTTTCTTCAAGATCACCGAAAACTAGTCCCATCCAGTTTCGATAGACCTCAACTTTATCTTCGGCATCAACCGCCGCCACTGAGTCTTCGCAATCTTGAATCGTTGTAATTGCAGCTTCCAGCACTACATCTTTTACGCCAGCTTTATCGCTTGCACCAATAGGAGAATTTGCGTCGATTTGTATTTCTAAATGCAGACCATTATTTTTTAATAATATTGATTGTGGTGACTGCTCAGCACCTACAAAACCCTGCAGTTGATTTTCATTTTTCAACGAGGTTTTTTCATTTGCCGACAAGGTAACGGACAGGCCACCGTTTTCAATTTGATAAAGCGTTGCATCCCGATGTGAACCCTGCTTTAAAGGCACTGCTTGATCCAAAAAATTCTTCGCGAAGGCGATAACTTTCTCACCGCGCACAGGATTGTATCCGCCGGCTCTTTCTGCGCCATCATCTTCAGAGATTGCATCCGTTCCGTATAACGCGTCATACAAACTTCCCCAGCGCGCATTAGCAGCATTGAGGGCAAAACGTGCATTTTTAACCGGAACAACGAGCTGAGGACCAGCTTGTAAGGCTATCTCAGTATCAACGTTCTCGGTGGTAATGGTGAAATCATCACCCTCATCGACCAAGTATCCGATCTCATCGAGAAAAGCCTTATAAGATTTTGCGTCATTGCCTTGCTCTTTATGGGCCACGTGCCACGCATCAATTTTTTCTTGAATATCGTCGCGTTTTTTCAAGAGTGCTTTATTTACAGGGCCAAATTTATTAATAATTTCTTCAAAGCTTTGCCAAAATGTTTTTTCGTCGATTCCTACTTTCGGCAATGCTTCTTGGTTAATAAAATCGGCAAGTTCTGACGAGACTTGTAATCCACCAATGGTGATTCGCGATGACATGATGAGTAATACCTTATGAATTTAGTTGCGATGTTGACTGGTTTAGCACTTAGAGAAAAACAGCTCGAATCAAAACGATCGAGCGCGGCCAAATAACAGGACTTAAATCGAGACGAAGTTTATCGATAAGAGGACTATTTCTCTAGTGATTCGAGTTAATGATCGCTATTGGCAAGGTGAATGTTTCAGGTTTTCGAAAAACATAACTGCCAGAAGCTATACCTGCTTACCTACGCTGGTAACCAGTCGGCGCATCCATTGATGAGCAGGGTTGTGCTGTAACAAAGGACTCCAGGCCATTTTTAATTCAAACGAAGGGATTTCAAACGGTGTGTCTTTGATCACAATACGCGGATTGTTCTTTTGAAGCTCAGCGGCCTTGCGCGGGATAGTAACGACCAGGTTCTTTTGCTCGGCAAGTAACATTGCCGCCTGATAATGACGGGTAAAAACTGAAATTCGTCGCTTCACACCTTGCTTGCGCAGCACTTCGTCAACCCAGCCAAGACGCTGTTGATCTTTAGGATTGATTCCCACGCCGACGCCCATTCCTGTCTTACTAACCCATACATGCTGAGCTCCCAGATAAGACTCAAGGTCAAAACCTGAAGCGAGTATTGGGTTGTCCGCGCTTAGCAAACACGCGTAATTATCTTCCCAAACAGTGGTTTGATGGAAGGATTGCGGCATGCTGTCAAAGCGGTTGATGACCATATCAACTCGGCCCTGCTCTACATCCAAGAAACTCACATCACTCGGTGTGAGGATATCTAAACTCACTTCCGGCGCCAGCTCCTGAAGCTCTCGAAGTAATCGGGGAATTAATGTCGATTCGGTGTAATCACTCGCCATTATCCTAAACACGCGGTCACTGGAGCTAGGGTCAAAATCATTCTTGGGCTGCACGGCCTTTTCGATATCGCTGAGCACATCTCTTACCAGGGGCGCCAACTCGCTGGCCCGCTCAGTGGGGGTCATCCCCTCGCTAGTGCGTACTAACAATGGGTCATCAAAAAGTTGCCGCAAACGACGCAGGCCATTACTCATGGCGGGCTGGCTAATTCCTAACTGATTTGCCGCTTTGGTGACGTTCCGTTCTCTGAGCAATACATCGAGGTAAACCAATAGGTTTAAGTCAATTCTATTGATATTCATAAGCTATTCTCTTGAATGAAATTGAACATGCTTTATTCACTTGGCCAATAGCGAAGATAAAAAGTATAAATTAGCTAAATCATTGCACAGTTTATAGACTCTCTCAACCAAAATTTCGGGCCGCTGTTTTTTTATACTACGGCTATTTTCATCAGCAGATAGATTTGAAGGAAACCATCATGTCAGCCTATGCGAACGATATCGACAATCTCGCCAGCCTAATCAAAGAAAACAAAACTTGGGCAGCAATCAACCCTGAATACGCCGCACGTATGCGAGCTCAGAACCGCTTCAAAACAGGCTTAGATATCGCCAAGTACACCGCGAAAATTATGCGTAAGGACATGGCAGACTACGATGGCGATAGCGCCAAATACACTCAGTCTTTAGGCTGCTGGCATGGCTTTGTTGGACAACAAAAGTTGTTGGCCATCAAAAAGCATCACGGCACGACTGATAAGAGATACCTATACCTTTCTGGATGGATGGTTGCTGCATTGCGTTCAGAGTTCGGCCCCTTGCCTGACCAATCTATGCATGAAAAAACCTCTGTCGCTGATCTTATTGAAGAACTCTACACTTTCTTGCGCCAAGCCGATGCTCGCGAGCTAGGTCATTTATTTCATGACCTAGATGCAGCAAACGAAGCGGGTGACTCTGCAAAAGCAAAAGAAGTTCAGAGCAAAATTGATAATTACGAAACGCATGTTGTACCGATTATTGCAGATATCGATGCTGGTTTTGGTAATGAAGAAGCAACTTATCTACTAGCCAAAAAAATGATTGAAGCTGGTGCTTGCTGTATTCAAATCGAAAACCAAGTTTCTGATGAAAAACAATGTGGCCACCAAGACGGTAAAGTTACCGTTCCACATCAAGACTTTCTTTCAAAAATCAATGCGGTTCGCTACGCCTTTCTCGAACTGGGCGTTGATGATGGTGTTATTGTTGCCCGCACAGATTCGCTAGGTGCCGGCTTGACCAAGCAAATTGCTGTTACTAAAGAAGCCGGTGATCTTGGCGATCAATACAATAGCTTTTTGGACGTTGAAGAAATCGATCCTTCACAAATGAAGAGCGGCGATGTTGTATTAAATCGCGACGGAAAACTTGTTCGACCTAAACGTCTACCTAGCAACCTTTACCAATTCCGTAAAGATACTGGCGTCGATCGCGTAGTTCTAGATTGCATAACCTCACTTCAGAACGGTGCGGACTTACTTTGGATCGAAACTGAAAAACCTCACGTTGGACAGATCGCCGACATGGTTAATCGTATTCGTGAAGTCGTTCCAAGTGCGAAATTGGTTTATAACAACTCACCTTCGTTCAACTGGACTTTGAATTTCCGACAGCAGGTATTTGACGCATGGTCCGCAGAAGGCAAAGATGTTTCTGCCTATGATCGCGCTAAATTGATGAGCGTTGAATATGACAGCTCCGAACTTGCAGTAGCGGCTGATGAGAAAATTCAAACCTTCCAAGCTGACGCGGCGCGCGAAGCGGGTATTTTCCATCATTTGATTACGTTACCGACTTACCACACGGCAGCTCTATCAACTGACAATCTTGCCAAAGGCTACTTCGGCGCTGAAGGTATGCTTGCTTATGTTGCTGGCGTACAACGTCAGGAAATCCGTCAAGGCCTCGCTTGTGTAAAACACCAGGATATGGCTGGTTCTAACATGGGTGACGACCACAAAGAATATTTCTCTGGCGAAGGTGCACTGAAAGCTTCGGGTAAAGACAACACCATGAACCAGTTTTAGATCACCAGTCTAAACTAACCACATTTATCGTTATTAGTTTTTAACCCAACACTTTATTGATATGGGTAAAGAGTCGCCAAGGCGACTCTTTTTTTATGCCTGAAATATGAGCTTGTTATAAATTTCTGAGCCGTGATCGCAAAGAATAAGCCAACGCCAAAACTCCGCTAAGCCAAGAGTTCAAAAATATGTGCGTTGTTTGGATTAACTTTCGTTCTGGCCACAAAGTATTAATAAGATAATTATTCGGAGAGGTGCATGAGTCGACTTGAATATCTTTTAAAAGACTGAGTTTTTTTAGTATTTCTAATTCAAGTATTTTTCCTGGTCCAATGTTACGAAATTCTTCGTTATAGGCGGTTTTCACTTCAAAATATCGATTACCAGAAACAAAACGAAACGCGACAGCCAAATCGACGTCATCTATTCTTAATACTTGAAATTCTATCGTGTTACTCTCGCTACAGTTTTTAGCAATTTCTTGATAATAATTATAGGTGTTGTACTCAGACAATATCGCACTGCGATTCCTACCTTTCCAGCCACTTTTTTCTAATTGTGTATAGCGATTTAAACCATCATTAATATTATTATGTTCTTCATATATTAGCTGCCCATCCAACTCTTTTGCTCTTCTTAAAACTCGTCCATGTTCTCGTTTTTTCTTACCTGACAAAGATGCCAAGTGCGAATCGATTGATTCTGTGTTCAATATCGCCGCTCGCTTTTCCAGATATTTATACGTTCTTTTTCGGCCGGAAGGAATTAATTCAGGTGAGTGCCAAGGCCAGGAACACCAAGTTAAACTTAGCTCTTTACAAAGGCGATCCAATACACCAACAACATTAACCTGAGATAGCAGCAACGGATCTGTCAAATAACAATGGTCGTGCTTCCAAACGCTCAAAATCGAAAAATGCATCACCCACTTTTCAATAGCGACTGGGAATAGCCCCACGAGTCTGTTATCAGAATCCAGTATCGTAACGATATAAATTTTTTGATTTTTATCCAGATGACGTAAGGCTGGCATTAGGTTCCAGCGCTCATAGAATGGGTTTGCATAAATAGAATTAGCAGCTAAATCATTCCAGCTATGCGCGTCAACCTCTTCGACTTCACTTCGATCATGAAGCTTTACACTGAATTCGCCTACACTTAACTTCTCCAAAAATTCAGCCCCGATTACTCAATGGCGACAACTCAATCATCTGTTTTAGTTTTCGCTTTAGAAAGCGAGCTATTCTTATAGCTCGCGTAAACGTACCGGTATTTAAAATTTCTATATGTTGCGTTTTTAAAATCTTATCCGACCAAGCATTTAAATAACTCGCGAATCCGCTTAAGAAATCGCCATACATATAAGGAGACGCGAAAAAATGTTTCAAAAACAAACTGGTACTTACCATACCTGGCGAATACTTTTTAAAGTCCTCGTCATAACATCCGTGACTAAAAAATACTTTATCATCTTGACAATACGCGATCTCAGCTGAAACAGTTACCTTGTCAACCATTAAAAACCCAAATATGATTTTTCTTTTTTTTCCGCAACGTTCAAACAAATATCGATGAAATTCATTGCTAGTAGGATTTTTAGTTATTCCAACTTGCCCTTTCTTCCAGCTTTTTTGCTCCAGAGCCGTATAGAGTTCAAAACCTTTTTCCCAGTCTTCATCGATAATTTGAAAGCTTAGTCTTTCCCCATAATCTCTTTCCATAGCGCGTATTTTTTTGCGCATTTTGGGATGTGCTGAAGAAAATTCGTCCCAGTCCCTCTCTAAGCTAATAATCGGTCCCTCTCGACATTGGGATAAGGTGGACTGGAAACCGAACTCATTACAAAGTTTGGGCAGCAAACTTGTTTCGTAAGATGCCTCCTCTAGCTCCAGCAAATTTATCGCATGCCAATTTCGTGATGTCACTTTGAAATAAAGAAAAAGAGCACGCCATGCCGAATCCGAAAACCCGTCTTTAATTACCGGAAAAGGTTTGTCTGCTTCTTGTAGGGCTGTATATTCAATTGCGATCGCTTTAAAAAAATACCACCGAAAGGTGGTTTCTTCGAAAGGGAAAAACGCTACTATTTCATTACTTTCTACTTTACGAACTAAAAACAATCGCATATCTGCTTCGTTTTCAAGCAAATAAACAAGGGCGCTATAGATAAAGTCAAAACTATTATAAAAAGACGGATTAGTTGAATCCCTATGTAGGCTATCCCATTCTTTTTCTAAGGGTAGCACTTGCTCACGATCCTTTATGCACTCAACCCTTAACTGTTCCAAATGTAAATCATCCACAAAATTAGTAATAAACTACGCGTTCGAGAATTTAAGTCTCGTTTGTTTTCAAAGATGTTATTTGTCGTTCAGGATCCTAGATCCTTATAAAGCCCTAGTGGTATTGCAAAGATTTTTGGTACCAGAGGTAAATTGATACCCCGATGTTTTACTAGAGTTAAACTTGCCAATTAAACACCAACTGTCAGACACCCTCCCAATAGATAATATTTCTTAATTGGTAAGATTTCCTATTTGGAAGATTTTGTCGTAAATGTCGAGAGAAGTAAATCTACAGATGCCGGATAGATACCAGCGCCGACGATTGGAAGAGTGGCTAGGAAAGGGGAATAGCGGTAATAAACATCACACGAATCGAAATACCGCCGAGCCATTGAATGATTTTTTACTTATATTTCAATGGGTTAAGGTGTTGATGCGCAATAAGACTATTAAATCGCTGGATCGCTACTTAGCACTATGTGTAGTTATTAGTAGTATGCGTTTGACTTATTAGAATGATCCGTCACGTCACGGACGCCTTTCACACCGGGAATATTACTCATCAATGTAGATTCGACCCCGTTTTTCACCGTGATATCAATAGCGCTACAGCCTTGGCAACCGCCGCCAAATTCAAGCACAGCATATCCATCGTCGGTGAACTCAATCAAGCTTACTTGGCCACCGTGAGCTGCTAAGCCAGGATTGACTTCATTGTAAAGAATGTAATTAATGCGATCTTCTATCGGGCTGTCATCGGTGACTCTCACCATTTTAGAGTTTGGCGCACGAATCGTCAGCTGCCCGCCCATTCGATCCGGGGAATAATCTACCGAGGCCTCTTCAAGAAATGGCACACTCCGCGCTTCAAAATGCGCTTTAAACCCATTTAACTGAACCACAACGTCATCTTCTTGTTCTTCACCAGGGCGACAATAGGCAATGCATGTCTCCGCTTTCGGCGTACCGGGATTCGCGACAAACATGCGGATAGAAATATCCTCAGCATCCTGTTTATCCAACAAACCTTTTAAGTAGGTTTGGGCGGATTCGCTTATTTTTACATTAACCATTGAATGTATTACCAAAGAACAAAGACATTAGAAGGGTGACTGGACGATCAGAAAAACACTGAGCATCACGATCAAAAACAGGCGCCATTTTGGCCAGCTACACACAATATTACAACCATGAATTACCTGTGGCTTTAGCGCTTCATATCTAGCGGCAAGCTATCGCATGCGTTGTAAAGGTATTCGATTATCGACATTAAAGTGAGCGCTAAAATCCTCAATAAACTGTTGATGCCAGCATTGAGTCGACAAGATTGACACCAGGGCCATATTGTCTTTATTCCCCACTGCTCGCCCGGCTTTTATCTTCTTCACCAACAAGCCCACTCGCTTACTATCGAAATAGGCGTACTCATTAATTTTGGAATCGCTGAGTAGGTAATTGACTAACTCTGACCCACCTTCGTTAAAGAAGGAAGGAATCATGGGGGCTCGATAAGGTTGCTTGTAACGCTTAACCGTACTGCTTGGCAAATATTGTCTCATTGCTTGTTTTAAAACATATTTTTCATTCAAGACTTTCATCTTCAATTTTGGATGAAGTGTATTTGCGTATTCAATCACTCGATGATCCAAAAATGGGAAACGCCCCTCAACAGAATTTTTCATTAACATTCTGTCACCTTGGGAATTGAGGAGATAGCCCCCCATCAGCGTTTTAATTTCTAAATATTGTGCCTTAGTGAAATAGGACCAAGTATTAAAATCTTTAGGAAGCGTTTTAACTAAATGTGAATCAGCATCTACATTGATCTTATGGCTAAAGCCCTCACCTAAGAAGTTTTTTACTTTTGACGTTGTACCGATTCGCGTTTGATGAGAAAACAAGGGGTCCGATGGGTTATCGACACCAGCACCAAAAAAATTGCTTAAATATTTATTGGTATTCCCTTGGGATAATTGTAAATAAGGATAGAGCCGCTTGACTAACAGAGGCCGCCATTCTGATGAAGGATTACGTGACCAAAACTGCCTCAACTTAGTTTCTTTGAAAATGTCGTAACCACCAAAAACCTCATCAGCACCCTCTCCGGTCAGCACAACTTTTATATTATTTTCGCGAACCAGGCCCGACAACAAGCCCATTGGTACCGGAGCAGTACGCGTGATCGGCGCTTCAGTGTGCCAAATCGAGCTAGCGAAATTATCGGCAACCGCGCGATTTGAACATCGAACGCTTCTGTGATCAGTAGACAAATGATCAACCATTATTTTTTGGTGTTCTTGTTCATCCAGATCAGCGTCATCAAATGTTAACGAAAAAGTTCTTAATGGCGCATCGGAATAATTATGAATCAGTGAGGTGATTGCCGAGGAATCCAAGCCCCCAGATAAATACGCTGCGACAGGTACATCAGCGCGAAGTCGTATTTTTGTTGCATCGAGCAATAGGTCGTGAACGGTAGTAAAAGCATCTTGCTCTGAAACCGAGTCATATTCACCGGCTGCTGGAAAACTGAGATCCCAGTAGGTGCGTTTCTTCAGCTCGCCATTAGAATAAATCGCCATCTCTCCGGGAGAAATTTCTTGGATGTTTTCAAAAATAGATTGCGGAGATACCGGCGCCCAGAAACTTAAAAGTTGATCTAAGGCATTAGCGTTCATTTCCTGGCTTCGTTGAGTTCCAGCTAAAATCGCCTTGACTTCAGAACCAAACCAAAGTCCTGACTCTGTTAAAGAGTAAAATAACGGCGCTATGCCGACTCTATCCCGAACTAAAACGGCTTGCTGTTTATTGGTATCCCAAAGACAAAATGAAAACTGGCCATTCAGGTGCTCAACAAATTCCAAACCGTATTGTTCGTAAAGATGAATGATAACTTCAGTATCTGTCTTGGTATAAAAGCGATGACCGAAGGAGAGCAAGGTATCCCTAAGCTCAATATAATTAAAAATCTCGCCATTAAAGGTAAGCCAAATAGTTTTATCTTCATTATGTATCGGCTGCTGGCCAGTAGAGAGGTCAATAATACTCAGGCGGGTATGAACTAATAAAGCACGTGAATCAGAGTAATAGGCTGCGCCATCCGGCCCACGATGCTGTAATTGGAATGCCATACGCTCCGCAGTTTCTTGCGGGGTATTAATCGCATCTCGTCCCGAAATATAACCCGCTATGCCACACATATCTCAACGTCCAAAACTTATATACGAAACACCAGCACTGACTAAAAAGCCGAACACTCAAATTGTAATTTTTTAAGGCGCCAAAATAGGTCCATCAACAGTTTCTATTGTTAATGCGCGCCAGTGAAGAGGAGCTGTAGTTTTACGTTTATTTTCTATATCTTTATAAATATATTCGGCTGCGTTTAAATCGACTTCCAACGCGCGCGCTAAAAATGCTGAATCTTTTTTATTGTTATAACACCAAAGAGCTACGTCCATTTTTTTATAATCTAGCGAAAAATAAAATTCATCCTGCCCCTGAGGCAAGCTGTAAGTATCGGTAGTCGGTAAACTGTTACACACGTCCGCAGGTAAACCTAGGTGCTCAGCTAAAGCATATACTTGCGACTTATATAAGTGAGCAATTGGTTTTATATCCGCGGCACCATCACCATTTTTTACAAAAAAACCTTGATCGTATTCAAGACGATTAGGTGTGCCAATATCAGCATAATTTAAGCGATCAGCGTGAAAATATTCAATCATTTTTCTGACTCGCTGTTTATAGTTTGTCGCCGCAATAACAGTTAAGTATTCCTGCAAGGCCATTTTTTCTTCGCGCAATTCACCGTCGGGAGTCTGGACAACCAAGTTGAAATAATTTGCCAGCCCTTCACTGCCTCCACTAATCGCTATTTTACTTTTCCAGTGGCTCTCGTATTCTGGAATAGTTCGCTTCATCGCTTCGTCTCGCGATTGATAGCAACCTGCGGCCTCTAGGATCGGTGCAATATTTTTTATTTCGTATTTAATAGCTAAATGTTGGGCTACAACTTCCCCTTTGCTAATACTTTCAGAGGAACTGTCGTGTTCGGGAAGAAGCAAACCATAAACACGATCTTTACCTATTGCCTCAACACAAAGCGCTGCCGATACCGAGCTATCAATACCTCCTGAAATGGCGATAATAAGACCTCGTTTTCGTAAACGCCGTAAATTCTCTCTAATACCCGCGACAATTTTCTTAACGGCCTCTTCGCGATCAAAAGAAAGTATTTCTTGATCCAATATATTCATAATGACTTATCCGACTTTTTGAACGGCGATTACGCGAACAACGCCTTCTTTATCTTCGATCATTTCAAGCGCCTGGTACGCATCGTTTCTATTTAACATTTTAGCGATGGAGGGTCCCTGTCCCGCACCCACTTCAAAAACTAACCAGCCGTTTTCTCGCAGATAGTTCGGGGCTTCACTCATCACTCGCTGTAAAATTGAAATACCAAAGGGGCCACCATCAAATGCCATTGAAGGTTCAAAATCCGAAATTGCTTTTGGCATTTCCGGAACCTTCTTTGAAGAAATATAAGGCGGATTACAGCTGATAATATCAACCTTTTTTAAAAAGTCGTCATTATTAAATGGCTCAAAAAGATCGCCAGAAAAAAAACTGACATCTTGTGACAAACCAACAAAGTCGGCATTTTCTTTTGCGAGAGATATAGCCTCATCAGACAGGTCAGCGGCATACACCGATGCATCCGGTTTTTTATGCTTGTACGCCAAGGCCAAGTTACCACACCCCGTACACACATCTAAAACTAATGGCTTACTATTATCTAAACCAGAAAGTTTTTGCAAAACCGCATTTGCTAACAACTCCGTTTCGCTTCTAGGAATTAGCGCGTCGCGGCTGACTTTCAGCTCAAGCCCGCAAAAATGTTGCCTTTCTGTAAGGTAGGCGATTGGTTCACCCGCGGCCCATATCTCGAGGTTTTTATCTAGAAGCTGAGCTTCTTCGGAAGTAAGTTCGTTTAGTTCAATATTATTTGCAGCGAAAACAGATAATTGCACACCTTGCGCCAAAGACCACAACGCATGGAGTATTGCTTTCGGCGTTTCCTCAGGCTTATCGGCTTGAACTTGAAAAGCTTGCTCAACTTTTTTTAGATAAGTCGAATAGTTACTTGCGGTAGTCATAGCGATTCCATAGCTAATAAAACTTTTTTGTCGATCTTTCCGTTCTGGGATTTTGGCATTTGATCAATCGGCGTAATGAATTTTGGCACCATATAATTTTCTAACTGAGACATACACACCTTTTTATAATAGCCCTCTTTAAAACTCTCTCGTTTGGATTCATCCAAACTTATATAGGCTTTTATCGCTTGTCCCAAAATTGGATCAGGTACACCAATAACTGCGGCCTCTCGTACTCCATCGATACCAAGCAAAACCTTTTCCACTTCCAAAGGGCTAACTTTTTCACCGCGTGATTTAATAATATCGTCCGTTCTTGCTAGAAAGTATAAAAAGCCCTCTTCATCCATCCGAAACCAATCATGTGTACAAAGGTCAAACTGCCCCGCAATCTCACCAGGTACTAACATCTCCGCGGTTTTTTCTTGCTGCTTCCAATAACCCAACATAAGGTGGGGGCCACGAACGTGCAGAATTCCTTCACTCCCTTTTCCAAGGCGCTGTCCATCGGGAGAACGTAAATACACTTCCGTACCAGGTATCGCTTTTCCGACCGAATCACCATGGGTCTCAAGTAGTTCAGGTTCCAAATAACAAGTGCGCTTGCATTCAGTTAATCCATACATCTTAAAAATAAGCGCATTGGGAAAAATTTTCTTGAGGTCTTCCAACCAAAGTTTTGGCAATGCCGCCGCAGTGTTTGTCACGCGAGTCACCGAATCAATACTGAATTTATTCCGCGCATATTGGGCCATCAACATCGAATAGATAGTTGGGACACCTGGAAATACCGTGACTTTCTGTTCGTCGATTCGATTTAAAATTTGCGCAGGGTAAGTAAACGAGCGTTCGAGAACCAATGTCGCGCCTAGCCACACAGACATGAGTAACTGATACAAACCATAATCGAAAGCGAGCGGTAAAACATTTAAAATTCGATCATTTTCGTCGAGGCGTAAATATTCCAAAATACTGTTTAAAGCAAAAATCATCGACTGATGTGTTTGCATAACACCCTTCGGATTACCGGTACTTCCAGAAGTATAAATCAGTGCAGCAAGATCATTCGCTACTGCAGGGCATTGCACGTGAATATCGCAATGCGAATCTAACACCGCTTCAAATCGTGAAATAACCAGCCCATTTGTTTCCTCTAAAGGAAGTGATTTTTCGCCAGAAAACAATACTGCTTTTAAATATTCCGAAGGTACCTTTAACGCGTCCCCGATTACATTTCCCAAATGACTATCCGTCAACATAGCCTTAGCTTCGCAATCATCCAAAACATAACGCAGCTTTTCATATTTAGTCTGTGGGTTAACCACAACGAAAACAGCGCCGACTTTCAGAATTGCGAAAATCCCAACAATACAAGGCCAAGTATTGTCCATATATACCGCGATTCGATCACCACGAACGACAGAATTTTCGATGAGCCATTGCCCGACTTTGTCACTCGCCGAATCGAGCTCTTGATAAGTATACGAATGACCTTCAACGACCGCCGCAACCTTAGTGGCTAGCTTAAGGGTAGATAGAGAGAGGCCATCGTGAAGAAGGCGAGGTAGGGGAACATAATTCATGATATTTACGACTAGGCGCTGAGAAGCTTTTAGCTTAGCTTCTGAGTGACATAAGCAGAAAGGTTATCGACGGAATCTAAATTTTCAGGGATCATTTCTTGATCTTCAACTTTGATATTAAAATCCTGTTCTAAATATACGATCAGCTCCATGATTCCAGTTGAATCGATAATGCCCAAATCCAGCAGTGAATCTTCGTTTTTTAGCGCTGACTCATCATCGGTAAACAAATAGTTTTCAAGTATGTAATTTCGAAGTTTTTGTTTTGTTTCGCTAAGGTTTACCAACTTAAATCTCCTGACCAAAAATTAATTAAATTACTTCAAGCTCGCCTATTCGATTTGCCGTGGAACTCTACGACAAATGATTAAAACCTACCCAAACACATGGTTGCGATACCTAAGTTGCACAGCTCATTTTGGCCGCTGATTGTACGCGATTTTGATTAAATTCGCAGCACTTGATCAGGCTCCATCAGAGCGCTAAATTTAGCCTCAATCTGGGTTTTCCAACTATCCCTTGATTCAAGTTTAATTACCCAAACACAATGACAAGTAGTCGTATTTTTAAACCATATGGTCAACCAGGCATATCCCAATAACTGCATTCGCAGTATCATTGTGGGTTTTATTACAATGCCCAACCTGGATACCCTTGAGCATGGCTAGATCAACGATGAAAGGTGCTCGTATCGCCGGAATTTCGACCTGCGTACCTTCCAAAACAGTTCAGAACGCCGACATGACTGATCTGTTTACAGAGCAAGAATTGCGTAAAATCATCGGAATGGTGGGTATTTCTTCGCGCCATATTTCAGACGGAAAACAATGCAGTACTGATCTTTGTCTTGAAGCTGCTAAGAAATTATTAAGCGAGCTCCAATGGGATAAAGACAGCGTAGATGCCTTAATAATGATCACTCAGTCTCCCGACTACCTTTTGCCCTCCTCCTCCTGCCTGATTCATCGAGATTTGGACTTAAGTGAGGACTGTGCAAGTTTCGACGTAGGGCTTGGCTGTTCGGGTTACCCATACGGACTTTGGCTAGCAAATATGATGCTCGCGTCGGGCCAGTGCAAAAGAATCCTATTGTTACATGGAGAGACGCCGAGTTTATTTACCAACCCCGAAGACCGCGCGACAGCCCTTTTATTTGGCGATGCCGGTTCTGCCACGGCTTTGGAGGCGGATAGCGAGAGCGAAAACAATTGGCATTACAACTTAAAAACTGACGGCAAAGGGTTCAAGGCCCTATTAATTGAAGCGGGCGGGTTTAGAACACGCATTCCGGAAGATCCTTCAAAATACTACGTAAGCATGAACGGTCCGCAGTTGTTCACCTTTACCACGCAAAAAGTCCCTGCGCTAATAGACGAAACGCTGGCTATTGCCAACACTGAAAGTGATCGAATTGATTACTTTATCTTCCACCAAGCTAATCGTTTTATTACCAGACATATCGCGAAAAAAATGGGCGTTGACGACACTAAGATTCCCAGCACGATTGAAGAATTTGGTAATACTGGCGGAGTCTCTGTGCCATTAACCATCACCAAAGGCTTAAAAAAAATCGAGAAAGACAATACCTCTATCATGGCGCTAGGTTACGGCGTTGGTCTTTCCTGGGGAAGCGCACTGATCAATTTAAATAAAAACACAATTCTTATGCACTGTGAATTAGCAGGAAGTGAAATTTAATGTTTGCCGGACGCTGGATTGTCTTAACGGGAGCCTCTTCCGGTATCGGCGAAGCGGCAGCGCAACTTTTACTTGAAAATGACGCAAAATTAATTTTATTTGGGCGCAATGAAGACAAGCTCAACACCTTCAAAAAAAATTACCCCAGCTCTGTCAAAATCTTAGCATCCGATTTAACGGATCTAGAATCAATTCGACCAAAGCTATTCGAGATCGTCAAAGATACTGGGCCAATTTACGGTTTGTGTCATTCTGCAGGCATTTTCGAAATGAAACCGTTTTCGAGCACAAGTCCAGACGTATTAGCAAAAATGCTACAAATCAATTTATTTGCGGGTTTGGAACTTGCCCGCACGATTGCCCATCGCCAGGTGATGCACCCTGCAGGAGGAAGTCTCGTTTTTATCGCCAGCGTTTGTTCTGAGTTGGGAGCAGCTGGCCAAACTGCGTATGCCGCTTCAAAAGGTGCCCTTGTTCCCGCCATCAAATCAATAGCCACGGAACTAGCCCCTAGAAAAATTCGCGCAAATCTCGTATCCCCTGGCCACATCGAAACAGCGATGGCAGCCAAACTCAGTGATAAACAACGTGAAACGATTTTGCAAAAACATCCACTTGGATTTGGCACACCCAATGACGTAGCGCGCGCAATTTCGTTCTTGTTATCTCCAGAAAACAACTGGATCACCGGCACCAACTTATTCGTTGATGGCGGCTATAGCGCTATCTGATTTCTTAAAAGATCATTAAAAAATCAGATAAAATATAAACACAATTTTTAGTATTTTTCGCAAGGTCGTAATATGGAAGCAGTCAGCGAACAAGAAATTTTATTATGGCTCGAGGAGTTGTTCGAAGCATCACCTGGGTCAATTAATATTAACTCGCAGCGTGAAGATATCGAGGCCTGGGACTCCTTAGGTACCCTAACACTAATGGCTGAATTAGATCAGCGTTTCGATATTGCGCTTTCAGAAGACGCGCTAGAAAATTTTAGCTCTGTAACGGCAGTAATTGATTTAATTCGCCAAAAAGGCTTACTCAAATAAATTTTATGAAGCCGCTAACCCTAGAGAAAATTCAAATTCTTATTTCACGGCTGGTAAGCAAAGAAGCCTCAGATCTAGGTGATTATTTTTATCCTGCACAACCGAGACATATTTCAGACATCGTCGAGATGCGCCAACGTATCCTTCCTGACATACCCCCTGAAGATGATTCTACATATATTCAATGGCGATATAGTTTCGCTCCATATGAATCAATCGACAATGCTCTGAACGAAACTCGCATGTGGGTGTTTGAGATAGACAATGAAATACTCAGTGTGGTTGGTGTACATGCCATCAACTTACAGTGCGACGGAAACGAATTCAACTCTATCGCCACTATGGATTTACTATCTCCTTTAGAGCACGAGGGTAAGGGCTTGGGAGCTTGGATTAATTTAAAGCTGCAAAGTTTTGGTCGGCCAGTTTTAGCAATGGGAAGCAACAAAAATTCAGTTAGCATGGTCAATAAGTTTTACGCTCCCATGCCTCACCGAAAAATTTACCGAAAAATTTTAGCTAGCCCTAGCTATTTTTCAAAAAAGATAAAAAACCAATTTTTAGGAAAAATCGTCTCCTCCGCTTACCAAATCTATTTGAAAATTATACTAACATTCGAGCCTACAGGCTGGGATAAAAGGTACGAACTAAAAAAAATAAACCAATTCGATAATAGTCACAACAAGCTTCTCGAAAGACTTCGAATGGAGAAGATATATGTAAAACGAAGTATCACCGCATTAAATTGGCGACTGTTTGAATTTCCCAAAGAGGATGCGCTTGTTTACGGGATTTATTCCAACCAAGAAATACTTGGCTACATAGCCCTTTTAATAGCGAAAACTAAAACGGCAAAGACCGCGACAATAATTGACTGGGGTTACCTGAAAGATACGATTAGCCAAAAGGATTTTGCAATAGCACTTTCTAAAATTCAGCTTTCATTATTAAACGATAGAGTCGGTGATCTTTCTGCCTATGCTTACGACAGGAATAGTGCAGAGATCTTTAAGCGAGCAGGAATTCATTATCGAGATGATACATCCAAAACGTTGAGTATACATCTACCCGAAGCCGCTAAATTCCAGCAATTACAAGAGTATGGGGCCTGGTTTCTTACTGGTTTTGATGCGGACGATGTTTAACTTCAACATTGAACTAGAACCACGGATTTATTAACCCCCACCAACAACACTCTTTTTATCTCTTTATAAACACAAAGTTAGAACTGATGGAATTTTCGTTTTTACACAAAAACAAAAAAAATGGCTACGATCGCTTACTACTTATCGTATTAGTGTTAACCACCCCTCTTCTTTTTCTGGGCGGCCGATTATTACCTGATACCGAGCAGTTTAAATCGCTTTGGAACCTAGGTCATATTCCATTTTCATTAATCGCGGTCTTGTTTATTCACAACCGAATAAAGTTGTTCGGATGGAAGCGTGGTGCGTGGCTTTTCGTGGGAATTTTACTCATCAGTATAGCCATCGAACTAACCCAGTCAGCCATTGGCAGGCAAGCTAGCCTGAGCGATATAGTTCGCAATTTTATTGGTGCAGGGATTGCCTGGTTTTGGCTGCAACCAAAGAATTGGCTAATCTGGCTAGGACGATTGTCTGCACTTACAATGTTTGTTCTTGAGATTCAACAAACAGGAAATATCTTCTATAGCGAGTATTTATACAGAAAACAATTACCCCTAATTTCAAATTTCGAACACTCTTTCGATTTACGTCGCTGGCATGGTGATATTTCAATTTCAAACCAAATCGCTAGCGACGGCAAATATAGTATGAAAGGCGTTTTAGGCCCGCACCTACATGCGAACATTGAATTACAAGGAAGCCCTCAAGATTGGTCGCAATACCGAAGCTTTCATGTCGACATCTACAATGAACAACTAACCGATATTGAAATCATGTTAAGAATACATGATGAGGAGCACGCGTACGGCCCATACCGATGGCGATATGGGGACAGGTTCAACAAGAAACTCTTATTGAAGACAGGCTGGAATTCCTATGATTTGTCGCTTAGGGAGATAAAAGAAGCGCCGACGCGGCGAGAACTAAATCTTAAAAAAATCGCAAACATACAATTTTTTGTAGCTAACCCAGAACAGGATCAAATTATTTATATCGATAATTTACGTTTAAACTAACTTAAAGCGATACATTGCCTAAAGGTAAAAAAGCGCACCACTTCCAGTAAAGGATTAAGGTATCGAATTTGCCCAGGCGAATTCAGTAACATTTCTTCCGTTGCTCAAAGCTCCATTCAATTTATTTGCCGGGCTAGTCCCATCATCCACCACAACATACAATTCAGTCACACCATTTAATTCTTGATCCGCTGAATAAACCAATTGGGCGCTATTTTGAGACCAATCGAATTCAAAAACATCACCTCCAGAAACGAGTGGTGAATTCACCTTTACTGCTCCACTAGAACCATCTGTTGGAACGGTAAAAAGCTCAAATACGTTGGAGGTATTTTCATCAGCGAGATAGGCAACTTGTTGGCTATCAGGTGATATTTTCCATCCACCAGAACTCGCCAAACTACCACCCATTACAAATTGATTGTTCAATTTTGAAAAACCTGTTCCGTCAGGATTCACACTGTATAACTCATTAATCCCAACGACTTCTTGCTCAGCCGAATAAACTACGCGAGAACTATTAGGTGTCCATTGCACTGACTGAAAGCTTCCTCCTGCAGCTAAGGGGGAATTCAGCACCATCCTGTTATTTCCATCTGGTAATACACTATAGAGGTCAAATATCCCTGACGTATTTTGATCTGCGATATAAACAATTCTCGATCCATCCGGCGCCCATAACCACTCCGTAATTTGACCACCAAATGGCAAGGTGCTGTTCAACTTAACATGGCCACTACCATCCGTTAGGACACTAAATAGCTCTACGTTGTTTGACTCGAGATCTGCTTCATATACAACTCTGCGTCCATCACTGGATACTGACCACTCTTGCCTGACATATGCGCCCGAGGGTAATTCAGGATTTAACTTAATGTTGTTAGTTCCATCAGCATCAACGCTGTAAAGCTCGTAAATTTCGTCTAAATTTTGATCAACCTGATAAACAATTTTCGAGTTCGCTCCTTTCCATTCCCAACGGAGAACGTCACCACTATTTTGTATCGAATTATTTAGCTTAACCAAACCAGTCCCGTTTGGAATCACGCTGTAAATTTCGAATTTGTCGTTCACTTCTTGATCAGCACGGTAAACTAAACGTGAACCATCGGGTGCCCAGGATATTGAAGTAACATTTCCACCAGAAACTAGAGCTGGATTAAGCTTTACCCGCCCCGTCCCATTTAAATTGACACTATATACTTCATTGACTCCATTTGAGTCTTGATCCGCAATATAGGCCAGCCTGGAATTATCTGGCGAAACCAAAAAAGTGACGACATTCCCACCACTGGTCATCGTTCCGCTGAGCTTAATTCGGCCGGTTCCATCAGGGTTCACCAAAAAAATTTCGTTTGCGCCAGAATTGTTATATTGACCCGTATACACCAATTGATTTAAGGCTGGCGTCCAAGTAACACCTGTTATTCCGTCACAAGAGCCTAATGCGGGATTTATTTTAACGGTGGAATTTGACAGAGGGTCATATGAAAAAATCTCAAACTCATCATTAGTAGATTCATCGGCTATATAGACAGCGAACCCAGTCGCATTTGAGGTATTCGGTAATGGGTTAACCGCTACTGGCTGCGGGCCGGATACCAATGACGCGGAGGGAGTTTGCGCCGCGGAATCAGAATCGCTTTCTTCACCACCACCACAGCCTGTTAATAGAAGCGTCAGACCCGTAGCGATAGCGCTGATACGTAGATAACGGTTTTTATCTAAAAGCAGTAAGTTTCTATCTTTCATTCCACTCTCTAAAGTCGTCTTGTTGATTCTAAGTTTTATCACAAGATCTAAAAGAACTCATTTATAGACATTTTATCAGGGCATTTGGTATTCCGCTTTTTAAATTCGTGTTCTCCGTCACATCGCGGATAATTCACTCTCAAACGCAATATTTGTAGCTACACTTTATTAGCAAGTAATTTTTTATGTCATTTTTTTGTGTGGACGATCATACAAAAAGTAACGAATCGCTCACACTTTTTGAGCTAATAAAAAATCTCTGTTTTTAGCCAACCAGAGACTAAGCTAACTTCGAGATCCAAGTAGTAATTTTCGACACTATTTTCGTTTGTTGTTCGGGCTCCGTAATAATATGGGAAGCATCTGGCAAATATACAATCTCAAGATTATCTGCAAAATTCACCTCATTAAAGCAATCACGATATTGATTTCGATACCGGTAATAAGGCTCCTTACCGACAAAAGCACAAAGCATTTTTACATTCGATAGCATTATTTTTTTCAATTGCTTAGTGACTTCGGATTTCGCTGGATATTCTGCGTAATCCGGCACTTCAAAATCAGAGTTTTCAACATCTGAATACGCCTTCGAGTCAAGCGCGTTCCGAATTCCCAGCCATTTAGTTAAGCGAACTTTCCAAGCGGAGAGATTGGTGAACCGGGAAAAATAATACAACGCGAAGCTTTTTATGGTGGGGAAGCAGTATCCGTCGATTTGTGCGATTGCCATTATGCGATTATCGATCTCGGCGGCTTTGCAAGCTGTATGTCCGCCCGCACACAAGCCAAAAAGAATGAACTTTTCAATATTTCGATTTTTCTGCATGTAATCCATAACTTCAATAACTTCCTGAACAACAATGTTATCAAAGTCTACTCCTTTGCTACTTCGAGCTTCACTGTCTCCTATGCCGGAAAAGTCAAAACGAAGGCATTGTAATCCTAAATTCTGAGATATATTTCTAGCGAGGGTTACGGACAAACGGCAAGTCCCAACTTTATGCATAACGCCGGAATTCAAAAGCAAGACCGCAATATCGCTTTTCTCTAATTTTTGAGGTTCAGTTAATACCCCCAAAAGAGGCGAAGGCAATCCAATTTTAACAATACTTTCTCGCATGTCTAAATCCATTCACAAACTGCATTCAGGATATCTTGCGGCAATAATATCCCGCCGATATTATCAACATAGTTCCAGTCATTGGGGGACGGGATATTTTGAAAACTAAATTTTGTATTGACTTCCCAATACTTTTTTAACAAATCGGAATTAAGACTCTCATGTGAGACAATTTCGAGCACTCGACATTCAGGAATATTTTCGTTAAGTAAATCAATCTCAGTCAAATTTTTCTGGTAGTTCGCTGACATAGAAAAACCGTTAAAGTGAATCGTAGTATCAGCATCAATATAATTCGATGCCGATTCAGAATCTCTCGCTTCAGCAATCGACGCCTTTAGTTCGTCTAGATACGATTCACCTGAAATGATGGGATCCCAAACAACTAGACGACTTATATCTTTTCGCTCGCCAGCAACAGAGGCTGCTAATAAGGCGCCAAGTCGCAAACCAATTAAACTAACCCTTTCTACGCCGGCCAAATCCTTCAGCTCATCAATTGCGAAGTGTATATTGGCTTGCCAATCTTTGGGTGTCACTTGATTCAAATCCAATGCTGAATCGCCAGTACCGTGATAATCAAAACGCAAAACATGGAAGCCCTTTTGAGCCAACATTGACGCCAATTGGCGAATCGCCCGATGAGAACGCATGTACTCTTGCCCGAAGGGATAACACAACACCACGCCTTCAAATTTGTCTACGCTGAAGCTGGCGGGATGGTAAACTCCCCACAATGGCGAAGAAGAATCTCCAAATAAAAATGCATCCATTAATTCACAATCCAAATCAAACTTTTTTAAAGAACACTATTTATTGAATTTTTCAATAAATTTAGAAAGTCTATTTATGTACCGAATGCTCACACCGGTATGCACAGGAAAGGTAATCAGGCGCTGTGCGAAAGTAGCGGCGTTAACATAGCTTTGGCTAGCGACTGCGACCTCTTTCACGCCTTCGATCTCTAAAAGAGGTACTTGATACATTTTGGTTACTCCCAAACCTAATTCCTGAAACTTTTCGAAAAAGATATCACGTGACTTACCGTCACGACATAATATGGGGTACCTGAGCTTTTTAACATTTCGCCCATCCATATCACCAGCGATAATGTCGAAATCGGGCGCAGAGGAGAATAATTTTTCGTATTGTTCCGTCACATCGTTACTACTAAACTGAAAATATCGACGTAGATTTATTCCCAATAGCCTCTTCCGCCAACTAGGCATTTTCGTAATCTTACTCAACGGCTTGAACACTGTCGCGCCAATGTGAAGAAAGGGAATTTTAAGCAACCAATAATATATAAATGGGATCAATAATGTATTGTAGATCAGCACTTTAAAAATCATACTAATCGGAGTATTAAAACCCTCATCTTTATTTGCTTCGACATACTCTGAGTAATCTGTTTCTTGACAGTTCAAATCGTTTTTTATCAAGAGAAGCCCACCACCAAGAATACTCGCGGGTTTACCTCGTCCAAAGGAAGTAATGACAAAATCGCCATACAGGCATTGCTCGTTTGGTTCTGGATACCACTGCGCATTGTCTTCTAACAAATACGTATAGCTAGGCAACATCGCTCTAATTTCGTTAAGCCTTTCTCTAATGCCAAGGAAATTAACAGCCAACACCGCTACGGTTTGATGAGTAATTTTGGATTGAAGGTCTTCGAGATTAAAACACGGATCGTCAGGGCAAATATCGACTAAGACTGGCTGTACCTTCGCATAAGTCGCCGCCGCAATTAAATCTGGACAACCGTAAGCAGGGACCAAAACTTGTGGATTCGAAATATCCTTGCTTCTCTCTCGAATTAATATAAGCGCTAAGGCCAAAGCCGATGTTCCGGAATCGAGCCAAACAGGTGAATACGAAGAGAACTTCGGCAGAACCCCTTCTCCAAACAAAGCAATTCTATTACCCACGGGAGGTAGCATAGAAAAATTCATCTGGCTGAAGGAGTCCAGGTTGTCATTCTAGTGCCTGCTAAATATCGGCAACTTGCATCAAACAACGCGATATTAACCTGCACGAAAAAATAAATAATCTTAACCACACTATTATTTTGGAGCTTATGGTTGTAATGAGCAGCAATCGCAACTATATAAAACCCGATCTGAGCGATTAATGCTAACGCGTAAATCGAACCTTGATTTGCGACAATTGCTGTTGTCAAAAACAGAGCAATCAAAAACCAAGGGACTAGCCAACGCATCAGCTTATGGCTAATAACTTGAAATGAAAACACGCCGAAAGTAAAAGGATTAAGGACCTCTGCGTGTCTAGATAAAGCGGTAATCCCACGAATAACGGTTCTGATTTTACGCTGATATTCCTTAGCAGGATCTTTCAAATCCTGATAAAAACCTAAAACATCGGGCGCTGTCACCGCCACTAAACCTAAGCGGGCGCAATTTAGCGCAGTGTTAAAATCGCTTGGCGAATGTATATCCCATTCAGCACAGACCTCTCGCCTCGCCGCGAAAAACGAGCCGCTTAAACCTATCAAACCCGCAAGCTTCGACTCTTCCCCCCGCAACCACATTTCGTATTTTACATAAGCGCCTTCGCCCGCGACTTCCCCAGATTGACTTACGAAGCGATCCTCACTGGATACAGCGCCAATCTTGGGGTCAGCAAAATATTCCACGAGCTTAGTCAAGCCATCTTCCGGTATTTTAGTCGCTGTATCGGAGAAAACGATGACATCACCATTTGATTCTCGAATAGCGGTTAGCTGAGCATTTTCTTTACCTAAGCGCTCTTGTGCTCGAACCAAGCGAACGCCACGATCTTCAAATTGTTTAACAATCTCATCAGTTCTATCAGATGAACAATCAGAAGCAACAATTATTTCAAGTGAGCCAGAGTTGAAATCCAACTCAAGTGTGTTCTCTAGTTTCTCTGCAATTCGCTCTTCTTCATTGTAGGCAGTAATTATCAGCGTCAGCGATGTTGGCGCGTTTTTTTGAGATTCATCTTGCAGCTCTCCACTTCTCTCTCTCAACCACACCAGCAATTTTAAACACAGTGGGTAGAAAAAATAGCTGTACAAGGACAGGAAAGCTAACAACCAAAACAGAAATGTAAACATTATGTTTTCCAGATAAGTAATATTTTTATAAACACTTTTTTATAAACAATTAAGGCAAGTTCTTGACCAACATTGGCCCAAAAAAGTTAGCGATAAATAAGGGTAGTCTCTTCCATACCGCAATTGCCAACTTAAACTTAGGGTTATCAGGGCTCAAGTTTGGCAACGCTTCCCCTGCAGGCATCCAATAATACCAATGATGGTCCACAGCTATCGCACCCCACTGCTTTTTAAAGCGATAAGTTCCTGAATCTCGACTGGAACGACCAAAATCAAAATAACCAAAGTTCTTTTTGATCGCAAAGCCGAGAATCTGCCTATACATCCACATATTTATATTCATTGGGTTAACGCGGCGCAGAGTTGAAGCCCATGGAATTTCCATTAGCTCTTTATGTCCCAATAAAAACGCGCAAGCAACAGGCCGCCCATCTATCTTCACGACTACCAAGGTAGCCGCTTCTTTGAAAGTGCGTAACAGATTCAAAAAAAATGATTTACCATATACCGGAGTACCGAGATCACGCATATTTTCGCTAAACACCCGATAAAAATCGTCTAGCAACTCCGCACCACCAAACCTTACTTGAGGCATACTCGGCAGCGCTTGTTTTATCTGTGCGCGTAATTTGCTACCAATAGCCTCATCCAATTCACTTTCACTTTTCGAAAGCTTCAGGATCATTGATACTTTTTTTGATTGAGAAGGCCAATCATACTTATCTGTAGTCGTTCGTATCTCTAAATGACTCATCCCTTTATCGCGAGCAATTTCAGATGACTTTCTTAATAATGTTTCAGCAATTATTTTGCTGTCAGCCAAAGGGCCGCCATAGTTAAAAAAAGGTACCGATATACCATAGCTACCAAATATTCGGCTATTTAACCAAACTACCGGTAGAACTCCACAGATCTTATTATTTATTTTTGCCGCCAAAAAAATGCACTCGTGTCCGAATGATTTTTCAATAGCTAACTTCCATTCATAATAATGATAGATACTTGCATTCGGCTTTCCGTTGACATAATCGTCCCACTGCGTTTTCTCAGAATATTCAACGAGTCCTACGTCAATATTCTCCTCAGTCGCTTCGGAGCCGCCTTTCACTTCCAAAAATTGAGCCGGCAATAACGATTCTTTCGGAGAATCATCATGTCGATCAAAATAAGCTGAAAATATTTTTGTCTTTTCTTTATAAACACTCTCAAGTTGATTAAGTGTGCTCGACAAGGTTTTCATTTCCAACTTCAAACTGGAAAACTTATCCGGATCATCCTTCGCGTCTTTAAACAATCGGGCACACGATTGCTTTTGGTCTTTCGCCAACTTAATTGTTTTTTTTAATTCAGCAATTTCATCCGATATTTTTTTTATAGCGATGCGATCAGTATCACTATATTTAAACGAGTGCTCTATTTCGTAAGCGGCTATCTTTGCATCGATATTTTTAACAGGCTTTATCACTCTTATCACTTTAACAAGTACTAAAACTAAATTTATTCTCGACGTTGAGCGAATCAAGGCTTTCTTTAACCGTCCCAAAATCAAAATCTTTAAGTAGTTGATCCAACCGAGGAAGGCACCGAGACAAGTTGGTGTAATGTCGAAAATTTGATTTAAGCCCCGCGCCTGGGATGCGTGGCTGCTGAGGATCTATTTCCCAAGGGTGTAAATAAAAAATAACTGGCTTTCGGTTATTTTCACTCGCCCGTTTGAGTAACCAATGAGACAGCAAATAGGGATATTGCCTAAAGTACCCGCCTCCCGCCGCTGGGACAGAATATCCAAACACCTGAGCAGTCGTGAGCGGAAATTCCGTAAGCGTATTATTATTACTTAGTTGAATTTGATAAGGGCTACGCGGACTGCTAGGGACCCCATAGTTATCATGGTAAACCGGAAAAATGCTTGAATCCCAAGTGAAGCCTAGCTCAGATAATATATCCAAAGCCCATAGTGATTTTTTTGTAATCGAGTAGCTCGCCGCTCGATAACCAATAATAGGCTCCTGCACCAAGTCTTCAAGGATTTGCTTTGAACGCTGGGTTTCCTCTTTGAAAACTTCCGGCGTTTGAGAATAAACCAATTGATGAGAATATCCGTGAGATGCGATCTCATGACCTTGCGCAGCAATCTCCTTTATTAAAGTAGGATTACGCTCAGCCACCCAACCTAGAATAAAAAATGTACATTTAATGCCGTGGCTTGCAAACAAATCTAGAAGGCGTTGTGTGTTATCAACCACACGAGAGGGCCATTGCTCCCATTCGCTTGGCTTAATAACCTTATTGAATGCCGCAACATGAAAATAGTCTTCTACATCTACCGTCATCGCATGTTTAATTGGTCCGTTTACATGGCTTGCTGGCACGAGTTGCTTACCTCTTTTAGATCGGCTGGGCACACTGCCCAAGAATTGCCGTATTCTACTATATCTCCGTAAAATCGCGACCTTGGTGTGCGCTGTTGAATCGGCTCAAATGGCTATTCATCTACCCAAACCAAATGACTCATCATCTAACAAAACGATCCACCGTGATTATCGATAAACCTTCTGTCACCAAGCAACGTTAAGGTCAACTTCCCATCATGCCAACGGAATATCACTTACCTAAGTCATTCACTCCTTCGAAATTTTTTATCTAGCATATGACGAACGGCTGTGGAATGTGAATCACGGCAATTGCATAATAGCGCCGCGTTACAAGATGGCTTTGTCGAAATAAGCTAAACACACAACAGCAAAAACTAGGACAATCACCGACATGAGAATAGGACTTTTTATCGATACCGAAAACATCGGTGGCGCAGAAGTGATGGTCTTGGAGCTCGCTTCACTTATAAAGCAATCGAAAAACACGCCTGTCTTATTACATTTTGGTAACGAATATATTAAGAACTACGCCGAGAAACACCATATCGAAAGCCATGTCGTTCCCTTCACTCAACATTACAAAAAGATGAGCGCATTGCCTCTATATGCATTATCAATTAGAGCGTTTTTAAAAAAACTTTCGCTTGACTGCCTCCACTCACATCTTTACGGCCCAATTATCGCCATGGGCCTAGCGAGCTTTTTCGCTGGCATCAAACATGTGGGCACATTGCATGATGTGTACACCATCGAAGAACGCGAATCACGTATCTACCCTCTTAAATTAGTAAGCTTCCTAGGTACAAAGCTCATAGCGGTTTCAACCCCAATGAAAAAATATTATGACGATATAGGCAGGTTTTCGCCTAGAACAATCACTCATATAGCGAATTTCGCACCCTCACTTCAAGCAATAAATGATCGCAGTCAATTAAGAAAAAGTATCGGCTTAGAGGCTCAGCATAAGGTAGTTTTTTCCGTTGGGAGACTCGTCGAACTCAAACAATTTGATATTCTAATTAGAGCCGCGAAAAACCTGTCTTCCGATACTAGAGTTGTTATTGTTGGTAACGGTCCCGAATGCCAGAAATTGGAGAATTTAGTCAAAGAGGAAAATGTTAATGACCGGATAATTTTTCTGGGGGAACGCGATGATGTAGAACAGCTTTTGCAAGTTGCCGATGTGTTTACCTTAGTCTCGCGTACGGAAGGGCTTTCAAGAAGTATTTTGGAAGCTTTATCAGCGGGCCTACCAATAGTTGCTTCAGATGTTGGCGGAAATTCAGATTTAATTGAAAACGATAAAAACGGAGTCTTGATAAAACTAGAACAAATAGACACCGTAGGGAAAGTGATTCAACAACTGTTAGAAAACAATGAAAAACTTCAAACAATGGGATCAATAAGTTTAGAACTTTCTAAAAGTAAATTTAGTAGTGAAAATTTTATTAGGCAACACCTAGCTATTTACAAAAATTAGCCTTTGGATACTTCTACATTATTTTATTTTTTTAACATTATCCTTGTCCGCAGAGAGAGTTCGTAAGCTACCCGCGATATCTGCTAAATGATGTTCAACCAGCGCTAGCAGCTTAGTGAAATCGTGATTTTCTTCTCCGTTTACAGGTCCACCTTTAGGCATTTCAATTACATTATTACGGTAATTAGAATTTTCGTCTTTTTGCGCAGCTGGTGGTGTCGTTTTCCAACCCAATTCACCCCGCGCCTCATCAACTTGTCTCGATGATATCGCATAAAAACCATCGGCGTATCCACATGTTAGCGCCGTATCAGCCAAAATATTAATTAAACGAGGCAAACCTTCGGTGTAGTCATAAATCTTCTTAACCGCATCCAGTGTAAAAATTTCTAACTTTTGACCCGCTTTGTTTACACGAAAAGTTATATATTCCTTGGTTTCATCAAAATCCAAATGCGTTAAATGGAACCTTAATTTAATCCTCTGATTCAGCTGTTCTAAGGCCCCGCTTTCAACAATTTGTTTTAATTCAGGCTGACCACAAAGAATAATATTAATGTTTGATTTAGAATTTAAAATATCGATTCCAGCCAACAACCTGAGCTCCTCTAGCGTTTCTCGCGAGAAACTCTGTGCCTCATCAATCACCAAAACGACATTTTTGTCAGACTTAAGAATATAATCATTCAAAAGTTGAAATAATTTTGGTTTTGGAACTTCCTCACCATCAACCAAGTCTAGCTGCTCAGCAATCACATAAAGCAACTCATAAGGTGATAACTGTGTTTGATAAATGGTTACCACTTTTGCGGTGGTCGGCATTGTTCGCAACAAATGTTGCAGCAGGATAGTTTTACCGGCACCTACGTCGCCAGTCAACATAGTAAAGGTATCTTTGTTCCACAACGCATAGTTGAGATAAGTAAAAGCCTTTTTGTGCGCCTTACTTAAATACAAAAAATCTGCATTTGGTGCGATTTCAAAGGGCTCAATGGCAAACCCAAAATGCTCTAAATACATATCAAATACCTACTCATCTTCCTTTTGGAAAAAACTCAAGCCCAAATATGGCTTTCTTTTCTTCGATTTCATTTTGAGTTTGAGAACCTTCCGCGTTTCTCGATCCAACCGTAAAAGATATCGTCCATTTTTTTGATAAATTATTGTCAATACGAAGACTTATATCATTCACACTGTTTTCTTGGTCGGTAATACGAAACTCATTTTTTTCGTGCTGATAATTCAACGTTAATACGAGCCTATCGCCAAGGAAACGTCGATCAAAGCCCAACTGGGCACCTAAGTTTCTTTCGTCATCCAATGTGATGTTTTGGATCTCGTCTACGGACTCGATATCTTGACCGAAAACCCTGAAATGAACCCCAATGCTTTCCTTCACATAGTCGTATTTAATTTCTAAACGTTCTTCTTTCGCTATTCCATTTGCAAACGCTGACTGATTGTTTGCTTGCAACTGCACAAGGTTATTGCTTACGCTGACATTCACCGCTTCACTAAAACCTTTTCGGTACAACATGGTTAAATCGCTAGTCTTATTTATTTTTCGACCCAACGAGAAGCCAATTAAATTCTGGTACGCATCATCATCATTTGCGTCAATTGCCCTTTGTCGACCGAAATCCAAGCTATAATTTGTCAAAGTGCCAGTTTTAATTACCCGTAAAAATAACGCATCCTGGTCAAACTCTTGGTTAGTGCTATCAAATTCAGTAGTAGCATGGGTCGCGACCAGCGACCAATCTACGAATCTGGATATTTTATTCTGATAACTTAGCTCCGTTGACGACGAGTTATTAGAAGAGTCTAACTGAGTAGCATCTTCAACGTCCTCCTTCAAATCAGTGTAGGTATACTTAGTTGTTATTCTTGATTGCTCGTTCAGCCGAAAAAAATATGACGGCGAAACTGTAAAGACATTTACGTCACTCGTATTATTAACACCTTGGACGTTTGTTCTATCGGCTTTAATCTGTTGTAAAGAATCTAGTATCGACAATCTAAAATTGTTTGTACGCGGCTGGACTAAAATACTAGCATTAATATTTTTAGTGTCGTCATCATCCAAATCAAAGCCTGACTCATTAACACTATATTTTGTTCGACTTAAATCAGCGTCGATTGATGCGGCGACTACTGCTGTTTGTTCCGTTTTCAGATCAAAACGAACGCCATTTTCCCAGGCGTTACCCGATGGAGGCTCGAAGTTTACCGGTCCTTGGATATCAGCTAACTGTGAAACATTATCCGAATACTGATAGTTCGAAAAAAAACTATAACCAATATCAACTCTGTCCGCGTTCGCGCTAACGCTTGAAAAGACAAGAAAACCGGCTACAAATACCTTTTTAAAACTACGTGAGTCCACTGTTGAGGAGTTTCCCTTAGAATTGATTTAACACGACACCCGCGAGCTTATTAGCACCAATTGCATTCGCCGCTTCCTTTATTTCTTCTCGTGTGCACAAACCATAGGGGACAACAAGAACAACCTGGTCACAAAGATCTAGTAGAATTCGAGTATCCGCAGAATCCTGAAGGCTCGGAGCATCTATTATCGGAAAGCGTTCAGGGTACCTGGCACTCACCTCGCTCACGACCTCCCTCATTCTGTCAGAAGTGAAATACTCCGCGGAGTTTTCACGACTTTTACCACTAGGAATAAACCGCAACCGTGGAATTCCCGTTTCATGCAACACATCGCGAACGGAAATTTCATCAGACTCCAAACATTCCATTAGCCCTAAGGAACTTGGATCTAGTTCAAATAATTTGCCCAGTGATGGAGAATGCACATTGCCTTCGATCAAGAGCGCAGTTTTGCCCTCATCAAACGCAAAAGTAGCGGCGATATTTGCGGAAACCAAACTGCTCCCACCACCAGATACAACCGAAGTGACAAGGGTTACAAAATTTCGATTACCAGAAATTGATAACAACTTAGTTCGCAAGTTTCGATAAATATTTAACAAATCCTTATCTTTCATGCGCGGATAAACTAGGCGCTTGTTAGCCAGCTCAATATCTGACAACAAATTACCCTTGTCAGTCATTTTCTTAATCTGGTTACGGACCGATACCAGCTCTTTTAAATCATCGCCGGTTTTTTGAGGAAGGCCGCCAATGTTTCTAGTATTTTCGGAATCAGTATCGCCTTGAGCCCCTTGCGCAGCCTGCTCTTTTAGCGCTTTCGAAAATGCCGTTTCTAATTTACTCATTTAGTAGAGATTCCATTGATTAACTGTTAACACGCAGCCAGGCGGCATAAGCATATAGCCCCCAACTTAACAATATCGCCAACAGAATAACTGACTTTTTAAAAGTATGGATATTGTACTCAGTAGGCGTATTCATGTGATAAACCGACGCTAAGATTGGCAAGCCCAAAGTTTCACTGACAACGCGAGTTGAACGAACTTTTTGGTCAACTAGAGTTAAAGCAAAAATTAACCCTATTGGAAAAACGAAACTGAATACCACCCCAGCAGCCATAAAATGCATCAACCGGATACCCATAGGAGTCAAAGGTAATGCAGCAGGCTCTTGGATCTTAAACGTTAAACCTTGATTTTCTTTATCGATGTTCATTGAAATTCTAGCGGATTCGCGATTTCGAGATAAATCCTGATAAACACCTTCATTCGTTTGATAATCTCGCGTTAACTCAGCTAGCTGAGCTTCAACGCTATTAATTCTTATAATTCTATCTTCTTCTTTGCTTAGTAAAACTTTCGTTTCTTCTAGACGGGCATTTAAGGAAGCAAGCTGAGTTTCCGTATTTGACAATTGGCTTCTCAGCTCTTGATATAACAAACTCGTGGTCGCCGCTCCACTAACACCTGATGCCGCTCCCAATCCCGATTCGGATCGCCTTTGTTCTTCTAATAAAGCCTGTTCGATCGATGCAATCTGGGTCTTAATTTTGACAATGTCCGGGTGCGCATCGAAAAACTGCAATCTTGCATCAGCCAGCTGCTCTTCAAGACCTGCTAATCGTTTTCGATATTGTCCTTCACGAGTTAAATTTTCCGTAATCGCCGCCTCACCAGATAGCTGTTTTTTGAGAGTCTCATGCTGAATTTTTAACTCTCGGATTTCTAGCTTGGTTGCTTCCATTCGGTTTCTTAAATCCAAAATCCTTGCACTAACTTCAGCCTTTGACCCCGGTCTAGCATCAAAATTTGCTGAGTTAAACTCCTCAAGTGCGCTTTCTGCGGCCTGCAATTTTTCAAGATACTCTAAAACTTGGCGATTGATAAACTCGTAGGCTTCACGACTTTCTTTTTGTTTAGCCAACAGGCTTTGGCCAATAAATACCTCTGTCAAATTCTTCGCGACTGTGTATGCATGCTCTGGATCAGTATCACTAAAAGCGATGCGTATTAAATTTGGTCCTGCGCTATTAATCTGAGAAGCACCTTCGATATTAGCGATGACGCGTTCTTTCTCCAAGTCTGTCAATTTGCTTAAGTCCCAACCACTTTTTTCAAGAACTTCGCTCATTGCTTTACGGCTAAAAATCACTTCCCTCGCTAACTTAGCACGATCCTGAACATCGGTAGTCACCGCCGTACCTTGCATCAAAGGCTGAAGAATATTTTGCTGATCTACCAGAATCGTACTTGACGACGCATAAACTTTAGGCCAAAACCAGCCGGCAGCCAAAAACAACACACTCGTTAGCAAGTAAACAACAGCAAAAACCCGTCGCTTTTCCCAGATCTCTCGACGCAATAATTTTAATAAATCAAGAATTTCTGCATTCATATTTTCTTAAAACACTCGCTCTGGAACAGTGAGAACATCACCAGGCAATACCTGTACGTTAGTACTCATTTTGCCCTTGTTCATAATATCGGTAAGCTTAATCGAAATTGTTTGAACACCTTCGTCTGTTTGCCTATACAATTTCGCTCCGTTCCCAGAAGCAAAATCATTTAATCCACCAGCGACCAAAACAACATCTAAGACAGTCATCCCTTGGCGATAAGGCAAAGAAACTGGACTCTTAACCGCCCCTGCAACTCGCACTCTAGACAAAAATTCGTGACTAAGAAGATTCACTAGAATAACCGCTACTTGCGGATCTCTGATAAAGGAGTTCAAGCGCTGCGTAATTTCTTCAGCAACTTCTTCAGGAGTTCTGCCACCCGCCAAGACTTCTCCTACGAGGGGAACTGAGATTTTTCCATCCGGTCGTACCGGCACAGTGATTGATAACTCAGGATTTTTCCAAACGCTTACTTGAACTTGATCATCAACACCGATGCGATATTGATCAACCAGCATACCACTCGATTGTAGCGATTGACTTCCTGTCGCTACCGGAGAACTTGGTGAACTAGAGCAACCAACCATAATCACTAACGAGACCACGATTGACACAAAAACTGTTTTAAATCTTTCCATTATTAATTTCCTACCCACAGATAAGTTTATTTCTCAATACTAAAAATTATCAACGTGCGCCTTTACCAAGGACTACGACCTCAATTGTTTGCAACAAGACCAGCATATCCATAAACAACGTTCGGTTTTTGATATAAAACAAATCGTACTGCAATTTGTTATAAGCGTCTTTTTCACTAGCACCATAGGGGTATTTGATTTGTGCCCAGCCCGCCAAACCTGGTTTAACACGGTGTCTCAATCGGTAATAACGAATATTTTTTTCCAATTGCTCAACAAATTCAGGGCGCTCTGGCCTCGGGCCAACAACGCTCATATCGCCTCGAAGAACATTAAGTAGCTGCGGCACCTCATCGATACGAGTCTTTCGAATGAACGCGCCGACTACAGTAATCCGGTCATCATTTTTACGCGCCCAAATAGCTTTTCCATCCTTTTCAGCGTCAGTCCTCATGCTTCTAAATTTCAACAAATCAAATTCGGTATTGTTCAAACCAACTCTTTTTTGTCTATAGAAAATGGGGCCACTAAATCCGCTTTCCAAGAAAATTGCTAACGCGGTGATCAACAAAATTGGAGAGGTGGCAATCAAAATAACCAAGCTTGCCATCACATCAAAAGAACGCGCCGCAAATGCTCTTAGCCCGCTCGCCCCATAACCTTCTGAGAAAATAATCCAACTCGGCTGTAAAATATCCAGATGCAACATTCCACGCTCTCTTTCGTGAAAAGAAATGAAGTCGATAACATCAATTCCCGAAAGTTTGCAATCTAACAGCGCCGCCGTAGGTAAGGTATTTCGGCGATCTTTAATCGCTACAATAATTTCATCGATGCCATGTGCTTCACAATACGCTAACAGGCCGTCTTCTGGGTTAACGCAGTAATCCTCGGGCACAGCGATGACATCCCCATCCGCTGGCACAAAACCTTCAATGATGTAACTTCCGTTAAAAGGCATCAGGCAATTTTCGCTACCTTTCTCTTGGCACATCAAACCCGCTGCAGGCTCACCTGCACCATAAATAAGTACGCGTCTACGCAGCACACTACTATCCACAGTGCTGTAAAACACCAGACGAATGATCGAGAGAACGACAAAACTGGTACCGAGGCTATAGGCCAAAACACCACGGCCCAAGAGTAAGAAAGGGAAAATATAATAGATAATCATCAAACCCAGCATGCCGATGAATAAACTAATCGCAACACGAAAGGAAATTCCTGCAAGCAAGAATCTATTATTAGGACGCTGAGCCTGGTATTGGCCCATAGCAACGCAACCCAACAATAGGATGGCTGCAGAGACAAAAGCACTGGTGGGGAAATGTTCAAACTGAAGATGAACTGGATTCCATGCAATTTCACGAAATCTCAAGTACAAACCGATGTAACTACTCGCGAATAGAACACCAAACTCAAATATCATTAACAGTAGAAACGGTACGCGAAAATGATATTTTAAAATTTTAACCGTCGTCATGATGGTCGTCTCCTAATGTTCCCCAATTTCCATGCTCAGAAAAAGCGATTATTTGAATAATGCCTGCAAACATCTAGAATGCAGATACCTCCAAAACCAAATTTCAATTTTGCCTAATTTCTCAATTTACGCTACGTTTCTAACTAGCGGCCTTTACAAAAGCCAATTTATTAAGATTCGTATTGGGCAATTTTGCCCCCGTACAAACTAATTTGCTCAGGATCAGGTTGCCACTAACTAACTAATTAACAAAACTACCTGTCACATTCACGCAATTGGCGCCTATTCAGAAAATAATAAAATAGGTTGATTACATAAATATTTACTATCGAAATTCTGAGCGACACTGTCCAAAACAAGCAAATGGACTTACTAAATCTAAGGGGCAAATTTGCTGCCCATATGGTCACGCCAAGGCCCGCGATTCTATCATATTTAGATGAAGCTCACGACACCTATATCGACATTCTTAGCCGCTTATCAACAGATAATTCAAACGTAAATATGCCTTTCTAGCCTGATGGTTTTTTATTCATCAGAAACAGCAAGTAAGGGCAGAGTGATCAGAATCCACATTAACAATTAGAGACGAATCTAAGTTTACGGTCATCACTTTTCTGACGACATAGCTCTTCAAGGAGCTAAACGCACCCAAACTTTTTCAATCGTTTTGTTTTTAGCCAAATCGACTAGATAGCTCTCTTCCACAAAACAAAGAGTGTGCTTGTGGTGAAACTTAACGGAAGGGACCACAACAAATTCCGTCTGACAGTCGCGTCATCCTTAACCTAACGCAGTGGGTGCGAATGCTACCCCATTTTAGCCACTCCAGCAATTATCCATTAGGGATCAAGTGGTTATAATGACATCAAACTTTCATGCCAGCAGGTTAGATTGGTCGGCAATCGCTACAATCTATCGACAAACGATGCGCCAATGAGTACTGGTTATGGCATACTGCGCCGCAATTTGAATCGCCGATCTTAAAGGGAAACTTGTGGACAGAAAAATATCAGTTATTGGGCTTGGATACGTTGGCTTACCGGTTGCCGTTTCATTTGGTCTTTCACATGAAGTCATTGGGTTTGATGTAAACCAAGCCAGGATCAAAGAGCTCAAAAATCATATCGACTCCACTCTGGAAGTCAGCACCAGCGAACTGAAAAAAACCAACATTCGCTTCACCTCAGACCCAATTGACTTAAAGCAAGCTGATTTTCATATTGTCGCAGTCCCAACGCCAATAACAGATTCAAATCAACCCGATCTCACCCCCCTGCTTCGCGCCTCTCAAACGGTAGGAAAACAACTAAAAAAAGGCGATATCGTGGTATTTGAGTCTACGGTATACCCCGGCGCCACTGAAGAAGATTGCGTACCGATCCTGGAAGCTGAATCCGGATTAAAAAGCGGTGTCGATTTCACCGTCGGTTATTCCCCAGAGAGAATTAACCCAGGTGACAAAGAACATACCTTCACGAAAATAACCAAAGTAGTTTCTGGGCAAGATGCGAGAACCTTAGATATTGTTGCCGAAGTATATAGTTCTGTCGTTACAGCGGGCGTTCATAAAGCTCCATCCATCAAGGCAGCGGAAGCAGCGAAAGTTATCGAAAACACCCAAAGGGACTTAAACATCGCTCTGATGAACGAGTTGGCGATCATTTTCAAACGAATGGATATCGATACTCTAGACGTGCTCGAAGCTGCTGGCACCAAATGGAATTTCCTGCCCTTTCGCCCCGGCCTTGTTGGCGGGCACTGCATTGGAATAGACCCCTATTACTTGACGCACAAGGCGCAAAAAGTAGGCTACCATCCCGATGTAATTTTGGCTGGTCGCCGCACCAACGACTCGATGGGGCGCTATATAGTCGGAGAGATTGTTAAGCAAATGCTCCTTAGAGATATTGCTGTATCAAAAGCGAGGATTGCAGTACTGGGACTCACCTTCAAAGAAGATTGTCCAGACCTTCGCAATTCCCGCGTCGCAGACATTATCAAAGAGCTAAAAACTTACGGCCTTGAAGTCCTCGTTCACGATCCTTTAGCCGACCCGAGCGAAGCTAAACATGAATATGACGTGGATTTAGTTAAAGACAACGAGCTCAAGAACCTAGACGCGGTGGTTATAGCTACAGCCCACAAAAGCTACCGAGAATTACCCGCGAGCGACTATAAAGCAATGCTGACGTCCTCGGGCATGCTATTCGATGTGAAAGGTGTTATCGATCGCCAAGCAGCAAATGATTCCGATCTCGCTTTATGGCGACTTTAAAAAATAATTTTCCGCAGAGACATTAAAATGAAAGTACTTGTTACCGGCGCCGCCGGTTTTATCGGTAGCCACCTCTGCCAACGCCTATTAGATCGAGGTGACGAAGTTGTTGGAATTGACAACCTTAACGATTACTACGACGTAAATTTAAAACTTGCTCGCCTCAAAAGAATTGAAGAATCAGAAACTTTTACTTTTATTAAGTTAGATATTGCTGATCGCGACGGTGTCGAAGCGCTTTTCGAAGAACAAAAATTTGATCGCGTCGTAAACTTAGCGGCACAAGCAGGCGTCAGATACTCAATCGAAAACCCTCATGCTTATATCGATGCAAATATTGTCGGATTCTGTAATATTTTAGAAGGCTGCCGCCACAACAAAGTCAAACACCTTGCTTACGCTTCATCGAGCTCAGTGTACGGCGCCAACAAAGCGCAACCTTTTTCAGAACATCATAATGTCGATCATCCAATTGCCTTATACGCCGCGAGCAAAAAAGCCAACGAGCTAATGGCTCACGCCTATTCTAGCTTGTATGAGTTACCAACTACTGGATTGCGTTTTTTTACTGTCTATGGCCCTTGGGGCAGGCCCGATATGGCTTTGTTTAAATTCACCAAAGGAATTCTCGAAGAAACGCCCATCGATATCTACAACAACGGCGATATGATTCGAGATTTCACCTATATCGACGACATCGTAGAAGGCGTTGTTCGGGTCTTAGACAATACAGCGAGCGCCGATAAAAATTGGAACGGAAACGATCCCGACCCCGCAACAAGCTATGCCCCCTATCGCGTATACAATATTGGCAATAGCAGCCCAGTGAAACTAATGGATTTTATCGAAGCCATTGAAAAAACCGTTGGCAAAGAAGCGATTAAAAATTTCATGCCTATGCAAGATGGCGATGTACCATCAACCTGTGCTGATGTATCCGCTTTGCAAAATGATGTTGGCTTCAAACCAAACACCAGCGTTGAATTCGGCATCAATAAATTTGTGAATTGGTATCGAGATTATTTTAAAGCGTAATCCCATAAAATCTTAACTGAAGCTAAAGCTATCAAAAAAGCTCAACTAACGGTTGGGCTTTTTTTGTGGCATAAGACATTTATTGATTATTGAGATTTATTCGAGCAACAACATGATCTAGCGCATTCACCGTATCTAAAAACAAAAACGGACAAAGAAACCGGTTGTTTTATATTTGGCGCACTCGGCAAGGATTAATTCGTGCCGTCCTGGCACTTACCCTTCGGGCGGCTACGCTTCTCTTCGCCGTTCAAAAATGCTCCGGCATTTTTGTCGAACCTGCTCAGTTTCTCAAGCTACCAAATACCACAAACAAAAAAACCGGCAAAAAGCCGGTTGTTTTATTTGGCGCACTCGGCAGGATTCGAACCTGCGACCCCCTAGTTCGTAGCCAGGTACTCTATCCAACTGAGCTACGAGTGCTTTAACTGTGTGTACAGCGAGGCGCGTATACTAGTGACTTGGGAATTTCGCGTCAAGGACTAGATCACCTATCGTTCCTAGAAATAAAAAAGGTCGCAGTGGCGACCTTTTTTATTAATTAAACATGGCGGAGAGAGAGGGATTCGAACCCTCGATCAGGTTTCCCCGATACTCCCTTAGCAGGGGAGCGCCTTCGGCCACTCGGCCATCTCTCCAGGAGGGGCGCGATAATACCACAACCATTTCAAAAACATAGACTTTCTGAGGCAAACAATAACATATCGAAATACAACAGAAACTGAGGAATTATCTTTTGTAAATCAGCGAAATTTTTCGCTCGGTGGCAGGAATAATTTAGGAAAAAAGAGGCTTTTAGGATTTAAAGAAACTACCGAAAGGATGATAACTGAAACAATAATATAGCCGTGTTCGCGTTTGATCTGGCGGCGGTTATCACTTTTGCTAATGAATTTTGAGCTGAGAGATAACCACCGGACCGACTAAAAAATAAATAACTTAATATTATTAGTCAGACTGATTTCCAGACTGATCTTGTTTTTCTCGTTGAATGCGTTGGTAAATCTCTTCGCGATGCACTGCTATTTCTTTCGGTGCGTTAACACCTATTCGAACCTGATTACCTTTCACTCCCAACACCGTGACAGTGACTTCGTCGCCAACCATCAAGGTTTCGCCTATTCGGCGGGTTAGAATTAACATCTCTTTCTCCTTCGTTCATCCTGTGAGTGCAATGTTTACTACGAACTGTAATAAGCATTGTTATATGACCTTTCCTTATCCCAAATTTTGCACAAATCCCCATACGATATAACCGTATTAAGTGTTGCCCAGCCTGGAAAAAGAAAAATCTAGCAGCTTAGTTATTAGAAGTTTTTTATTATGCTGCTTTTAGTTAATTATTATGTAGATCAGCGCATTGTGCTAAAAAATGGCGGCAAAATCCACCTTTTTCAACGAAATCGCTTAATTTTCATCCAGATCAAAGCCGGTGTGTAAACTCCTTACTGCTAACTCTAGATAGCGTTCGTCAATAATGACAGAAATTTTTATCTCCGACGTAGTAATCAATTGTATATTTATGTTGTCGTTTGCAAGAATTTCAAACATTTTGGCAGCAACTCCAGCATGAGAACGCATACCTACACCAACTAAAGAAACTTTCGCAATTTGATCATCGGTAATAATTTCCTTCGCGCCAATTTCTTTAATAGCAGCATTCAATACAGCTGTCGCTTTTTGCAAATCATTTCGATGCAATGTGAAGGTTAAATCGTTTGTATTGTTCGCTGCAGCATTTTGAACGATTACATCTAGCTCAATATTAGCATTCGCAATTGGACCAACAATTTTCGATGCCACACCCGGTGAATCAGGAATTCCAACCACCGTAATTTTTGCTTCATCGCGATTGTACGCTATGCCGGATACAAGCGGTTGTTCCATAGAGTCATCTTCCTCATCTAATGTTATCAATGTGCCCTCACCCTCTCCAAAACTAGAAAGGACTCGTAACGGTACTTTATACTTTCCCGCAAATTCAACAGAACGAATTTGCAAAACTTTTGAACCTTGGCTGGCCATTTCCAGCATTTCTTCGAAAGTAATTTTTTCTAGTCTTTTCGCTTTCGGAACCATACGAGGATCAGTAGTATAGACGCCATCAACATCGGTATATATCTGACACTCATCCGCTTTCAACGCGGCAGCTAAAGCAACACCGGTTGTGTCTGAACCACCACGACCTAAGGTTGTGATATTCCCATCGCAATCGACACCTTGAAATCCAGCAACAACTAAAACTTTTCCGGCTGCGAGATCACTTTGCATAGCTTCTACATCTATGTGCTGAATACGCGCTTTGTTGTAAGAATTATCCGTTAATATTTTTACTTGATGTCCTGTATAGGACTTCGCCTCACAATTGCGTTTGCTTAACGCCATAGCTAACAAGGCAATAGTGACTTGCTCACCAGTGGAGACCAAGACGTCGAGTTCTCGCGGCTCTGGTTGCTCTTGAATTTGCTTTGCTAACTCAATCAACCTATTGGTTTCTCCACTCATCGCCGAGACCACAACGACAACATCATGCCCTTCGGCCTTAAATTTTGCGACGCGATCTGCCACAGCCTCGATCCGTTCAGCTGACCCTACCGAAGTTCCACCAAATTTTTGTACATATAACGCCATTATTTACTCAACTTAAAAATTGTAAAAAATCTTATGACTTAACATTAATAACTTTTAATCGGCTTGCTCTGAAACCCAACTAGCAACTTCCGATAGTACATTTGGCAAAGCTTCAAGATCATTTCCTCCGCCCTGTGCCATATCTGGCCGGCCACCGCCTTTGCCATCTATTTGCTTGCAAACATGCTGCATCAGCGCGCCGGCTTTAATCTTTGCAGTTTCATTTTTGGTTACTCCCGCGACCAGGCTTATTTTGTCATTTGCAACGGAGGCTAGTAATACCACCGACTTCTGAAGTTTGTTCTTCAGCTGATCTACCATATCTCGAAGCGCCTTTGGGTCGACGCCATCAACAACAAGTGCCAATACTTTAATATCGCCAACATCCACCGCTTGCGAAACTAAATCATCTACTGAAGATGATGCTAATTTCGATTTCAATAACTCAACTTCTTTTTCAAGTTTCTTTTGCGCTTTCACTAATTGGTCGACTTTTTCGACGACCTTACTTTTGTTTGATTTTAATATTTGGCTAATTGAATTAAGTTGTTCCTGTTGCTGATCACAATAAGCTAACGCCCGGATTCCGCTGATCGCCTCAATACGACGTACACCGGCAGCAACACCTGATTCCGAAACGATACGAAACAAGCCGATATCACCGGTACGTTTTGCGTGCGTGCCGCCACACAATTCGACGGAAAAACCATCGCCCATGGATAACACGCGAACTTCACTACCATACTTCTCGCCAAACAAAGCCATCGCACCCTTTTGTTTAGCCTCCTCCATTCCACAAAGTTCTGTCTTAACTTCGGTGTTTGCAATAATCTTCTGGTTAACCATGTGCTCAATGGCTTTAATTTCTTCTTCACTCACTGCCTCTAAGTGTGAAAAATCAAAACGCAATTTTTCAGAATCTACTAACGATCCTTTTTGTGTCACATGCTCACCCAACAATTGCCTGAGTGCGGCATGAAGTAAATGGGTCGCTGAATGGTTACGAACTATCGCCTCTCTCACTTCAGCGTCAACTGTTGCGGTAACCGTATCGCCAACGGACAAGGTTCCTGATAACAAACCGCCAACATGTAAATGATGAGTACCACTTTTTTTACAGTCACGAACTTCGAATTTCGCATGGTCAGTGCTAATAACGCCAAAATCACCCACTTGCCCGCCAGACTCACCATAAAACGGTGTACTGTCTAAAACAATTGCGGCATTAATCGTTTCACCGCTACTTGCACACAGGCTTGCAACACTTTCATCGCCCACTATGATCGAAACTATCTTTGCCGCTCCGGAAAGATCGGTGTATCCCGTAAAGTTGGTACTGCCCTCAATCTCAGTTTGCTGGGTATAGTCCACGCCGAATTGGCCCGCTTCTGACGATCGCTTACGTTGCTCCTCCATACACAACTCGTATCCAGGCATATCTAGCTGCAAGCCTCGTTCACGAGCTATATCGTTGGTTAAATCTGTTGGGAATCCATAGGTGTCGTACAAAGTGAAAATCACTTCACCTGGAATGGTGTCTCCGCTTAGCTTCTCCAGCGCGACTTCTAACACGCCCATACCCTTTTCCAAGGTTTTTGCGAATTGCTCTTCTTCCGCTAACAACACTTTTTCGATATGGGATTGTTGCTTGACGAGTTCTGGATAAGCCTCGCCCATTTCTGCCGCTAAAGCTTTTACTAACTGATAGAAAAACGGTTCTCTTTTCCCTAACTTATCGCCATGTCGTACAGCGCGCCGGATAATACGGCGGAGTACATAGCCTCGCCCCTCTTTGGAAGGCACAATCCCATCGGAAATTAAAAATGCACAAGAGCGAATATGATCCGCGATAACCCTTAGCGACTTATTCGCCAAATCTTTGGTTCCAACAACACCCGCAACAGCGGCTAATAGATTCTGGAACAGATCGATCTCGTAATTACTATGGACACCTTGCATCACGGCAGCAATTCTCTCCAAGCCCATACCTGTATCCACAGAGGGTTTTGGCAAATCCTTCAAACTGCCATCGCTTTGCCGCTCATATTGCATGAACACCAAATTCCAGATCTCGATATAACGATCTAAATCATCGTTTTCACTACCGGGAGGACCGCCAGGCACATCTTCACCGTGATCGTAGAATATTTCCGAACATGGCCCACAAGGCCCGGTATCGCCCATTTGCCAAAAATTATCTTCATCAAGGCGTGAAAAACGATTGGGGTCGATGCCAATTTTCTTTTTCCAAATATCCGCGGCCTCGTCATCGGAAACATGCACCGTTACCCACAATTTGTCTGCCGGTATCTTTAAGGTAACGGTTAAGAATTCCCAGGCAAAACGGATCGCGTCTTCTTTGAAATAGTCTCCGAAACTGAAATTCCCTAACATTTCAAAAAAGGTGTGATGACGAGCGGTATAGCCTACATTTTCGAGGTCATTGTGCTTCCCGCCAGCACGAACACAGCGCTGCGAGCTTGCCGCTCGGCTATAGGGGCGCTGATCTCGGCCAAGAAAAACATCCTTAAACTGCACCATTCCGGCATTAGTAAACAAGAGAGTTGGATCGTTTTGTGGAACCAATGAGCTACTAGCGACAATGCTATGTTGATGTTGTTCGAAGAACTGCAAAAACGCAGCGCGAATCTCTGCGCTTTTCATAGGGATTTATCCAATGTTATGCCTGCTTGATCCATTGACAAAAAGTAAGGTCTAGGATTTCAAAAAAAGGCTGCAATGGTAGGGTTTAGCGCCTCTTTACACAAGAGCCTATAAGGCTACAGGCCAGGAAATTGTTGATAATTCTCATTATGCTCATATTTGTAAATCTAGGTGAGTGGTAGCGCGATCATACCGTTCTCCTGGTAGTGCTGGGTCCTGATCTTTACTGGGCTTTAGTAGGAGCGGAAAAGGATTTACCGGGCAGTTTTTAAGATCCGCCATCAGGGGCAAACTCAGGCGTTAAAGTCGCCTAACGTCTTATTCGAAATTCCTATAAAACAACCCTAGATGGAAATAAGGAATGGGCATATGATGACCACCACACGATCTTTCAGTTTTCATTCAATATAAAAATAAATAGAGATGGAGATGCGACATGAGTAGTGGTTTACAGCCTGGTGACGGGCAAACTCTCAAAACCCTTGGACTATTGGTAGTCAGCCTATTAGTGGTAATGACAATATTTATTGGATTGTCGCTAGCGCTTTAAATCCCACCAAACTGACGCTTCGAGACTAACTTCGCCGTATTGCGTGCTTCAATATATCGCCACTCTAGGTTTATTGACCAGGCTTTGCTGTGGCTAAAGATTATTCGGCGACTTGTTATAAATCAGGATTAAAAGCCTAGGCCTGATTCCTCGAATGTCTTGTTTGCCAAGATATGTATATGCAAGTGAAAGACGGTCTGACCCGCGCCACTACCATTGTTGATCACCACTCGAAACGCGTCTTCAATGCCCAGCTTTTTGGCAATGACATTTACCCGCCCCATAAGATACCCAAGCAATTCATGGTCAGCCTCTTCGGCATCGACTAATCGGGGAATGGGTTTATTGGGGATCAGTAACACATGAGTTGGTGCTTGGGGAGAAATGTCTTTTATGCAGATACAACGATCGTCTTCATAAACGATATCAGCAGGAATCTCTTTATTAATGATCTTTGTAAAAAGTGTTGCTTCGCTCATTCGCTGCCCTTTTCTATCGCTGTAAAGCAATTGGTTTATATTCCTTAAATTGGGAATCTTAAGCGCTTCTTCTGCGCTGCTTTTCCTCTTCGGTCAAGGCCCTCGCTTCAGCCTCAATCAAAACAGGAAAACCATTCCGAATTGGGTATACCAAGCCGCTTGCCCAACAAATCAATTCATTATTTTCCTTATCAAACTCTAACGGCGCTTTGCTCACCGGGCAAACCATCAAAGCCATCAATTTTTTATCGATCATAGCCAACTCTTTCCTATTAATTTAATCATTCTCGTTTTTTTCTATTCAGGCATAGGGGCAACGAGTAATTGTGGGTCAATTCGATAATTAAACCAATTCATTCGCCAATCCAGATGCGGACCTGTTGCCCTACCCGTCGCACCCACTTCAGCAATCGGGTCGCCCTGTTTAATTTCGTCACCATCTTTGACCAAAATCTTGCTCAAATGAATAAATGTCGAGGATATGCCGTGGCCATGGTCAATGATCAAGGTACCACCGGAGTAAAACATATCGTCGTATGCAAGACTGACAACACCGTCGATAGGCGCCCGAACTACCGTGCCGGTGGGCGCTGCTATATCGACACCAAAATGTGGCGTGCCTGGCTTGCCGTTATAGACGCGTTGGCTACCGTAGACGCCAGTGATTGGGCCAAGTAAGGGCCATTGAAATTCCTGTAGGAAATGGCGCGCGGGCAAATCCAAGCGTCTCGCCTTCCTGGTTAGCGCGCTTTCTTTATTGATTCTTGCAATTTGTTCCGGTGGAGGATCTACGGTTTGCTGGGGAACACCGTTAACACGTTGAATATTATATTGTCGCTGTTCGACCTTGAACTCATGGGTGCTTGAACTGCCGTCAGGATTCGTTACAGTAATTGCCGCTTTCGGTTTCGCATCGCGCCCAAGCCCAAAAACGAAAGTGCCGTCTTCTCCGACACTCACATCTCGATCTAAAAAACTAACTTTAGAACCCGGCTCGACACTGCCAATCAGCATTCTGCCTTGAATCCAATCCCCTTTAATTTCGAGAGCGATACTCAATTGCGGTATGGATAATCCCATCACGATCGTGACTAGAGTGACGAAAGATAATAGCGCTTTTTTGCAGATCATTATCAATACTTTCCTCAGAAATTAATTATCTTTGGCTTGTTCTGGCCATAGTGGCGAATAATACCCTAAAATCCCCTACGGTTTCATTACGAGCTTCCCGATAAATGAATGCATTAGATCCACTAAAACCATCTTTTTTGCTGCGCAACCCAGATGTGCAGAATATCCTTTCCAGCACTGGGATTAGAAAACTGTTATTAAAACGCCGAATGAAAGCGTTTTTGGATCACACTAGCGATCATTTAATCAATAGTGGCGTCGAAGACCAAGGCGTCGTTAACAAGTTCATCGGCTCCGAATCTAAAATAGATACTAGTACCACTCGCCAAAGTTTTTCACAAAACCAAGACGTACAACTCTCCGGGGAACTCACCTTCGATAGAGCTAACCAGCAAGGCCTTGTCATCCTCATTCATGGTTGGGAGGGCTCGAGTCAATCGGCCTATGTTCTTTCTGCAGCTATGGCTTTATTTACTGCGGGTTACAACGTATTCCGTTTAAATCTTCGCGACCATGGTGACAGTCAACGACTCAATCAAGGTTTATTTAATTCAACTTTAATTGACGAAGTGAACGGAGCTATCAAATCAATTCAGCAACAATGGCCCCACAGCGACAATTATCTTGCGGGTTTTTCTCTAGGAGGAAATTTCGCTTTGCGGGTGGCTTTATCAGCCAGGCGAAATCAGTTGCGGTTTAACAAAGTCGTTGCTGTATGCCCGGTCATTGACCCCGCTAAAACACTGACCGCACTAGAAAACGCAAACTTTTTCTACCAGAAATATTTTGTTAGCAAATGGCGAAATTCCCTGCTAAAAAAATTACGTCACTTTCCCGGTTACGCGTATGGCGATGAGCTAAAAAAGCTTAGGTCCTTAGCCGACATGCACGACTTTTTCGTACCTCGCTTTACACCATTCGATAATCGTAATGAGTATTTTGAGGCTTATCAAATAACACCCGAACAACTAGGTTCGCTAAAATTAAGCACAACCATCATCAATAGTTTGGACGACCCAATCACCTGCGCAGATTTTTTGCCGCAATCACAATCATCAAAAAACCTCTCTTTTTCGATTACTGAATTTGGCTCTCATTGCGCATTTCTTAAAGACCTAAGAATGAATAGCTGGGCCGATGAAGCTTTAGTGAGTATTTTTCAAAACCCATAGAGTCTGACCCACAACAAATAACTAGCGACAAATTTCTGGCGGAATTATTTTTAGCAAGCCACCGATAAAATAAAGTCGCTTTATTGACATACCAATAATTTTTATTTCAAAAGCCCTAGTCAGCTAAAAAACTGTAGCTACACTTTTAATATCGGATCGAAATCCCTCACTAAAAGTAATGAGCGCGCTACATGTTAATCCCTGGTAATTTTTTGTTTCGTTTTTTATCTTTTGGGCTTACACGAATCCATTTCGAATCAGTTGGCATCAGCCTGTTTTTATTTTTTTATGCCGCTGGCTCATATTCCGCACCGGCTATTGACGACAAAAAATCTTCTTTTACATCGCGAAGTACCGCCACCGCATCAACAACAATTGGCATAACTTTGGTCATACCGCCGCGTAAAACGTTGTCCGTTTTGGACCAGGACTTATCTGGAATAGATCTCAACCCACAACCCGCAAAAGGATTCAATTTTGAGTTTAGCGACAGCTTCGGCTCTGCCGCCACCGGCGAGAAAGCTATAAAGTCTTTTTGCGCCAGCGTATCGCCAATTTTGCCGAGAACAATCTCGGCCGGTTCCGCCGACAAATCTATTAGCCTCTTAGCCACAGACAAAACATCTGAGAGCTTAATTAATTACTGTAAACGCCAGCCTTACCAAGGGACAGAGAGCAAAAAAGAGCGCAATGAGGACCTCACAGTAGTTATCGCACCGATATAAGCGCTGCCACTAAAACTGAGAGAGCGCCCCGAAATGAGCAAATATTGAACATCACCACCCTCATTTATAGACCTCTAATCGCTAATTTAAGCCACTACTCAGAAGCTCCCGCCAATAAATGTACATTTCTCGACGCAAAGGTAAACTTGAAAAGTAACTTATTGAAAACACAAGGTTTTACTGATGACAGTCGGGTGCAAGCATAAGAAGACAAGCGGTCTATTCGCGATTACTTCGCTGGTATTTCTGTATTGCTCCCACGCCTTCAGCGCTATTCAAGGTGAAGCCGGTGCTGAATCGTCGACAGCAACCACCACCATCACCTTAACTCTGCAACCTAGCATCCAAATTTCAAATGTCGGTGACATCGTTTTGAATGTGACAGACCGTAGCCAAGATTTAATTGCGGAAGAGCGTATTTGCGTGCGCGGCAATGTAGGTGGACGCTATAGCGTCATTGCAGCTGGCCAAGATGGAGGTAAAAACCCTTTCCAGCTACGCAGTACTTCTGGCGACTCAATCGCTTACCAATTGTTTTTTCGTGGCGATCTTACAGCAATAACCAGCGATGAATTATCACCAGGACAAGCCTCGCCGTTTTACTCGATGAAGACACAAAACCCAGATTGCAATGGAGAAGATAGCGCAGCGTTTTCTTTATTGTTCAAATCGAGTGACTTGCTACCCGCAACACCCGGCACCTATGGTGGGTTCTTGACCCTAACTGTTGCGGCGGAATAAATATGAATAGAAATATTTTATACAACAAACAGACAAGGCAGTCTCATTTGAGTGAGCGTAGACCATGAATTATTTAACTAAATTTCGTTCCACTAGTTTAAGCATTTTGTTTTTGCTTTTTTTTATGCCCTTCGCCACGGCCGATATTTATGTCGATAGAGCCATTGTTCGGCTAGCCGCTGATGAAGAGCCGCGCAAAGACATCAAAGTCATTAACAACGGTGACGATGTTGGCTATGTAGAAATTGAAGTTTTCGAAGTGCGTAATCCTGGAACGGAACAAGAAGAAAGAGTAAAAGTAACCGATCCAGAAGAGTTAAAACTGATTGTGAGCCCAAGCAAGCTGGCGATCCCTGCCAACAACCAAAAACTTGTACGTATTGTTAATTTAGCACCGGGTGAAAACGACGAAAGGATTTATCGGGTCAACGTCACGCCGGTATTGCCGCCGTTACAAGATGACGAAGGCTCAGTCGTTCGTGTTGTCGTCGCCTATCAACTGCTCGTTATTATTGATCCCGCGAACCCCCAGGAAGATTTAGAAATTCGCCGCGAAGCTAATCAACTGTTCGTCAAAAACAATGGCAATACCAATGTATTAATTAGCAATGGAAAACAGTGCGAAGCCAATGAAGAGGCTTGTGTCGATATCGCGGCACATCGAGTTTACCCAGGAAATCTTTGGCAAGTGGAACTTGAAAAAGAATTACCCGCAACCTTAACCCTTACCAACTTCAATGGCGTGCGAGAGTTTCGCACCGAATAATATTGCCGAGCAGTCAATGAATTTGCAGAGAGTGTATTTAAATGTATTTTGCGCTAGCTTTTTATTGCTGGCGCAGCACTCTTTTGCTCAAGATATTGTTGATATAGATACTGCTCCGCCACCGATAATCATTCCTGAATCCACTACAAACCCCTCGATCGACAAGTCTCAGTTTAAAGTTGATCCCGTCGCGCCACCGAAGCCAACATTGGAGCTCTCTCTCACACCATCCGATTCCTTCGTACCACCGGGTTTCGAATCACTTAACGAGCCACAAACGACATTAGTTGATATCTATTTCGCTGGGCAATTTCTAGCCTCACAAATCGCAACCTTTAGTGCTAAAGAAATCACGCTGTCAAAGCCAGAAGAAATCGTTAAAAATATTCCATATTTAAAAAATGGAGACCTGGTCTTAAGCAACTTAACTGGTCCCATCACCACAAACTTGGATTCGCTTTGCCAATACCAAGGCCAAAGGGATTGTGGAAAATTAGCGCCAGAAGTATCCGGTGTTATTTTTGACGAAAATCGTTTTCGCGCAGACCTTTTTATCAATCCAGATTTTTTCACCATTAAAAATGCTGGCATACAAAAATTCCTACCCGCTTCCGATAGTGGTTGGTCGTGGCTACAATCAATGAATGCGGCCTATTCTGGCATTACCGAATCTAAGGATGAAAACTACACCTTAAACAGTAACTCAACATTTGCTTACCAAGAAAACCGTCTGCAAATTATTGGCAGTGTGCAAAACGACGGCATCAACAATATAGACACTGCTGTCATTAGTCGCGACTGGCAGGGAAAAGAATATCAACTAGGATATTTTCGCAGTAACAGCGGCAGCTTCCAATTCATGGGCGACTCACCCATTCGTGGTATTCGCCTCGCCAGCTCTTTAAAAACCCGCGAAGACCTGCGACAAACCGCCGGCAACGAATTAAAAGTGTTTTTGGCTGAACGCAGTGAAGTATTATTATTTAAAGACGGCCGACTCATTAGCTCTCGATTTTACGATCAAGGCAACCAAATTTTAGATACGACGCAACTACCTGACGGCGCCTACGACATCACCATTCAAATTCGAGAAAGTGGAGACCAAACCCGAGAAGAAACTCGGTTTTATGTTAAAACCACACAACTACCACCTACCGACCAAGCGCTTTATTTTTTCGAAGCCGGTGAATTACTTAATTTAAAAAGCAACAGTGGTTTTGCAAACAATACTGGCCTCACCTTACTAAGAGGAGGCTATCATGATCGTTTAAGCGATCAATTTGGTATCCTCGCAGGCCTCAGTCAAGTGGAAGACAATTACTCACTTGAACTTGGTTTGACCCATATCGGACGTTTTCATCAATTCAGTATGGGAGCATTCTCAGGTAACGATTCCAAAATCGGCGGCAGCGTAAATCTTCGAACACAATTTTCGAATTTTTTTGTCAACGCCAACATCCGCAAGGTCACCAATAATAATTATGACCCCAATGACCTAAGTGACTTCATCGGCGAATCTAGCGCTCAATCATCATTAACAGTGTCTACCGCCCTACCCTTTGGCCGATTTGAATTATCTGCGCGTACCAATCGCCGCAACAACGAAACGTTAAAAAATTATTCATCACGATTTGAATTCCCCCGTATGCGCGTCGGCGTGAGTGAAATGTTATCGGGCATCACCTTTAGCCGAGAAAACGGCGTCAATTTTGGCTTAATGACTTTAGAACTCCGTTTAAATGGCAAGCACTTCACAGCTCAGTTACAACCGGAATACGCTATTAATGACAGTAACAATAATAACGCCTCAAATGATTTTCAAACACGAGGCGTTGTGAGCTGGCATGATAGAGACATTTATTCAGATAAAGATCTACGAGTCGATGTACGAGCGCGAAACCAAAGCAATCAAAATAGTTATGGCGCCGAAATGGATTTAGCCACCCAAAGCGGTCGCGCGCGATTACAGGCCGAGCATATTCAAAAGGATGATCAATCATCAACGAGAATTAATGGCAGTGCATTTACCAGCTTTTTATTGAACGACTCGACCGCAAAATTAGGCAGCAGAGACCAGTCGCAAAGTGCCGTTTTGATTAAAGTAAGTGGCGAATTGACTGACGCTAGTTTCGATGTTCTCGTAAACGGTAATCCTCGAGGCATCGCCTATCCGAATAAAACGCTCGCCGTAAATCTACGCCCTTACGAGCGTTATCAAGTGCAATTACGTCCACGGGGCAGTTCGTTTGTCGATTATGATCAGAAAATAAAAGATGTCACCCTTTACCCAGGTAATATCGTAACGCTCGAGTGGGAAGCCTCAGAGCTTGAGGTAGTATTTGGACAGATGTTTGACGAGAATGGATTCCCTATCGCCAACGCATTAATCAGTGGTGTTTCTGGATTTTCAACAACCGACGATGATGGTTTATTTCAAGCGGAGATTCGTCGCGGCACCAAAACAATTAATGTCGAAACTATCGAAGCCAGCTGTGAAGTCGACCTACCCAGTTACAAAAGTAAAAACGGGATCGGTGCATTGGGTAAACTAAAGTGCAGCCTGATAAAAAAACAATTAAATGCAGGTATTTAATTGCACGATTCTAAGATTAACTTCCTTTCTAGTTCTCGTTTTTTTCAAACAATATTAATTAAAGTTAATATTGTTTGAATCACCTTGTACAACCGTTACATTTTCCGGATTAGAAAAACGCATTGCAAAATTATTATCTTCTGCTGGTTCATCTCGCACCGCATTACAGGTAAACGCTGCGGTATAATTTCCGGGCGCTAAAAACCCGATGGTAAACGAGTGATTCGAACTAGAATTAGATCGAGACACAACCCCGGTTGCAATTGGGTCGCCAGCATTGCCTTGAATATCCTGCGCCGTTACTGTGCCATCAAAGAGATAAACAACGTTCCCTTCGTCATTACTGATGCCGTTGTTACATGTTGAGCTGGTGATAAGACTTTCTGCAACAGTACCACGCAATGTGCCAGATTCTTGGGTACGAGCCAAACGCAAGGACGGCCTCAATTCGAAGACATTCGCACCCATATCGAAAACCGACTTACGAAGATCAAAATCAATTGTAAAATCAGTTTCATCTTCATTATCAATGGTAAAATTCAAATTAATTTGTAACTGACTCTCAAAGCCCGCCCCGATCGGCAAATCAAATCGTTGATTATTATTCAACTCAATAAAGGCATTGGCATCGTCAACGATCAAGCGAATATGATCATACTCCCCTTCCGCCAAACTAATATCATCCAATAAAATTTCGCTAAGACCATTTTGAAAATCCAACAAGTTATCTTCAAATGGTGGATCTAAATTAAAAGATATAGCAGCATCATTGCGCGGCTTCACCTCGATTCCGGTAATTGGAATCACCACACTTCTCGCACCTTCAATCGGACCATCGGTGATTGACAAAGTAAAACCACTGGTGTCATTGCCAAAACCGTCATTATCATTGGTACCACGACAGGCGGATAATCCGAGCACGAAGATCAAGACAAATAAAAAACTTTTACTAATCAAATAATTCAAACCACTTTACCTTTACTTATTAATTTCTAAGATTACGCGCTAAAACCTATACTGGGTTAACGTCGTTTTTGCTCTAACACTGCTGATAAGCCACGCCCGTGCCCGCGAGTCCGCAATAACCATTGGGATTTTTTGCCAAATATTGCTGATGATACTCTTCAGCATAATAAAAGTGATCAAGCGTTTTTATTTCCGTGGTGATGCTAGCTTTACTGACGCCGAGAAATTGCTTTGATAGCAAGGTTTCGTACTGCTGCTTGCTGCGCTGAGCCTCATCGAGTTGTAACGCAGTTGTTGTATAAATACCCGAGCGATACTGAGTACCACGATCATTGCCTTGTCGCATGCCTTGAGTGGGATCGTGGGATTCCCAAAAGGTTTTCAATAAATCGCTAAAACCTATCTTCGCGGGATCAAAGACCACCAACACCACTTCGTTGTGACCGGTTCCACCCGTGCACACCTCTTCATAACTTGGATTAGGTGTAAAACCACCTGCATAGCCAACAGCGCTGCTAAAAACACCGGGTTGCTGCCAAAAGCGTCTTTCTGCCCCCCAAAAACATCCCATGCCAAAAGCTGCGGTCTGAAGGTTTTCAGGGAACGGAGCCTTGATCGGATTACTGTTCACATAGTGGCGATTGGTAACAAACATCTCCACTTCTCGACCCGGCAGTGCTGTTTCTTTTGTCGGCATCTCCAATTTTTTTCCAAACACTTTTCTTACTCCAAAGCGACTCTAGCGATCAACACGGATAATTTTAAGAACGAAGCCTAGCGCGAATCCATGGACAAGATCTAGCTCGAATTGCTTCATAAGGAAGGAAGTTTTTTAGACAGTTGTACAGCAATTCACACTTTTGACTGTCTTAACCGGGAATTTGAGGGGTTCTGCTATCTCAGTTATATTATCGGCGAAATTAAATTCATTATCGGAGCGTAGCGCAGCTTGGTAGCGCACCTCGTTCGGGACGAGGGGGTCGGAGGTTCAAATCCTCTCGCTCCGACCAAACATCCGTTTTGTCTCCGCTGAGGATTCCCGGCCTGCTGCGCAGTCGTTCGTAAACGCAAAGCAATACTTTGCTAAAAAACGTTTACTCACCCTCTCGCTCCGACCAAACATCCGTTTGGTCTCCGCTGAGGATTCCCGGCTTGCTGCGCAGTCGTTCGACTGCCAGGACGGCAGGAGTGCAAATAAAGCAGGAGCACTTATTTGCCTAATTGCATAAAGCTGTCGCTTTATAAAACGCTCTTCTCACCCTCTCGCTCCGACCAAGGATGAAACGTATTCAGGATTTAATTCAGATTAATTTTAGTTTCTGAATCATTTACTCTGGTCTTTTAATTTGATGCATATTTATTACTATTTAATATGTTGTAACTCATAAATTAATCCAAGAATTTCCAAGTATCGGCGCCATCAAAGTGGCGAACCCGGATGCCTTTAACTACGTCTCGTTCAAAATTTCTCGTATTGACGCCAAAGATACTATCACTTTTGATTTCTAGCGGTTCCCAATGCGTCGTACACCCGCAACTTCTACAACGAACCGTTCTAAGCGTCTTTTCCCCCCAAATGTATTCGTCTGTATTTTCGGGATGACCAATTATTTTGATCTCCTCTCGTTTGTAATACGCCCAAAGTGCTCCCAAGCGACGATCAATAGAACAATTGCAGTCAGTTACAAAATCAGGCTTTTTTGAAACCTCAATTCTTACTGCTCCGCAATGACATGTCGATTCAATCATGAAGTAAATTTCTCAGCTTTGTCGGAAAAATTCCTATCCATTTATTTACTTTTAGCATGCCGCGCTTTGAGCGTCGCATGTCTGAACTTGTTATGAGTGGTCTTCCACGTACTTTACAGAAGACAACTCTTCTAAAATATTGAGTGCTTCTATTTCTGGAATTACTTTTCTGAGCATCTTCGTAAGACTAGGTTTCAAGTGCTTGAACACATTTTCATAAGTAATATTTTGCAGCTTGATAAATATCGCAAGAGCAAATATATGCTCTTCTTCAGATAGATAACCACTTCGATTGTGTTGCCAGCCTTGTGAGTCTAGATCAGCAAATTGCGAAAAGTTCGATGCAGAATTTGCCATGAAAACTCCAAAACCTAGAAATGTTGCTGCTATATCAGTAGCAAACTCCCAATTTTCCCAGCCGCCTGGAGGTTCTTTTTTACAAGAGCCGGTGAGGTAATGTGCTAGCTCGTGCGCAAATGTTGCTACAAGTTGAGCGGGGTTAGCAACGATGACGGGGTTGTAGGTTATGACTACTTCAGTTTGGTCCTTTGCCTCAAACGTTCCTAATGGATTTGTTGGTACGTTCCTAACAGCTATTGTTGGTGACACCAGAGGATTCACATCTTCCTCCTGTCGCTCAAGCCTGCAAGGCCAATCCTGCATACCGGCGAATCCCTTTACAGTATTGAACGTTTCAACAGCGGCTTCTTCTTCACTTTCTACCTTTGAAGGAAAAAATTCTTTCGTTGGCAAAACTAATTTGGTGTTTTTATAAAAATCTTCCCCACCATAGTTCTTCAATAACCATTTATAGGTCGCCACCTGAAATTCAGCGTCATCAACAGACAATAGTGGCTTCGACTTAAACATTCCTAACATAACCAACTCTGATGAACTCAGAACTCCGCAATGTGCGGATTTGATAAGTGAAGGCAAAGCGGGCGCTTATAAAAGTCAAAACGTTTGCCTTGTTATGCATTTTTACCACAGTATTTACAACCGCTCAAATTCAAGTTGATTCATGCAACCAGCCTTGGAAATTTGACTCATCACCATTTTTAGCTGGTCGTAAGGCAGCCCTTGCGTGGCTTGAAGTTTAATTTTTGTGTCTTCTGAGCAGGAAAGAGACTTCAGTTCACCTTCTAGGTCAACTACTTTTTCGGAGTTTATAAAAACTTCTTCGCGGTGAATCGATATTGTTAATTCTTGAGCTTCCTTTTCGCAGCCAGCAACGAGAATCATAAATGTTGAAATAATTACGATATTGATTTTCATATATCCATAACGCCCGGCTAAGCCGCCGGAACGGAGTTGATTGTTTCGTGCAAGCGTAGCCAAAAAGCACAAAACACGCGACGCAGTGGAGGTCCGTTTGAGCCGTTTATTATGGTTGTACTTTTTCACAAGTTGGATTTACCTTAAAACCACTTTCAATTTCCTTTGGCTCCAAAAGAAGCCTTTCATTTTTGCAAGATAATTTAATATCAGGAGCCCACGCAGGCGTTCTCATGTGAGAAACATACGCCCATTTTTTACTCCCGTCGGGCCCAACAAAACACAAATTAAAATATTCAATTCTGTCTAGTGGTACTGCCCACCGAACCAAAGACCACTTGTACGTGATTTCAAAATTAAAACTACCTTCCTTATCTGTAATAGCAGAATGCGCTTCTTGACCACTGCTAGTAGAACAGGAATCATTAACCCCGTAAGCAAATTGAACATTATAACCTTCAAGTCCTACCCCATCTTCTGTTAACACACCAGAAACATTTGGAGTTTCAATATTCTTTGATGGAAAAGGAACGCATCCTGCTAAGGTACTGGAGATAACAAAAAACGCAGTAATTTTTTGTAGATACTTCATCTCTACCTCAAAAATCATAACAGCTTAATAGATAGCATGGCGAGGTCTAGGCATAAGGTACACATATACCCATGCTGCATACTTCCGACATTCATAGTCAGAAAAAAAATTCTATATTAGGACTGGTTTTATACAAAGGGAATGATTAGAAGCAGAAATATCCTGTCGTGGAAATCGACACAGCCTTTTATGATATTTGTAAGGTCGAATACTACACAAACTGGCGATGAGGGTGAATCTTTTATTTTTCTGGGGGCGTCGCCCCTACTGTTCAGCTGTCTTGAGTTCGATCAGCTGCAACGTATCTTCCTCTCACCCCAAAAAGATCGAATTGTAAGATCAACTGCTGAGTAACATGATGCTGCGTGTTAATTTTGCGGACCGTCTGAGGCACGGATGCCGAAGTCGAGCGGCACATGGATGTGTTTAAGCGTATCTGCAAAATTAACATGAAGCATCATGTTACGGGATTAATCATAGCGCAGACTAATAGATCTAAATTTCGCTTTAAGTTTTAGTTTCTGAATAAGGTAGTTTGGCTTTCCAAATAATATTATGTATTTTTATCTGAATAGCCTTATATCGACATCGCTTTTAAAATCTAGAGCCGGTAGAGAATTTTTTAAAACGATTACTTATACTCGAAGAATCTTCACCGGCAAGGTATTGACACCTACCCGATGAAATCGTGTGCGTTCGACTTGACCATCAACCCAAAAATCAGTCGTCTGTTTTAATAACTCCTCAACTGCAATGCGAATTTCTAGAAGCGCCATTTGGGCGCCGATACATAAATGAATGCCGTGGCCGAAGGTTAAATGTTTATTGAGTTTGCGATCAAGAATACAGCGATCGGGTTCGGGAAATACCGATTCGTCGCGATTGGCTGCGGCCCAAAACATATCAATTTTTCCCCGGTTTCGATTGTTCGTCCGTTCAAGACTAAGGTTTTACCTGCCCGCCTTGGCATTACCTGAACGGGAGTATCAAAAAGTAAAATTTCTTCAATCGCCATGGGAATTGCTGAAGGGTTTGCACGTAATTGTTGTTGATCTTCCAGATTATTTGCCAAATATAAAAGCACATTACCGAGGCCGCTGGTCGTTGAGTTATGCCCAGCACTGATAAGTAGACGTAACATACCTGCAGCGTTTTCATCACTGATTTGTTCACCTTCAATCGTCGCGGCGAGAGTTGAATTTTTATTTTTGAATTAAATCTTGTCTTTCAGATTTAATTTTTTGCTCAAACAATTCACAGGCTGCGCGTCGCAAACCTTTATCGGCATTGGTATTACTTTCAAAACGTGTCGCGAATTGTTGGTAAGCTCTGGTGTCATCGGTAAAACGCGGCCAATAGGGAAGACCAGTGCCATTAGGATTACCCTGCTTGGCAAAATTGGTCCAGTAATTAACCATAAGATCCGACAAAGCGCGATCTTCTTCGGTGTAGGCAGCTCCCATAATGCCCTCGGTTTTAAAAACGCCGAACACATAGGGAAGTTCAAAAGAGTGAGCCGCGCCCATATTTTCTCGGCCAGGAATCGATTGCTCAAACTGATAGGCGTAAACCGGTAGTTTTTTATTGTTGTGCTCCGCTGCAGTAATCACCGCGCCACAACGCAAACTTGTATCCGTGGCCCATTGGGCCGCTGGACTTCCAAGCACAGGGTCTATATCTACCGCTTCCTCACTGGTGAAACCATAAACTGCCAACGCTTTTGCCTCGGAATCCCTGTAGTAATCGCTAAGAATATTGCGAAAATCTGCATCTTGAACACGTGCGAAACCTTCCCGTGCATTATTGCCAATCATTAAGTTAACGGGATGTTGTCGATGGTTTGCGAAAGTAACGACAGGATCTTCAATTAACACATAGTTATCAACGATAGGTCCTAGAGAAGACTGTGGCGGCGCTGAAGCAAAACGGGTCCACGTTTTTAGTAAATCCCCTGCAGACTGTTGACGTAATTGTGCGATGGTTTTATTCGTCGCCAATTCTTCACTTGAAAAATCTTCTTTTGAAAACCCTTCTTTGGAAAACCTACGCCCTAAAGCTTCTGCTTCTTGCAGTGTCGTCATCGGTGTTGGTCGAATTACCGATCCACTTTGAATGATGGCACTTCTCGCGAGATCTTTCGCCAACGGAGAAGTTAATTGTGATGTCACACTCATACCACCTGCAGACTGGCCGAAAATGGTAACGGCTTTAGGATCGCCGCCGAATTGCTTAATATTTTTTTGCACCCAGCGCAGTGCCGCTTGTTGATCCAATAAACCGTAGTTCCCCGATACATTATGTTGTGACTCAGCACTTAATTCTGGATGTGCAAAAAATCCGAAAATATCTAGACGATAATTAAGCGTCACCAGCACAACGCCCCTTGCGGTAATTCGGTCGCCATCAAAAGACGAATCACCACCGGCACCGCCGGTAAAAGCACCGCCATGAATCCACACCATGACCGGTAAATTTGCGGAAGCATCTAGTTTTGGTGTCCACACATTGAGGTAAAGACAATCTTCGCTTGAACTCGCAGCGATCTCGGTATTCCAACCCGCGTTATTTTGTGTGCAAGCGCTACGATAAGAATCAGCTTTTAGCTCGCCTTGCCATTGAGGGACTGATTGCGGTTCGCGCCAACGTAAATTTCCAGTTGGCGGTGCAGCGTAGGGAATACCCAGAAACGCGGCGCTTTCACCCGTAAAGGACACGCCGTGCAGCATTCCCGATTCGATACGTACGACCGTGTCTGCGGCGCATACAGCATTGGGAATAACCGCTGTAAATATTAACGATATAATCGCAAGGTAAATTCGGCGGGAAGCTCTATCAGATTTCATATCTCTCTCACTCGTTTGAATAGATCGTTTGACGCAAATTATTGATGCAAAGATTTGCGTAGGCTCCATCCGCAACTAAAAAAATTCCCAATTAAACCGAAGAATTTTTTTGGTTCGTCTCAACCCAAGCTGAATTTTAGCGGAAATATAAATTTGTCTTGCAGCAATCATCGCAAACAAGAAGAAAAAGACTCCGGCATGCTGACGGCCAACGAAACATCAGCCGCTACAGCGAAGAAATACCGGAGGAAAGTTCTCCAGGGAAGTTACTACATCGAAAAGAGTAAATAGCACCGAGACAATTGCTTTTTTCAATCCGGTTTCACAGGACACAGTTTTTCTGCATAGAAACCGACAATATCGATTCTCGGTATATAAAAATAATTGGACAGCATCTGAAATTTCAACGCACTCCGCTTCAGCAAACTCCAATCGCAATTCACCTAATGCTCGACCAATCTTTTTCGTTCTTATAATGCTAAATCTAAAAGCAACAATCGAAAACAACTATTGAATTTGAACTGTGCTTTGTAATTTAATATCTGAGGATGAAGGCCCGACAAGTAAATTGATTTTTCCCGACTCTACTTCAAACTCTTGCTTTTCTTCATTCCACCAAGCCAATGAGCTCGCCGCCAAAGAAAGTTGAACTACCTTACTCTCGCCCGCTTTAATATTGACTCGTTGAAATGCCTTTAATTCTTTAATTGGCCTACTGACTTTTGAATCGACATGTTGTATGTAGAGCTGCACAACTTCATCACCACCCCTATCGCCGCTGTTTTTAATTTCTACGCTGACATTTATAGAATCGGTTTTATCTATTTCACTATTACTCACTTTAAGATCACTGTAATCAAAGCTCGTGTAACTTAATCCGTAACCAAATGGATACAGCGGCTGCTCTTTCATGTACATATAAGTACGGCCATTACGTAAATCGTAATCCATTAATGGTGGCAATTGGTCAAGAGACTTCGGCCAAGTTTGCACTAAGCGCCCAGCCGGGTTGTAATCGCCAAACAACACATCAGCCAAACCATTCCCCTGTTCTTGCGCGGCATGGGAAATAGTTAAAATGGCGGGAATATTTTCTTCAGACCAATTGATGGCGTAAGGAAAACTGGAAATCAACACCACGATGGTATTTGGATTTGCAGCATAAACTTGTTTAATTAATTCTTCCGTCGGCAAATCGATAGATTCACGATCTCTACCTTCACGGCCATCACCCGCAACTAGACAGGGTTTAGTTGAACCATCAGGATTAAACGCGGCGAAGGGAGGATTTGTAGCCCCACACATTGGATCATTACCCACAACAACCACGGCGTAGTCAGATTTTTTCGCTGCTTCTAGCGCAGCATCGTCAGAATTATCTCGCGCGTAATTGATCTCGATGTCCGTACCTGCCCGATCAGTAATTCCTTGCAAAACACTCACGGCATAAGGCGTTACACCACTGTAGAAATCAAACAAAACTTCATCCGCTCGATCACCAATAACGGCGATGGATTTGGTATTGTTTTTATCAATAGGTAAGAGATCGTTATTATTTTTAAGAAGGACAACCGACTCACGTGCAACTTCGCGAGCCACTGCTTGGTGCTTTTCACTAAGCCAAGGCTCTGCTTCACCGTCAGTGCCGATGACTGAGTAAGGTACATCTTTAGGGTCATCGAGCATCCCTAGCTTTAGCGTGGGTTTTAATTTATTAGCTACAACTTTATTGAGATCGTCCTCGGTGATTTTATTTTCTTTTAGCGCAAGCTCAATCATGTCGGTTGCGTTGTCACTTGAAAAGTCCAAATATTGATTCACACCCGCTTTAACTGCCGCCGCATAAACATCCAATTCATTGTCGAGGTATTTGTGTCCGCTCACTGCATGACGCTGAGCGCCGGCATCAGATGAAACTATCCAATTAGCTCCCCATTTTTCTGCGACAACTTCTGTCAACATGGGATGAACTAACATCGGTACGGAATTCCACGCGTTGTATGCTGTCATGTAAGATTTCGCACCACCTTCCAAAAATCCCATTCGAAACGGCGCGGCGTAGTATTCATACATCAAACGCTCATCAAAATTTGAAGAAGAACTTGATCGGTTTGTTTCATTACTGTTGGCGACAAAATGTTTTAATAACGTCCCCGCTTGCCAATAATTAGGATCATCGCCCTGAATACCTTTAATATAAGCCACGCTCATGGTGCCAGTTAAAAAAGCGTCTTCACCGAAACTTTCATCATTTCGACCCCATCGTGGATCGCGGGCTAAATCAGCTGTGGGCCCCCATAGCATTAAAGTGTTTCTATTATATTTTTCATTTTGCGTAATATAGCGACCTTCATAACCAGCCACACCGCCAGCTCGCTTGATCAAATTTGGATTCCATGTCATTCCCATCCCCACTACTTGAGCAAAGGAAGTCGTTGGGATGGCCTCACCAATGCCTGGCCCACCACGGCTGACCACTTGATGGATACTTTCCGAGCTTCCTGGGTCTGGGATATTTAATCGTGGCACTGCGGAGCTATCAATAACCGCGAGCTTTTCCTGTAAACTTAGCTGCGAAACAATATCGTCGGCGCGCTCATCTATACTGATTTTTAAATTTTTAGAGGAATGTTGATTATCTGGTTTCGATGAACAAGATTGAAATATAAATACAGCACAAACAATAATTAAAAAATTTTTCATTAAACTTCCCATAATATCTATTAGACTAATACACCAAAATATTTTTTAATTCCCGCGATCTTCGATGGTTGCTTCTATAAAGACATAACACTATCCAGAGTTAGCTCTGAACTTTCACTAATTTTATCGAAGACAGCAATTATTTACTGACCCAGCCTTTTACTTTTTACGTCCCAATCAGCATCAACACACAAACCGCAGTTTGGACCAACAAAAAGCTTCGCCGCGTTTTGATCGCCGCGCAGTTGCCAGTTCAACCAGCTCACCGCAACCGGTGCAACACGACCACCATTCTCTTGAATAAAAGTGCCACCATGGCCCACATCAAGATTCGCCATCATTACTGGAACAGTATTTATGCGTTCGTAGTCATCAACAGCGTTCGCGTAGGCAATATCCGTTGGGCCGCCAATTAAATAAATAACCGGTGTATGCAAAGTTTTTAGCGTGTCCTTGCCGATATCCATTCCAGATTCAGAGTTCATCATACCGGGCTTAAAAATTCCGCTGTTATGAACCATCACCGTCGCTACACGCGTGTCTTTCGCAACTTCCAGCGCTTGCAGACCACCACAACTCCAACCGCCAACAGCGATTTGTGAAGGATCGATACGACCATAATAAGGGCTGCCTTCGCGAGCATTTTCAGATAAAGCCCAATCGATTGCCTCGATCAATTGTGAAGACCTTGTCGCCGGTGGCGGAAAATTTCGTGGCGCATTAGGATCTCGTTGTTGTCGCGCTACATTGCGTGCTTGTTCATTCGGTTGATCAGATGATGGTGGCGCACCGGGACCGCTTAATATTTTTCCGTTGGCGATGGCAAGGTAACCATGCGAGGCGATTTCAGTTAGATGAAAACGTCCTCCCGCACCATCGGGAGAACAACCGCCATTACCCCAAGCGAGCACACCTAATTTTTGTTCGCCTAAAGCAGCGAGATTCTGTGGCCGATAAACAACGTGATCCGGCAAAGAAGAATCCATTTCCTTTAATGCTGGGAAAGGCCCAGTACCAACATTGTCAGGTTTACTATGGAACTCTTTCATTGCTGCTTGCATTGCAGCGGGATCAAATTCTGGTGTTTCCGGCTTTGGTTCATCTGCTGCAAAAGCTAATGACGTTGAAAAAAGTAATCCGACCATCGAAAGCTGGCATATAAGTTTGAGGTTCATTTTTAATTCCTTGGGTATTATTTATCGCGGATTATTTCAGGCTTAATACTTCATTAATCGAGCGTAATGCAATGGCTCTCATGGCGGCATAACCTTCTCGATGAGGATGAACACCGTCATTACTCAACGCAGGATTTAATTCTCCGTTTGCGCTTACTGTTACGGCGTAGTAATCGGCATACACAAGCCCGCGTTCTGCGGCAAATTGTTTTAACCAAGCATTGAGCGAGAGAATCAATTGTTCTGGCTTTGATTCCGGTTGCCATGGAAAAGAAGTTACCGGGAGTATACTCGCAAGCACGACCTTAATATTATTTGCCCTAGCTAAATCAACCATCGCGCGAATATTGTTTTTAAAATCTTCCGGACTATTCGGGCCGGTATTTCCTGCTAAATCGTTGGTGCCCGCCATAATATGAACAGCGCGAGGATGCAGAGCGACAACATCTTGATAAAAACGCAGCAACATTTGCGGACTCGTCTGACCACCAATACCGCGATTCACATTCCCATCACTAAACAGTGACCCATCTCCTACTTCCCAACCTGCGGTGATAGAGTCACCAATGAAAACCACTTTGACTGGCTGATTCGCAATACGATTATTTTCTTCTTTGAAGCGACAAAGGTCGGGGAAATCTCTGTTGCGGCTTTCCTCCCTACTCTGCATCATCGCGACAAATTGCGGATCACCGGGCTTTGGCATAGGCGGCATCTTCGCCCCAGGCTCCATCATCGCTTTGAGATATTCTGGAGGTGCGCCAGAAGAAGTTTGCTCAGGGCAAGGATTCTCTGACATGCCTGAAACGATCGAGGATTGTGAATGAGCTATCTTGGTGTTTACGAGAAAAATAAGAATAAGAAGGATAACCGAAGTAATTTTCAAATCGCGTTTCATCGCATTTTTTCCAATAGTCTATTTACGTTAGGTAAAAATATTTAGCAACACCCGACTTGCGCTCATTGTACAAACCCTTGCTGACCGATCCACGCGTAAAAACTCTCTAACCAATTATCAACAGGTAAATTTTGTTTCGCTGCACCAAAACCATGGCGACCTTCAGCGTAAACGTGAAGCTCTGCAGATGCACCAGTTGCTAACCAATTTGAAAACAGTTCAGGCATACGAGTCGCTAGGGGATCGTCGGCCGCAGCAGCAAAAAAAGCCGGCGGGAGATCCGCCGGTAATTCACCAAGCACGAAGGAATAAATAACACCAACAAAATTCGGGCGATCATTAATTTCCGCGCGCACCGTCGCGCCACCAGACACTGCACCGCCGGCAGAAAAACCGATAATGCCAATTTTATTTGGATCAATTCCAAATTCTTTTGCCCGACTGCGCACGAGTTTAATAGACTCCTGGCCATCGCGAATACCAGCAAGTTCCACTTCGCCTAACTCCATGCGCGGCAGTCTAGGCCTAGAATTCGCACCGCTATTGTTTGAACTTGTTGCCGCCATCATAGCTTCGACCGTTTTCCGAATCTCCGCAGGATCATCCGGCATACGGTGTAAACGATATTTTAAAACAAAGGCAGTAAAACCCCGATCAGTCAACCACTGAGCAACATCTAATCCCTCATTTTTATAACTTAACACCCGAAAACCTCCACCAGGCGCGACAATCACTGCGGTTCCATTCCCCGTGCCCGGCTTTGGTTTAAATACGGACAAGGTCGGCTTAACGACATTCCAAACTAAGGTGTCCGTATAGGGTTTGTTTAAGGTTGTATTTTCAATTTCAATCAATCCTTCTTTTTGAGTCCATTGTTCTGACCCTGGCGCAACACCTTGATAGAGCGGTATCACTTGTGAAGGCGTTTGCGCATTGGTCGTAAACGTGGAGAACAATACGAATGTAAACAATATAAGTTTTGAAAAATATTTTTGTTTTATTCTTATCATCTCGTTACTCAATTTGAAATTGATCTTAAAAAAACTTTTAGTGTTTATACAGAAAGTTTAAAAATTAACATCCAAACTCACGCCGACTTGTCGTAGTGACGCCGCTGTTGTCCAACCCGAGAAGCCATGCACGCCGCCAGTTGGGTTACCCGGATTAGGCGGCGTAATTGAAGGCCCACCAAAAATTGTAGCCGGCTCTCGCTCTTCACTTAAATTTCGCCCAAATAGTGAGACGCTCCATTGACCATCCGGTGCTCGCACACCAATACGCGCACTAAAATTCCAATGGGCATCAAGAATGACACGATCATCACCTGTGGGGCCCATACGCATATCGCTTTTATAAACGGTATCGGCTGAGAAGAATGCTTCGACCGTATTAAAGTTATGCGCGTACTCGCCGGATAAAGTGAACTTGGTTTTTGGTACACCCACTAACTGCTCTCCACCCAAATCGGTAAGTACGCCACCAACATCGCGTAAATCGTCGGGGTTGTAACCTGTCCAATCACTTGGATACTCGGCGATGTTGTAAATAATTCCACCGTTTAATGTCAATCCATTTAAGGGCTGTCCGTATAAGCCAATCTCAATCCCTTTTGTTTTAACTGAGTCAACAGATTCCGGCGTACAACCTAGTGCGCCACTCGGCAACAAGCGACACTGTTGTCCTTGATAATCTTGGACATCTGTTAAAAAGATATTGGCATCAAAGCCTAAACTACCATCGAGTAACGAACCCTTTAGCCCTACTTCAAAAGCTAAGGGAATTTCTGCGGCAATTACTGTCGTAGGTTGACCTTGTGCAGCCGGACTCACTTGAGGGCCTTTATAACCGCGAGTAAGTGTCGCATAGCTGCTGATATCTTCGTTGACCACGTATTGCACGCCGAGCTTACCTGACACATTAGTTTCAGATAATGAACCGCGCACAGGTTCTGGATTAGTGAGAGGGTCTCCATCCGTTAGAGTGTTCAAATTGCCACTGCCCTGATCAGACAACTTCTGATCTGTATAGCGAAGGCCAAAAATCAAACCTAAATCATCGTTGACGTGGTAGGTCGCTTGCCCGAAAAGAGCAAAAGATTTGTTAGATGTATTTGTCGTCGAGGCTTCATCTACGGGATGGATGGTAATCATAGGAGCAGGCGGAGGCCCAGTCGGAATTGTGACGAAAACGTCAAAGCCACCGCCAGGAAGAAACCCCGATTCGTCTGTGTATTTAGAATAAAATCCGCCAACGATATATTCTAGCGGGCCATCAACGGGTGAACTGTAACGAATCTCTTGAGAAAAAAGATCTGAATCGCGAGTCACATCAGTATCGAAAATTTGTAAGGGATCGTTAAATAAACCACTGATGTCAACGCTGTTTGGACCGGATTCTACTTTTCGATAGCCGGTAATAGAAGTCAGAATCCCATCCCCAACGTTCACATCAAATTGAGCAGACAAGCCAGTATTTTCAGACTCTCTTTTTTCATCGTTATTTCCACAACGCTCGTTATTATCTAAGTTGGCGACAATGCCACACGCATCCAATTCACTTTGTAAAACGGCATCCGCGATAATGTAGTTAAATTGTGGATCGCTATAGTTCTGTTCGAGCTTGTCATAATCCGCGATAAGATTCATTTCAAAAGATTCGCCTTCATATCGATACCGGGTACGAATACTGTAATCCTCTAAAAGTGTGTCCTCGTTTTTAAAAACATTGCGTTGCACACCTTCTGTCTCATCCCAGGTCGCGCTGACGCGAATAGCGGAGTTATCACTCAAAGGAATATTTACCAAACCTCGCACGGTTGCTTGGCCATAATTGGAACCTAATTGATCCGCATTCGAATAATCGACGTGGAACCGAGAAGAGAAATTGCTGGAGTCTGGCGCAACGGTCACCATATTAATAACACCGGCTGAAGACGTTAATCCGAACAAAGTACCCTGAGGACCACGCAAAACTTCAACTCGCTCGACATCAAAAATATTATTGATATTCACATTACCTTGCGGCACGCCGTCAACCACAATGCCGACCGCACCTTCCGCAGAACGGGTGAAAGAATTAGTCCCAATACCGCGAATCTGACCGCCGCCGCCTGGGCCGCCAAACGCTTCGATCATTTCTAAAGCCGGCGTCGCGCGAGCCAAATCAACAATCGTATAAATACGTTGGTCATCCAACTGGTCCTGGCCAATAACCGTCGTCGCAACAGGGACATCCTTTAGTTTTTGTTCGCGCTTTTGTGCGGTCACAACGATCTCATCTGAATACCCTTGGGTTTGCGCCGTTGCGATTCCAGACCCAAGCGTTCCGCCAATGCCGATAGCTGTTGTTAGCATCGCTAGTTTTTTTACTCTCATAATGGATACCTTTATTTTTTAGATTTTTTTATTGGGTCAACTGCGCAAAGAAAACAAGCTATAAACGACCGTAATGGTGGGAATACTGTGACATCAAACAGAACGGGAGTCAGGTTATTCGTTTTCAAGTCAGTTACCTTCGGGCCGTTTTTGGCCCTTTATTATTTTTATACTCTGTAGCAAACCAACACTGCCAACGCATTTAGCGGTTTAATAACAATCCCCGCAAACACGTAAAACGTCTAGCTATCGGCTTTGTTGTTATGGAATCTAAGGTAACAACCATGATCAAAAATTAAAAATAATATTTTTTCTCAATAGTATAGGTATAAACTATAGATATTTTTAAGTCATAGAAGGTGAAAATCATGAGAATTGATCCACGAGGACTGCGTCTATTTCTAGCCGTTTGCCGGGAGGGCACTATCAGCGGTGGAGCTCGCGCTGAACACCTATCACAGCCTTCAGTTTCCGTTGCGATAAGCCAGTTAGAAAGCGCACTAGGAGCCAAATTATTTGATCGTTTTCGCCAGGGAATTCAGTTAACACCTGCCGGTGAAGCCTTGTTTAAACGGGCCGAAGCCATCGAAAATTTGATGGACACAGCCCATCGAGAAGTTAAATTATTGGGCGAAAACATTACTGGCCCACTCGTTCTTGGTGGCACGCCAGGTGCACTCGCCACTCTCGTCCCACAAGTCATTAATAATTTCACCAAGTCCTTCCCACGATTTGAACTGAGAATATTGGAGAGGCCCGAACCTGAACTCCATCGACTATTGCGCAGTTACGAAATCGACATTGCAGTACTAACGGCTGGAATGAAAGAAAGCCCTAGAGATATGAAGGAATTAGCGGTCATGAGCGATACTTTTGCCATTATCGCCGGCCGCAGTAACGACCACTTACCTAACGAAATATCGTTGGTCGACCTCGAAGATGCTAAATGGGTATTACCGGATGCTGTTGGTGGATTTCGTCGACAAGTCGACGCCTTGTTTGTCAGCGCCAAAGCACCCATGCCGCAAGATGTTATTCGTTGCGATTCCCTGCTCACCACCAAGTCGATCGTTCGTCACACCGAATACATCACCGTTTTACCAAAACAAGTCGCGATGCCCGAACTCGAATCGGGTTCACTCCGCGCAATAAGAATTCGAGAAGCTACTTTCCAACGCAAAGTAGGACTCATCTGGCTTAAAGAAAGAAATTTTTCTCATCTCGCTCAAGCCTTTATCGAGCATGCGAAAACCGTTTCATAAAATTGACTAATCCGTCTTAAAAACACGAGCTAAGAATTAATTTCACGACACTTTATCAAGATCAATTCAGCGCCAAATCAGCTCCAGCCCAGCAATCAGTAAACATATAGGCTGTAACTATACATTTGGTAAAAATAACTATTTGATATTATGCATCTAGCCGCGAAAAATACACCCAAGATCCGAGGTTAGGAGCGAGGAGCCAAGTCCACATGCGAACAATTATAAAAAATGCACTGATATTTGACGGCAGCGGATCAAAGCCTTACCCGGGCACTGTTTGTATCGTCGATGAGCGAATAAGCGAAGTCTCTTCACACTCCATCACTGCACAAGCGGAAGACCATGTTATCGACGCGCAGGGCATGACGTTGATGCCTGGTCTTGTCGAGGCCCATGCCCACATCACCTGGCCTTCGTCGGTCGAAAAATTTGTTCCGGGAATGTACTTGCCTCCCGAAGAGCTCGCGCTTACTGCAGCGCGAAACGCGCGAATATTATTGGATCATGGATTTACCAGCGCATACTCTGCTGGTGCACTTAGCAAAACCTTAGAAATCACTTTGAATGAACACTTTAAAACCGGCGGAATGCCAGGCCCCCGTTTCATTCCCTCCTCGATAGAACGCGAACCACCTAGCGACAATGAATTAAATCCCGGCCAGGTCGAAGAACATGATCGCGGCCCGGAAGGTATGAAAGCGTTCGTAAAAGAATGTGCTGAACTCGGTGCGAAGGCGATTAAATTTTTAATTTCCGGTGAAAGCGCGTTAAAGCCAGGTGCTTCTCATGAATTACTTTACAACGAAGAAGAGTTAATGGCAGCGGGTGAGCAAGCGCGAGAATCGAATGTGTGGTTGACAGGGCATGCCCATGCAGCAGAGGCGGTAAAAATGGGCGTGCGTAGTGGTTTCAGAGTGCTTTATCACTGTACTTACGCAGATGATGAAGCCATCGATTTATTAGCATCGCGCAAAAACGATATTTTTATTGCGCCCACTATCGGCATCGTGCAAGCAACCTTAGATGCGTCCCCTCCTCCGCATATGGATATGACGCACATGAAAGAAGATGCAGCGATTGTCCTCGAACATCAAAAAGCGCTTGTGCCGAAACTTCGCGAACGCGGTTTGCGTTTGTTACCCGGTGGTGATTACGGTTTTCCTTTTAATCCCAATGGCCGCAACGCTCGCGATTTAGAATTATGGGTTCAACATTTTGGCTACACACCCGCAGAAGTTTTACATGCTGCAACGGCATTGGGCGGCCAACTCATGGATATGGGCAATGAGCTTGGACTGATTAAAGAAAATTATTTAGCGGACTTATTACTAGTGGACGGCGATCCAACTCAAGACGTGGCAATTCTCCAAGACAAAAATCGATTAAAAATGATTATGCAAAACGGTCGTTTTTATAAAGCACCGGCGGGTTTCATTAATAATAATTAGTAAGGCAAGATAGATGTTTGATGTAGCAATCATTGGTTGCGGGCCAGTCGGCGCGATGGCCGCTAACTTACTCGGCAAAGCAGGACTTGAAACACTCGTCATAGAAAAAGAAGCAAACCCTTTTCCGCTTCCTCGCGCAGTACACCTCGATCACGAAATGATGCGCCTGTTTCAAGCCGCCAATGTAATAGACAAAGTTAAAGCGGACATGCGCGATACTGAAGGACATCTTCATGTCGGCGCAGATCACGGAGTGATTCGATACATGGGCACCGTTGGTCTCGATAGACCTTTTGGCTGGTCCAATGATTACTTTTTTTATCAACCAGAGCTTGAAGATCATCTTCGCAATGCATTGTCAAAATACGAAAATGTTGACCTTCGCTTGGGCACTGCGTTTATTAGTGCTACACAAAAAGAAAACCAAGTCACACTCACACTCAAAAATTCTAACGACGAATATCAAGAAACTGCCCGCTGGGTTATTGCTTGCGACGGAGCAAGTAGCTCCGTGCGGAATAGCCTCGGCATTCAACTGGATGACCTACACTTTGAAGAACCATGGCTCGTCGTCGACGCCGACGTTGATGGTCCCGTTCAATTTCCCAATTTAACCGGCGTACCCGCCGAAGCCAATTTGCAACAACTCTCAGTTATGATGTGCGATCCATCTAGACCGGCAACAATAGTTCCAGGGCGTGGAAATCTTCGACGTTGGGAATTAATGTTATTACCAGGCGAGGATGACAACGAAATGATGAAGCCGGAAGTCGTTGCCGAACTGCTTAAACCTTGGCTTGAAGGTGTTCCGCATAAAATTGTTCGAGCATCCACTTATCGCTTTCATGGCTTGATCGCGGAACAGTGGCGCGACGGTAATATTTTTTTAGCGGGTGATGCGGCGCACCAGACACCGCCATTTTTTGGCCAAGGTATGTGTCACGGCTTACGCGACGTAGCAAATCTCGCATGGAAAATGTCGATGATTCTCCAAGGTACCGCGCCAGAAAACATCCTCGATACTTATCAAACCGAACGCGACCCGCACGTGCGTGCCGTCATCTCAGCCGCCGTCGAAGCCGGTCGTTATATTTGTATTTTAGACAAAGAAAAAGCTGCACAACGAGATAATGAAATACGTAGCCAAAGCAAAGCGCAATCTCTTGCTAGTACAGCGGCGGAATTAATACCCGCTATAACTAACGGAATCGTTGCCTCGCATACAACTCATGCGGGTGAGCGTTTTATTCAGCCGAAAATGAAGCTAGAAAATAATCATCTAGAAAATAATCGTGAAATACTGCTTGACGACGTAACCAAAAATAGTTGGCGACTATTCGTCAAGGACACAAACATTGCGTCGGGCGCAAAAAAATTCATCAGAGACTATTTATCTGATGTTGATATCAGTGTTTACAATGCATCATCGTTAGCTGACCAAGGTGCAATTCTAAAATGGCTTGAAGATAGTCAACTAACAGGCGTATTGGTAAGACCGGATTTTTATATTTTTGGTACTTGTAGAGATTCCTCAACTCCCCTTCTCAAAGAATTTTCTGAAAAACTGAAAAACCCGAACCCAGAACATAAAAATGTCGCTTAAACTTTTAAGATCTTCAGCACAGATTTGACGACGAAACATTTCAATTCGAGAAACACTTATGAACATCACGCTAGAACAAGCAGACGCGGTAATCGCTGCAACGCTTAACGAAGCACGCAATCGGAATGTCAAACCCTTGGCGGTAATGATTCTCGATTCTGGCGGCCATCCGGTTGCATTTCGTCGCGAAGACCATGCGAGTTTGTTTCGCTACGACATAGCCAAAGCTAAAGCCGCAGGTGCACTTGGCATGGGTAGCGACACAAAAGCACTCGCCGAACGGGCAGCTAAAAACCCCACGTTTTTTAACAGTTTAAGTGCAGTAACTAACGGCAACATCGTTTTCGCACCCGGTGGTGTTTTGGTTCAGAATACGAACGCTGAAATTATCGGTGCCATTGGCATCAGCGGTGATACAGGAGAAGTTGACGAAATTTGCGCACGCGCGGGAATCACTGCTGCCGGATTACAGCATGGGGAATCACTATGAAGCTACGGAGTATCGAATTAGTATTGCCCGATGCACATAAAGCGGCAGATTTTTTGATGAATATATGGCGAGTCGCACCCGCGGCCACTAAAAAACATATTCACTATCTTCGCGGCTCCGGCACCTTTCCTTACCTTGTCGCGCTTGAAGAGGGTACAAAATCTTTTGTTCGCAGCGTCACTTTCGTGTGTAGCGAAATGGAACTAGAGCAAATAAAAAAAAATATTAGCGATAAAAAATTAAATGCCAAACCTGAAACTTCCTCGGACCTTGGTGGAGGAAAAGGAATTATTGTGGAATTACCCGAAGGTGAGTTACTTCGGTTTTTAGTCGGCGCAGAAGAAGTCAAACCCATTGATGATATAGATCTGCCGGTTAAACTCACCCACGTCGTATTTAATGCCGAAGATGCCGAAAAAAGTGGCAATGCAGTTGAGGAAATTCTAAATTTCAAAGTATCTGATCGCACCAAAGCGATGGTTTTTGTACGTTGTAATGATTCTCACCACAGCACCGCCTTTGCTCGGGCCGGATTTAGTTCTCTCAACCATATTGCATTTGAAATGAAAGATGTCGATGCCGTAATGCGCGGCGTTGGCCGTCTTCGTGATTCTGGCATGGCGCCTGCGTGGGGCCCGGGTCGTCATGGTCCGGGGGATAATGTGTTCGCTTATTTTATAGCACCCTTTGGCGCTGTCGTGGAATTCTCAACCGCTGTGAATAAAGTGAAAGAAGATTATCCTGTCGGCGCTCCCGACGATTGGACTTGGCCTCCAAACCGTATCGATCAATGGGGACTATCCGATAAAGATGTCGAAGGCTTAAAAAAAGCAGAAGCGAACTTTCGATTCTATCGAGATTGGGAACCACAAACCCTTGTATAAACTTTATCTGGTTCATGAGGTTTACAAGTGCGCGATTTTTAGAACATACATTTAATTAAAAAATTCAAAGGAAATCATTGAATGAAGTACCTAAGCTTTATCCGTCCCAATGGCTCGAGTGCCTACGGCCGCCTTGAGGGCGATACCGTTTACGATTTGGCTACAAACAACAGTGCTCCGATGGATTTAAAAACGGCGATTCAAAACAATACACTTAGTCAATTAGAAATTGGCGCGGCCTACCCTTATAACGAACTGCGTTTATTACCAGTCATACCCAATCCAAGCAAAATTTTTTGCATCGGTTTAAATTATGAGACCCATCGCCAGGAAACTGGTCGAGCTAAAGCCGATCACCCCGCCATCTTCACACGCTTTGCCGACAGTCTAACCGGACATGGCCAGCCCATCCTAAGACCAAAAGTGTCTACTGATCTTGATTATGAAGGCGAACTCGCCATCATTGTCGGAAAGGGTGGCCGTAACATATCTGAAGCAGATGCAAAGAATCATATTGCCGGCTATGCCTGTTTTAACGACGCTTCAATTCGAGATTGGCAATGGCATACCCATCAATTTATTCCGGGCAAAAATTTTCCCAGTACTGGCCCTCTTGGCCCGTATATGATTACACCCGATGAGGCCGGAGTATTAGACAATGTACATGTGACAACCCGCCTCAATGGTGATGTCGTTCAAGATCAAGCAATTGGCGAGATGATTTTTCCAATTCCCGAAATAATTGCTTATCTTTCAACATTTACGCCGCTGTATCCCGGTGATGTTATCGCTACAGGAACCCCGGGTGGTGTTGGTGCAAAACGAAAGCCCCCTTTATGGATGAAGGCCGGTGACACCATTGAAGTAGAAATTGGTCCGATGGGTATTTTAAAAAATACAATTGTTGATGAATAAATATAAACATTAATTAAAGAACTTAAGACTAACACCCGATTTACAAGCCTAAGCACACTACAAAAAGTATCGTTACCCTAACCGCTACTCTACCTGGACAAATAAGTCATGAAACAGTCGAACATTATTCGCCAAGAAATAGCATCACTAGGTAACGAGCTTGGTCCGCAAGTGCTTTCTAAGGTTCTAGATTTGTATGAAGACGAACAACAAACTTTAGTAAAAAAATTTCCGGCAACAGCAAAGAATATTTCCTACGGCAACCATGAACGGCATGTATTCGATGTCTACGCTCCTTCGAACCCGTCAGACAAACCAGTGCCCGTCATTGTCTTTGTTCACGGCGGCGGTTTTTTAAAAGGAGACAAAGGCTCCGACGAACATTGGCACAATTCCAACGTTGGCAGAATGGCTGCGCAAGCGGGCTTTCTCGGTATTGTAATGAATTACCGTCTCGCGCCCGATTTTATCTGGCCATCCGGTGGAGAAGATGTCGCAGCAGCAATCAAGTATTTAAATACTAAGGTCTCAAAATTTGGAGGAGATCCCGAGCGTATATTTTTGATGGGTACATCCGCTGGTTCCGTTCACATCACAACCTATTTACAACTGTACCCTGAACTTAAAAACATTCGCGCTGCAATTTTATTATCTGGTCTATACGGTTTTACACCTCTAGATGAACGCGACACGCTTTATTATGGCGATCATTTTTTGTATTCCTCTCGCATGCCTCTGAATGCAATTTCCCAAACGCGCATTCCTCTCCTACTAACATGCGCAGAGTTTGATCCGCCACGATTTCAAACTGAGTTCTCCGCCTTGCTGCAAAAGAGAATTATCACTCAGGGACAAATGCCGCGAGCGATGATCGTCTCCGGACACAACCATTATTCACTTAGCATCCATCTAGGAACGCGAGACACTCGTTTGGCGGATGAAATTTTTTCTTTTATTGAGGATAACTCTTAGGTAAAAATAATTTTCACTTTTCCTTAGCAACACGATAACAAATCTAGCTACGACGCTTGTTTAAAATAGTATTCCCGATTTGCAACCGCAATCAATAAGTTATGCTATCTAACCCATAATGAATTTTCCAAAACTCTTATTAAAACACTCTATTAAAATACGGAGATTATAATGACCAAAAGGCAACAGTATTTGTTAACACCCCTCTTAGCCACCGGCTTACTAGTTGCGTCAAATTTCATCTCTACCCTTACTTACGCACAGACGAGTTTGATCGCACAATCTGGCATTGCAGAAGTTAAGACTGATGCAGGAAACATCCAGGGCTTCATTAAAAATGGCATCACTACTTTTCGCGGAATACCTTATGCGACGGCAGAACGTTTCATGCCACCCAAAAAGATAGAGCCTTGGAAAAATACTCGCCGAACCTTGTCTTATGGCAACATCTGCCCACAAACCATCAGCTCGCAATTACGTGAGCCGCAAACTTTCGTTGCCGACACACAATATTGGCCCGCATCAGAAAATTGTCAGAACTTAAATGTGTGGACGCAATCGTTAAGCGACAATAAAAAACGTCCGGTGATGGTTTGGCTTCATGGAGGCGGATTTGTTAGCGGTTCGTCCATGGAATTACCGCTCTATGATGGCGCTAACCTGACAAGGTCTGGCGATGTGGTTGTGGTTTCCGTTAATCATCGTCTCAATGTACTCGGATTTCTCGACCTATCTGCTTATGGCGAAAACTATAAATATTCTGGCAATGTCGGCATGCTCGACATCGTCGCGGCCTTACAGTGGGTTAAAAATAATATTGCGCAATTTGGTGGCGACCCCAACAACGTTACTATTTTTGGTCAGTCCGGTGGTGGCGCAAAAGTGGCGACCTTACTCACGACGCCCTCCGCAAAAGGCTTATTCCATAAGGCGATCGTACAAAGTGGTGCACCCGGCGGTGTGATGCGAACTGGGCCAGATAATACATTGGCTCGCCGTGTTGCCGAACTCACCTTAGAATTTTCCGGTGTAAAAAGCACAGAACTAGAAAAACTAAGTGAAATCTCCTACGACGAATTAACGTCGGCAGCAAACCAAGCATTAGCAGCCGTATCACAAGAACAAAGATCGGGTCCTGGCCTGCTCGGCGGTCCAGGCATCAGTTGGGGACCAGTCATCGATAAGGATTTTTTACCGGTTTCGCCTTTTGAATCGCAAGCGCCGGAAGTATCTAAAGGCATTCCCCTGATGGTAGGCAGCACCTTGTCCGAATTCGAAAATATTAATCCACACGTAGCAGCGAGACGCAATTGGAGTGTTGATCAAGTCAAAGAATTTCTACAACAAATGCGTGGTGAAAATGCAGAAAAAATTTATGCAGCCTACGAAAAAGCCTATCCAGAATTAGCACCCGCTGTTCGCCTGTCAGTCGAGTCTATGTTTCGCTCGGGTGTATTGCGTACAGCGGATCTGAAAGCGAAACAAGGTGATCCTGTTTACAGCTATATTTTTGCTTGGCGCTCTCCGGTTTTGGATTACGCTTGGGCCGCGGGACACTCTGCTGAACTTTCTTTTATCTTTGACAACTTCGAATTGGGAATCCAATCTCACGGTGGTGGGCCTGTCGTGGAAAAATTACATGAACAAATGAGTCAAGCTTGGGCGCGCTTTGCACACACAGGAAACCCAAATCATCCAGGTATGCCGGAGTGGGCAATCTACACGGAGCAAAACCCTGCAACCATGGTGTTTGATGACGAACCGGATTTGCGAATTGATTTTGACACTGAATTAATTAAATTATTGTCGGTTCGACCTGAGCGATAAAAAAACTTACTTCGATTTGAGGCGCGGAATCTAAGGAACTCGAGCGTCTCAATAAAAAGGGTAAAAAAATAAAGCGACATTTCGTTCTAGGTGAGCGAAAGAAAAATACGAAATGCTCGCTTTAGTTTTTCTATCGAGATATCAACCTCAAAACAAGATCCAACATTATGGCCTAGCTCCCAGTCCTAGTTAGTTTAAGCCCCCTGCGTTAACTCTGGGGACCGAACCTTTCAAGCCATAAAAAACGATGTAGAGGTAACAAAATATTGGAAGAATAAATGCAAGCTGAATGCCTAATAGATCAGCGAGCATACCTTGTAACAACGGCACGAGTGCGCCACCGACAATTGCGAGGCATAAAAGACCAGAACCCCTTGAAGTATCTCCGCCAAGTTGTGCAATGGCCAAACTAAAAATTGTCGGGAACATGACTGAGTTAAATAATCCCACTGCTAAGATTGACCACATTGCTATTTGACCGTCGGTGACGATGGTAATTAGAACCAACAAAGCTGAGGCGGTAGCATTAAAACTCAAAACATAAGGTGCGGGCACGCGATGCATTATCGCAGCGCCGATAAAACGCCCCACCATCGCCCCACCCCAATAATAACTAACGTACTTCGCTGCCTCTGCTTCTTCCAATCCCGCGATATTATCTTCACCTAAAAAATTCACCAAAAAACTTCCAATCGAAACTTCAGCACCCACGTAAAGAAAGATACCGAGGGCGCCTAGTACAAGATGAGGATAATCCAGAAGGGACATGTTTTTGTTTTTAGATTCGGGTGCTAGGGTTTGGTTGGTATCGGAAACGCTCGGTAGTCGAATGAAGAGAAAAATTAGCGCTAAGATAAAAAATAAGCCACCCAAAAATAAATACGGCATCTGTACGCTTTGCGCTTCCATCATTCGCGCTGTTTCAGTATCAGTATTCGCGAGCTCGGTGGTAACTATACCTAGAATAAGTAAAGTCCCAAAAATGGGCGCCAAGGTCGTTCCCAAAGAATTAAATGCCTGTGTCATGGTTAAACGGCTTGATGCAGTCTCTGGTTTACCCAGGACCGTGACATAGGGGTTAGCAGAAACCTGTAAAACCGTTATCCCCGTGGCCAAGATAAATAAAGCCATCAAAAATACAATGTATGACAACTGACTTGCCGCCGGATAAAAAACCAAACAACCGATACCTGCAATAACCAATCCCGTGACCAGGCCCTTTTGGTAGCCCACCTTTTTCAAATAAATACCTGCAGGAATGGATGCAATAAAGTAAGCACCAAAAAAACAAAACTGAATCAGCATCGCCTGGGTATAGTTTAAAGAAAATGCATTTTTTAAATGGGGAATGAGAATATCATTCAGGGCGGTCATAAAACCCCAAATAAAAAACAAGGAGGTAAGCATTATCAAGGGGAAAAGATTTGATTGTTTAGCTAAACCAAGGTCGTCCTTAGAAACGCTTTTCGGATTCGCTGCAGAGGGAGTGTTATCTATGGACATATACGCACCTGTTTTTATTTTTTTAAGGGCATGAAATCTGAATTCATACGCTTTAGAAAGCGATTTTATTGAGCTGCCCATTAAAGCCAAAATTGACAACGCTGTCAATTATACCTAGTATTGCCTGTTAAAAAACACCTTTCATTGCCACGATAGAGGCCTCAAAAACACCGTGATAGAACCTATTATCGTCGCCGACATAGGCGGGACTTATGCTCGCTTCGGGATTGCTCGCTTTAACTCCGACTTCGCCTCTTCAACTACGCCAACTGAAGCGCTATCTATTGATTTCCAAGCGACATTTACCTGTGCTGACTTCAGCTCATTTATCGAATGCGCAACGCACTATCATAAAAGCCTTCCGGATATGACTATTCAAAACGGCTGCTTCGCCTTTGCTGCTCCTATTATGGGAGACGAACTTAATATGACGAATAATCATTGGCGAATATACTTTCCAGAAGTCAAAACAGCGCTTGGACTAAAACGCTTAGAAACGATGAATGATTTTGCTGCGCAAGCTTGCGCAATTCCTCATTTAAAAACAGAAGAATTATCTGTCATCAAAACCGGGGAGCTTATTTCAGGGGCGAACAAAACAATTCTTGGTCCGGGTACGGGGCTAGGTGTTGGTGCCTTGGTAAATTGCAAAGGTATTTGGAACCCGATAGCGGGAGAAGGCGGTCACGTTGGATTTTCCTATCCAAACATACTTAGCCAAGACGTACTTAATGCACTTCATAATGAACACCAGTCGCTATCCTTGGAAATGTTGTTGAGCGGTACAGGCTTAGTGAATATTTATCGCGCGCTGTGTAAAGTAAACGGAATCGAAGTAAAGAACTATGACGAGAGTGATATTTCACAATTGGGAACCTGTGAATCTGAATCTGACCCGCTGTGTAAAAAAACGCTTACATTATTTTGCGAGATACTCGGTGCTGCCGCTGGTGATTTAGCCTTAATTAATGGTAGCAAAGGTGGTGTTTATCTTACTGGTGGCATCCTTCCTCGCATTGAAGATTTTTTAAAAGCGAGTCAGTTCACCGTGACATTTAATCAGAAGGGAAAAATGACGCATTTCCTAGATAATATTCCCGTGTTTTTAGTGAAAAAAAATAACCCTGCTCTGTACGGTGCGGCAAACTGGTTTTTAGACAACAACCCTAGCTACAACTCCACGAAAGATCCCATCAATTACTCCACAAAATAATCCACCAACAATCTTTAATTGTTATTTATTGGATTAAAATTTTCGTAAAGATAATTTATTAGCGAACGTCAATATTTTCGCTAAGCCGGATATCTCTCGAAGAAGCACCAACATGTATTGTTCTTTCCCCTATCAGACGCTGCCAAGTATGCTCATCCGTATTCCATACCGATAATGCACGTGAATCAATTATAAAACTGACGACTGACTTTTCACCAGGAGACAAATACACTTTTTGAAAATCAACAAGCTTTTGCAGCTCAGTATCCACAAGCTCGTTACTGCTTCGCCCTAGATATAATTGTGGCGTTTCTGCCCCAGCACGATCACTGGTATTCTGCACGGAAATAGAAACCTCAAACTCTCCGTCTTTTTCAGTGATCACTAGATCCGAATAACTGAATGTCGAATAATGTAAACCGTGCCCAAAGGGAAACAACGGTTCTACATTATTTTTGTCATACCAACGATAACCCACATAAAGTCCCTCAGAATATTCCTGACGTCCATTCACTCCTGGGTATTGGATTGGTGTATTCGTGGAAACTTCAGTTTCGCTTGCAGGAAAAGTTACCGGTAATTTTCCGCTGGGGTTGGCGTGACCATATAAAAGCGACGCCGTCGCTTTTCCACCTTCTTGGCCTGGATACCACATTTGTAAAATTGCATCGACCTCATTCTTCCAAGGCATAGCGATTGGCGCACCTACATTTAACACGACAATGAGTTTATCTAAATTTTGTTCGGCTAACGCGGTAATCAGCGCATCTTGATAACCTGGAAGTGCCAGTGTTTTTCTATCACCGCCCTCAGTACCTTCGATGTAAGCAAAAACCACAACAGCACTTGCCTTTGCCGCCTGCGCTACGGCATCTGCAATAGTTTTCTGTTGGTGCTCCGGTGTCGACCATGCCAAGCGAATTTCAAATTTATCTCTCGCATCGGCACGGGTTTCTAAAACCGAATTTGAATCAGTACTCGCGTTTATTTCAATTACATAATCTCGGCCCGCTTCTAACGCGACATCGCCCGATGCATTTGTTAAGGCTAATTGCGTAGGAATTAGTGATGCTTGACTAAGCACACCTCGCGAGGTACTCGCAATCGCTTGTCCATCTAAAGTTAATTGCGCCCGCCCGCTATTAACTTGAATTTTAAGCTCATAATTTCCAGTGGTTTCAACGTTTAGAATTCCTCGCCAGACTAGATCTCCGTTGACGGACAAGGCGGCATCACCAACATAGTTAATGCCATCGCTGATTGAAGTCGTACCATCAACTTCAAGCGTCAAGCCGACCTCATTAGAATCTTGCGTCGGCCGCAAGACACTTGCGGGAATCACCGCACCATCGAGATCAACACCAACGGCATAATCGACTTTACCATTTGGCCCAGCAAATTCTTCAATTGCCGCTAAAGGACTGCCGCGCCGAAACGGAATAACTTTCGAACTACCGCCACCACCAATCAATGCGGTACGCGCCGTCGGACCAATCACTAATAAGTTACTGCTATCGTTTGCACTCAAAGGTAGTGCTTGCTTATCGTTCTTAAGCAGGACTGCGCTTTTGGTTGCCACTTCTAACGCAATATTCGCATGTGCTTCTACATCAATATTTTTTTCGGCATCACTGCGTAAAATTGGTTTTTTCAGATTATGTTTTTCGACTAATGTTTTATCGCCATCGGGAAGTGATTCAGCCAATGCTTCTTTCAAAAAACCATATTTTTTCATTTGTACTAGCAAAGGGCGCAAGGCCTGATTAACTGATGCCTCATCCGTATCTCCCGACCGTACCGAGGCAATTAATTTTTCAGAAAAAACCACTGGCGAATTAATCCCTGGCCATTCGTAGCCGGGCATTTCGAGATTGAGACCATTCTCTAAGGCGCTCGCACTATGCCGGGCCCACCAGTCAGTCATCACGAAACCTTCATAAGCAAAGTCGTCGCGAAGCAAGCTTTTAAGAATCGTTGGGTTCTCGCAGGCATACACACCATTCACTTTATTGTATGCACACATAATGCTGGCAACGTCGGCATCAATGGCTGCTACAAAACCTGGCAGATAAATTTCTCGCAGTGTTCGCTCGTCGATGATTGCATCGATGGTGGTACGATTATCTTCTTGATTGTTAGCGACGTAATGTTTAACCGTTGCCATTAAGCCTTTACTTTGAATTCCTTTTATCTCCGCCGCGACAATCTTACTGGCGAGAACAGGATCTTCACCAAAGGTTTCAAAATTCCGGCCGGCACGAGGCACACGAATAATATTCACCATCGGTGATAACAATACATCTTGGTTTCGGGCCTTACCTTCCACCCCAATCACTTCGCCATACTGATAGGCAAGTTCAGGATCAAAACTCGCGGCGAGTCCAATCGGCGATGGCAATCCGGTTGCAGGCAAACTGGTTCGCATACCAGCAGGACCATCAGCCATTCGAAGTGGTGGAATATTGAGTCGCGGCACGCCCCCGACATAGCCAGCGCCATTGAGACCAATGTCTGGATTCGGATCTACATCGCCATGCAACATTCCAGATTTTTCTTCCAAGGTCATTTGCGAAAGCAGCCAATCGACGGTTCTCACATTGGCGTCTGATTTTGATTCCGGCGCTTGACCGCAAGACACAGTCAAAAAAATCATGCCGATGACAGTAAAAACGGGAGAGATATTTTTGAAATTCATTCTTTTACTCACGATGAAGAAATTGCTTTGATTATTATTCTATTGACGTAGCTAACACATTAGGAAATAGCTAAGCGCAGTAGTCTATGCAAAAAAGACAACGTTGTCATTTATTTGTGGCTAAGCCGCAGAATAATGAATAGGGTGCTAACAAACTTCTTAATCACAGAGCACATTTTGCGGACAAAATTCCCCGCACTTGCAAGGAGAGGAAATTTAATAGATATTAGCGAGATTCTTTCACCAACTGGTATGTAAGTCGTTGTCAAATAAAGAAAAAAAAGCCACCATCAAAGATGTCGCCGCTCTCGCCGAAGTTTCCATTAAGACTGTTTCACGGGTCGTTAATAAAGAAGGCAACCTGCGTGAAGCGACGCGGGACAGAGTGCTTAAGGCGATCAAAAAACTGCGTTACACACCTAACTTATCTGCCCGTGGATTAGCAGGGCATCATTCATTCTTGTTCGCCGTCCTCTACGACAACCCCAGTGCAAACTACATACTGGATATTCAGAACGGTGTATTAAAGGCGTGTCGGAAAGAGGGTTTTGATTTGCTGATTCACCCTTGCGAAGCAAAATCCAAAAAACTGTTTGAAGACATCAGCTCTCTTGTCAAGAAAAGCCGCGTCGCCGGTCTTATTCTCACGCCTCCCCTTTCCGACATGCTCCCACTACAAAAAAAATTACAGAAAGCAAAAATACCTTTTGTAAAAATTGCTCCCGCAATCTGCGATCTTCACTCTCCCAGCGTGCAGTGCGACGATGAAGCCGCCGCTTTTCGCATGACTGAGCACCTGCTTTCTCTTGGCCATACCAATATTGCTTTTATAAAAGGACACCCCGACCACGGCGCCAGTGAATTACGATTGGCTGGCTATAAAAAAGCGCTTAAGGAAGCGGGTATCGCAATTAATAGAAAATTTATTCGGCAAGGGCATTTTGATTTTGCTTCAGGCGTCCGCTGCGCAAAAGAGTTATTACGTTTGAATTCGACCCCGACAGCGATATTTGCCTGCAACGACGACATGGCCGCGGGTGTTCTGTATGTCGCTCATCAGATGAAGGTATCCGTGCCGCAACAATTATCCGTAACGGGCTTTGATGACACGCCCGTAGCACGACAAGTATGGCCCGCATTAACAACAGTCAAACAACCCATCGAAAAAATGGCGCAATCAGCAACTGCTCTATTAATTGCTACCTTAAGAAAGAATCCTGACTCAAAGATTGATCAGATGTTTGAATGTACTTTGGAAATTCGAGATTCCACGGCGGGGGTTTATTAATTACTGAATCTTAGGCTGAACGACTATCGCAATGTGGTTTAAAAATAAAGTTTGCTCTAATACTAATCCACACTAACCCGAACACCGTCTTCAATCAGATCCGAAGGAAAAACTACAACTTCCTCGCCCTCAACGAGCCCATCCAACACTTGGGCAAAGTCAATGCTGCGTTTACCAATGTCAATCTTACGCAATTGCGCCTGATTATTTTCCACCACAAATGTTTGCCAAGCATTGTGACGTCGAAAAATAGCACTGGTGGGTATACGTAATATGTCGTCTGCCTCCCACACTACGATAGCCGCCTCGATGCGATAACCCGTACCAAGCAAAGATGTATTCTCGATTAGGTGGCCAATAACATTAACTCGTTGTTCCTCTACACCCAACGTCGATATTTTTGTAAAGGCTCCGGGTTCAACATAAACAACCTCGCCTTTTAAAATAGAATCGCCACCCCAACCGGTAATAATAATCGGATCACCCGCTTTTACTTGCACAGCATCTTGAGTGAGCAAATCGATTACCAATTCTAGATCTGCTCCTGAACTTAATTCAAATAGTGCACTACCCGCAGCGACCACCCGCTCGCTTTCTTGAAACACACGAATTACTTTACCACTCGCCGGAGACACCACGGGTACCACGTAACTACTTTGAACCGTACTTTGATTAATACCGATTAACTGTGACGAAGCACTTTCGAGTGCTGCTTCTGCCGCTTCAACCGATGCTTTAACACTAGCCACTCGCGCTTTACTTGATAGCGCCTCTTGTTCGTAAAAATCTCGTGATTCAACGCTGACAATGTTTTTCTCGTACAAATCATTGCGACGTTCAAACTCTGCTTGCGCGCGCTTTTGATTACCTTCTGCTTCTTCTAATATCGCTCGCACTTCGTTTAGACGCGCCTGCGCTGCTCTGACATTCGCTCGCAATGCGGCTTCTGTTCGAGCATCATCTGGCGTTGGTGCAATTCCCGTGAGTACATCACCTTGCTGTACCGTTTGCCCTTCTTTATATTCAGTCCGCAGTAATCGTCCGGTAATGGGAGCGGCAATGGTATAACGATCACGTGCCCGCGTTTGCCCCTCTTCTTCAATCGTAACGGTCAAAATTCCACGATCAATAGTCGCAATATCAACAGCAATACTTTTCGGTTGTAGTATTAACGCCGCCACTACGACACCCAAAATTGCGACACCGATATACGTTATCCAACGTTTGTTTTTTTGATTCATAAAACTCTACTCACGTGTTTTTAAAACTTCGATCAAATCAAGTTTGTTTATGCGACGGCGCACAATAGCACCACTAGCAGTGGCAGCGGCAACAGTCACAATAGCGGAAATAAAATAGGTTTTAAAACTGATAACAAAAGGAATACGGTAGGTTTCGGTTTCCATAGAACTCACCAATGCAAAAGAAAGCGCGTAACCAATTAACCAGCCCAAGGGAATTGCCAATAAGGTTATTAATGCTTGCTCACCTAAGAGTAACACTGACGCTTCACCCCGCCGAAAACCCATCACCCGCAAACAAGCAAGCTCACGACCGCGCTCCGATAACGAAATACGAGCGCCATTGTAGATAACTCCCACCGCAATGACACTGGCAAAGCCCAGTAAAAAACCGACAGCAATAAATAAACTGTCGGCTAATTGTTCTTCAAAGTTTTTTAACATTGATGTGGGCGATGCAACACCTGCGACAACCGGTAAGGTTTTAAGCTGACGATCTAATTGTTGGCGCTGATCTGAGGTGACGGATAAATACGCACCAGAGACAACTTCAGGGCCGGTGACTAATTGTTGCAAGGCACTTTGCGTCATGTAAGCAGATACACCCAAAAAATCGTCAACCACTGCAGAAATTTCAACTTGCCCGTGTACACGCCGCCCTTCTAACACTTCGACATTAAGCGTATCACCAATGTTTGCATTTAATTTTTCCGCCAATATTTCGCTTAGCACCATACCTTTTCCATGGAGTGGTTGTACGCGATTATTCGCCGTTACTACTCTTCGCAATTCACCGTCTGGGCTTAAGCCTTGAATACCCACCGTGCGTTCCTGATGACCGAAGCGCAATCGCACCGGTACTGAACGAAATGTTTCGACGCGGGTGACGCCGTTTAAGTGACGTAGATCGTGATAAACCGAAGCATCCACCGACTCGTTAAAAGTTAGGGTTAAATCTTCTCGTTGAATTTCACGGAATTGTAAATCCATCATGTAGCGCACGCCGTCGAACATAAACATACCGATGAGAAGAATCGCAACCGAAAATGCAACGCCGAGGGAAGACATTAAAGTTTGACCCGGTTTGCGATTCACGTTGCGTAAAATCATTCGCGACGAGGTTGATAACCAGCGAGACAAGCCGGAACTTTCTAACCAACCGGCACTAAAACGAGCTGGTGGTTCTGGACGCATCGCTTCCGCAGGTGGCAACGCGGCAGCGCGGCGTACCGCCACCAAGGCACCACCGGCCGCTGCAACAATGCTAACGAATACAGCAATTAAAATTAGTGTTGGGCTTAAACGAAATTCTAAACCGGGAAGATCAAAATACTGGCCGTACAAACGCATGTAAGCACCACCCAGCCAAACACCAATACCTGAACCAATAATAGTTCCCGCTATAACCGCCACCAAAGCAAAGCTTAAATAATGCCAACCCACCTCGCGATTGCTATAGCCGAAAGCTTTGAGTACGGCAATTTCACTTCGCTGCGTGGTAATCAAACGACCGAGCACGAGATTTAATAAGAAGGCCGCAACGGCTAAAAATACAAAAGGGATGGCAGTTCCCATCACGCGATTTTGATCTAACTCGCCTTGTAAAATCACGTGAGACATTTGATCTTTGCGAAGATAGGCGCCCAAACCACCGTAAGGATCGAGAAGGAAATCCAATTGTTCGATGACGGCTAATCGATTTACATCCGGCTCCAACGTCAGCAAGACTTCATTAAAAGCACCGTCCATATCATAAGCGGGCCCGAGCACATCGCTACTCATCCACAACACACCATAACGCTCATCGTCTGGATATAAGGAACCCGGTGGCACTGCATAAGTATGTTCCGCTGAAATTGCCGTGCCGACGATATCTAATTCCCGCGCGCGACCGTTGATGACAACCGCCAACTTATCGCCGGGTTGAAGACCGCGAGCCTCAGCAAAGTTTTCACTGATAATTACTTCGTCGGGAATACCCGGCACCACATAACGGCCACTGCGAATACGAATATCATTTACGGCAGGACGTCCATGTGCTGGCAGCGACACAAAAAGTGCTTGTGCGGGCGCATCCAAACCTTCGAGATCCATGGTCGCAAAAAAACTAATTCGCGTTTCGACGGCACTCACACCAGGAATTAATTCGATTTTTCGTTGCAGTAATTCTGGTGCGCGCTTTAATGGTGCCCATACATCGGCGAAGTGAGTTTCCCGATAATATGATTGTTGTGCTTCAACCAATACGTCGTAACTACCGCGCATGGTTGTTACCGTCATGATGCCGGTCGCAACCACTAGTGCGATCGATAGCATCTGGCCTCGTAAATGCCAAAGCTCCCGCAGTAGTTTTTGATTAATAGCACTCATCAATATTTACCATTCAATCTCGTCGACATTAGCTCGGCTAGCGTTACGTTTGCGCTCAACAATTTCACCACTGCTCATACGAATTACCGTATCGCCCAAGCGCCCGATTGCTGCGTTGTGAGTAATAATCGCAGTGGTGGTATTAGTTTCGCGATTTACTTGATCGAGTACTGACAGTACTAATTTTCCCGTCGCTGCATCCAGCGCACCAGTGGGTTCGTCGCACAATAAAATGTCGGGACGTTTCGCCACACTACGCGCAATGGCGACGCGTTGCTGCTCACCACCGGATAGTTGTGCAGGGAAATGGTTGAGACGGTCGCTTAAGCCAACCAAGTGCAAGGCTTCGTCGGGGTCCATCGGGTTTGTCGCGATATCCGTTACTAAAGCGACATTTTCGCGAGCGGTAAGACTGGGTATCAAATTATAAAACTGAAAAACAAAACCGACGTGGGCACGACGAAATTCTGTCAAGCCATCGCTGTCTTGTGCGTCGAGTTGGAGATCACCGTAGTGCAAGGAGCCACTCGTGGCGACGTCTAGGCCACCAATAATGTTTAGTAGGGTTGATTTACCGCTTCCTGAAGCGCCTAGCAACACCAACAACTCACCGGCGCGTAATTCTAGATCTACATTGCGTAAGGCGTGCACGGTGATCTCGCCCATCTGATAAATTTTAGAAAGATTCTGCGCACGTAATACGACTTTATTAGTGCTGGTATCAGTGTCCATGGCGATATCGGTGTTGGCCGTATCCTCGGCAATCTTCGTTTTGGAAAACATGAAAAAACCTCTCCCCTGGCGAATTAATCAGATTCTACCGAACTTTCGACTAATTGCCATTGATCCATAACAATGTGAGCTGCGAGACCGCAGTCGATAATGATTATGAATTGAAACCTGACTCGAAACGAATCACGCTGAGACCGGCGACGGGAAAATTAACTGCTGGAGGTTCTTGATATTGTTGATTCATTTAATCAACTGTTCTGAGTTAAAAAAATGTTCAAAATTAATAAGCAAACCTTAGAGGCAGGTAATTCAACTGTGGAGGCGTAATGGGTACCTAGGTTTTGTATGTGAATTCGAGTCCGTAGAGATCACAACGAGATTAGTGTTGGGAATTCGTTTGGGGAGTGTTTAGTTTTTTCTAAATACCGATTCTGGCGAAGCGAATACTTTTTCAAAACTCGCAAAAGATACACTGCTGGCATCTTTTGCATTGTTCCTAAAAAGAGGTTTTCTACTCTATTTTCTTTTATACCTATATTCTATTTTTTTAACTACGTTTTTTCTCAATTAATAATCCCCTCCCCTTTAATCCATTCCACGAAACGCTCTGCCCAAGTATCACTAGGCAACCCCCGGGGCTTGATCCCAAAAGGCCCGCCTCCTTGTGAATAAATATGTAACTCCGCAGATTTACCCGCTGCATTCCACACCGAATAAAGTGCGATACAACCCTCAGATACGGGTTTGTGGTTCGCGGCCACGGCAATAAATAAAGGTGCGGCATTCTCCGGAACAACGACATCAACCATGGAAGGGCCATACAAGCTCACGACAAAATTAGGATAAGCTGCCGTATCACCCAAAAGTGCAGAGCCAACAGCGACGCCGCCGCCAGCAGAAAACCCCATGATGCCAATTTTTTCTGGATCAATATTCCATTTTTCTGCATTCTCGCGCACCATCCGAATGGCTTGCTGACCGTCGAGCGTTGCCAAGCGAATAACTTCATTCAGTTTTGTATTATCTGGATCGGGGTTCGCGTTGGCATTTTTAAATTCCAACTTGAGTTCAGATAGCGCGGGCATTTGCGGAGGTCCATCCGCTTTGAGTAAGCGATACTTCAACACAAACGCGGTAAAGCCTCGCTCAGTTAGCCATCGGGCAGTGTCGATTCCTTCATTCATACTGAGAATTCTAAATCCGCCACCGGGACTCACAATAACGGCAACGCCATTTGCAATGGAGGGGTCAGGAAGATAAACGCTTAAGCTTGGGTCAACAACGTTGTGAACGATTGTTCTCCCATTCGGGGAGGTCGTGCTTACTTCCTCGTGTTGCCAGGTTTCCGATCCAGGTGCTTTCCCTTCCCATAGTGGAAATGTTTCTTGGGCATAAACGTTGGAAAACACCGTAATAAACTGGATGCTTATCAACAAAAATATTATTTTAAAAATACCGTCGAATCCAACCTTCTTTAAACGCATTGCTACTTCACTCTCTCACATTCAACTTAGCACCAAATAAAATACTTGTTTGAAACGCTCTCAGTCAAGATGAACAACACTTTGTTATTCAGCAGTTTTCCATTGCTTACGTGCCGCCGATACAGCTATCGGCGTGATAAGGGCGCTTAAGACAATACCGTAAAGTGCCTTCATAATCACTCCCGTCGTAAAACTAATGGTTATTGGCTGAACAAAATTTAAAATTAATACCGTGCCGCCACCAAAAACAATAAGAGATAACAACGCAAGAACAATCACGCGGAAAACAAGATTATCCGGCAGAGGTAATATTGAGCCCGATCCCGGACTCACTTTACCAGCCCTGAGTTCTTTTATCGTCAAAATACTCGGCGGTAAGGTTGAAAAAAAACCGACGAACAGCGCCTGCGGAAGAAAATCGATCGTTAGCTTGGACATTTGCCCTAACACCAAGCTTGGCTCACCACGAAAAAATATCGAAAAAAATGCCATACTAAATAAGGCATTAACAATGCAACTCACCAAGGTATGTTTTGCAATAGCTGTCATGCTCAGGTTTCCTATCTATTATTTTTACTGGGTAAACAATTCACGGCGTAAATTATTTAGAATAAAAAAACCGGTGCACTTAAAAATACACCGGTTTTAAAACACTACGCTATCTTTTCCACCAGGGTCGACGACGCTGCTTTCGGTTTTCTAATTTCGCAGCGTGCTGCATCACATGATAAATATAATTTTGTTCGTAGGTTTTTGAGAAAAGATGCGACCACGGACCCCCAGCATAAATCGCCACGTCTTCACCGCCGTGAGTTTCCGGCCCAAGGGGAACTAAAACTTCCTGATGGAAATCGTGATCTTCGGTGTCCACGAAAGTCGTATCGTGGCGACCTGGATCTTCTGGTAGACGATAACGTAAATCACCGCCAACACCTTCCGCATACCCCAGGCCATTGCTATACCCTACCGTTGTGTAAGGTAGATCATCTAGCGCCAATTCGGGATCAGTGTTTGGATTCCCAGCATCATCAACGCCCACAACTTTACCGAGAATTGGGTTGCCACGTTTCGGGTAACCAGCCATCGTAAACACATGACTATGATCCGCAGTAACAATTACTAGCGTGTCTTTTAAATCGACCTTATCGAGTACGGATTCGACAGCAGCTGACAATTGTTTGGTATCTTCCAGCGCACGTTGCGCATTGTTAACGTGATGAGCATGATCGATGCGACCGGATTCGACCACCAAAAAATAACCACGTCGATTTTTTTGCAAAACCTGAATGGCTTTTTCTGTCATTTCGGTAAGGCTAGGTTCACCAGCGACGTCACCTTCGCGATCAGTCTCATATTGCATATGAGAATTTTCAAACAGTCCCAAGAGATGATCGGTATCGTTTGGATTAATATTTAATAATTGATCTCGATTCCAGACATAGGCGCTTAAGGTAACAACCCTATTCAAATATTTAAAATAATATTTTTTCTCAACATCATAGGCATAGGTTATGGATTATAAATAGATTTCGGAAGATATTGGCTGGATTACGAGAGGCATCCACAAGCACCGCAGATTGCTTTTATCGATTCGATGAATAGATCGCTTAAAAGGGTTGAAGGGCTTCGGTATCTTAATAGGTGAGTGTCGATATTTTCCACCTCAACTATAACAAGACGATCGATTATTGGTGAATTTTTTCTAACATCGCGGCTTCTTTTGCTATTGCTCGCTGCACAGCCGGTCGTTGTTTCATTCGATTGGCATGATCGATAAAACGTGGAAAGCGATTGACGTCGAATCCGCAGGATTGAACTCTAGTGAACACCCAATAAATATAAGCATCCATCGCACTCCAACTCTCGCCATACCACCAAGGCCCGTCGACAAGATGCTCTTCAATCAAACTGAAACCCTCATCCATTGCCTCACTGGCTTTTTGCTTAACACTGAATATTGACTTTCTCTCGACGAAAAACTCTGGTTTGCAAATTCGCGTCACCATTGGATGAAGTGTCGCTGAACAAAAACACAAATCTGACAGCTGTGCTAGCTCTTCGACTTTACTATCAGCTAACGGTAGCAAATTCGCCTCCGGGAACAGATATGAAATATAAGTAATGATCGCCGGATTCTCCGTTAATTTCACACCATCAACAACTAGTACCGGCACTTTGCATTTTGCATTTATTTTTCGAAAATTGAGTTTCTTATGTTCACCTTTATCCAAGCGTACCAACTTGAGTGAAAAGTCAGATTGAGCTTCTTCGAGCAAGATTAACGAGACTTTTGAACAGCTACCGGGAAAAGCATAGAGCGCGATTTTACTCATAGTAATTAATTCCAAAAAAATATTTCGCTATATATATTATTTAACCGATCTACTCAAGGTGGTATGACAATGCAATACCACCATATTAAATGGAGGCCCTAGTTATACCTACAAAGCCACATATGAACAAGCGGTCGAGAATAGTTTACAAGGGATTAATAAAAATCAACAACTCAAAAATATTATCGTCAGTTATCTCACCAGTAAATTTTATTACACCACTCTCTTCTTTTTACTATTAACTCCTCATATCTAGATATAGGGAAGACATATAGATAACAAAGCGTTTGAATTTAAAAATTGAGCGACATAGAATCTTCCTAATCGTAACTCAAACATAAAAATATCTAGCCATATTCATAACCTAGAGACAATACTCAAATGAAAAAAGTTAACTTACTTTGCGCCACTGGCATCGCACTCACGAGTTTGGTGCAACTTCCTGCATGGTCTAAAACCGTCAGCGAAAATGATTGGGTAAATATCTCCAATAAAAACTGCTCCTCTGAGAAGCTGCAAAACACTATTCCTGCATCAATGATTGGCGAAGCGGTTGCTGCTGTAAGTGTGGATACGATGACTTGGGTTGAAGGCACCGATGCTGTTCCAGCACATTGCATGGTAGAAGGCAGTATTAAACCCGTCGACACCAGTGCTACTGCACAAGCGATTCATTTTGCCGTCGCACTCCCCGCGGCTTGGAACGCTCGTGCGATTCAAATGGGTGGTGGTGGTATGAATGGCCGAGTGCCAAGATTAACCGGTAGTGCTACGGGCTTTCGCGGTGCTTCGGAACTACTAAAAGGTTATGCCACTTACGGAAGTGATTCCGGCCATAGCAATGATCCTAATTGGTTGTTAAATGATGAAGCAATTCGGAATTTAGGTTACGCGCAAATGAAAAAAACCCATGACGCCGCAATGGTCATCATGGAAAAAATTTACGGAAAAAAACCTGATTACAACTATTACATCGGAAATTCCCAAGGTGGGCGAGAAGCCCTCACCGTCGCGCAGCGTTACCCGCAAGATTACGACGGTATTTCCGCAGGGGTGCCAATTGTCAATTTTACCGCGCTCATGCAGTCACCGACTTTAGTTCGTATCCAAGAAAAGAAACTCGCGAACTGGGTCACTCACGTTAAGGGCAATGCGATCGTTGCTGAATTTATGCGTCAATGTGATGGCTTGGATGGCTTAAATGATGGCGTCATTAATAATTATGTCGATTGTCGCTCCTTGTTTAATGTGCAGGGCAAAACCGATCTAAAACCTTGGGCCGCAAAACTATGCCCCAATGATCGCGATCCAGATCCAGAAGACACATCTGAAAATGCCTGCCTTACCGCAGAACATATCGAAACATTGAACTTTGTTTTTTCAACGCGAGAATTTACACCGGTGGCAAATAACATCAGTCGTTTTGGCATGTGGGCACCCACAACTGCTGCAAACGGTAAAGGCATGGGTCAATTATTTTCAGATAAACGTTTTAAAGGTCAAGAAGGCGCAGAAGAAAATGCAAAAGTTTACAGCACCTTAGGCGTTGAAGGTGTAACCGGCATTATGATGCAAGACATCGACGCTAACCCCCTTGATTATGATCCCGAAGGTAAGCACCAAGCGCGTCGCATTGAAGTTTCATCTTGGTTAGATGCAACCAACCCAGACTTTAGTGCCTTTGAGAAACGAGGTGGAAAAATGTTAGTGATTATCGGCACCGATGACGCCATCGCATCGACGGGAGCGCAACTCGATTATTACCAAAGTCTACTCGACAAAGCAGGTCGCGACACCCTCGATACTTTCGCGCGTCTTTATGTACTTCCTCAAACGGGACACGCTTTAATTGGAAACCGTTACACCTTAACTGGAGAAGGCAAAACGCAAGCCGCAACTCCCCTACCCGCGAATTTTGATCGCCTAAACTTATTAGTGAACTGGGTCGAAGCCGGCATTGCACCAGGGAAAACTGAAGTGGTTACTGGAAATACCGATAGTGGTTTGATGTGCTCTTATCCCGAGTATCCTCATTATAAAAAAGGCGAGATAAGTTCAGCGGAATCTTATCAGTGTAAAAAACCGAAAAGCTTAAATTAATGTTGTAATTGAATTGGTTCAATAAAAAATTCTAACTCTAAAAATAATTCTAAAAAATCATGCTAAATATTTTACAAATTAGCTAGGAGAAAAATAATGGGCATTACTCGTAGAGACGCCATCATCGCCGGTTTAGTAACTGCCACTGTCGCAACATCACCTACACCGGCTTTTACAGCTGAGAATGCCGCCGATAATAAAGACCCGGGCTTGGAATTTGTGTTTGAAGTCATCGCAACTTTGGATGCACCAATCATTTTCGGCAATACAGGAATTGGCGAACGTCGTATCATTGGCATCAACGGTGGAACCGTTAAAGGCCCAAAATTTAACGGCACGGTTTTACCCGGTGGCGCCGATTGGCAAATCGTGCGAGAAGACGGCGTCAGTGATATCAGCGCCCGCTACACAATTAAAGCCGACGACGGTGCGCTAATTTATATCGACGCACCAGGAATTCGTGAAGCTTCACCCGCAGTAATTAAACGAATCAACTCCGGGGAAATTGTCGACCCTTCCGAATATTATTTTAGAACCACCCCCCGCCTAGAAACCGCTTCAGAAAAATACGCCTGGGTTAATCGCCGCCTCTTCGTATGTAAAGGCGTACGCTTACCCAACGGGGTTGAGATTCGGTATTACATGGTGACGTAAAAACTGGAATCAACTAGGAATTTTTGAACACAACTTTTGTTATTGTTGCTAACGCTGCATTCCGGTTCTGGTGAGAAGGACGTGTGCGCAAGACACGCTGTAACTCATCCTGGGCAGATTTTTTGCTCCATGCAAAATCTGCACTTCCGCCATCCTTGGCGGTCGCGCTCTCTTCGGCATCCATGCCTCAGAAAGTCTTGCACACACGCCCTTCTCACCAAAACCTAGCTCTGTAGTTAGTTTCGAACTTTAAGAAGGGAAGGCGTTGCAGCTTATCGATAAATCGAAAGCTGAACATTGAAAATGCACTCCCGCGATGATTTAATTTTCTATCAATGAGAAATTTAATTATTATCTAACCCAAGTTATTACCGGGATAATTGATTTATCGGATCGGTTACTTCGACCTTTTGATTTCCGTGGCCTCCTCCTCTGGAAATTTGACTCCCTCTAATCGCTTCTCCAACCTACTCACTTTCGCAAGTGCTGAGATACCGAAAATAAAACCCAAAATACCGAAAACACTAAAAGCGTCCATAGTATTCTCCTTCATGAGTAGAATTTAATTCTTATCTAACCCTGATTATTTCGATTATTTTCTGGTTATTTTTCTACAAAAAAACTTCTTTTTATCTCACTCATTTTTATTCCTCCAATTTATATTCTTTAGGGATAGTCAAGTTTTTTTGGCCAGAATATCGCACTTGAATATGTTTGGTCTGATCAAAATATGATATAAACTCCCAACGATCTTCAGAGAAAAAAGTAATAACCCCTGTCAACTCTTCTAAATCACCTTCGTAATAATGCCAGCCATTATGGATTTTGTAGGGAACCTTAAAGTCAAACTCATTTGACAAAAAATACGTTTTTGCTTTGTGGTCTAACCACACATAGTCAGAATCTAAGTCGCTTTCTCGCATAATAGTAATTCCCGAAGACTCCATGTGCCCATTTTTTGAATAAGAGTACCACTTGCCAACAATATCCTCCGCTTGAACATTCGGCCCTTTAGGCAAATTAATCGTTTCACCATTATGTTTTTGTAGAGTTATTGAAAGATCCTCTTCATCCACAAATGCAGATCGAAACGGGAAAATATCACTCTTGCCAAACGAGTAATAGCCATCACCACGATATTCATAATCAACCTCAACTACATCTCCAGAAAATCCTTTCTGATATATCGCTATACCTTTTGAATCTGTTCCAAACATCTCTGTGTATTCTCGGTCATACCATAGCGGCCGTTCTACTTCTCCTTTATCTGCCCAGGAGAAATCTACGTTCACTATAAATAATAAAATTAGTATTTTTTTCATAGACTTATTTCACATATAACCCACATAAAAGGCGGAGCGTCAGCGCAGCACAGTGGAGCCAATTTCGATTTTTTCGTTATGTTTCATTTGCTTGCATAAGATGATATTCACCTTCCTCACCAACTCCAACAGAAATAGTACGCCAACCTCTCGACTCATAGAAGCGTAGCGCATCAACATTTGCAGAGACACACTTAAGTGTTACGGGTCTACCAATATTGCTTAGACAAGTACGAAGAAGTTGGGTACCAATATTCAGGCCTGAGAAATCAGGGGATACATATAGATGGTGAATAAAGTTCTCCGGTTCGCAAACCGAAATAAAGCCCACCACACAACCATCTACTTCAGCAACCCAAATTTTTTCTCCTTTGCTATCCCGAACAAAATCGTCGATTCTAATTTGATCGGATTCAATCCAATCAAAAGTCTGAAGACGAGCTTGATAATAGATTTCTGACAAAAAAACAGTATCGTCTTTATTAATATTACGAATCACAGACAATCCTTTGCAACGTAACGCCCGCATTTGCGTAAAATTGAAGTGAAGCGTAAATTTTTCCGCAATATGCGCTTGTTAGGAGTTTTTTTTTGACACTAGCAACGTGCTCCATAACTAAATCCTCTGATATCGATTGTGCAATATTATATGCCTTTTGCATTGTTTGATTGAGGCTATCTATATCGGAAATTATTTTATCGCGCCCTTCTTCAGTGTGTATTGCCAACCCGTATTCTCTAAATATATGGTGCGTAAACCGATTCCTTGCTTTGAGTGCCAAACCCATTTTTGAGACTATGTCATCTTGATGATTAATTTTTGACGTTAGCTTTCTTAGCGAAGCGCCAAGCGTATTCTTGGCTACCTTTTCGGAAAGTTTTTCATAAGCCTTCGAAAAATCTATAGTTAATTCTTGACAGTTATTTTCGTTGGCTTCCTGTACAAGCAAAATTGTTCCTAACTCCATTTCCAAATACTGAGCCAATATAGCTGTTTTTCCGACAATTTCATTTAACTCGTGCTCAGAAGCCATATGTACGCCCAACAGTTTAATAAATAGCATGGTCAGATATAGATATTCGGCCTATATATCCATGCTAAATATTTTCAATTTTCACAATTAGAAAAAATATTTTTCAAACTAAGGGCAGATTTATTTTCTACGGAGGGAGTTATTAGAAGCAGAAACATCCTGTCGTATAAATCAGCACGGTCCTTTATGATATTTGAAATCAAATACTACACAAACACGCAACAAGGGTGAATATTTTATTTTTGGTAGTGCCATCGCCTCTTTTGTTCAGCTGTCGTGGGTTTGATCAGCTGCAACACATCTTTCCCCTGCCCTCCCCCAAAAAGATTGAACTGCGCGCTCAACCACTGAGTAACATGAGGCGTGTAGTGATTTCGAAGACCGCCTGAGGCATGGATGCCGAAGCCGAGCGTACAGGGACGTATTTATAGCGTGTCTTCAAAATCACTACACGCCATCATGTTACGGGGTTAATCACAGCAAAAATCATTATTCGAAGTTTCACCACCCGCTTTAGCTTCAGAATCACTTACTCGGATTTTGTAAACATTATTATGTGTTTTGAATTGAGTAGACTTTATTTATTGGCTTTGTCTTTGATCTTAATTATTTCCGATAAAAATCCACACCTTCACCTCTCATCCCATAACATAAAGGCGATTCTTTAATTCAAAGCCCACCACTTTAACCACAAAACGATTAGCAAAAGAATGAAACGAGATATACGACCCAGAAGTGTATCGTTAGATAGTCGCCAAGCTACTAATCGATAAGCAGGCGTGACTGGATACGTGGGGATTTGCTGAGTTATTAAATTTATTCACGCTTAAGCACCTAACAACTCAGAAAAGTTTGAGTTTGAAAGCTAGTCGTTTTAAATCGAAGCTGAGCTTCAATCCGAAAAATACCACCCAAAAAGTAATACTAGTTACTTAGAAATAAAGGCTAAAGAATATTTGTTGCTCAATATGGCCGATAAATACTCGGAAGATTATGCTTTTATGACTCTTACCATCCTTCCATTACCCACTTAAATTGAGAATTTTTTTCCACAAAAGCTGTGGATAAGTTGGTGGATAAACACAATAAAAAGTGGTGAAAGCCCTATTATTTAGGGCTAATCTACAGATTGTTTAAAAAATGGACTTGTCAAAATATCCTTATTTTTCAATGAGATACAAATGTCAATGAACACTACGCTATATTTTAGCGTAATTTACATACGATTTTTAAAAGAGGGAAAAATTGTGTGCATAAAAAGTTAGTGCGTCGTAACCGTGAAACAGGCGTAATCACATTTTTATGACATTTCAATGTCGAAGTGAAGACAAGGTGATTAAGTTGTTATGACATCCTTGTCATACGCTATATCCAGGCGCTACAAGCATCAATTAGCGCTTAAAAAATATTTGGCTTACTCAGGCAGCTTAACAACATAACGGCCTACTGCTTGGCCGTTCAGGACACGAGCCAAGTAATCAGGAGCTTGCTCAAGTGTAATCTGCTCCGCCATTCCCTCGATATCTGCCAACTTAAAGTCTGTTGCCAGTGCCTGCCAATTGTCTCGCTTTTTTGCGAGTGGCAATTCAACACAATCGACCCCTAATAAATTGATGTTGCGTAGAATAAAAGGTAGAACTGTCGCGCTGAAATTCACTGAAGCCGTCAAACCGCAGATAGCTGCACTGCCGCCGTATTGCAGCGTCTTCAAAATATTGCTGAGGATCTCTCCGCCTACACAATCTACTGCGTGCGCCCACTGTGGAGCCAACATCGGTTTTTTACTTGCTTCTTCGAGCTCTGCTCGCGCGACAATTTGTTTTGCTCCCAACGCTTTCAAAAGATCACTGCTTTCTGGCTTGCCGGTTAATGCCGCAACCTCAAAACCTAATTTACTAAGGATTGACACACTAAAGCTGCCAACGCCGCCGGTTGCGCCCGTGACTATCACCGTGCCATCTTCAGGCTTTGCACCCATTCTTAGCAACTTGCCAACACACAAGGCCGCAGTAAAGCCAGCGGTACCGATACACATGGTTTCTTTTAGACTTAAGCCAGCGGGTAATGCTATTGCCCACTCAGCGGGGACGCGTATTCTCTGAGCAAACCCACCAGAGGTGTTCATTCCCAGATCGTAGCCAGAAACTATGACTTCATCACCTGCTTTGAATGTACCCGATTTATCTTCAATCACTACACCCGCCGCATCAATACCCGGAGTGTGAGGGTAGTTACGTGTAACACCAGGTTTGCCCGCCGCAGAAAGTGCATCTTTAAAATTAAGAGATGAGTATTGAACCGCAACCAATAAATCATTTTCAGGTAATTCGCTAATTTGCCGGTCGACAATTTTCTGGGTAAATTTACCGTCTTCAGTGGATTCAACACGGAGGGCTTTAAAAGAGACATCACTCATGAATACAATTCCTAAGGGCAGAAAGCGGCCAAACATTAGCAGCTTTTATAAATAAAAATAGAAGCTCTTGATTTCTTAACGTACACACTTTAGAAATTTTAATCAGCGATTCGCGAATCCACTGAAACCACAGGCATCAAGAAAAAAAGCGCGTTGATTGTAACCTTTCCCACCAAGTTAACAACAACCTATCCATCGCCGCTTGCGAAGCGAAGCCAAATTTTTCGGGGATAGATTTTTTTACATGGTAGGTGACTTCAAATATATCTGACTCAGGGTGATGAGAGGTTAAGTATTCATCGCTGGTTTTGACTTCGTCGATCAAATTATTTTCAAGTGCTTTACTACCATACCAGGTTTCACCGGTGGCCACTTTATCGACATCGAGGCCGGGTCTATTTGAGCGAATAAATTCTTTAAATAGACCATGAGTATCTTCTAATTCTTCTGAAAATTTTTCACGAGCTTTATCTGTATTCTCACCGAAAATTGTTAGCGTGCGTTTATATTCCCCTGCGGTTTGCATCTCGTAATCAACGGGGATTTTCTTCAACAGACGATTAAAATTGGGAAGTTGCGCAACAACACCGATCGACCCAATTACCGCAAACGGTGCAGAGATTATTTTATCGGCGACACAAGCCATCATGTATCCGCCGCTGGCAGCAACTTTATCAACGCAAACAGTTAAGGGAACGTTCTTCGATTTGATGCGGGACAATTGGCTGGCAGCTAAACCGTAACTATGAACCATACCGCCGGTGCTTTCCAAACAAAGCACCACTTCATCTTCAGGTTTGGCCAAGCTTAATACGGTGGTAATTTCTTCGCGTAAATTATCTGTCGCACTCGCTTTCATATCACCGTGAAAATTCAAAACAAACACGCGTTTTTTATGTTTTAACTCAGCATCCGGCGACTTATGTTTTAACTCCTTCTTTTTATCCGCTTTTTCTTTCTTTTGTTGCTTTTTTTCTTGCTTAGCATTCAGCTTGAATTCTGCTTCATCAATCGCTGCATGCTGAATGGTTTCATGCATGGCATTGTAGCGATCATTGAGCTTAACAACGTCAATGTGCCCTTTTTCTGAACGATGATTCTTCTGGCTAGCCGCGACAATGATTAGTATTACGACGACTATAGCAATGACAAGAGTGACGGCCTTAGCAAAGAATAAGCCGTATTCAGCTAAAAATTCCAATGAATTCTCCAAACAGTAGGGATTGAGTTGCGTGATTTTATAGTAGAAGGAAGGCTTTGGGTATTCCGACGTGCTCTGACCTGATAGGCAATTTATATTTTATTGTTTACTGCCTATTCCCAGTTGCCAATGGCGGTACGAGCGGCTGTGTTCAGCGGTCTCGCTAGCAGCCCCGTATTGGATAGATTTACTTCGTATTGTGCGGCATCCTCCATAGGTACAAAGGTTGCGCTGCCGTATACCGCATCGATCATATTGAAAGAGCCGCCTAGGGCGTTGAACATCGTCCAGACATCAACGGCTTTACTATCGTTCAGCGAATAGATCGTACGCTCGGAATTCCGCTCTTGCTCTAAAGAATAATAACGCCCACTAATACGATCTAAACGATAACCCGGTTTTACACCGACTGCGGCTAACGCCGTGGGCCATTTTATTAGCCTGACGTCCATCTGCCATTGATCGCCCGCTATCTCGTACTTAGATTCACTGCCATCACTAAACGCCACTGTTGCTCGGAAGCGTTGCGGCTTGATCTCTTCAAAGCTGATAGTTGCCACTGATTGCTCAGCAACGATTTGTTTGTAGCTGTATATATCAAACGCAGACATCGCTAACATGACGCCGACAATAATCAGTAACAGGCCACCGGTGCCTCGCAACCATCCGAAAAACCAAGATTTTTTAATCAAAATTCTTAGCGAAAAATACACCGCTACCAAACCGAGTATCGTGATTAAAATCGATAAAATGCTGTAAAACATAATTAAACCTTATCCCTACTCGTTGACAGCCTCAGTACGATTTGCATTTTAATGATGGCCGTTAATTCTGCGCTTTGCATTGTTCAACAAAACCTTGGATCAACATGCCCGACAGCGTACTCGCCGGTGGTACCTGGGGCAAGTCGCCATAATGGAACCATCTCGCATCCACTATTTCTTCTTCCTGAATTTTTATATCGCCAGAATCGTATTCAGCATGGAAGCCCAACATCAGTTGCCCCGGGAATGGCCACGGCTGACTACCAAAATAAGATAAATCTCCCACGCTTAACGTAACTTCCTCCGCCACTTCTCGGCGCAATGCATTTTCAACAGATTCGCCAGGTTCGATAAAACCAGCCAGTGCGCTGTAGAACTGACTCCTTGATTGCGTGTGTTGCGCTAGCAAACATTCCTCACCTTTGGTAATCAGCATGATCACGCAGGGTGAAATGCGGGGGTAGTAGTGTATTTTGCAATGAACACACATTCGCGCGCGTTCGGAATCGTGAGCCGTGGTCGCCTGCCCGCATTGACCACAAAACTGATGACTTTTATCCCAATTAAAAACTTGCATGGCACAGCTGACCATGTCGAATTCATCCTTACCAATTGCGCCCCGTGCTAATAATCCGCGTAAGCCTTCCCAATGAAAGGTTTCCGGTAGCGCTTCTGTTTTATTAATCTTCAATGCGTAACAAGATTCCCCGTGATAAGAACCGATGTGATGTTGCTCGATGGGGTCGATATCGAGAAAGCGCAAGGTTGTTTTTGGAAGAGGTTGCCAGTTGCTGGTTTCATTGTTTACCAACAATTCATCATCTGTCATAAGAACGTAGAACGAATTTTCTATCTTGGCTCGAGGTGTAAAATGCGGAGAAAAAAATCGATTCACTTTATGCTGCCACTGGATGACCGAGTGCCTCCAGACTTTCTTCTGCAATTTCTAATATGCTATCTCCTGCGTCGCGATCAGATTTTACCGCATCTAAATAATATTCAAGGCCGATAACCGCATCGGCAAAAGTCTCTAGTAAATGTTGTAGGGCCGCAGGTTGATCATTATGTAGCAATGTATCTTCAACAAACTCTACACACCCGGCGACGACTCGGCTGGCGCGATTCAAGCTCAAAACCGCCATACCACCACGCACACTCGTTAAGGTCGCCGCTACATTTTTAATGTGGCCACGGTCATAATTTGATTCTGCAAAAGAATTAAGCGCGCGTTTAACAAGAGAAAGTCCTGACTCGGCTTCTGCCAATACAACAATTTCTGCTTCGGCTAGCTGACTCGAAGCAATAACTTCTTGCCGCGCGATAGAATTTGCTTTTGCTAATTTATCAGCAGAAAGGTTGGACATTTCTAATCCGGCGATCGTACTCTCGACATAAAGCACAACATCCGCAACATCAATCATACTTTTGCCATCGGCACTATCTGGGGATTTTTTCCATTCAGCAACTTTTTCCATTTCTTCTTTCAGCGCATTTGCCGGAGAGATCAAACCGACTACGGCAAGAATTTCTGCAATCTTATCCATCATGCCAATCAATTCATCAAAATCTGAGATCCCCTCGACGCCACTTTGCGACGCTCGTTCGAGAATATCTTTTACGGCTTTCAATTCGTCTTTCAATACCGCCGCAACCGAATGCACCGTTGTTGCGCTGGGGCCACTTAATGTTTCGCGTTCTCGACTCAGCTCTTTATCAACATAAGTTAATGGTTCGTAACAGTATGCGTCTTCAACTGCTTTCGCTGCAGGAGCATTTGAACCGGACACCGCGACCATATAAACGCATTCTTTCACTAACAATCTTGATGGCTCATTATCTAAACCAGCCTGTCCGGCAACTTGCAATTTTTTAATTTCTCGATCGATTGCTCCGAAAAGCAGCTTTCGAGCTTGGGAAATCTCCATATGCTCAGAGGCCATCGCCTCAAAACCAGCCGCTGCAACTTTCCACAAGGTCGCCAATGGACGATTTCCACAAACGGCAGACAAACGCTGCATCGACCTTTGCATCATTCCGAATGAAGACTTGGTGAGCTTACCCTGAAAGACCCCTACCAGGCCGACTTGATACATGTGACGCAAGCGTTTTACTAAAGCCGTTAAGTCCTCGCTCAATACCGCACTTGTGTTTCCGGCCAAGTGTTTGCCGCGACTCAAGTCAACTTCAAAGAAATAACTTTCTTCGATCGGCTTATCGCCTCGTGCGACGCGCAATTCATTGATCGCAGGAATGAGCAGCACTGGCATGCCGCGGCCAGTTTGCATGGTGTACTCAAGGTACCGAGGGACGATAAAAAATGCGTTAGTTAATACGCTAAGGCGTTTTTCAACACCTTCGTCACCAATAGTAATTTCATTGGCTAGTTTCAAGACTTCCTTCGCTAACAAGTCCCCGCCATGGAGTTGTAACAAGCTCAATGTACCGCTAATTTGCTGCATGCCTTCGATGCAAGCTTGCAGGAGTTCGCCATTTTCCATATCGGCAACAAACTGCTCGAGCTTGCCAGCGGCTTGCTCAATTGTTGCTATTAACTCATCGTGAACGAGCTTTAGGGAAGTTAAATTGATTTTCGAACTTTGGGTCACACCCTTTTCCTTCTAAATTAAAAAACACTCCATGAAACGGAGCTAATCGATACATTGACATGGTTTTAATCAAGCCTAAGCTACTTAAAGACTGTATCGTTTTTCTAGATGAACGCCAGCCTATTCGTCGCTTAGGGACGGCTTTAATCGGCGCACTGATTACTGACTGAGCAATTGTCACTACACGGCTCATTAGTACGCTATATCAACTGAGTTTAGATCAAAAAAGTGGTTATATTCCGACAGGTTAGCGCATTTTATTAAGATTTTCCGTTGGTTTTTGCAAAGCTGTCTGATTTTTGATCTCAAGTTGTGAAAGCGGGCTCATTACGTCTCTTAACCTTCACTAAAAGGGGTATTCTCATCTATAATTTCGGCGATAAGAATTCCATTTTTATGCAACTAACTTATAACCACGGCTTTTGTAGGGTTCAATAATCAGCTGGCTTCTAAGCCAAAAATATAAAGAGATTCAAGCACATATGACAAATTCAATGTTCAGTTCATATTCCGAAAACTTTTTGGGTCAATCACCGACTTGGTATAAACAACTCGTTATTGGGTTCCTTCTCATCAACCCAGTTGTGTTATTTACCTTAGGTCCCTTTGTCGCAGGTTGGGTGTTGATTGCAGAATTCATATTTACCCTTGCCATGGCCCTTCGTTGTTATCCACTACAGCCAGGCGGCCTCATTGCCATCGAAGCAGTGCTCTTGGGTATGGCCTCGCCAGAAGCGGTATACCACGAGATAGAAAATAATTTAAAAGTCATATTATTGTTGATGTTTTTAGTAGCCGGTATTTATTTTATGAAAAACCTGCTGCTTTATACTTTCACCAAATTACTTATTAAAGTGCGATCAAAAATATTACTTTCCGTAATGTTCTCCTTTTCAGCCGCTGTACTTTCCGCGTTTTTGGATGCATTAACCGTTACTGCCGTATTGATTGCTGTCTCCGTGGGTTTTTATTCTGTTTATCATAAATTTGCATCAGGCAAACATGCTCACCACGACCATGATCATTCGCACGATACTGACGTGCAAGAATATCATCGTAGTGATCTCGATCAGTTTCGTGCGTTTCTACGCAGCTTGGTTATGCATGGTGCTGTCGGAACGGCTCTCGGTGGTGTCTGTACCATGGTGGGTGAGCCGCAAAACGTTATCATTGCAGAACAAGCGGGCTGGGACTTTATCGAGTTTTATGTGCGCATGGCGCCCGTAACTATGCCAGTGTTCGCCGCGGGACTCGTCACAGTTGTCATCCTGGAAAAGTTTAAGTTATTTGGCTACGGTACAAAACTTCCCTCAGCGGTCTACGACGTACTGGTTGAGTTCGATAAATCACAGGATGAAAAACGTAACAACAAAGAACGTGCACAACTTGTTATTCAGGGTATTTGTGTAGGGATTTTAGTTGTTGCGCTTGGATTGCACGTCGCCGAAATCGGGATCATCGGCTTGATGTTGATTGTTTTAGTGACAGCCTTCAATGGCATCACAGAGGAACATCAAATCGGTCACGCTTTTGAAGAAGCGTTACCCTTCACCGCTTTATTAGTTGTGTTCTTCACCATTATCGCGGTCATCGAAACTCATCATTTATTTTCACCGATAACTCATGCGGTACTGGCGATGGATCTCGGTGTCCAAGCGCCGATGTTTTTCATAGCCAATGGCGTGTTATCGATGATTAGTGACAATGTGTTTGTCGCTACCGTTTATATTACCCAAGTTAAAGAAGCATTAGACACTCAACAGATTAGCCGCGAACATTTTGAGCATCTTGCTATCGCAATTAACACCGGGACAAACTTGCCCAGTGTCGCAACACCAAATGGACAGGCGGCATTTTTATTCTTGCTAACATCCGCGTTGTCGCCATTAATCAGACTGTCTTACGGGAAAATGGTGCTCATGGCACTGCCCTATACGTTTGTTCTTGGCGGTGTTGGTTTAGCTTGCGTATTTATATTCTTTTAAATAATTTAAATTTATAAACAAAAAAAGCCAGCAACTTGCTGGCTTTTTTTTGCAAGAAACATTTTAGTCTAGCGTCGATTCAAACGATTAATACCCTCCAATGCGGCGATTCGGTAAGCTTCCGCCATTGTTGGATAGTTAAACACCGTATTCACGAAATAATGTACATCATTCGCCTTGCCTGGTTGTTTCATAATTGCTTGGCCGATATGAATAATTTCCGAAGCTTCAGCACCGAAACAATGTATACCGAGAATTTGAAACGTTTCAGTGTGAAATAGAATTTTGAGAACACCAACATCTTCTCCACTAATTTGCGCTCTAGCGGTATTTTTAAAATAAGCGCGCCCTACTTCATACGGGACCTTCGCTGCTGTAAGTTCTTTTTCGTTTTTTCCTAAAGAACTGATTTCAGGAAGCGTATAAATTCCTGTCGGTGTTTCAACAATGTGATTGGAAGACTCACCCAAAATTGCCGCACCCACTTGTCGGCCTTGATTATAAGAAGCGCTCGCCAAACTCGGCCAACCAATCACATCTCCCGCTGCGTATATATTTTCTACTTTGGTTTGATAACGATCATCAACATTTATTTGACCGCGATGGTCAGCTTCTAAACCCACATTTTCCAGACCAAGGTTTTCAGTATTGCCAGCTCGACCGTTACACCACAATAAAGCATCGGCTTTAAGTTTTTTGCCTGACTTTAAGTAAACCGCCAGTAATTCTTTATCATCACCGAGCCGTTCAAATTCTTCATTATGCCGAACCATCACGCTGTTATCACGAAGGTGATAACTAAGCGCATCAGAGATTTCGTCATCAAGAAACGATAACAATTGATCGCGGCTGTTAATTAAATCAACCTTTACGCCCATACCGGAAAAAATAGAAGCATATTCGCAACCGATAACACCTGCCCCATAGATAATCATAGTTCGCGGCGTGTGTTGCATTTTTAATATCGTATCGCTGTCATATACGCGAGGATGGCTAAAATCCAAGTTATCCGGCCGGTATGGTCGTGAACCGGTAGCAATAACAATATTTTTTGCAGTGAAACTTTCTTTAATACCATCAAGAAACGACACTTCGATTGTATTTTTATCCAAAAGACGGCCAAAGCCTTTATGAATATCGATTCGATTGCGGCTAAAATGTCGCGCGTGCATATCGGCTTGTTTCGGAATTACAGGTGCCGCGTGCGCCAATACTTTCGGAAAGCTCAGTACTCGAGCATCGCCGATCTCTCTAAACAAAGGACTGTTATTAAAACGTACCACTTGCTTAATCGCATGACGTAAAGCTTTCGAAGGAATTGTGCCTTTGTGTGTACAATTCCCACCAACGGATGAATGCGCTTCAATAATACCTACACGCTTACCATTTTTAACACAAGCCATCGCCGCGCCTTCGCCAGCCGGCCCCGAACCGATAACTAAAAGATCATAATCCATATTTTAATTTCACTATTTTTTTAATCGCGGAAAAATTATTTGGCAGTTCGTTCGTTATTTTTTGCTTCATAAGCCAAGTTTTTATCCAACACGGAATCTTTTGATTGGTTTTCTTCTTCACATTTTGTCGCATCGCCTCCACAAATATCGCAACTGGTATCAATACCTAGGGCTGCCATTCCGCCGCAAGATCCTTTAATCGGTTTATTTCGCATTATCACACCGATCGACATGCCAACTACTACTAGCAAAAGCACACAAAAACTTAAAAATATCGTAATCATTTTTAGCCTCGAAATTTCAAATCAGCTCAATCTATATAACTCTTAAACGTTGTCGAATAGCGAACACTAAATTGATTTTCACCCATGTCAGGATCACTAGCATTATTACGTTCAATCAAATAAACGGCGAGCCCTTCTCGCTCTGCAAGCGCCAAAGCGTCATCGGCACCTAGCACAGTCATGGCAGTAGCTAGAGCATCGGCTTCTCGCGCTGTTTTAGCGATAACCGTTACTGAAACCAAATTATGCTTCACTGGTCGACCGGTGCGAGGGTCTATGATGTGAGAATATGTAGCGCCCTCAGTTTGAAAAAAATTACGATAATCGCCGGAGGTTGCGACACCGACATCGCTTACTGCTATCGCTTGCTGGACATCACCATAGTCGACGGTCGGCTTTTCAACACCTATACGCCACGCCTCACCTCTCGCATTCTTTCCCGCAACCAGTAAATCGCCACCAATTTCTATCAAATAATTTTCAAAACCCAAGCTTGCAAGATAAATACCAAGCGAATCTGACCCATAACCCTTAGCTATTGATGATAAGTCAATCGTTAAGGGCCGAGTTTTTCTAATCGACAGTGTATTGGCATCCAGCTCTATATAATCAAACCCAACCGCATTTAAAGCGTCTTCAATGGATTTTTCACTCGGCACATTAGCATCTTGATCGACGGGCCCAAAGCCCCACAGGTCAACAATAGGCGCGATGGTAATATCCAAAGCACCATCACTTAGCCTGCCATAGCCGACTGCATCATTTATTACCGTAAATAATGGTTCAGATACCTTCTTTGATACGCCGACGGGAAGCTGGTTTAAAGCCGACAGCTCCGAATCAGGCAAATAAGTGGACATGCTTTGATTAACTGCATCCAAACGACTTTGAATTTCTTGCTGGAGATTTTCTGGCACTTGAAAATCTCGATCGGAAACTATGCTTACGTGATAGCTTGTACCCATCGTCTCACCACTAAATCTTAGTAGCTCAACGGTGGGACGATTATCGCATGCAGTAACAATCAAAACGTATAAAAACAAAAGCGAGGTCAAGTAAACTTGCCTCGCTTTTTTAGAACAACTCGTGGATAACAATCTAGCCACCAAAATCATCAAGCATAATATTGTCGTCTTCAACACCTAAGTCTTTGAGCATATTAATCACTGCCGAGTTCATCATAGGTGGCCCACACATATAGAATTCACAATCTTCTGGTGCCGGGTGATTTTTCAAATACTCTTCAAGCAACACGTTGTGAATAAAGCCTGTTTTGCCAGTCCAATTATCTTCCGGCTGAGGATCAGACATCGCAACATGCCATTCAAAATTATCATTCTCAGCAGCCAACTGATCGTATTCATCTTGATAAAATAATTCGCGTAATGAACGCGCACCATACCAAAAAGAGATTTTACGTTTTGAATGTAAGCGGCGAAGTTGGTCAAAAATATGAGAACGCATTGGCGCCATACCTGCACCACCACCGACAAATACCATTTCTGCATCGGTGTCTTTAGCAAAGAACTCACCAAAGGGACCATAAACCGTCACTTTATCGCCGGGTTTCAAATTAAAAACCCACGAAGACATCAACCCAGGACTTATGCCTTTTGAACCGGGAGGCGGTGTAGCGATACGAATATTAAATTTAACAATGCCTTTTTCTTCTGGGTAGTTCGCCATTGAGTAGGCGCGAATAACAGGCTCAGAGTTTTTAGCCGTTAAATCGAAAAAACCGAAGCGTTCCCAATCTGCACGATATTCTTCTTCAACATCAAAGTCAGAAAATTTTATATCGTATGCGGGAGCTTCTAACTGCACGTAGCCACCCGCGCGGAAGTCAACATTTTCGCCCTCGGGTAACTTTAAGGTTAATTCTTTAATGAATGTTGCAACGTTTGGATTGGAAACGACTTCGCACTCCCATTGCTTAACCCCAAACACTTCCTCAGGAACTTCAATTTTCATATCCTGCTTTACCGGCACCTGGCAGGATAAACGCCAACCTTCGTTCTCTTCGCGCTTGGTAAAATGTGCTTTTTCGGTTGGCAGCATCGCACCACCACCTTCTTCAACAATACACTTACATTGCGCACAAGAACCGCCGCCGCCACAGGCAGAAGCCAAAAATAAATTATTTGAAGATAAGGTTTGTAATAATTTATCACCAGCAGAAACAGTTAAATCTTTTTCTCCGTTCACAATGATATGAACATCACCGCTGCTTACCAGACGGCCACGCGCAAATAAAATAATTATCACTAGCGATAAAACAATCGCCGTGAACATTGCGACGCCAAGAGTTACTTCAATGTTCATTCCTTCACCTTCAAGTTGACACTTAAACTTCTGCAGTTTATCGAAGCGTTATAGATCAATTCCACCAAATGACATGAAGCCTAAAGACATCAAGCCAACCGTAATAAATGTAATGCCAAGGCCTTGCAAGCCGTCGGGCACATCGCTGTATTTCATTTTTTCACGAATAGCGGCAAGCAACACAATTGCCAAAGCCCAGCCGACACCAGAACCAATACCAAACACAGTACTTTCTGCCAAATTGTAGTCTCGCTCCACCATAAACAATGAGGCACCCATAATCGCGCAATTTACAGTGATAAGTGGCAAGAATACGCCAAGTGCGTTGTACAAGGCCGGAACGTATTTATCTAAAAACATTTCCAGAATTTGCACGCTCGCGGCAATTACACCAATGTACGAAATCAATCCGAGAAAACTCAAATCAACATCAGGTAAACCAGCCCAAGCCAAGGCGCCGTCTGCGAGCAAATAGGTGTAAATAACATTATTAATAGGAACCGTAATGCCGAGTACAACAATGACGGCAATACCTAAACCAATTGCTGCATCAACCTTTTTTGATATCGCTAAAAAAGTACACATGCCTAAAAAGAACATCAAAGCCATATTGTCGATGAATATGGAGCGAACCAATAAACTTAAATAATGCTCCATCGATTAAGCCTCCGCTGGTCGCGTGTTTTTTGCGATCTTAAATTCTGGCTCTTCTACTTGGTCTTTCTTCCACGCCCGTATACCCCAAATAATTAATCCAATCAGGAAGAATGCACTTGGCGGCAACAACATAAGGCCGTTCGGCACGTACCAACCGCCTTCACTAACCAAGGGTAAGATAGAAACTTCGTACAACTTACCTGCGCCGAACAATTCACGAATCGTCGCCAGTGCAAGTAACAAAGCGCTATAACCGAATCCATTGCCGATACCATCGAAAAAACTAGGTAGTGGCGGGTTCTTCATCGCGAACGCTTCAGCACGCCCCATGACAATACAGTTGGTAATAATCAAACCGACGAATACCGATAGCTTTTTACTAATCTCGTAAGCAAAAGCTTTTAAGACTTGGTCAACCATGATCACCAAGGAAGCGATAATAATCATCTGTACAATAATCCGGATACTGCTTGGACATTGTTTGCGCACCAAGGAAACAAAAAAGTTTGAAAAACCCGTCACCATGGTTAGCGCAATACACATCACCACCGTAACTTTTAAACTTGAAGTAACCGCCAGAGCCGAACAGATACCTAATATCTGTAAAGCAATCGGGTTGTTTTCAAAAATTGGCTTAAATAGTAAATCTTTAATCTTCATTTACGCCTTACCCTCTCTTAGGTTAGTAAGGAAATTTTCGAATCCTTGTTCACCGAGCCAATACTTAAACATCAAATCAACACCACGGCTGGTTAAAGTAGCGCCGCTTAAACCGTCAACTTTGTAGTCCGCCATTGCATCATTTGGATTTACCGCACCCTTAATGACACTAATGGCAACGTTATCGTTCTGGTCGTAGATTTTTTTACCTTGCCACAACTTTTTCCAGTTTGGGTTTTCAATTTCGCCGCCCAATCCCGGTGTTTCTTTGTGATCGTAGTATGAAAGTCCAACCACAGTATTTGCATCTGCTTCTAAAGCGAGAAAGCCGTATAAAGTGCCCCACAAACCATATCCATTGATGGGCAAGATAATCGTTTCAATTCCGTTATCGCCATCCAGGGTGTAAATCTTTGCGTATTTCACACGTCGTGAAATTTTCGCGAGATCTTGATCATCGGGAATTTCAGAAGAGAGTGCCGGATCTTTCGCCGCTTTCAACTGATCGTAACCGGCGGCATCGATCGCGTCGGTATACATACCCGTATCGAGATCAACAATACGCACGGTAAATTGTTCGAATTGCTCATCAACAGATTTAGTCTCATCGTACATGCCAGCGGCTTGCAGCATATTTTGTTTTAAAAATGCTTCTTTGTTTTTTACCTGAGTGGGTTTTAACAAAACCGCAGAAACAGACACGATGATTGAACAAACAACGCATAACACTAATGCCACAACTAATGTTTTCGCAGTGGAGTCTTTATTAGCCACGGGCAAGTCTCCTTTTCACATTTGCTTGCACAACAATATGATCGATTAAGGGCGCGAACAAATTCGCAAACAAGATCGCCAGCATCATGCCTTCTGGATAAGCTGGGTTCACCACTCGAATTAACACCACCATCACACCAATGAATCCACCGAACCACCATTTACCTGCATTGGTCATCGAGGCTGATACGGGATCCGTCGCCATAAAAATCAAACCAAAGGCGAAACCACCCAGCACAAAATGCCACTGCGGCGTTAAGGCAAACATGGGATTAGTATCGGAGCCGATGAAGTTAAATAACAATGCGGTTGCGACCATACCGATGATGACGCCGGTTACAATTCGGAGCGAAGCAATACCCATTACCAGCATCACCGCACCACCTAGCAAGATGGCTAAGGTCGAAGTTTCACCTATAGAACCTGGGATATGGCCAAGAAAAGCATCCATCCAAGTGAATTGATTTTGCAATTCTTCGATGCCACTTTGCGCCGCGACAGAAAGTGCAGTTGCGCCGGTATAACCGTCAACACTTGTCCACACCGCATCACCTGACATATTGGGTGCATAGGCAAAGAACAAAAATGCTCGACCGGTTAAAGCCGGATTTAAGAAGTTTTTGCCGGTTCCACCAAATACTTCTTTGCCGATAACGATACCAAAACTAATGCCGAGAGCAGCTTGCCACAGTGGGACATTCGGCGGACAGATTAAAGCAAATAATATTGAAGTAACAAAAAAGCCTTCGTTAACTTCGTGACCGCGAACCATCGCGAATAATACTTCCCACGCTCCACCAACGATAAATACCGTCATGTATATTGGCAGAAAATAAACCGCACCGTGCCATAAGCAATCCCAAATACTATTCGGGTCATAACCGGCCAACAAAGAAATAATTGGGCCATGCCAATCTGCGACTTCAGCAATTCCTTGCGCCGCCATTATCGAATTGGCTTGCCAGCCCAAGTTGTACATCCCAAAAATCATTGCCGGGAAGGTACACGCCCACACAGTAATCATGATTCGCTTGAGATCTATGCCATCACGAACATGGGCGGTAGTTTTGGTTACTTCACTCGGCTGAAAGAACCCCGTATCAACGGCTTCATACAACGCGTACCATTTTTCGAAACGACCACCTTTATGAAAGTGGGGTTCAATTGAATCAAACCATCGACGTAAAAACTGCATGGCTTACCCCTCCTTCTCTATTTTGCTTAAGTTATCTCGCAAGATTGGGCCGTACTCATATTTACCGGGGCAAACAAAAGTACAAAGCGCTAAATCTTCTTCATCGAGTTCCAGACAACCTAAGTTTTGCGCCGTTTCAGTATCGCCAACGATCAGCGCACGCAATAATTGCGTCGGTAAAATATCTAAAGGCATAACCTTTTCATAAGCGCCAATGGGCACCATGGCGCGCTCACTTCCATTTGTTGATGTAGTGAAATTGAATTTTTTACCTGAAAACAACTTTGAAATGTAAATGGGCATCGCAGAAAAACGATTACTACCTGCCTGCATGTAATGCATAAAAGGACGCTCACGACCTTCTGCCAATACGCACACTTGATTGTGGTAGCGACCTAAATAAGCAAATGGACCTGCTGCTTTTCGTCCGCCCAAAACCGAACCAGAAATAATTCTATTTTCGCCACTCTTCAATTGGCCTGCCGCCAACTCGTCGAGATTAGCGCCTATACGCGTTCTGATTAAAGTAGGCTTTTCAACTTGCGGACCTGCAAATGAAACAACGCGTTCGACATTCAACTTACCTGTCGTAAATAAAATACCAATCGCGATGACGTCTTGATAATCGATAGTCCAAACCGTTTTGTTTGCGCTAACCGGCTCTAGAAAATGGATATGGGTTCCGACATTCCCAGCGGGGTGCTTGCCGGTAAATAAGCGATGAGAAATATTAGCAACTTCTTTGACAGGCACTTTTGCACCAGCAGCAGAGCAAACATGCACAGCTCCTTCCGTCAGCTTTGCCAATACCGCTAAACCTTGGTTAAACGCTTCAGATTTTTCCGCTAGAACAACTTGCGGATCTGCTGCCAATGGATTGGTATCCATCGCATTCACGAATATTGATTGAGCTTGGGAGTCTGGCGCTGGAATCTTACTGAAGGGACGCGTGCGCAATGCGGTCCACATACCTGAGCTCACTAAATTGCTCTGTACTTGATCTCGCGTTAAACCATCTAGATCTGTCGCGGAGTATGATTCGAAGGTTTCTTCTGCATCACCTTCGATATCGATAACGACGGACTGCAAAACGCGTTGAGCGCCGCGATGAATCGCTGACACTCGACCACTCGCGGGGGAAGTAAATACAACACCAGGGTTTTTCTTGTCGCTGAATAAAGGTTGACCCAATTTTACCGCGTCACCCACTTGAACCAGCATCGTGGGTTTCATGCCGTGGTAATCAGAACCCAAAATTGCTGCTGAACGAACAGTATTCCCTTGATTTATCACCTGCTCGGGGGCACCGGCGATGGGTAAATCTAATCCCTGACGGATCTTGATCATACGTCTTAGCCTAATTTGCTATTGGATGGTGAAGGAGTGTGCGGCTGCCCACCCTGGTAAAAATCGACTCTAATTTCAAGCCTAATGAGAAGTCTCGAAGAATTACACTGCTCAATAATGCCGGAACCTTAAGCAGAACTGGCACGGACCGAAGCTTCACCTTTCATTAATTGTAGGCGAAAATCCGTAACATGCTCTCGCCCAAGGAAAAAACCGCGCAATTATAAAGATGACGCGTAAACCTTTCCAGGTCTATTCGAGCTTTTTTGAGGAAGCGTGTGAATGATTTACTCAAGATTTTGGGTAATGACAGAAATAGCTCAACAAACAGCCAGAACAGGCAAAATCGCTCTAAATTACGGATAAATTTAGGAAAATAAGCGCAGCGTACTATTTTCTGCTGCGCTTATACTTACTCCGATTTTACTAATCGTTTAGGGGATACAGCTTATAGCTAACACCGGCCATATCTTCCATACAACGAACCACCTGGCAGCTATAGCCAAACTCATTGTCGTACCAACAATACAGAACGCAATTATCATCTTCGGCTATTGTTGCGCGGCTATCAAAAACACAGGCATGTCGCGAACCCACAAAGTCCGTCGATACGACTTCAGGGGAATTCGTAAACTCGATTTGCCGCTGCAAATCAGAATACAAAGCAACTTCACGCATGTAGTTATTAAGCTCTTCTTTATTGGTGCTTTTGCCAAGACGCAAATTCAATATCGCCATTGAAACATTGGGGGTTGGCACCCGAATCGCGTTCCCTGTTAGCTTCCCACCAAGCTCAGGCAAGGCCTTGGAAACCGCTTTTGCAGCGCCAGTTTCCGTGATCACCATATTTAGAGGTGCGCTACGCCCACGACGTTCGCCTTTATGGAAATTATCAATCAAGTTTTGGTCATTGGTATAGGAGTGGACTGTTTCGACATGACCATGCAAGACGCCGTACTTATCCATCATTGCTTTTAGTACCGGAACAATCGCGTTGGTAGTACAAGACGCAGCGGAAATAATTTTGTCGTCTGGCGAAATATCTTTGTTATTGATTCCGTAAACGATATTTTTCAGGTCACCTTTTCCAGGCGCAGTTAAGATTACTTTCGCCGCACCAGGGCATTTCAGATGCTGACTTAAGCCCTCTTCGTCTCGCCATACCCCAGTATTGTCGACAATAAGGGCGTTATTGATCCCATATTTTGTGTAATCAACTTCGCTCGGGGAATTAGCATAAATGACTTTAATTTCATTGCCGTTACAAACCAGTGTATTGGTGTCTTCATCAATTCGAATAGTGCCTTTGAAGGAACCATGCACAGAATCTCTGCGCAACAAACTAGCCCGCTTCACCAAATCATTGTCAGCACCACTGCTACGCACAACAATCGCTCGCAAGCGCATGACATCGCCACTTCCCGCCTTATCGACCAACAAGCGAGCCACTAAGCGGCCAATTCGACCAAAACCATACAAAACAACATCTTGAGGCTCTGGAATCGGCTTTTGAGTGCTGCCGATCAAACCAGCTAGCTCGCGCTGTAAAAATCCATCAATTGCGTCACCATTGACGTCTGCACCATCACCACCGTTTTCCTTCATGTATTTAACGGCTAACTTACCCAAATCGATATGGGCGTGACCAAGCTCCAATTTGCTCAGTTTTTCCAAGATCGGGAAGCTTTCAAATTCTGACAGTTCGTTCTCTTCAATCTGGCGAACAAAACGGTGTGCCTTCATGATGTCGATGACCGAACGATTCACCAATGAACGCCCATACATATATACATTGACGTTACTGTCCCTGTTCAGTTTTCCAATAACAGGGATCATCGCTTCAGCCAAGCCTTCGCGTTGCTTCCAATCTTTAAAATAGTCTTCCGGTTTTGGTCGATTCACTAGTTTTACCTTTCAATCGTTGGTAGGAAAAACACCCACCGCGCATCTAGAGGGCGGGGTAAATTAAGGGCCGGTATTATCTAGATTCCAAGCCTTGTGCGCAACCGAGAGCCGCCCCTTGCGTTTGGAATTTTTCGAGCCTTTTCCGGGTGGCCCAATAAGCTGACCGGTGGGCTTAGCAAAAAAGCCCAGGTATTCACCAGCAGAATTTCGGCCATCAAGCACGTAGATATCACCCAAGATTGAACCTGTTGCAGACTTGGAAAACCGTTACAATAGCCGCCCAAAATGAAGCGAAGAGAAATTTACTTCCTCTACCAAAATTGAAAACAATTCCCAAGCAAGTGTTGCTCAGGGTTTGTCCAATTTTTTAATTCGCTTCATCTCAAACTTAGATGTTCAACCAACAAAGAAGTGACTCATTGGTAATGGTTTCAGACCTAGCGGATCCACTTAACCCACCCTTTTCGAAACTCGCTGGTGACAGGCAAGGTTGGGACACTCTGCACGGCGCCGCAAAGGCTTTAGCAATTGCCAATACCGCAAAACAATCACGACAACTTACCGTTGTCATCACTGCGGATACCGTCTCGGCTTCCGCCTTAGAAATCGAACTCAACTTTTTTGTCGGAAAACAATTGGCCGACCTCGAACAACAGAGAATCCATGGCAATAGCAACGGCATCGAAATCCTTCACTTTCCCGACTGGGAAACGCTCCCTTATGATTACTTCTCACCCCACCAGGATATTATTTCCGATCGACTGCACACGCTTTATCAATTGCCTCAACTACGGCAAGGCATTTTAGTTGTTCCAATAACAACCTTGATGCACCGCCTTTCTCCACCTGAGTTTTTGCGAAAAAACAGTTTGGTGGTTGATCGCGGGCAAGCCTTTGATCTAAACGCGATGGCTCGGCAATTACAAAGCACGGGATATCACTCTGTCGATACCGTTTACGAACACGGAGAGTTCGCGATTCGCGGATCACTTATGGACATATTTCCGATGGGCAGTGACGCTCCCTTTAGAATTGATTTATTCGATGACGAAGTTGAGTCGATTCGCACCTTCGATCCTGAAACTCAGCGAACCCTTGATCAAATTGATTCAGTGCGCTTGCTTCCCGCTAAAGAATACCCCCTCGACAAAGAAGGTATTTCACATTTTCGTGATTCGTGGCATCAAACTTTTGACGTTGATCATCGCGCTTGCCCGATCTATCAAGATGTAAGTGATGGAATCTCTCCGCCTGGCATCGAATATTATTTACCGTTATTTTTCCAAGACTGCGGCACTTTATTTGATTACCTTCCCGAAAACGCGATCATTTTTACTCATGGTGACCTCGAAACCGCAGCCAATCATTTTTGGCAAGAAGCCAAACAACGCTTTGACGGTAGAATCGGTGATCGTGAGCGGCCTATTCTGCCACCGGAATCTATATTTATTGCCAGCGATAGAATATTTTCTGAAATAAAAACACATCCTCGCATTGATTTATCCAACGACCAGGAAAGCAAACAAAAAAACAAAAGCTTTGCGAGCTCAACCCTGCCCAACCTAAGCATTAACTCTCATGCCTCACAACCATTAAGCGCATTAAATAAATTTCTCACGAATACTGAATCACGTATTTTATTTTGCGCAGAATCGGCAGGTCGTCGTGAAACCTTATTAGAATTGCTCACCAAAATAGAAATCCAACCAAGTGTTTGTGCGAGCTGGCTAGAATTCTTGGATGGCGATAAAAAACTTAACATTTGCGTTAGCCCGATTGCCCAAGGTTTAAAATTACACTCACCGGATCTTACGGTGATTAGCGAGGGCGAGCTTTTCGGTAGCCATGTACACCAAACAAGGCGACGACGACAAAGCCATGAAAACGCCGACCAGATTGTTAAGAACCTCACCGAATTAAACATCGGTGCAGCTGTTGTTCACATAGATCATGGAGTTGGCCGGTATCGTGGCTTAGAGATTCTGGACATCGATGGTCAAGCACATGAATTTCTTTTATTAGAATACGCAGGCAACGACAAACTTTATGTCCCAGTCGCTAGCTTAGATCGTATAAGCCGATATTCTGGTGCCGATGAGAAATCGACGCCGGTCAATCGCCTCGGCAGCGACCAATGGGAAAAAGCAAAACGCAAAGCTGCAGAAAAAATCCGTGATGTCGCAGCAGAACTTTTGGAAATTTACGCGCGTCGCGAAGCTAAACCAGGCTATGCATTTAAAAATCCACAACAAGCATTTGAAAAGTTTTGCCAAAGCTTTCCCTTTGAAGAGACGCCGGACCAAGAACGCGCGATCCACGCAGTTACTGAAGACATGTATGCCAACAGCGCAATGGATCGATTAGTTTGTGGCGATGTCGGATTTGGCAAAACGGAAGTCGCAATGCGTGCCGCTTTTATTGCAGCACATAGCGGCAAACAAGTAGCGGTTCTGGTGCCTACAACCCTACTCGCGCAACAGCATTATGAAAACTTTAAAGATCGTTTTGCCGAATGGCCTATCAACATTGATGTGCTATCTCGATTTCGCAGTAAAAAGGAAAGCGACGAAGCATTAAAACGAGTCGCTAATGGCAATATCGATATCATAATCGGCACGCACAAATTATTGCAAAGTGATGTCAAATATAAAAATTTAGGCTTACTAATCATCGACGAAGAACATCGTTTCGGTGTGCGACAGAAAGATCAATTAAAATCTTTACGCGCAGAAGTCGACATACTGACTTTAACCGCAACTCCTATACCACGTACGTTGAACATGGCAATGTCTGGTATTCGAGATCTATCCATTATCAGCACACCTCCCGCGCGACGTTTATCGGTAAAAACTTTCGTTCGCGAATATGATAACGGCTTGGCAAAAGAAGCGATCTCTCGCGAAATCTTGCGGGGCGGACAAGTTTATTATCTTCACAATGAAGTAAAAACAATTGAAAAAACCGCTGAAGAACTGCGTGAACTCATCCCTGAAGCGAGAGTCGCAGTGGGTCATGGCCAACTGCGAGAGCGGGAACTCGAACAAGTGATGAGCGATTTTTATCACAAGCGTTTTAACGTATTAGTTTGCAGCACCATCATCGAAACTGGAATCGATGTTCCAAACGCGAATACTATAATTATTGATCGTGCTGATAAATTTGGTTTAGCCCAACTCCATCAATTGCGTGGGCGTGTGGGTAGATCACATCACCAAGCGTATGCCTACTTGCTAACTCCCTCACAAAAGAAAATAACCGGGGATGCAAAAAAACGCCTCGAAGCGATCGCTAGCACAATCGATTTGGGCGCGGGCTTCACCCTGGCCACTCATGATTTAGAAATTCGTGGCGCCGGAGAATTACTTGGTGACGGCCAAAGCGGACAAATTCAAAGTATTGGATTTTCGCTTTATATGGAATTGCTGGACCGTGCTGTTGAAGCTCTCAAAGCGGGAAAAACCTTAGATATCGAAGATTCGGCAACCAGCGCTGTCGAAGTAAACTTGCGAATCCCCGCGTTAATTCCAGACAATTATTTATACGACGTCCACACTCGACTAATACTGTACAAGCGAATCGCTGGCGCCAAAGACTCCGACGCTTTAAGAGAATTGCAAGTAGAAATGATTGATCGCTTTGGGCTTTTGCCAGAGCCAACCAAAAACCTATTTAAAATCTCGGAGTTAAAGCTCAAAGCTAAACAGTTGGGTATTTGCAAACTGGAAGCCGGTACGGAGTCCGGTCATATCGAATTTGGCAAGGAACCTTTGGTCGACCCTCTTGTCATCGTTAAATTAGTACAAACCCAACCACAAAATTACAAATTATCTGGTGCGAATCATTTCAAGTTCTTTGCGGATATGGATAATGAGGAAGCGAAATTTTCTACCGTTGAACGTATACTCAATTCCCTCGCACTCAAAGAACAGGCCGCTTAACAAACGTTGAATGAGCGCGCTAAAAAGACCGGCAATATAAGCCATTGGCAAGATAGTCCATTAAAAAATAGTAGGTTACGAAATATCATGACGAAATTTTCAGTCTATCTTTATTTGCTTCTCACGTTCAGCGGCTTCTCAACGGTTGCTAATGCTCAAGAAGAAGAGGAACGATGGTTTCAAATTGAAATGATTGTATTCAGCCAAGGTGGTAGCCCCTTCTCCAACGAAGAGGTGTGGAGACATGATATCGAATTAAAATATCCAGAAGATTGGCGAGAATTGTTGGACGCAGAAGCGCTTGAACTTCGGCATCAAGAAGAGTTAGCTGCCTTAAACGCAGGGATGATTGACAACTCTACATTTGGAACAGAGTCGCTTGACGACTCGTCACCAGCAACCACTTCAATCAACACCAGCGAAAGCGAAATAGAGCAGCACCAAATAAAAGACGAGCGTACCTTGGTCTTGTTAGAAAACGAAGAACTCACCTTAAAAGCTCACGCAGGCCAACTATCTCGCAGCAACCGATACCGAGTTTTATTTCACGGCGCTTGGCGACAAGCCTTAGTCGCAAGAGATAAAGCACCAGGAGTAATTATTCAAGGGGGGGACTTATACGACTCTCACTATCAACTCGAGGGCAGTGTGAAATTTAGTGTTGAGCGCTATCTTCACGTCGAAACTAATCTATGGCTTACCGATTTTTCAACTAACTTTGGGCAAGAACGAAAACCTTGGCCGGAATTACCTCGGGCGCCCAATAAAAAAATTAATCTCAATGATATTCAATTTATTGATGACCGAGGCACGGGTTTTTGGAATCGCTTTCAGGACGACGCGCCAAGTAATGAGTTTGAAAACATACTGTCTCAAAACTACATTATCAATAACATTGTATTGATGAGCCAAAAACAAAGCCGTGCGATGCGAAGTACAGAACTGCACTACATCGACAACCCACAATTGGGTGTACTCGTAAAAATTCTGCCTTACGAAAAACCCGAAGAATTAGTAACAGACGCGTCTGAAGAATTGGCTAACTAGCGCAAACAGAATACTTCTATTTTTATAATTAACGTTTTGCGCGCGATCAATGTTAGAGGCTTTGAATTTTCAAAAACGGTGAATTTTCAAAGCTATGCGTTTTCAAAACTGTGAGTATTCGAAGCTATTCTTTATGCGCTGACTACGTCTTCCGCATTTAGCCCTTTTTCACCCTTCTGAATCGAAAATTCCACTTCTTGACCTTCGTTGAGTGAACGAAAACCTTCACCGCGAATATTTCGAAAATGGACAAAGATATCATCGGCAATATCTCCGCAAGAAATAAAACCGTAACCAATATCTTTATTGAACCACTTGACCGTACCTTTATTGCGATCTTCCATCATATCCACCTCATTTATTGTTATTTATTTGAGAGTAATCTGATTGGCGCATTATCGGATTGTCGTTTACTGTTTGCAATATCTTCTGAAAACTGAAACGCTTTAAGATGATTTTAATGCCACAATCGACAAGCACTCATGCTTTTTAGGCGCGCGATGAACATCAGTGGAATGTTGGGATGCGAGTACTAAGGCAAAATTGCAGAAAGAAGTTTTATTACATCCTCCTTAGAAGACTCTAGCTGCTGATAAATTGCATCAATAGTAATAGGTTCTGGGCTTAAGCCTGCCGCCCAATTCACCACTATCGAAATACTGGCATAGTTTAAATGGAGCTCGCGGGCTAAAGCAGCTTCTGGCATCACCGTCATACCCACCAAATCGCAACCATCATTTTTCAGCCGATTAATTTCCGCAGCGCTTTCTAAGCGTGGACCTTGGGTGCAACCATAAACGGCAGAGCTTTTTATCTTGAGCCCAGTTTGCTGTCCAATCGCGATAAGTTTTTGCCGCCAGTCTTCCGTAAATGGTTCGGTAAAATCAGCATGCTCAACACCGCTTTCGCCACCGGTAAAATACGTGTGTTCTCGACCATAGGTGTAATCAATAATTTGATGAGGAAATACAAGACTACCAGGGCCCATCTCTTGATGAATTCCACCTACTGCATTCATCGCAATAACATTTGTCACACCACAATTTTTCAATGCCCACAGGTTTGCCCGATAATTAATTAGGTGTGGCGGAGTTCTGTGGTTACTGCCATGTCTCGGCATAAAGACAACGGTTCTATTAACATCTCCCTCAACACCAACTGAGGGTTTTGTCCTAATAACCTCGCCAAAGGAAATGGGGGCCGACAAACCATAGGGCGTCTCACTTTCAATGACTCGAGTTATGTTTAGTCCTGGATATTCGTCAAAACCAGAACCACCCACCAGGGCAATTAAATTCTCACCCGTTAGAGCAGATTCATCACGAAACAAATTTTTAATCATCATTAGAGTTCATCACGTTGCAGGTTACAGATTTTTATTAGAATAAATACACTGCCACAAATTCACTGCCTTGTTGATTTTGCGAACACAGGTTTTGCGAACACATTTTAAAAAGCATCTATTTACTATTTACAGCATGATTATTATTTAAAGCGTGGATGGTTGGTAGGTTTCTCCCAATCCCCTCACAATCCATACCAAAACCAAATACATATTCATCGGGAACTAATAGGCCTAGATAGTCCGCCACTATGCCAGTCAGATTACGGCCGTGTTGCTTTTCAAGCAATATGGCAGTTTTGACTTCCCGAGCACCAGCCTCTATACAATAGTTGCCAATTTCTCTTAAAGTGATTCCTTCGTCAAGTATGTCATCAACAATAATTACTGTTTTATCGACAAGACTGAGTGTGGGCCTGGCAAGCCATTGCACCTGACTACCGGATAGAGAGTTGTTGTACCGGCTAGCATGAATGTAATCTATCTCAAGGGTTATTGGTAACTTTAATAGGAGCTGCGAAAAAAAAGGGATGGCGCCATTCATCACACACAACGCGACAATTGAATCCGGCTTCGATTCACTTACCCGATCCAACCCAAATTCACTTGAAAAATCCTGAGAAATTTTCTTCGCGATTTTCGTAATTGCTGCGTCTATCTCTAACTCATCAAACAGAAGTCGACTATTTAAAAGTAATTCATCATTCGTTTTTCGCTGTCGCACTGTTCGCTCGCTTACTCAGTTATTTCCGGTGACAATTTGTCGGCTTTATCGACATCAATAGCTAAGCCATCTGGAACATGAAGCGTCGATGTCGGAAATGCGCATTCGGCACCTTGCGATTCGATAATGTTGAGAATCTTAAATAACACATCTTGTTTGATCTCATGAAACTCAACCCAGTTGGTAGTTTTAGTAAAGGTGTAAACAAAGAAATCCAACGAACTAGAAGCAAACGCATTAAAGTTAACAATTAAGGTTTGTTCCATATCTAACTCCGGATGAGCGCGGAGCATTTTTTTTACTTCTTCTACGATCGCTGGCAGTTTCGCAGCATCATCATAGCGAACACCAATGGTTTCATAGATGCGCCGATTCTCCATTCGCGACGGGTTCTCTACAGATATCGTTGTAAAGGTTGAATTCGGGACATAAAGTGGCCGCTTATCAAAGGTCCTAATTCGCGTTAAACGCCAACCAATATCTTCAACCGTGCCTTCAATATTTTGGTCCGGTGAACGAACCCAATCACCGACTGCAAATTGTCGATCTAAAAACAACATCAATCCGCCAAATAAATTTGCCAACAAATCCTTGGCAGCCAAACTGACCGCTATACCGCCAATTCCTCCGAGAGCCAAAACGCCGGACACGCTATAACCAAACGCCTGCAAGGCTACCAATACAGCGGTAATAATCACCGAAATTCTCAACAATTTTCCAATCGCGGTTACCGTCGTCACATCCATAGGCTTGTTTTTTGTGAACTCCGGATCAACAAGGTTGTCCTCTGATCGCTTTATAAAAAGCACCAAAAACCAAGTAACGAGCACATTAATACCCAGGATTTTAAAATTAACGATAAACTGGGAAAGATCTTCATCAAGGTTGGTGTTCGCCACATCAGCGGCATAGCACACGCCAAACAACCAAATCATCCAGGTCGTTGGCCGCAGTAGTGCGCTTATTAAGGCATCATCCCAAACAGTTTTCGTCAGACTCGCTTTCGCTTGAACTTTTTTAAGCACTAAGCGGAAGAAAAACGCCACGATTAAGGTGATCGTCACGATTACAAAAACTGAAATTATCCACAGCCTGCCATCGCCTACGAGCATCGTTAACCATTCTTGAATCTGCTTCATTTTTAAAAACCTTCTTGCTATTTATTTTCTATATAGTTAACTGTATTTTTCCAACGCGCGCTTTGTCGCAGATAGGCTAGATCAACATGTTTTCTTTTTCGCATATTATTTAACTTATCTGAGCCTTGAACCTTTGCATTCTCGAAAGCAGTTAACACCTCCAGTGCTGCCGCACGATTATTGCAAACCAAAACCATATCGCAACCAGCACGCATCGCGCATTCCGCTCGCTGGGAAAAACTTCCTGCAAATGCCGCCCCTTCCATGCTCAAGTCATCAGAAAAAATAACACCATTGAAACTCAAATCCCGACGCAAAATATCTTGCAGCCAATGAGAAGAAAAACCAACTGGCGACGAATCAACTTTTGGAAAGATAATATGGGCTGGCATTACGGCATCGAGCTTTGCAGATAGAGATCTAAACGGTTTCATATCTCGCGCATTGATTTCGACTAGACTTCGCTCATCCACGGGCAGCTCAAGATGACTATCGCCAACGACACTACCGTGCCCCGGAAAATGCTTACCAGTCGTCGCCATTCCGGCTTCATGCATGCCATCAATAAACGCTTCCGCGAGGATTATCACTTCTTCCGCTTGTGAAGAAAAAGATCGATCAGCGATAACAGAGCAATAGTCACAATCAACATCTAGAACCGGCGCAAAACTAATATCAACACCCGTCGACAAAACCTCTGATGCCATCAGCCAACCTACATCTCGAACTTGCTTTAGGCATTGCTCAGGCTCTTGCTTGAAAAACTGCAAAAACGATTGCATTGGCGGCAATGCCGCAAATTCGTTTTTAAAGCGCTGTACCCTGCCACCCTCCTGATCCACTGCCAAGAGTAAATCAGGTCGGACTTCTCGAATTGATTCAACCAAGTCTGAAAATTGATTTCGAGACGTGTAGTTACGACTAAAAAAAATCAGCCCTCCCACCAAAGGGTTCCGAATAATTTCTAGATCTTCGCTACTGATAGATAAACCGTCGATATCTAACATAATGGGGCCGAGCGCGCTGGACGTGGGAATTGGCTTACTCACAAATATTCTTACCTTATCGCTATCGACATCAATACAGTGCCGGACAACTCACTAGAAAAAAACCAAGATAGGAAATTTACAGCAACATCAGCCGGATGTCGCACACCTTATCAAAAACCTTGGCGATCTTGCCAGATCCAGATTCCAATTACTAAGAGACTGCACCAAAGCACTAGCCGATATGGATAAGTGACTAGCGTAAGCCGTTGACTAAAGACTGCACTCTTAACGCTTATGAGCTTTAAGCCACCCGCAAAAAACCGAACAAAATATAACCACGAACAGCGAAGACAATTCCGTGCTCGCAATATCGGAAAGTAGTTGCGATATAATTTTTACTGGATATAATGCCAGCTACTGTATATTTCAACAGACAAGCATTTGGCGCGGCTAATGGACAATCAAAAGGCCAAGCAAATAACACATTTATCAGCCAAGGCTTGTTGCTTACTTATCGATACGCATTAACCTGCTCAGGGGCTGGCCACATGATCAAATTGACTGAACGGCAACAAGAAGTTTTAAGTCTCATTCGTGATTACATCGAAGACCGAGGCTATCCACCCACGCGTGCGGAAATCGCTGAGGAACTCGGCTTTCGCTCGGCCAATGCGGCTGAAGAGCATCTGAGAGCACTTGCTCGTAAAGGCGCCATCGAGATGGTTCCCGGTGCTTCTCGAGGAATTCGTTTACCAGAAGAGCAAACTGGAATTCCCTTAGTAGGTCGAGTTGCAGCAGGCAACCCAATCCTAGCGGAAGAAAATATCGAAGATTACTGTGATATATCCCCTGCGTTTTTCTCACCCCGTGCTGACTACCTGCTCAAGGTAAAAGGATATAGCATGCAAGACGCGGGAATTTTAGATGGAGATTTATTAGCAGTACACAAAACTGACCAAGCGCGAAACGGTCAAATCGTTGTGGCCCGTATCGGCGAAGAAGTGACAGTTAAACGTTTTCGCCGAGAACGCAACAAACAGCAGATAGAACTAGTTCCAGAAAACCCGGATTTTGAAATCATAGAAGTCAACTTAAAGGATGATGACTTTTCTATTGAAGGTTTAAGTGTCGGCGTCATACGCCGAGGCGATTAAAACAAGAACTCTTTTGAGTCGAATGACTCATCGAATGAAATAACCGGAGATTTCTGTGGTCAACCACTGACACTCAAAACAATGGCCGTTGACTTCTCCTCAACTACCACAGGAATCTCCCGTTATTTTATTCGAAGAAATACAACATAAAACTAGACTTTAGCAAGTAGAGATTAAAGTTAGCATCCCATGCTGAAACCCTTTGAGCATTTTGTATGATCAATCTTATATCGCAAGCATCAACACCTGAACTAAACTCTGGCTTGAATCTTAATTATCCCGAGCGCAATTTCGACATTGATGCTTACCTTAAACACGAAGCGGATTTTTTTGAGCAATCTTTTTTAAAACCTTCCCCCGGTTCATTTTTTACAAAGCAAACTGCCAAACAAACAGACAAGCTGGATTTCAAGCAAGAACCTATTGGAATCACAGAAATCACTGCCCTACACCAGAGTGCTAAGCCTCACTATTTTATTGCCCCTTTTCTTTCTAACAAAAGCATGCAAGCTGATACTCGATGGATTACTTGTATCAGTACGAAAAACATTTCAAAGAAGGAATGTGAAGAACTGGGTATTAACACGCGAAGATTTCGAGTTATTCGAGTGGCAAATGCCAGCGACATACTTTGGGTTACTTGGGAGGCTTTAGCTGCGGGAAATAGTCAGTGTGTTCTATCTCTCTTGGATAGTGTTTCAACTGAAGAAAGCCAGCAACTTCAAAATGCTGCCGCTCTCGGTTCATGCCATGGCGTATTACTAACAACGCAAAAACCTTATCAGGTTTGAAGCAGGCAAACTTGTTTGTGTTTTCGGAATAATGAATGGGGTTCAGTGAAGAAAATAAGATTGTTGCTTCAATCAATGCACAAGGTGGTTTTTTTCTTTTGGATTACCTGAATCAGAAGAATCTGATTCGGAAGCATCTGAGTCACTATCGCTTGAAACATGGCTTTCTGAATCATACTCCTCGTCCAGCCTTTCAACACTGACAGACTCTGATGTACTTCTAGACAGCCCCAGCTTTTCACTATGCTCATCCGCTAGCTTCGCGACATGTTCCAGACCTGCCTCTATCATTATTTTTGCAATATCTATTTTTGCGTCTTTAAAATAGCGCATCAGTTCATTGGAGAAACGCATAACGACCAGTGGTTCACCCTCAGCATCGCCTTCACGCTGCAAGACCACATCTCCGTTTTCCAGTTCTAATATTTCATACAACACGTCGAATGAAACTCCTCAAGCTGAACTATAGCGCCACCGATTAACTTATTGTTTTCTATGAACTTAATACCAAAACACTACAAATAATTCTTAGCCAAAAAAACCTAAGCGTCGCTTCCAACCCTAGCCGGTTTTCCGCATTCTAACATTATTTGAAAATACCTCCACCGGAGCAAGTAATTATAATTCAACAATTACGGCAATAGTTTTCGCAATGAGGAATACCGCCCAAATAACACCCCCAACAAAAAAGTTACGCTAATTAGAACCGCTTTTGGTATCGCTATTGTCCAGAAATAAAACACCACTCGAACAGAGATTAAATTTTGAAAAATGAAAACCAAAAACAAAATTAACACGCTTAGAAACAGCCACTGCTTGAATTTAAGTTTACTCATTAACAACTCCAGCCTTTTTTACAAGCCTTGCAAGCTTATAAAATCTGAATACTCAAAAGGTAGGGGGATAAAAAAATTATCGACAGTTACCAAACCCTGAATACGGTAAGGAACCTGTCGCGCTGACAACAAAGAAGGGAATACCGGCAATATTTTGTTAATGTCCAGCTTAACTGGAAATCGAACTCCGGTTATTTTTCCAGCTTTGAAGTCGACTTTTGCTTTTAGGCTATCAACCAACACCGATTGATTTTGAATAAATATTTCGTAATCGACGGAATTCACCGTTACATCAAATTCGTTCAGGTTCGATACCTTAAATCCAACTTTCAGATCAAGCCACGGGTATTGCAGTCCCGTCACCTGCACAGAGTTAAAGGTTACCTTCGGTTCTTTAAGCTCTTGAGAGTTTGCGATATTTGCGGTAAGGGCTAAACATCCAAGCAATATAAAGCAACCAAAAAAATTTAAATCTGTTTTCATTCATCAACCTGTTATATTTTGACCGGGACATTAAGTAGGGGAAAAATTTAACGTAACCAAGAACTGTAATTACATTGAAGCTTAGAGGTCGTTAGCGGGTAAAAGTTCTCAGCACATTTTCATCTGAGCTTTACTCTTCAAAAAGAGAAGCTCGATATTGATCGACAATTGCTTGCAATTGTTGACTCCAATCAGCTAACAAGTCTATTGGGTTTTTCTTCGCTTCTGCTTCACATTCATTCGCTAGAGTGACCGAAGCAATCAAATTATGGGATGAGCTTTCATCTTGGATCACCGGGTTTTCGGAAGCGAATTGCAATGCGACAAATTCTGGGTTTGTTCTCGCCGCCAATAAATCTATCAACCAAGGAGAGGCCTTAAGCAGACCACGCTTCAAAAATTCTCTATCGACCTCTGGGGATTCCTCACTCTGCTCCAATAAAAAATATTCAAATGCACTGGCCAGTTGATATATAGCGCTATCCAAGTGCGCATGTTGATGCAATTTGTTTTCGATAGGGTTATCTTGCGACGAACCCGCCTCATCCAATTTACCGGCAGCATCCACCTTACGCGCTGCGGCGATTTCGATACGTGCAAAAACCAACTTTTGATTCACAATCAAAGAATTTGTTAATGGCATAACAACCTCGAAGGTTTTTATTTGATTTACTTGGAGCAGGAACTAGGTGGCCGAAAGACCACCTGTTGAGATTAACTAGATTTTTTCTTTTTAGCGGTGGTTTTTTTCGCCGTTGATTTCTTTGCTTTAGCAGGCGATTTTTTCTTAGCAGTGGTTTTTTTCTTAGTGGTTGCGCCAGCAGAAGCCACCCACTTACCGCCCTCATAAAAAGCTTTCCACCCAGTCGCCTTGCCGTCTATTTCCGTTTGTACGTACTGCTCTTTCGTCTTGCGACTAAAGCGGATTACTGCTTTATTCCCATCAGGATCTTCAGTAGGCGCGGAAAACAAAAACGAATACTTGGGGTCTATTTCTTCCTTGTGAGGCAATATTTCATCAACTAAGGGCGCTCGAGTTTCCCGGTTTTTAGGAAACTGGCTTGCCGCTAAAAACAATCCCGACGCACCATCTCTTAAAATATAAGTGTCTTCTACTTTTAGGCAGGCTAATTCAGGCATTGGTACCGGATCCATTTTCGGTGGAGCCGCTTCGCCGTTACGTAACAATTTCCGCGTATTTTTGCATTCCTCACCGGTACAACCGAAATACTTACCAAACCTTCCGGTTTTGAGCTGCATCTCTTTGCCACATTTATCGCACTCGATAATCGGGCCTTCATAACCTTTTAGTTTGAAAACTCCGGCTTCAACTTCATAACCACTGCAATCTGGATTATTTCCACAGATATGCAGCTTACGTTTTTCATCTAATAGGTAACTATCCATCGCCGTATTGCATTTCTTACAACGACGTCGGTTTATTAATTGTTTCGATTCAGCTTCTTCATCTTCATCGACATTAACCGCTTCATCTCCTGACACCAAATTCATCGTACTCTTGCAGCGTTCTTTTGGCGGCAAGTTGTAACCCGAACAGCCAAGGAAAACCCCAGTGCTTCCAGTACGAATCTGCATATTACGACCACAGGTTACGCAGGCAATATCGGTTTCAGTTGGCTCATTACGACGCATACCCTTTTCTGTATCTTGGGCTTTTGCGAGCTTATCAGTAAAATCTTTATAGAATTCGTCGAGCAAATCTCGCCACTCTTTACTTCCCTCTGCAACTTTATCGAGAGACTCTTCCATTTTCGCAGTAAAGCTGTAGTCCATTAAATCTTGGAAGCTTTCGACTAGCCTTTCGGTAACAATATCGCCCATTTTTTCTGCGTAAAACCGTCGATTTTCGACGTGAACATAACCACGATCTTGAATCGTTGAAATGATTGCTGCGTAGGTCGACGGGCGACCGATGCCGCGTTTTTCTAACTCTTTGACTAAACTGGCTTCCGTATACCGAGCCGTTGGTTTGGTGAAATGCTGTAGCGGATCTAGTTTAATTAAATTTAATTTGTCGCCAATTTTTATATCCGGCAATACAACGTCTTCATCTTTTTTGGAGATCGTTGGCATCACGCGCAAATGGCCGTCAAAACGAATCACTCGACCACGAGTACGCAATTCATAGTCATCGGCTTTGACTGTCACGGACGTGCTGGTAAATTGCGCAGGCGTCATTTGACAGGCGACGAATTGTTGCCAAATCAGGGCATATAACCGTTCTGCGTCTCGCTCGACACCCGCCAAAGAGGTAGGTGAAACAGTAACATTCGAAGGACGAATCGCCTCATGAGCTTCTTGCGCACCTTCTTTACTGCTGTAACCATTTGGCGTTTCTGGCAAATATTTTTTGCCATATTGCTCCAAAATAAAATCACGACAACTAGCGACTGCATCTTTACTCAAGTTTGTTGAGTCAGTACGCATGTAAGTGATATGCCCCGCTTCGTACAAACGTTGTGCGAGCACCATTGTCTTTTTAACACCAAAACCAAGGCGAGTACTCGCCGCTTGTTGTAAAGTCGATGTTATATAAGGAGCAGTAGGCTTCGATTGGGTTGGTTTGTCTTCGCGAGTCGCAACAACATAGTCAGCTTTTTCTAAGGTTTTAACCGCAACAGATGCTTCTTTCTCGCTGACAGGTTTAAATGCTTTGCCTTGAAACTTTTTAACTTCAAAACGAATCTTATCGTCTTTAGATCCTTTACTTTCTTTTAGGTCTGCGAACACGTCCCAGTATTCTTCTGGAATAAAGGCACGAATTTCTTGCTCTCGTTCAACGACCAAACGCACCGCAACCGATTGCACCCGTCCAGCTGATAATCCTCTAGCGACTTTCTCCCACAACAAAGGCGAAACCATATAGCCGACAACGCGATCCAAAAAACGTCGCGCTTGCTGAGCGTCAACACGATGCTGATCTAAAGGGCCGGGGCTTTCAAACGCCTCTTGAATTGCGGACTTGGTAATTTCATTAAAAACAACGCGTCGGTATCTATCTTCATTGCCACCAATGGCTTCGCGCAAATGCCAGGCTATGGCTTCTCCCTCTCTGTCCAAATCCGTTGCCAGATAAATAAAATCGGCTTTTTCAGCGAGGTCTTTTAATTCTTTTACAACTTTTTCTTTTCCAGGAAGAATTTCGTAATGTGCTTCCCAACGCTTATCGGGGTTAATCCCCATGCGATTTATAAGTTGTTGCTTGGACTTTTTTAATTTATGCGCAGCTTTTTTCGCCGGCGTCATTTTTCTCGTAATTGCCGCTTGCTTTGCTCTCTCTTTAGCATCAACTGGTTTTTTTGCGCCGCCACTGGTTGGCAAATCACGAATATGTCCGATACTAGACTTAACGATAAAATCCTTTCCTAAGTAGCGATTAATTGTCTTCGCTTTCGCAGGGGATTCTACAATGACTAACGATCTTCCCATTTTGCCCTTCTAAATTTTATAAATAATTGCCAGCAAATAATGCTGTTAAGAGTCATCTTGGTGACTCATGAGTGCCGATTTCATTCCCGACTAATGCAAATTTTCTTTAATTCTCACCAAATTCTGTCTAGCCTGCTCCGATTTCCTACCGAAATCTCCAGATGCCAAAGCGACACATTTATTGCGTTGGGGCGCATATATATAGGCTGAAATATTTTCGGTCAAGTGAATTTGCGTTACCACCCACCTCAATTTTTACTTTTCACCTTGCCAAATAAATGTCGCAAAGCCAGCTTTTACAGTGCTTTGCGAGAATTTCATAGCTGCCGAGCGAGAGACAAAATTATTTTCTAACTGGTTGATTTATAAGCGACAAAACTCGGTGCTTTAATAAACAATGACAATTTCTCAGCAGCTATGATTCCAATGCACTGCTAACAGTCTTAGCTAGAAAATCGAGTTCCTGCAAATCTGATTAGATTTCGACCACTTCTTTAATGAGTATATGCGAGGGTCGAAAGGAGTATCAATGGCGTCGTCAGCGCAATAAAAATGTAGCCTGAACCGAACTAGCCAATACTTCGTAATGTTTTTAGAAAAGAAACCACCTGATCCACTTCTTCAGCGGAGCCTTTTTCTTGCCAATAAATCGCCAAGTCATAGGGTGTGTTTTCAATCGCGATGACATCGCTTGGCAAACGATCTAAGTTCGCTCGCAAAGCAGAATGCCACTTCTGATCAGCTACAAGCTCTTTCGCCCATTGCCAAGCACCGGAAAAATGGGACTCGTGTTCAATCCTTCCCACTTGCAATCGCCAGGGAGAGTTCTCTGGTTTACTTGTTAAGTTACTTTTATTGCGCTCATCATCTTCACTTTTATCCAGTGTCCAATTAATACTGTACCTCACTAAATTGGGCGAAGAATCTTTGTCTTCAGCTATCCCAGGTAAACTACTTTTAGCGACTAAACGCACTCTCGCGCCTTGTTCTGCCGCATAGTTTCTCAACTTAGCAATACGTTTATCTCGATTACTCGGAACCACCCACATAATCGGCCCAATTACGATACCCAGTATTGCTACGATCATCATCACTACCAACCACATCATAAATTCCTTAATTCAGATCAAAGATTTGATCTATTCCAACACCATCATTCGTGTGTAGTCTATTCACTTAATTAAAAAGGACTTAGTATAGGGAAAACTTCTATAGGAGCACCTAAAAATGAGCAATTATAAAAATATTCTTGTTGCCTTAGATCTAACGGAAGAGTCGAGCCAAATAATGCAAAAAGCTGTTGCACTAGCCGATGGTTCAAAGATTAGCCTTGTTCATGTGATTGAACCACTTGCCTACGCTTACGGTGGTGACATCCCTATGGACCTCAGCGAAGTGCAGACCCAATTACAGCAGCAAGCAACTGAGCAACTGGCGAAACTAGCATCAGCAGCATCGGTCAGCAAAGACAATCAATTTGTAGTGATTGGCCAGCCAGCATCAGAAATCCATCGTATAGCCGATGAACAAGACGCTGATTTGGTGGTTGTTGGCAGTCACGGCAGACAGGGGCTGGCGCTTTTACTCGGTTCCACATCCAACGGTGTCTTACATGGCACTAAATGTGACGTGCTTGCAGTTCGAGTTAGCGCATAGCTCAGCCTACGCGTATTAAGCATTAACAAATTATAAGGAAATTAATTACTTTTAAAATCAAGGAGGAAGCAACAGTTCCTGAAGTAAAGTTGAGTTTATTGCTCTAAGTATCTAATTTCATGTGACACTCTTGGCAATTCTTCTGAAAAACTACGATTTTTTATCATCGATGTGTTTAAGATCGTAGAAAAACTGAGCTATGCTTACGTCAGCCAGTGAAGTCCGAATCTAAGTTCGATCTGTGGTCGGTATTGCTAGATCACTGAAGTTGAAAGCTCGGTAAGATTGCCGCATCCTTAGCGCTCATCTTGTATAGGTCATTGATTTATTGGCTAATTTAACGGCTCACACACGCAAACTGCCAATTAAATCTTAGCTCTGCCACAAGATTGCCAAGATTCACGATTAGGATATTGACAATTGGGCGTGGCCAATTTAGTCGGAAAAACGGAGTCAACAGTCTCAATGCAGCATCAGCGCAGTTTAGGTAACAGGTATTGTTCCCTCGCGTGGCTCTCTTTTGTAGCCTTGCTAGCCCACTCGACTGTAGCTTTCTCAGACATAACTAGCACCTCCTCAGACTCCAATCTCATTCAACGCCAACTCTTTCTAGATGCTGAAAAAGCCTTCAAAGAACGTCAATTCAAAACCTATAAAATCATTTTCGAAAGCATCGACGATGATTACCCCTTAAAAGCGTTCCTAGAATATGAAGATCTGCAACGCCGCTTGTATTTACTTCCCTATGCCGATGTCGATCGTTTTTTAGAGCAGCAAGCCAACACCTATCTTCACGACGCCTTGGCACGTGACTGGCTTGAAGAAATTGCCAAGAAAAAGAACTGGCATGACTACCGTTCTTATTTTCTCAGCAGCGGATTAAACAGCGTTAAATTGCAGTGTTTGAATCTCCGTGCTCGGCTTTACACCAGTGACGAAACAGCGCTTGATGAAGTCGCCGCTCTTTGGAATGTCGGCAAGTCCCAACCCGAAGAATGTGATCCAGTATTTGCAAGTTGGAAAAACGCCGGCCGCCTGACACCGGAGCTAGCCTGGGATAGATTACGTAAATCGATTCGCGCGCGGGAACGCACCCTCGCCCGCTATATCGCTAAGCACATGTCTCCAGAACAGCAGAAGTTAGCCAACCTATATTTAGATGTCGATAGAAACCCAAAAATTCTCAATAAACTATCGCGCTTTAGTAATCCCTCACCGGAAATGCACGAAATTATTTTGCATGGAATACGTCGCTATTCACGTATCGATGCTGAGGACGCGTTGAAACAGTGGGAACGTTACGATGCGAAAAATTATTTTGCCACTGCAGACCGAACAGAAACCCAAGAATATCTAATTACTCAGCTCGCCAAACAAGGTCACATGGCAACAACTGAGGCGCTAATCAAATCAAGTAATGCAAAAGTAAGCTCAGATGTTACTGAATGGCTAATTCGTGACGCCTTGAGTGATTTGGATTGGCAGAGAGTCTACAACTCGCTAGCTCGATTATCTGCAGAAGATCAACAAGATGCTCGCTGGTTATACTGGCGTGCAAGAGCGATGGATGAACTAAGCATCACTGATCCTGATTATCCTTCTTCTCAACAAATTTATGGCAGTCTGGCCTTAACGCGTAGCTTCTATGGCTTCTTATCCTCCGATATTTTGGGCCAAAACTACACCTTAGTGGACAAGCCCAGCAACCCAACTCCTGAACACATGCTCAGCGTCCATTCGAATCTCAGTATGCGACGCGCGAGTGAGCTATTAGCGCTCGACAGAGGTAGACAAGCCCGTCGCGAGTGGTTTTACGCAACTCGACATATGGAACCGAAGCAATTGCTCGCCGCAGGAAAAATCGCTGAGCACTGGGGATGGCACCGCCAAAGCATCCAAGCGATGATTCAAGCCAAACACTGGGACGACTTGCAGTTGCGCTTCCCACTGGCTTATCAAGAGGAACTTGATCTGGCTGCTAAATCGACACAGATCGAACCCACCTTTTTATATGCTATTGCTCGCCAAGAAAGTGCTTTTGCTCCCGAAGTCAGATCCCCTGCTGGCGCAATGGGTTTGATGCAGTTAATGCCTGCAACTGCTAAGCAAACCGCTAACAAGATTGGTGTCAAATACCGCTATTGGGATTTAATAAAACCTAGCAACAATATTGAGCTTGGCAGCAGTTACTTGCACCAGCTGCTAGACCAATTCAAAGGCAATCGCATTTTGGCAGCCGCTGCCTATAATGCTGGCCCCAATCGCGTTAAGCAGTGGATTAGTAGGCAAGAAAAACAAATCCCTTACGATGTCTGGATAGAGACCATTCCCTTCCACGAAACCCGTGGCTACGTTCAAAACGTTCTTTCTTTCTCTGTGATCTATGGTTACCGCCTGGGTGACAGCACACCCCTACTATCCGAGCAAAACAAGAATCAGTTCTTATTGGGCTTTTCGGAAATTGTTAAGTAAATTTCAACTAGCCTAAAGCCCTTCCCCCCCTCGCACTGTATTTAATACCCCAGAAACGCGCGAAACCAATTCCGAACAACTTTCTTTGAAATAATTTAAAAATCTTTGTTAATTCCTCGATCCCTGTCCGTCTAATTAAAGCAACGACGGAAAACTTACTTAAATACGGGGAATTCAACCATGGCTACACAAGCAGATTTAGACTGGGAACAATACCAATTAGGACAGCAAGGGACGGTAACAGGCTCGTGTTACAACGAAATGGGTCTCAATGATCGACCGCAATCAAATCCGAGCTGGTCTAGCTCAAGCACACGAAAGACATCCAAGCCAAAAGCGGCTACAAAACCCAAAGCTAAAGCTGCACCTAAGTCAGCTAAAGCCAAGGAAGAAGAATACGAGATGTTTTTTGGTTTTATTACTTTTGCAATCGTTGGCTTATACCTCTATCAACCCGCAGACGAAAATGGCGTAGCGGCTTTGATTTGCGCTGGTATCGCCGGCGTTGTGGTAGGGAAACTGTATAAAGTGATTTTGGCCGGTGCAATTTTGGTAGGGATTATTTACGCGATGGGTTACGCGGCGTAAATAAATTTAGCAGGGATGCTCTTTTTCCCAAAGCATTAAGAATCGCATCATCGCGAGCCGTTACTAAAAAACTAATGGGGAAGTATTTAGCTTAGAGTAGGAAGCTCTCATCGATAGGATGAAAAACATTCGCTGAGTCAATTAGCGAATTCGAGGTTAAACTAGGGACGCCATAAACTTCTGTTGAGACCGAAAAATCCTTTTTTATTTTTTCCAGCAACATATCGAAATCGCCATCTCCAGACAACAAAATAACCACATCAACATGTTTCGCGACATCCATTACATCAATTGCAATTCCAACATCCCAATCACCTTTAGCACTGCCGTCACTACGCTGGATAAAGGGTTTCAATTTTACCGTGAAGCCAATGTGTTTAAGAGCAGATTGAAATTTTAATTGGCTGTCATCGCCCCGATGAATAGCATAAGCGAAGGCTTCAACTATCTCACCTTGCTGTGAAATTTCTTGCCAGAATTTTCGATAATTAAACTGGCGTTGATACGCTTGGCGAGTTGTATAGTAAATGTTTTGTACATCGACAAAAATTGCGATTTTTTTCAATGGAACCTCATATTCACATCAATTCTTAGTCAAACTCGTGTCTAAATCATCACCTAAGAGATTATCAAAATCGAACTCATCGGAAATTCGATTTGACCGGCAATATAGCATCATTTACTTGTCTTAAATCGGTAATTTTAAATAGATTCCTTATGCCATGGGTCTTAGCGACAGTTAATTGACGAGTCAACAACACCTCCTCTTTGATCAACAGTAAGGTGTGTGTGCAAAAGCAATGCTTTCTTGAACAATGCGCGCAAATTGTGTAGTATTCGCGCCGCTTTAGCCCCCAGCATCTATACTGAAATGATGGTTAGTTTTTTGAATGGTTTTGTCTTTAAAAAACTAGCGAGCTATGTTGTAGATAGTATCGTTTTACCTTAAGCGTTAAGTAATTTATATCTCTCCACATCCCAGCTTTTTGATGGCAACGCCATTTTTACGCTTTCAAGCCTTAGCTGCTGTTGTGCAAGATCAAAACTTATCTCCAAAAGTAATTCCGCTATTTAAATCAATTTGCGTCAGTAAAATTCTCGCGCACTACTTCTACGCCATCCATTGCTAGCCAAATAATTTATTGTTAGCGGCATGGGCGTAAAAACAGAATGGAAACGAATAGGTAAATCATGATCGAGCTAATCAGCAATAGTGCCAGCAGCGTAAAGAACGACATACTTTCTGGACTCACCGTTGCTCTCGCACTTGTCCCAGAAGCCGTCGCTTTTGCGTTTGTTGCCGGCGTCGACCCACTTGTTGGATTATATGCAGCATTTATGGTGGGCTTGATCACCTCTATATTCGGAGGCCGACCCGGAATGATATCCGGCGCTACCGGTGCACTAGCCGTCGTCATGGTCAGCTTAGTTGCAGATCACGGCGTAGAGTATTTATTTGCGACGGTTATTTTGATGGGGATTTTGCAGGTATCTGCTGGTGCATTAAAGCTCGGTAAATTTATTCGCATGGTGCCCCATCCAGTAATGCTAGGCTTCGTCAATGGTCTTGCCATTGTGATTTTTCTCGCGCAACTGAGCCAGTTTGGCGACGGTGGTGAGACGGGCTGGCTCGCAGGCACATCATTAGAAGGTAGTATCATCGATCAATCTTGGCTAAGCGGCAACGCGCTATATATGATGCTGGGCTTGGTTACCTTAACCATGGCGATCATTTATTTTTTACCCAAATTAACTACAGCAATACCCTCTTCATTGGCTGCGATCGTCGTTGTTTCTCTCATCGTTATAGGCTTTGGTTTAGAAACCAAAACAGTTGGCGATGTCGCTTCGATCGCCGGTGGCCTACCAACTTTTAGCATTCCTTCAGTGCCGCTTAATCTTGAAACTCTGAGAATAATATTTCCTTACGCCTTTATTCTCGCGGCCATAGGATTAATAGAATCCTTGCTGACACTGCGTCTTATCGATGAAGTTACCGAAACACGAGGACGCGGCAATAAAGAATGTCGGGGTCAAGGATTTGCCAATATCGTATGCGGATTTTTCGGTGGCATGGGTGGCTGCGCGATGATCGGGCAGTCAATGATAAACGTAAACGCCGGAGGTCGTGGTCGCTTATCAGGAATAACCGCCGCACTCGCCTTACTCAGTTTTATTTTGTTTGCGTCAAGCCTTATTGAAAATATTCCCATCGCGGCGCTTGTTGGCGTTATGTTTATTGTTGTTATTGGCACCTTCGAGTGGTCAAGTTTAAGAATAATGAACAAAATTCAAAAATCTGAAGTATTTATTATTGTTTTGGTCTCCGCTATAACCGTTGCTACAGACTTAGCTATCGCCGTAGTTGCTGGAGTCATTGTTTCTGCATTGGTATTTGCTTGGGAACATGCGAAACACGTCGCTGTATACAAGATAGACGGGCGGGAAAACTCAACCTTCTACAAAGTTTCAGGCCCATTGTTTTTTGCTTCGACCACTGAATTCCTCAAGCAATTTAAACCCAGTGAAGATCTCGATGATGTGGTCATTGATTTCGCCGACTCCAAAGTTGTCGACCACTCCGGCATCACCGCTCTCGACACCCTGGCAGATCGTTATACCGCTAGCGGGAAAACATTACACTTAATTCACTTAAGCGCTGACTGTAAAAAACTACTTAAGAAAGCGGGTGACTTAGTCGAAGTTAACGTGGTGGAAGATCCTAAATATTTTGTTGCCGATGATGCTATTGCCTAATTTTTTATTATTATTAAAAATTATTTTTCGCAGAATAAATTTATATTATAAATGCTAATTTATGATGAAAAATATTCAAACATCATCATGACTATGCGCTCAATATAGCCACCTGTAAGGTGGCTTGTTTATCCTCACCCTAAAATTAATTAACTATTATTTTTCCGTTCCGCCTCAAGTCCCATTTGTGCCGCTAGATAATTTTTGAAGTGCTCGGCAAGATCCTCACCATTAATATCTTCGGCGACGGTAATGTCTCCATCAGAAACACTACTAGCGATAATTTTAAAGTGCTCTATTTTCTTAACGCCCTGCCCCGTACTGCCACTTTTCTTGAGCTTTAATCCAGTGATGGCATGAGTCGAAACGGTTTTACTGGACACAGGAATGAATAGGATTTTTCGAATTGAGCGAAGCTCTGTTCGGCTGACTCGTGTTTTGAGATTATTAAAAGGTAAATAAATACTTGCGATAGACGCTGCCAAAGCAACTAACGCAAAAGGAATCGAGAATAAAAACATGAATACACCGCCAAGGCCGCCACCCATTTGAGAATTGATACCATAAGTCGCAAAACCAAAGCCCCCCGCAAACACCCATGCAAACAAGGTCAATCCTTTATTTCGAAACATTGGAAAATACATAGACAATCCATCGCCAAGTTTATCAACCCTCACCACCTTGTTAAGGTCCGTTAGGTGGAAATTACCCTGCTCCACCGCTCGGGCTTTTTCTTCTGAGGCCTCTTTTTTTAACTCACTAACTTGTTCACTGATGTCATTTCTAGCAGTAGTTGATTTTTGGTTAGTTGCAAAAACAGGAATATTGTACGCGCGCTTCAAATCAAACCCTGGAAGATCACCATACACTTTTAGTCGCCAAAAATAATAATCTCCATTTTGCGCTACACTTGCTTCCGGTAAATGTTCCGGAACCGAAAACTTAAACGACAACATTACACCGGATACCGAGCGTTGCACTTCAGCTGCACCTTCCTCCGCCCACTTAATAGACTCACTCCTAGATCTATTCTTACCGCTTCCGGAAATATAGCTGTAAACACATTCTAAAGTCACTTTAAATTGTTTAGCGCTTGGATCCAGCTCAGCATACGGCAAACGCTTGACGTCGATATAACCGCCCACATCGCCACCAATTGAACCTGGATAAGGATCCATGACGAACTCTACCCGACCAAATCGGCGATACCGAAAGGTAATTCGCAGCGTTTGTAGAATCAACAACAAGGCAACGAGAGAGAATATACTTCCAACAACAAATTCTTCGTCAAACCTATCAAACCTTATAGAGATTTTGGATGCGATCAAAGTACCGATAGCAATCAAAAATAAACTAACGACCCACATCCCAATAACACCCGCGAGAGCATGGGACTTAATGCGATTGGTTTTCCAACTTTTGCGCTCTTGCCAAGAATCATCCGAAACGCGCTCGTCATTTAAAAAATCAACCAGCTCGGGATTCTTCGTCGCAACAAATTCGGGAAATGATTGCTTTTCTTCTCCAGAAAGTAAACGCCGGGTATCTCGATCCCATCGCCGCCTGAGTTTTTCAAGACGCTTTTTATTCTTACTTTTTTCAGAGGGCTTATATCTTATGCTTGCATAACATATAAACAATCCTATGAGGACGAAAACACCGGTAAAAGCAACGATGATAGAAAACAAACCCCACCGCATTTCTTTATCGATTATTGCTTCGCGCGGATTAGTGGGGTTAATCCAAATTGGAACGCTTTGATTGTTATTTCGAGAATGGTTTAAATCTGAGTAAAGTACTTGGTGATAAGAGCCAAAGTTATCGTTAAAATCCGCTAGATACACCCTATTGCTCTGATAAACATTCCCCTGAAAGTTATATTCGTAATCTGCTTTGGTATAGTTATCCGCGCCGTTTACCGCGATTATTTTTGCATCGACACTCACCCAGTCTCGGGTTTCCTGCCAATCCAATACCATTGGCACTACCGTCTCATTGGCAACATATAAACCCATCAAGGTAAATGGCAAACCAAAAAGACAACCCAACAACGCCCCAAATAATCTCACAGTGCACCCCAATTCAGTCGCTACGAATTATTTGGAAGAAGTGAACTCAGCAAAAATCTCTGCACCGGTTCTATTTTTGGTTTTGTTTGAAAAATCATAATAGCTTGGCTTCTCCTCGATAAAAACTTGATGATCAAAAACCAAACCCGCATCATTATCAAACAGCCCTACTGGTACCATATGCAACTGCCCTTCTTTTATCCGATAAAAAAGATGGCTACCGCAGTGTTTACAAAAACCTCGCTCCGCCCATTCCGAAGAGTCATACACAGAAATATTGGCCACATTGTCGAAGCTGACATTAGTACCGCAGTCAACTTCCAGATAGGGCCCACCACCCCACTTTCTGCACATATTACAATGGCAGGCACCAACACTATGCCCCAAACCCGTCGCAGTGAAGGTTACCGCTCCGCACAAACAACTCCCCGAACTTTGAAATACATCTGACATACATCCTCCCATCAAAATCTGTCGAAATTATTTTCGAGTTATTCTAAATGATTCATTAATAAAAACGAAAGCAAGACTAGCACAAAAATGATAAGAATCTATCGTTAACTTTTTATTGAGTTAGAGGAACTGTGTGATTGTACTGATCGCCTAATAATTTATTTTGCGCAACTCATTCGCAGACAGTATTTTTAATTTAGCACTTCACGCCAAAAGATAACCCTGTCATGCCCTCGGTATGAACCGAAGTTAATATTCGCTGAAGGTTGCGTTGTATCATCAGCATTATCATTATTCTGGTTCCAATCAAAACGCAGCCAAGGATAATTGGTCATCTGCGCATCAATAACAAACGTTCCAAGATTACCAACACCCGGCGCGGAAAAACTAAGGCCTGCACTACCATTAATAATATTGATATCGCTGTTTCCGGTAGGGTCTTGCGTAAATGTAGCGTTAGTACTACCACCACCAACCGGTACGCTAATTGGATCACCGCTAATCGCGGAACCATTAAAACGAATATCATTTCGCGCCAAACGCGTACAACTATCGTTTCCATTTAAAACAAATTTTGAGCCGTTCCAATATTGAACTTCAAAAGGAACCGTTAATGACGCAGATTCAGGGCCATATGTATCGCGCATATATAAACGCGCGAACAAAACATTTAGCGCGCTTCCTAACGGTACCGCATCACAATTTGTTGCGGCGACACAATCGCCGGTAGAATTTGCGTTCATGGTTAACTGTGAGGCGCTAAAACCCACCGGATCAACGCTAGCCGGATTGCTTTGAATACCCAACTGTAAATTCGCGTGGGGTCCATCCACTTGTTCCGTCGTAGAAAATAAACGACGGAACCCACCGTTATCTGTACCAGCAACAGTTAATTCTCCTTGCACCCATGCACCGGATGGAACCAAGGCTCGAGATGCTAAGTTGGTGCCGTTATTATTATTTTCTGCAACAACAGCAAATGTGTCGACGGGATAACCGAGAGCTGCGTCGTAATTCGTTACAATTTGATTATCAAGATATTCAGCATTAATGAGGTAATTAATATCGACCGGCGCATGAGAAAACCCTTGGTCCGACATGTAAGTAAAATTATCCGCCGAACAACCATTGTCAACACTACTGCTCATCAAACGTAATTGTCGCGGATAAAAACGACCAACGTTTCCGGATGTTGGACTAGTAAGATTTCCTGATCCCAAATAATCGCCACCAACAATACTGGCATTGATTGTTATCGTTCCTACCTCCAACCAGCTGACGGCGTTATTAACGAACTCGCCGGCGGTTCCGCTACCGACAAAACTATTCGCATTTTCTAGCGGCGGATTATTTCCACCGGCGGGCATCACCAAGGCAATCGAGTTCAACAACAAACCTTCACTGACAATTTCATTGCCAAAGTTAGGCGTTAAACCACCAAGGGCATTTCGAACTTGAACAACAACATTAAACGCTTCACCTGCAGGAATAAATCCATCGCCACTGACTGTTGTGCCTGGGTTCGCAACAGCAGTATTGGATTCAATTGTCGTAATCGCCAAACTTGCAGGGCGCACGGTGCTAACTTCACTAATACCATCAAGCGTTACTGCCGGATCTGGACCAGAAGCCGGTATCGTTAATTCTGCGTGCAAGCGAATATTGCCAACATCGCGATAATTAACTGTAAAAGGCGCTTCACCTTCAGCATCAAAAACAAGAGTAACCGCTTGAAAATCGACAACACTATTTAGATTATTTTCCTCAATCGCTGTGCCATTAATAGTGAGATCACGATTGTTAATGCAGGTCGTAGGGTTGACGCATTCATATGCCATATCGACACTGCGAGCGCCGGCAACGCGCGCTTGGCAGGCACCCGTATTGGTATTCGTTTCAATGGCACGCACAATCATTTGCGGTGAATTACTTCCCGACGTCAATGGCGTGGGAATAGGATCAGGAGTCCCATTTAAATCAAGGTCGTCCGCATTGCCATCGCCGTTCAAGTCCGCGTAAAAACGTAAACCTTGATCAGCAAAACTCAAGGGTAAATCTTCAGAGCCACCATCATCAAGATCCGTTAGTGTGCCTGAAATGGTTTCGAGCACGTCGATATCAATATCCGCTACGGAAGTATTGGCCAAAGCAAGTACAACTTCTGTCTCACCTCCAGAAAATTGGTAAGTCGCTTGTCCCGCGCCAGGTCCAACACTAAAGTTCGCGGGAGTCCCCGTTACCAATGCCCAAGTTGCATCGCTCGCCATCCATCCCGGCGTCGCTGATGTCGCACTCACTTGAATATTGGCTGTAGTCGCCACCGAGGCGTGCAAAATATCGTGAGGGGATATAGTAATACTAGCTGCTTCACACGTGACTGAACCGCCTCCATGAGAAATCCCAAAATGCGTTACTCCCTCGAAACTCGCCTCGAAAGCTTCAGAAAAAACAAAGACACTCGCGGATTCAGAGGTGTGGGCACGCTCAGTATCGTTCGCCCTATCTTCGTCTATGGTCAAGCCCACAAAAGAGTTTTGTAAATTACAGCGGCGAACCCAACCGCCATTGCTACCGTCACGACGAATCTGTGCGGCGACGACGATAGGTGCTGTGTAGATATCTGCGAAGTTAGTTGTGTAACAGCCGTTGTCCCAACCCAAAATATCATCGGCGCTACGAAACATTTCATAATCAATAATATTCATGTTATCGGCAGTTAGTTGTTCATTGGAGTTGTGCTGCACAGAAAAATAAGCAATCGTTTCTGCTTGTGTGACGCTGCCAGAAATGGCTTCTGCTCGATCAAGTGCGACATCAATTCGCGTCGAGGTTAAATTTCTTGCTGCTGTTACCAACCAAGGAACGGAAACATTATTAGGATCAAGAGCGGGCTCGTTGTTGGTCGTTTGAATCTGTAATAACACCGCTGGTGCGGACGAATATATTCGAGAAAAATTGATAGTATCCCAACCCGTTGATCCACCAACACCGGTTTGCACTCTATCGGTGTCAATACTACCGACTTCAAATACATCGCCATTTGGCAACGTGTGCTCACCCGGTTCAATTGCTATGTAGTCGACTGTTGTTTCTGGTGCAGCTCCTGCTTCACCGCTTGGACGAACCGAGGTAATTTCAAAACCATTAATAGTCACATTGCGAATGCGAACGGTATTCGGCGCCGAATCTTGGTCGGTAGGCAAAGTAAAGATATGAGGCGTAGTAGTAAAAGGATTGGGGAAACTTACTGTTGTCCATTGAGTATTAAATCCTCCTGCACCAACAATGGAGTTGCTTCCCGCCTCCATGTGATTGCCGTTCCGCGTGCCGTGAAAAGCAGCTGAAATTGCTAGCAGACCAACCCGTTCAGTAGTGTGACTTCTTTCGCTGTCTGCAGCACGATCTTCATCAATGGTCATTCCAACACTTGAAGTACTGATAGCACAGCGTCTTACCCAGCCACCATCACCGCCGTCGCGAGTATTCTGACTGGCAACGACTAAAGGTATCGCCGAGAAACTCGAAGGGTAATTACTATTACGACAATTATTACTCCAGCCCTGAATATTATCTGCGGTGCGCAAGGACTTTATTGTTTCGCCACCAATGCTGAGTTCTTCTCCCGACTCCATCGCTAAGTAGCCGATTGTTTCACTCACTACCGTGCCATCATTAGTTTCTGCGCGCTCTAAGGATATTTGCATGGAATTAGAACTCACACTTCGCATCGCTACTTCGAGCCAAGGTGAGGCAAGCACGCCAGCATCTAGTCCTGCTTGACTGTTGATTGTTTGAACTTGAGCTACTACAACAGGGGTCGAATTAAATGAGTTATTGGGGAAATTAATCGTATCCCAGCTCGTACCGCTTAATCGTTTGCCTTGATAGCTCGCGGTGGAATGAGTGGCAACCACAACTCTTACACCACCAGGAAAATTATACGTTCCTGTTTCAGCCGCGAAATAATCGAACTGCATCGCTGACGTTTGGCCATCTTCACCTTGTGGCTCGACTACACCCACCTCAAAACCCGTGGTGGTAACATTGCGAATTCGAAGACTTGCGGGGTCGGCATTAGTATCGGTAGGCAATACGAATACCACCGGAGTGGATGGAAATACTTGTTGAAACGTTACGCTTGTCCAAACCGCGCCACCGCCTATAGGGGTGTTAATGGTAACTTGATCGACCTTCATCGTTATCGAAAAAGTTGAAGCCGAAAAAGCACAAAATAATAACGTCAAAAAAATGACGTTTATGTAACGCTTCAGGGGTAGATTACTTTTGTAATTAGTCAGAAACATGAGCCTTTGCCATTTTTTTGCTTTATGCAAAAGAACACTTCAAGTCGTAAAAGTATGATGGAAAAAAGAGTATTTTCCATTAAAAGAAGTCGCAAAGGAGTCACTCGTGGAGCCAACGGAAGCTCTATCCGGGAGACATAGATTTATAGGAAATAAAAGGCTATGAAGGAAGGGAAATTCAGCCAGTTTTTCTTGAAAAACCAAGCGCTAGGTATTCCAAAAAAATGACGGTTTAGTTCAAAAACTCAACACACGCGCTAAGAATTTGTCTATTTCATTGTTCACAACATCGGGCGACTCCAAAGCAGCAAGATGCCCGACCCTAGGCAACACGTGAAACACGGAATGTGGGATAACATCGGCCATCCGTTTGGTCTCTACGACACTAAAAGTTCGATCCTCTTCACCGGCAATAAGCAATACCGGCTTACGTATATTTTTTAACAAGGCATGCTGATCTGTACGGCGAGGAACCACACTTTCAATTGCCCAGCTCACGGATTGAGGATCAACTTTGCTTATGGTTTCCCGAATTTGGTTTATCACATCAGGCTTTTTTAACTCCGTCGTCTTACCCGCAAAAGCTTTCACGGATTGTTCAATTAAGGACTGAGGATAAACGTCCGAATTGCGAAGCAATTTAATAGTTTCAGAATAAGCACGTTTTTGGGAATCACTCGCCACAGAAGCCGTGCAGTTCATTAATATTGCAGCACGAATTTGTTGAGGAAAGAGCGCCGTAAACACCCCGCCCATCATGCCGCCCCAGGAATTACCCAGCAAAACACATTCGCTTATTTTTAATGCTTGTAGGATCTCCGATAAGCAGTGGGCACACTCTTCAAGTGTAAACACCGTATTCAAACGGTCACTTAAACCCTGCCCCGGCGGATCAATAAGAATTACCTGAAAGGAACTTGAAAAATGTTTTGCTTGCCCCGCCCACATAAGCCCGGTCATCAACAAACTCGGCCAACACACCATCGCTGGGCCTTGACCACTAATGCGGATATTTATATTCCCTAGACTGGTTTCAACGATTGTAGATTTCAAATGAAGAGAACTCTTTTTAAAATTCTAGATACTCCGCAAACAGTAACTTGATAGCCGTTGAAAACTTAAAGAATGTTTTCTTTAAGAATTTGCGAAGTAAGCCCACGACAATATCAACGCGATAAACAGCGTCATGCTGATCAACTGCCAAAACAATAAAGGGTTTTGAGCTAAGATCGGTACTTGAACGTTATCTTTATATTTTGTATTTCGCGTGGTCAACTCGTATATAAATTCTGAAACATCACCATAGCGTCGATTGGGATCGAACCGCAAAGCTTTCTTTATCGCCCCATCTATCCAAACGGGAACTAAGGGATTAATTTCATAAGTCGGAATATATTTAGTCTTCAAATATGCCTTATCGGTACGACAGTGTGCTAACTTACCCTCAAAAGGTTGCTTGCCCGTTAGCATTTCAAAAACAATAACAGCTAATGAAAAAATGTCGGCCTGCGTTGACACCTCTCTATGCAACACCATCTCCGGTGCCGAATAGCTAGCGGTACCTAAAATAATATCTCGCTCAATCGGTGTATCAATTTCTTTAATCCCCTGTACTGAACAGGAACCAAAATCGATAATTTTTACTTCGCCATTGTTATCAATCAAAATATTACCAGGCTTAATATCCTGATGAAGTATTTCGCGGCGATGGAAGGCACGAATTCCCTTGGCAATTTGTTCAATGATATAGATCGCGTCTTGAACTGAGGGTTTTGGATTCTCTTTAATCCACTGCTCTAAGGTAACCCCCTCGATATACTCCGTCAGGTAGTACAAAAATGTTCGTTGTTTGCCAGGGTTCAACACTTTCACAACATAAGGACTTTGAATCCGGCTGCCGATCCAACTCTCCAATACAAACCGCTCAATATAAGCAGGATCATCGTCAAAATTTACCGACGGTGTCTTCATACAATAATGTTTGCCAGTATTAATTTCTTCGACGACATACAATTGACTGCGCCGACTCGCGTGTATTTCGCGAAGTACTCTATAACCGTTTAAAATCAGGCCTTTTTTTAACGGCGGTGGAAATTGCAACTCGGTAAGTTTTTCGTAAACTTCATTGGCATCTTGGGCAGGGAGTGAGTCGACTCGTAAAATCTGGCAACTTAAATTGTCCTCACTACCATTCGCCAGCGCTTTCTGAATTAATGATTCGCAACATTTTTCAAATTCATCACTTCGATGTGCTGCAACAATATCGACAATCGACTCATCACTCACGAAATCATGAATGCCATCGGTCGACAACAAAAATAGATCGCCATTCTCAATAGGAACGGTTTTAAAATCGACATCCAGACGAACATCAAGACCCATCGCTCGAGTTAGATAAGTTTTTTCTGAATTAATTCTCGTCGCATGATCTCGAGTGAGCTGCTCCAACTCTCCATTTCTCAAACGGTAGATGCGTGAATCACCGACATGAAATAAGTACGCCGTCGTTGATTTAAAAACCACACAACTAAAAGTACTCACGTAACCGCGCTGGGCATTTATATAGTGCTGCCCTTTACTATACAACCAGCGATTTAGTGCATTAAGCACCTGAGAGGTGGACTCTTTAACTCCCCAAGAGTCCGGCGTGGAATAGTAATCTGATAGAAAATTAGTAACGCAAGTTTGACTCGCTTCCTTTCCCGCTTCTGCGGCGGAGACACCATCCGCTATCACCGCTACGGCACCTTTGTTATCTAACAGCATGCCTTTCGGAATACGAATCCCAATTGCGTCTTCATTTTCCTTCTTTTTGCCGGCGATGGAAGATTGGCCGATAGAAAAAGCCAAATTTCCCGCGAGGTGCCAGTCGGTCATGGATTTGAAAGCCGTCGCTGAATGATAAACACAATGTCACGATCCGTTAATTATTATTAGCTCACTACGATTACTAAATTAGAGTTCGCTCACGCCCTCATGCTCATCGGAAAGCGTGCCTAATAGAGCAAACAATAAATTATAAATTTTTAGCTAGGCACTTCAACGCTATGAAAAGGTGGCTCGTTGTAAACATAGGCTAGCTGCATGGCATCAAGCATCGACCAAAGCACATCCAGTTTGAATTGCAAAATACCAAGCGCCTGCTCTTGTTGTTCACGGGTTTTAAAATAATCTAAGGTGACGGCCAGACCTTGCTCAACATCTCGACGCGCTTCACTAAGGCGCTGCCGAAAATACTGATATCCTTTTTCTTCTATCCAAGGATAATGCTGCGGCCAAGTATCTAAACGATTTTGATGAATTTCTGGTGCAAATAATTCGGTCAGCGAAGAGCAAGCAGCTTCCTGCCAACACGCCCGTCTCGCAAAATTTACGTAAGCATCACACGCAAAACGTACGCCGGGTAACACATGCTCTTCTGACAAAATTTCTTCACGACTCAAGCCGACGGATTCTCCCAGACGCAACCATGCTTCAATGCCCCCTTCACTGCCTTCAAAACCATCATGATCGAGAATACGTTGCACCCACTGGCGGCGAACATCACGTTCATGACAATTGGCAAGTATCGCAGCATCTTTAATCGGAATACTGGTTTGATAATAAAATCGATTCGCCACCCAACCCTGGATCTGCTCTTTACTACTCTTACCCGTATTCATTGCCACTTGAAAAGGGTGATGAATATGATAAAAACGGCCTTTATCGTGTAGGGCCTGACGAAATTCTTCTTTACTCCAAGGGGTTTGGCTCATATCTTTCTCTACTAAATTTTTCGAGTCTAAGGTAATCCCAATCGACAATCATTCAAGTTCTTTCGCTTGGATTAACTTAGCATTGCGAGTATTTCGAAATACAATTTTTTCTTTATCGACTTCATTCTCAGCTTGCGCAAGCGCTTCTTCAATAATGTGATGTTGCGGAGACAAACTACACACGGGATCAGCCGCGCGAACATCGCCGGTTAGCAAATAAGCCTGACAACGACAACCACCGAGATCAAGCTCTCGCTCCGGACATTCGCGACAAGGCGCTTGCATCCAATCGGTGCCGCGAAAAGCGTTAAATAATTCTGAGTCATTCCAAATACTACCGAGGTCATGATCGCGTACAGAGGGAAATTCTAGATCAGGAATTACTTTCGCGCTTTGACAAGGTAGCACTTCACCATTCGGTGTTACCGTCATAAAGGTCGTTCCCCAACCATTACTGCACTTCTTAGGTCGATCATCGTAATAATCTGGCGCGACAAAAAATACTTGGGTTTTACCTTGGTGTTGTTGGCGAAATTCTTCCGTCGCTTGCTTTGCCTCGTGCAATTGTTCTTGCGTAGGCATAAGAAGATCACGATTATGCAAAGCCCAAGCGTAATATTGGCAGTTTGCTAACTCAACAAACTCTGCATCTAAAGATTCTGCTAATAATAAAAAATCTTTTACTTGATGAATATTGTGGCGATGTAATACAAAATTTAATCCCAAAGCAATATCCGTTTTAATTACCGCTTTGCACATAGCCAGCTTGTGATCAAAACTATCGGTGGCGCCGTATTTTAAATTGGTTTCACGGTCACTACCCTGAAAACTGATTTGCATATGATCTAAACCAGTCTCCTTAAAAGCAACAACTTTTTCCTCATCCAAACCAACCGCCGAGGTGATTAAATTACAATAAAAACCTAAAGCCTTTGCTTCTTTTAGTAATTCCAACAAATCGGGTCTTACCAAGGGTTCACCACCCGAAAAACCCAATTGCACAGCACCTAAGCTACGTGCTTGCTTTAAAACACGCAGCCATTCCTCTGTCGTTAATTCATTTTTTCGGGAGCTAGATAACTCTAAGGGATTGGAACAATACGGACATTGCAAAGGGCAGGCATAAGTCAACTCAGCCAGCAACCACATCGGAATATGGGAATTAGTCGACTTCATTTTAGCGTTTACTTTCTGTGATCCAATCTTGTTGTTGGGCATCGGCGAGGAATTCTTTGACATCTTGAGCGATGCCTTCGGCATCAGGAAAGGTTTGTTGTAGCTCTTCAATCAGTTGTTGTAATGTTGTTGCTTTTACACAGCGTTGAATAATTTCTGCTGCGCTTCCGCCAAGTTTAATAAGACCTTCTGGGTATAAAAGCACATGACACTGTTGTGCTTCTTCCCACTGAAACTGAAAACGAGGGTTTATACTAAAACGACTGGTCTCAAGATCAAAATTGGCCATTAATTTTTTCACTCCACGAACAAAAGAAATTTATATTTCTATTTCCATTCCATCATAGGAAACTTCAATCCCCTCTTGAACTAGTTGCGCTCTTTCGTCGGACTCTTCGTTCAATATTGGATTGGTGTTATTGATATGGATAAGTACTTTACGAGGTTTTTGCAAAGGACGTAACACCTCCATCATACCGCCAGGACCTGATTGTGGAAGATGCCCCATGTCTGCGGCTTTTTTGGTTCCCAAACCCACGACCTCCATTTCGTCTTCACGCCAAAATGTTCCATCTACTAATAAACAATCGGCATCTTCCATTAATGCCCGAGTCGCATCCGATATATGACCGAGGCCCGGCGCGTAAAATAAATTTTTGCCGCTACGTTTATCCGTCACTTTTACGCCAATATTATCGCCAGGATGAGCGTCATGACGATGAGGAGAATACGGCGGCGCTTTGCCGTCAACCGCAATCGCGGTAAATTCTAAATCATTAATATTTTCAATAGTAAAACTCGAACCATCGAGAGGAATAGCATGGCGATTCACCCCACCATTCCAATGCTTGAGCATATTAAATAAGGGGAAGCCCGTCGTTAAATCTTCATAGACCATATCGCTGCAATAAACTTCATGAGGACAACCCTCTCTCAGCATTAACAAACCGGTGGTGTGATCAACCTGACTATCGATATATACGATGGCTTTGATCGCCGTGTCTCGTACTTGTCTGCCAGGCTGGATCGCGGGAAACGCGGCAAGTTGCGCTAACAAATCGGGAGAAGTATTAAATAGAACCCAGTTTTCTCCATCACTGCTTACCGCAATCGATGATTGGGTTCGTGCTGAAGTCTTCATTGTATTACTGCGTAGGCCATAGCAATTGGGGCAATTACAATTCCACTGAGGAAATCCGCCGCCTGCTGCTGAACCAAGAATATGGATATACATAGCTGCTCTTTTTTTATGTGCGTTTTTTAAAAAACTTCTGTCTTATACGATTGTTGTTTTATATGACTGTGATTTTCTGAAAGATAGGTGTTAAAACTTTTATTATTCGATGCAAATCTAATTGTGCTAGAACCAAAAAACGCCAGTAACCTGGCGTTTTAAGTCTAATTCGAGAATCTTACTAAAGTGTAAAACTTCGAGATAGTCGTGCCTTTAATTAGTCGTTCTTGAAATACATAGTAATTTCAAAACCAAGGCGGATTTTTTCGTAAGAAGGTTTAGTCCACATATTTATATCTCCTCATCACACTAGCTATTGTTTGATTTTTGCTTGCTATCACTGCCTATTTACTGCTGCTTAGATAACTACCTTGATAGTCCGAAAGTAGTGCAGCGAAAGTACCACGCCCTGGCGGCGATATCTAGCCCCTACAAGACTCCGCAACATTTCGTTACATTCAAGCCTCCAAGGGTGCACTATATGGGTGCATGTTGCTGGCATCATTTTTAATATAAGTGGATATAAAACAATGACTTAACTGTGTACTCGACCTCGAACCATGGAGCTAATAAGCCCTGGAACACACAGCCCAGCGGCCAGCAAAAAACACAGCTGAATAGCTCGATTTAGGGCCTCAAAGTGAGTGCTGCTAATTTGAACAGGACCGAGGACAAAAGCAATACACAAAGCCACCAAAATCATCGAACTAAGCTGGCCCAGGATGCGCATCATCGCAACTGTTGCCGATGCGCTGCCAAAGAATTTGGGCGACACAGCACCCATAATCGCGTTGACGTTTGGTGAGGAAAACAAACTAAACCCAAACCCTGTTAACATCAACGGCAAAATAATAGCCCACAAACTACTACCCTGATCAATTGTACTGAGTAGCAATAAGCTCAGCCCCGTTAAGCCCATACCAAACGAAGCCACGATGCGCGGCTCAAATTTCTCAGCTAAGCGTGCAGCAAAAGGCGAAAATAAAGCCATCACTAAGGGCTGAACCATCATTACCGCTCCTGCCGCACTCGCCGAAAAATTCTGTAAATATTGTAAATATAAGCTCACTAGTACGACGTTCGCATAGGTCGCGCTATAAATAATAAATGCAGCCAAGCAACTGAAACTGAATATTCGATTAGAAAAAAATAATTTTAGATCCCACAGAGGATGAGATTTGCGGAGTGATCGTTTTATAAATAAAGCAAGAATGACTAAACCGGCGACAAAAATAAACAAGGCCCGTAAATCTGGCAGTTGGGAAACCGCAACACAGATAGTTGCGATGCCCAGCGCGTAATAAAATGCTCCTTCAATATCAACGCCTCCCTCTCGATTACCAAACCAGTCTTCTTTGACTTTACAAACTCCAATAATCAGGGCGGCTAAACTCAAGGGAATTTGAATTAAAAAAACTGCACGCCAATTTATCCAATCTAAGGCCAGCCCACCTAAAACTGGTCCGCTCGCTAAACCGATATAAACACAAGTAATCGCCCAAGCGATTGCTCTACCTCGAATCGCTGCAGGCATTACGGAACTAATTAAGGCGACTTGAGTGGAATAATTTAATGCTGCACTGACACCTTGCAAAGATCGGGCGGTAATTAAACTTACGGCATCGACACTAAACGCCGCCAATAGCGAGCTTGCAATAATACAGAAGGTTCCAATCAGAAAAATCTTCTTGCGACCAAAAAGATCAGCGAGTCGACCTGCAACTAATACACACATCGCGCTGGTCATTAAGAAGGCCATCGGAATCCAACTTAAAACAACGGCACTTAGCTGCAAACTGTCGCCAATCACCGGAAGCGCTGCGTTCGACGCTGATAACATCATCGGCGTTGCCAAGGCGTTTAGCAAAACCATGACAAAAACCCAAGAACGGGTGTTAGAGGACAGGCTATTTTGATTCAATTTTATCGTATCGCGTAGAATTAAATTTAGGATTGACCAGATTTTGCTGCGTTATTATTTTATTTTCTGTTCTTTTTCTTTCCATATTTCTCGACAAGAAAATCCGTCATCAAACGTTCATATTCTTGCATCATGTCCATTTCTTCTCGAAATATTTTCGTGTCTGGGTTAAACATTAAACCAACCGCTATACCGCGCATCGCAGTGACATGAGTGCGAATAAGAATATCAACCATTTTATTATCTTCGATCTCAAAATCTCGCAAAAAAGCTTGCTTGCCGAACTCTCGTAACTCCGCCATATAGTCAACCATCGGCCGAAAACCTTTCTTTAACTCCGAATTGTTTCGTGTCGCCATCATGATTTCTATTAGCGCGGTATAGGATGGATGATTAATTATTTTCCAACTGGCTTCCGCTGTATGACTAATACTTTCCCGGCCTGGCTCAAACTGATCGTAAATATCGGAACGGATTTTAGTATGTAGCTTGAGACAGTACTCCGCTACAGCAAGCATCAATTCAGTTTTACTCGGGAAGTGATGTTGCGCCGCACCCTTACTAAACCCTGCTCTTTCCGCAACTAATTTTATTGACGTACCTTCATAGCCAAAGGCATAAATATTATCGATAGCCGCATTGATAATTTTTTCTTTCGCTTCTGCAGTGCGTTCTGCATTGGTACGGGATTTTCTTTGGTTTGGTGGTTTGTCAGGCAGTTTATTTTTACTGTTCGCCAACACAGTTTTGTTATCGGAGTCAGCCATGCGAAGTGGTATACCCTATAAATAAATACGACAGAACCCTAGGAGTATATCGTCCCCGCGTTAAAAAATGCCAGCCAAAATATCGCTGATACTATTTTCTAGGAAAATAAAGTAACCAAAAGTATGACCAATCTCCACTCTCGCGCCATTCTTTTTGATTGGCAAAACCAAACAAACAGAATACAATCCGACCGGATTGTTTTTAACCAAACAGAACTTTTTCCCATAATACTAAGTTCCCCCTCGCTGGCTAAACACCTTTTAATTACAGCAATAGGCGATAAATCAAATCAATGCCAAGTGCCTGTAAAAGTGTTAATAAAAGAGAAAAAAATGAAACCAACTCAAAGAACAGAAATAAGCTCAAAAAAATATTTATTTTTATCGGCGATATGTATTGCACTACTTACTGCCGTTGTCGGTTCAACGATGGCTCAAGATATTGCTCCCCTTCCACCCCGTACCCAAGTTGAAAAAACCTGGACGGACCACTTCTGGACGGGACCTGACGGCACTAAATTTCATTATGTTGAACAAGGCAGCGGCACACCGATGATCTTGATTCACGGCCTAACATCTTCCGCCACCAACAATTGGTTTAGTACTGGCATTGGACAGAAATTAGCAAAAACCAATCGTGTTATCGCTATCGATATGCGCGGCCACGGTGAGACTGGCCCAAGTCCCGAAGACAGTGACGGTACAATGATTCAAGACATCATCGACTTTATGGATTACCTAAAAATTGAAAAAGCACACATTGGCGGCTATTCGATGGGTGGTGCGACGACATCGGGCTTATTAAAAATCGCGCCAGAAAGATTTATTACTGCTTCAGTTATGGGGATTGGTATTAAAGAAACTGAAGAGTGGCGGGACATCGCACCAAAAGATCCAGTACCCGCGCGAGTAACTGACGCTGAAAATGACCGACCTCGCGTGGATTTAACACTGAACCGCAGCGGCACTCCGCGCGGAGCACCCAAAGGCGCGCCTGAAGCGAATCCCGAAGTTGATTTAACGACGATTAAATTTCCGGTACTCGCCTTAAACGGTGGGAACGATAGACCAATTAGCAAAACTCATCGCATGTGGCGAGAACTGATTGATTTTACTTACGTTGTGATTCCGGGCCGGAACCACATAGAAGCCTGTCGCGATCCCTTATTTGGAGATGCTTTGGTTCGCTTTATTACTTCCAACAATCCTTAGCACAATTAAGAAAATTAGTTATCTGGCTTATAGTGGTATCAAAAAAAACGGCTAAATAAATAGCCGTTTTTTTATTGCTACAAATCAATTGGTAGCAAAACAATAGTAGTAACCATTGCCACCAGTACCTACTAAGGCTTCTTGACTGCAACCTCGTGTACCGTGAGCTGAATTCCAAGAAGTTGGATTCGCTCCGCCACCCGTTCGATCATGGTGTCCGGCTTGCGCGGTACCCTCTCCATTGCTGGTCCAGTTTGAACAAGTATGATTTTTGCCATCATCGAACGCTGTACCATCAAGATTGGAACCCGTAAGAATATCGTGTTGATTAGGAGAATCACCACGGCCATTGACCATTGTCCCTTTCTCTGTCAAAGAATTTTCCTTACCTAGTTTCGTGCTTTCACTGTGTAGATCATTGATGTCCTTCGCAACCATTACACCTTTAGCGTTATACCAAGGTCCACTACCAATTCGATCTCTGGCGTTGATTGCTGCTTTGCCATCGTCAGTTTGAGTACTTAGATAAGCTCGCCAGGTTTTATCCCCAGCACCTACTGCGGATGCCAATGATTGGCAGTGTTGATCAGCTCCCTCTAAACCGCCTAGGTTAGCGCCATCGCCCGAACCAACACTGACGATAAAAAAGCTGAACTTACTATCCTGTGCGACGACAACTGCACCGCCAACGATTAATGCCAAAGCAGCTGAAATTATTGTTATTTTTTTCATATCTCTCCTTCTTAGTTTTATTTATTGTTAAAGCCAGTTTGCTTGACCACCATCAGTGTTTTTCGTTCCCCGATTGAAACGAATTACAGTCGAGATTCATGCTGATCGAGAAAACGTTGCCTAATGTACCACTTTGCGAGACAAGGCCTGATAAATAGACAGACAATAAACTGCAGCTATTCCTAAACCTATGGCAAACAATCGATCTTCGGGAAACAAAAACCACAGGGCGAGTACCAAAACAGTACGTAAAATCGCGTGAATCAAACCCAGGGGATGCTGAATAAGCCAAGAATATATAACCCAATGTAAACCGAGGCCTATGCCCAAACTCAAGGGTAGAAAAGCCGGGACATAAATAAATAGAGGAATATGAACTGCCCACAACAAGTTCACCATCAGTACACTCATGCCCATCAGTCTCGCCAAGGGGTTTTCTCTCGACAAAACCGATTCACTGCGCAAACGTGCGATAAGCAGCGCAATTGGAAATATAGCGCCTGAGGCAAAAAGTAAAATCACTAAACCAAGTCGTTCATTTACTTGCGTAGAAATAATTGCAACGACTAACCAAACAATCGCGCCCGCAAGCGGCATCGAAATTGAACGATTGGTGGCTCGCTCAAAATCCTTTCTGTAATCCTCTAATGTCAGGCTCATAGATTTATTTCATTTCTACACTTGAGTTCGGCTGGCTTACAAACTTCAAACCATCATGTTTTCGAGTTTTCTTACCATTCAACATAGTACCTATAAAACTATAGCGAATTAATAGATCGTAAATAATAATTGAGACAAGAAACACCACTGCCGTGCTAATTAAAAATTTTATCAACACCGGGATATTTAACTCCACCAAGTAAACTTGCACATACAGCAACATGGGTACGTGAACCAGATAGATCCAGTAAGATGCGTCGGAAATGTAACGCATCAACCGACTTTCTTTATTCAGCAACTTCTTACCAAAATACAAAAAGATTATCGCGAGATAAAAACTTAAATAAACCTCCAAAGTAACCAGTAGTAGGCGATCAAAACTAAAGGCCCAGCCGACTGTCGGCGACATCAGCTCAGGTGAAAAGCCCTGGGACAAATCCGGTAAGGAAACGAGTGTCAAAAAAATCGGAAATGCAACAACACAAAACAGGCTCATTTTCCAAATATGTTTTTTCATCATATCCAGATACCCTTGGTGATGTAAAAAATGCCAACCAAAGAAGAAAAACAATCCGTAATATCCATATGACCAGAGCTGCGGAGTGAAATACTCCGGCGACGGTACAGGTACACTCACTGAATACAAGCCAGGCAATAAAAATAATGGAAGGTAGAACAAGTGCCAACCAGAGCTAAAAATGTTTGTCATAAATCTAGTGAGAAAGCTTAGATTTAGCTTAGTCAATAAGGCTGCTAATAAGCAAAAATACATTAAGTTGTACAAAAACCATAAATGCGCGGTCGATGGAGGGGTGGATTCAGCTTCAGGATTGTTCATCACTTGCAACATAAACTTCGCCACTGGTGACAAACTTTCTTCAGGCAAATAATTCGCCATAAAATTAAACACCAGAAGAAAAGAAATCATTACCAACGGATAAAAAACCAAGAACGGCAGCAAGATGCGGATAGCACGGTTTTTCAAGAAAGCTTTAACGCCCCGCTTTTGAATCAGGAAATTAGCAAAAAATCCTGCCACAAAAAAGAACAGTGCCATTCTAAATAAATGTGAAAATATGAAAAAAATACTTAAGGAATCGGAGCTCTTAACGTCGGTCAAGAACCAGATGTTTTGGGCACCGGTACTATAAGTTACAGCAGCGTGAAAAAAGACTCCCGTCAGCATCGCCAAGGCGCGTACCTGATCGAGATAGTGAATACGCTGATTCATAAGGTCGGACGTTAATTCTGTTTTTTCGGTTATTGCCTTTTCCATAATAGCTTTTCCCCCAGAATATCCCCTGTGTCCATCATTCCTTATGTTTACTGACTTAATGACGCCCGAAATTGGCATAGCCAATGCGAGCCTATATTACTCGTTAGGGAATGAAAGAAATGTTAATTTTTTGAATACTGGATTTATTATAATTATAAATTCACCGGCCTACGCCGTCCCTGAACATTAATATATAAAGCAAGGAACTGCAATAACACAGCCGTTCATCTTAGAAAAGAGGACAGCAAAACAACCGAGGTCGCAACACTACGGTCCTTGCGAGGCGCGACCGCGATACCTTCTTCTACCCAAGGTACAATTGCGGCCAAGAGATCGTGCTCAGCGTCTATTGCCGGCGAATTAACATTAATCTCGGCAGGATCAATACCCATCTCATTTAAAAACGTTTTTATCTTCGCTGTACTGCCATCGATGGGGTTATAAAGTGACTCTAGGTCACTACTGGCGGTGGTAAATTGAATGGGCCAAATAACTATATCCGCACTGTATTCTCGCTCCGACAACCCCTTTACCATGGCACTTCTGTCAAACTGTTTAAACGTTATCGCCGCGTCAGCGAGAAAATATCCCAAGCCTATGAAACCCAAGAACATAAAAATACCGAGAATAAAAACGCTCACTTTACTATTTTGTTGCTTGCTAATGTCCTTTTAATTTACGCCTTTATTCTCGTTTAACCAGGCATATCAAAATCTAATATTGCTCAAGAACTACTTAGCGGCGATCGGGAACTGAGGAAGTTTCTGTATATCTCGCGCATCATGTTGAATGATAACGGTAGCATTTAAATTTTTTGCAATATTCTTAAACCGGTCAAATGAAGCCAAGGTGTCCGCCCTATCGGTATTAAATGTTGGCACCCCATTGCTAGAATAATTCTCGTGAAAATGCGCTAGATCACCAGAGATCAGAACGTTACCCATCGTTTTTAATTTCACTAATAAACTATGGTGGCCGGGTGTATGTCCAGGCGTATTGAGCATGATCACAGTGCCATCTCCAAAAACATCTTTGTCCACAGGAACCGCTTCGACTTTCCCACCACCAGATATCCAGTGCGCGAACGGTGCAGGGTTTGCCATACGATTTGGCGAAGCACCAGTTAGCACATCCCAATCACCCTTCCCTATTAACAAAGTAGATTGCGGCAACAAAGGTGCCTGGCCAACGTGATCGCCGTGATAATGACTAATACCAAGATACTTAACCTGCTCTGGTTTAATTTTCAGCTCTGCTAACAAACCGACAAGGTTTGTCTTCGGCGCTCTTGCATCACCGTTGTCAGGCTGCCCCGCATCCCAAATCATGTATTCATCGCCGTGTTGAATCAAATAACAGCTATAGGTAAGTTGAACTTTTTTGTCGTGATAAGCGTGGGTATCGGAAAACCGAGTGACATCTGAAGGTTGCGACGCGGTGCCGCAATCTAGTCGAGTCAGGGACACTTCGGCGTCGGTTTGTGCGAAAGCACCTGAAACAAATATGGCAACCGCTACCATTGTTATAATACGGATCATAATTCACTCCTAGTTTTTTAAAGATTAGTGTTTATTAATTTCGAGCAAGCTTTGTCGTTGCTTGAAAATCCAAATCAACAAATATCTTCACCCGTCGCAGCGTAGTAGACCGCACAAACGTGTACGATAGTGAGGTCTGCGTAATTCTTCCACCTTCGCATTATCCAGGGTGAAAAATGAAGTATGCTCTGGTACTTTGTGCCGCCAAAAAATAATGATAAAACGAACAACGTTCGATATAAATATGTTTTTAATTCTCTGATGCAAGTGTTTCTCGATAGACAAAATCACTTGCTATCATTTTTTCATTTTCGAATCCTCTAGGTGCAACCTCTGTCACGTTGCGTCAAAAGGTTTAGCAAAGGTAAAGGCTATTTGGCTTGGTCCATTATGATTTAGATGAGAAAGTTTTTCTTTGCCCTCTTCCGGCGTCGGAATATGTCCGCGAGGAATCCACCACAAGACCTGATGAGACTCCGCGATTTTATCAAACCAAGCATCCCGGTGTTGAATAAGTTCTACGTGAGCGCTTCGATATACATAGTTTTTAAGTGAAGTAATATCTTCCCAAACACTCATATTGACAAGGAGCAGAGGATTATCAAATACACGAATAGCCGTCGAATCACCAGCGTCAGATTTAAGCCGCCAAACAAAGCCTGGGGACTTATCCGCCAAGGCGTTAATTTCTTCTAGACGTGAAACAAACCCAGACATCTCCTTCGTATCCATCTCCGCTTTCGCTTGCGCGATATTTATTTGGGCTAACTGATATTGGCTCACGAAAAAATACTCCTAGATAAGCTTATGAACGAACAATTATTTTGTCGTTTCCGGGCGCAGAAAATACGCCCAAATCTCCCTACATAAATTATTTATAAATATTAATCTCCGTTAAAGCAAGGAGACTGGTAGATTCAAAACCTATAACAAATTTTTTCCGTCATAATGTCTAATTTTGAGACTAGAAATATCGATATTATCAACACAAGCCAGATTAACTTTGCATTGGCTACCTGTGTAAAAAACGTAAACACCACAAACGCTACAAAACTTATGCTCGACTACTTTATCAGCAAACAAATAGCAATTTATTTTTTCCAGACCCTCGTCGATACGGAAATGATTGGGATCTATTCTTTGCGAATGAACAATATTAATTTTCGAACAATAAGAGCAGTTACAGCGAGTTCCTTCTGTAATGGATTCAGGCACATCGAAAGAAAACTGTACCGCACAACAATGACATCGGCCTTGATAGGAAATCATTTTACCTCACCTAAGGCTGATTTTTGTCGAGTGTATTGCCATCAAAGTGACGCAAAAAATGTTCTCTCAGTGCCAAACACCTACAATAGCCCCCATAATGGTAAAGCCAACTGTATGGTAACCCGCGTTAATCAAAAATAACTTCAGCGATCGTTGCTCGAAAAGATCATTAATGCCAAAAGCCATTGCTACCCAACCAAAACCTGCGAGAAACCCATAAAAAGCTCCGGTACCGAGTGTGCTTTCGGCCCCGAGGAACATAGCCAAATTAAATGCAATGACCAAGCTGGCGACAAACGCTAAGGAAAAAGTTCTTAGCATATTTGCGTTCTGGGCTTTTTCTTCGGTGATACCTGTTTCCTTCATCCACGCGTTGCCAAATAAAACTTTTGAATACCACAAACCACCCAGGACAAAGCTAGATATTGCCGCGACTAGAATAGCAATAATGTTCAATTGTGAAAAATCCATAACTCCCCCTATTAAGTTGATAGTAAATAAAACAGTTTTGAAATTTGAGATTACGCGACTTACATACCCGAATTTTCGCTATATTACTTGCGCTTGCGTCAGATCTCTATACTCTGAGCTATTTTAAGCGTTGTCATTTATCAAGATAGCTAACTTAATCACGCACGATTATTAGGATATAGATAAATGACTTTACCGCTGAGAGTTCGCTATCAAACCATTGAGTTTGGCAACATCGACATCCATCTCTGTACACTCCGTGACAAACAACAATTTAGTGACCGGGAAGGAATCGCTCAAAAGCTAGGCATAAGCTCCGCGTTATGGCCTATTTTCGGAACTATTTGGCCTTCTAGCATGGTGTTGGCCCACTACATTTCCCGTTACCAAACGGAAGGAAAAAGAATACTAGAGGTGGGCTGCGGCATGGGATTATCTAGTTTGCTACTCAACAAACAACAAGCTGATATAACAGCCACAGATTACCATCCAGAAGCCGAGTTTTTTTTGCAGCGAAATACCAAACTCAATAACGATAAACTAATCGCATTTGAGTGCGTTAATTGGATCGACAGCACAGACAACCTTAAGCGTTTTGATTTAATCATTGGCAGCGATCTTCTTTATGAAGATGAACATGCCCAACAACTGGCCAACTTTATTAACAATCACGCGAAACCAAATTGTGAAGTTATTATCGTCGATCCCGGCCGAGGGAGAAAAAACAAACTCCGCTCACAAATGGAAAAGTACGGGTATTCAAGCACTCAATTTAAACCCATGCACACTGACTACCTTATCGACGCATTCAAAGGACATATCTTAAAATTTTCCAGAAAAAAATAAATTTTCTGATTCTCCTTATCTCTGCCTTCAAGTAGGAATACAATCGTCACGATTATTTTCTAATTAGTTAATTTTATTCTGAAAACAAAGTAAACGACCTTACGTGTTATACAGCTCGAAATTTAATTCTTATCTGACCCCACTTATTTTGATCTGACCCCACTTATTTCGCGTATTACGGGAGGTCCTGTGCAAGTCGAAAACCTAGAGTGTTGCGTGGTAAAAATACGTCCATGAACAAAAATCGGAAAGCGATGCGTATGTCCTGTCTGTGGTACCACCAGCAGCCTCCGCGCGCGACGCGACGGGTACATACTCCATCATTTGTTTCTTCCCACGCCTCTCCGTTAACAGGTGCGCCCTCGTAATTTTCGTGCGCGCAGTCTTGTGTCCATTCCCTGAGATTCCCGTGCATGTCATATAAACCGAAGTCATTCGCCTGGAAGCTGCCAACCGGAGCTGTATACACATAACCATCTTCGCAGTCGATTTTTTCACTCCATGTAAGTCCGTTAGGTAAAGGAGTCAGGTCACCGCCATTTCCATACTGGCACAGAGAGTCAACATCTCCTCCAAAGCTGTACGTCGTATTGCTACCGGCCCTTGCTGCGTATTCCCATTCCGCTTCTGTTGGCAAACGAAATGGTGGCTCACCTGCACTCAGCCGTGTGTCGTTGAGCCACTTGATATAGGACTGTACGTCCTGCCAACTCACACACATTACCGGGTGAGCATCGCTGCCCTGTTCAAGGCCGTAAAGCTCCGCGTTACGCCAGTTCTGGTTAGCGGTTCCACCCCATGAAGAGACACCACCTTCCCGCACGGCTAAAGTGGTGCAACCCGTGCCCGGGTCCTGTTCAGCCTGAGTGCGGTAGCCTGTTTCCGCAACGAAGGACCCGAACTGGCCGCGCGTGACTTCATATTTACCCATTGCAAAGGGCCTCAGGTGCACCTGGTGTTGCGGACCTTCACTCTCACTCCGTCCCTCTTCGGAAGCAGGGCTACCCATGAGAAAACTACCAGCTGGCACAACGACCATTTCCGGACAGTTGTCGCAGGTTCTGTATGGCTTCTCAACCTCCTGTGCCGAGAGGTTAAATGTGAAACAGGCTGTTATATAGAAAGTAAGAAGAATTGAACTATTTTTGTTTTGCATGAGCTTCCCTTTTTCTTTTTTATATCAAAATTCGAAATTTCCGATTTGGGTTGTGGGCAAAACACCTCGAAATTTTATTCTTATCTGACCCCACTTATTACCACTTATTATTGCCATCGTTTTGATCTCGCATCCCAAAAATTGCTCTCTGCCTGGCCTTGATATGCGATTTTTTGATGCGCGTGTTTAGGTATTAATTTTTAACTGAAGCTGGATGTGGCATCTTCATGTAAACGCCACCTTGTTTAAGTTCATTCAACATCTGGTTTAGCCGCTTTTGTTTGGTTGAATGCTGTTTTGCTTGATTAATCCAGCCAATGTAATCGTTCTGTTGATAAGCTGGCCGCGCAAGGTAATCTTGCAATAGCGCATGATCTTCTAATGCCACTTTTACAAAAGAAGGAATCGGATGCCGGTCTCGCTGCAGTTTTGAGAAGTCTGTAGACATTGATCTAACCTCGACTTATTCGTATAGCGCTTGGATTAACGGCGAAAAAAGCGCAGCATTTTTGAGCCCTATTGATTGTACTTGTTACTCTTTCACTCTTTTTTAAACTCTTCATACCCTGGTGAATTTTCTTTTGGATCATATGACTTACCGTTTTGCACGTAGATTTCTCCCCGCTTTATACTGTTATTCGATAAAATCAATAGACTAAACTCATGCTCATGATACCCTTCTGTATTCTGCATATTTGTTTCGCTTTTGAAAATGAAACGATAGCCATTTTCACCGACAGAATTGTAAGCTAGAGTTGGAGCGTTACCTTGCGGACAGTAATGCGTAGCTATCAAGGTGTCACCATCCATAGAATATATTGTCAACGATGTACGATCTGATCCCATTGACCATCTTTCAGATATCGCTGAACCATTAGCAATCACTTCAAATGTAATTTTGGTTTTGCTTTTCTCCGACAGACTTTGCCATTCCCCAGTTAAGCTTTTAATACTTTCAAATACTTCTATTGGAGATTTCACAACATCGGCTTTAGCTTCAAAAATGGACACAGATAACACAAGAGCTATAAGGATCAAGACGTTTTTCATATTTCCTCCAAAGAAGAGTAACGCCGCCACAACGGGCGAGCGAAACATCGTGGAACGATGTCCAGCATTAGTTGCGCTTTTTGCAACTAATGCGACGTTGGTGGCTTTGTTAAGTCCTTTTACCAAAATTTCCATTTCGATTTCACTCTTTTTAGACCTACCAGGGGTATTGATTCTGGTTCAACTTGGGAAGCATCTATAGGCCCTTCTAGCTGATAACCAAAAAATTCTAGAAGAGCTGCTTCTCCAAATTCTAATGGATGGAATTGCAACGGGTAATCTGCGTCATCCTCATCGGGGTCTATAGCAGGATATTTTCCTTCCCAATAAGGCATTTCGAACGATAGGCGTTCGCCTATATCTTCCTGTATTCCATTATCGGGCGAAACACTAAGCGATCTAACCAACTTACCCTCTGTCCACACTGCATACGCAAACCAATCGACTACGCTGTGCATAGCATGTAGATATATTGAACATGGTCCAGCTAAATCAATAAAATGTTGTGGGAGTTTTGAAGGATAATCAATACCAAACTCTTTAGCAGCTACGATACTAATTCCTGGAAACACTCCTATATATATCTCGTTATCTGGCGGGCAGGTATAAGATAGATCTCCGTCAGATATTATTTCCAATTTCTCTGATGGGAATAATTTATTTGCGAGAGCTATTGATGCACCCCTATTTAATTCAGGGTTTTGCTTTAGGCTTTCTTTCGCATCATTCTCAACAATAGCAAGCATCCATGTTTTTGCTCCCATTTTACTCTCCTAGGCTATGGCTTTATTTGTAGACTTAACGCCAAGGTTTGGGGCGCGACGCCAGGAGCGTCCCGCCGCGTTTAGCGGCAGACAACACCGCCTTGTTAGCTGTGTTTTTTGTACGCATGATGCAGATATAAACCAGCAATAACATTGAAAACAACATATGCTACCCACTTACCGCTATAAAACCCGATAGTTGCTTTAAATCTATTGAAACCATCTAACCATATATACGCGGCGGGAAGAATGAAAGAGAGCGAGAATAAACTACCAGTAACTTGTAGTAATACACTTGGTTTTTCTATGCCGAATATATTTAAGCCGACAAGCAACACCGCCATCATAAAAAAGCTGATGATACTTACTCGATACATAAATTCTCGTTTATCCATTCTTACTTTCCAATCCCTAAATACAGCTAACGCCAAGGTTTGGGGCGCGACGTTAGGAGCGTCCCGCCGAATCAAAGGGTCAGAGTAACTGATTCGCGATTAAAAATATTTTTCGTAAAAATCAGTTACTTTGACCCTTTGATTTGCATTTGTGACAATAAATCATATTTTATATCTAATGCTTCCTTAACTGGTACAACACCTCTATGGCTTACGTTGCTGCTGCCTTGATCAGACCATAGGGGTGGATAAAACGTATAGCACTGATCAGTTGTGATATTTTTTATATCGCTTTGCCAGCTGTCCCATCTAATCCCCTCATAAAAATTATCCAAATCTCCTGAGAGTAACCAACCAAAAAAATCAGAAAACAGTAAATCAAGTGGCTCCCACTCGAATGAATCCGGCGCCCAATAGTAAATAGAATTCATGTCCCCCGAAAAAGCGCCTCCATTTATTGCATAAAAACCCCCTGCAGCGTCATCAGCTACAAGATAGATACCCTGTTTAATAGGTTGATTCCAGTTATGGATATCTCTTGCAAAGTCGGTGTTTCCAGATCCAAGTATTCTTACCCATCCATGGTCAATCAGTACGCCACCAGTATGGTAAATCAGTGAGCCAAGTATTGAGTGTGTTGTTACTTGAACATTCAATAGTATTTGATCATGGTTTTCAGAAGGAGAAAGTATTTCTACATGATTCTTAGCTTCAGAAACCCATTCCTTCATTACATTAATGAATGGGTCTTCTTTATTGATTAGCTCTTCCAGTGTCTTCATGTCATATACACGTGACGAGGATGTAGAAGAACTAATCCTCAAATTCCAAATATAAAATTACTGTCAAAAACCATGCTTCTACGTTCCGTTTCAGAGAAAAGAGAGTTGAATTTTTAATTTCACACGACTCTCGGCACGATTTCATTTTCTGTAAAAAACGATTTTTAGTTTTTCTACATCTTCAACGCCGAAAAATCAGAAAAATCAAAGGGTCAGAATAACTGATTCGCGGTTAAAAATATTTTTCGTAAAAATCAGTTACTCTGACCCTTTGATTGTTAAGCAGCGGCGCGCGTTAGCGCGTTCAGCCCGCAGGGCGGTGCTGCCTTTGCTTGTTAAGCCTTTCATTAAAAATTACGATTGATATCACCAGTAGCAAGCGGTGCTTGGCGGAGTAATTTCATATACGAAATATCATTATCACGATTATCCCAAGTGGCCTGTATATGCTCTGCAAGTTTTGGTAAATCGGATTGTAAAGTTGAACGCCATAAGCATGAATCATACTCAACGACCCTAAGCATATTATCCACATCAAATATTCGGCCAGTGCCAGTAGCTTTGATTAAAGCTACTGGTTTGTCTTCTCGCATCCTCATTCCAAGTTCGAATAATACATTCGGATTGTGTTCCGTGAGGTCTGCTACAACTAAATCAGCTTCAAGTAATTCATTAACTATTGTCGATTGAATTACATCACTGCCTTGTCTATTAGCTGTTCTTACAACAAAGCCAACACTTTCTGCCGCTGGTGTAATTAGACTGGCGAGAACTTCTTCAAAAAAACCAGTAGGCCTAGTTTCCTCACGTTCTACAAATGGCATTATGACAAAGCAAATAGGCCCATCTCCAATTGAGGAGTCAGTAACAACTGGTGATGAAATTGTCGATCCATTGTTGCCGGTATTGGCGGGAATAACTTGTTGCTGACTAATATCAAACTGGTGTCCAATTTGTAGAAAGCGACAGTTTTTTTGGTATATATCTATAAAGTCATCATGAATAGATGGATCAATACCAAACTCTGTTTCAAGGGTGTTTGATAAGTATTGTGACTCTGGAAGATCGCTCCCCTTGTAATACTCCAATACTTTTCTAAATATATCTACGCTCAAAAAAGCTTCTCGCTTCGCAACCATTTCCTCTTCTGGTGATCTTGGATATAAAACTTTTTTACCAAGGGCAGTTAATGATATTTTTGCGGCGTCTCTTGTTCCTTCTGTAAGATTGTAATCTCGTGCGCCAGCCGTAAGGTAATAGAATCTTGTGCTCATACCCATACTTAATGCTTTTCCAACCTCTGCTGGAGGCCAAGGATTACCAGCATTTTTTTCTTTAAGTGCTGTAGGTACACGAAGTGCATTTTCTAGTGTTACACGCGGGAATGGCCATGTAATTCTTTTAGGTGTGTTTTCGCCTTTTTTGGCCATTTGATAACTCCTTGTCTATTTTGTTGATTGAGGTTGGGGGCTTAACGCCGCCAACACGCGCGTATTTTTTGGGGGGAGGCTCCAACGAAAAATACGTCGCGGTGCTTGGCCTTATTATAAGTTGATAGTGCTGATTGCATAATAAAAATCATCTGGGTGGTTAAATAGCCAAGCATCACCGTAAGCTACTGACTCGTAGTGGATTCTAGATAGTTCATCTTGGTAATGTTCCATTTCAATTGCCTCGCCCCAAGAATCATGAGGTACGATGATTCTCGCCTCACCGGGCTGCAAATGAACTTCATCCGCTCTTATTCGCCACTCTCGCTCCCACGTGAAGTCAATTGGCGGGTCGGAATCTGGTTCATATCTGACATGCCGCCAGCGATGCGACTCTGCTAGAGATGCATATTCAGAATCTGACTGATAAATTACTGGACGACCGCCTAGCGCATACAACCACTTCTTTGAAACGCGAATTCCGAACGGTCTATACCTTCCAATAACATTGTGAAAGGTATTTTCTGGAGCTTCGGTAAAACATACACAGCGGTAACCATCTTTAATATGGCCAGAACCACCAAGGAGTCTATGACCAAAGACGATCTGACGGAGAATATGAAATGATTCTTCGTCTGAATCGCCTTTAATCCAGTGTATTAAATCATTGGAAAGATCAGCTCGTGGCATGGCTTATCCGAAACTTATAACGCCTCAATGTGCGGCAGCCGAAACGCAGTGTAGGCTGTTCAGCACCGTAGGCGCGATGCACCATTGACTTGTTAGAAAGCATCGGCGAGTAACCACCCTTCATGGGTTAACTCAAATATTTCATCTTTGTAGCCAACACCTATTACGTATCCGTTTGCCATTAACTCTTTAAGTGCCGAGTCATATGCCGCGTACTCCCTCTTTGACCCCTTTCCGAAAACTTTACCTCCGGCTTGAATACTTTGCTCGCCTATGGTCTTGGGCTTCATGATAGTGCCATTTTTGTCTGAGGCAGCCGCTTTTAAGAGATTTTTTGCGAATTCTGAAAGATTAATATCGTGTTCTGTTCGAATTTTGCTGATTTCAGCTTCGAGCTCCTTCTTTTTCTTTTCATCTGTGATTTGAGATATTGATTCGTCACGCTTCGCTCTATCAATAAGCTCTCTTTCTCTCGCTGCAGTTATATCAACGCGTACTTGCTCCAGCTCTGATTGGCGAATAGCTTTTTTATGTTCCGCTTCGAGATTGGAGTTTTCGATTAGCTCCAAAGGTTTTTCGGCAACAAGCAAGAAAAGGTATTTAAGCCAGTGTGTTGACGCCGCAACTATTGCTCCCGCAATTAGAGGAAATACAACGAGAGACCAATAACTAGTGGCTGAATCAAAGGCTTCTAGTCTACTCGTCGGATCCCCTTCCGTTGCAGACAGTAAAAAAATTCCTCGCCAGTTGAGCGCAAAAAAGGACAAAACGGCATATCCAAAATATGGAGATTTTAACCTTGTATTTATTGCGTCAATGACATCGTTCATTTTTCATTCCTTGGTACGAACACGCTTGTACTTTCTAACAATTTAATAAATAGCGTGGTCAGATATAGACACTATCCAATCAAATTACGGCGTAGGTATCCACATCTGACCACGCTACCTATTTCTTTATAATGGCTCCGTACAGACACATCCATCCAAACGAAATCAATACAAAACCACCGAACGAATACTTTCGCCTTTGTGCATTAAATCAAATGCTTTATTAATATCGTCCAATGGCATTGTGTGTGTTATAAGTTCATCAATTTTTATTTGGCCATCCATAAACCAATCAACAATTTTTGGTACGTCGGTTCGACCTCTTGCGCCACCGAAGGCGGTGCCTCGCCATACTCGGCCGGTGACGAGTTGAAATGGTCGGGTAGAAATTTCTTTTCCAGCACCGGCGACGCCGACAATAATAGATTCGCCCCAGCCTTTATGACAACACTCTAATGCTTGGCGCATAGTGTTTACATTGCCGATACATTCAAAACTATAATCTGCGCCGCCATTGGTCATGTCGACGATGGCTTCTACTACATCGTGAACGTCTTTAGGGTTAATAAAGTCGGTCATGCCAAATTTTTTCGCGAGTTCGACTTTGCTTGGATTAATATCGATACCAATAATTTGACTGGCGCCAACGAGTCGAGCACCTTGAATAACATTAAGACCTATTCCTCCAAGCCCAAATACAACAACCGTTGAACCAGGTTCCACTTTTGCGTCGAACGCAACGGCACCGACACCGGTGGTTACACCACAACCGATATAACACACCTTATCTAGTGGCGCATCGCTACGAATTTTCGCAACCGCGATTTCAGGAAGCACAGTGTAGTTAGAAAAAGTTGAACAACCCATGTAATGCAAAAGTGGTTTACCGTCGAGGGAAAAACGACTGCTGCCATCAGGCATTAAGCCCTGCCCTTGTGTACCGCGTATTGCTTGGCATAAATTTGTTTTTGGGTGTAGACAATATTCGCATTCGCGACATTCAGGTGTATATAAAGGAATTACGGTATCACCCACGGCGACCGACTTCACACCCGGGCCTACTTCAACAACAATACCGGCACCTTCATGACCGAGGATTGCAGGGAAAGCGCCTTCGGGATCGTCCCCAGACAAAGTAAAAGCATCGGTGTGACAAACACCGGTGGCTTTTAATTCAATCAACACCTCGCCCGCTTTCGGGCCATCTAAATCGACTTCGATGACGTCTAAAGGTTTTCCTGCAGCAAAGGCAACGGCCGCACGCGTTTTCATAAGCATCTCCAATAACTATTTCTAAAAGGTTCTTTAACCCGCTAAATATTATGTTTGTGACTTTTTGATTTTAGAGCTTCGCGCTGCTGATTATGATATTTATACCGCGAAAGATGTTTGGGATTCTAACGTAAGTTTCTGCGCTATACACCCCTGTTTGAATAGCTGAGACAATTAGGCATAGCATATACCGATATACATAAAAAAAGCCGCACCAGTGTCTACTGTTGCGGCTTTTAAAACTTAGGGCTTGATGCCTAAAATGAAGGCTTTATTTACGAATACCCTCAATATACAACTCCAATTCGACTTCTTGTGCGCTAGCGCCTAGATCTGTCGGGATCCCAAAATCTTTCAGCGTTAATGTGGTAGAACCCGCGAAGCCAACGCGGTAGCCACCCCATGGATCTTTACCTTCACCAATTTTCATAAACTGAATTTCTACATCTTTAGTTACGCCACGCAGGGTTAACTTACCCTGCAAGCTGCCCATTTTGCCATCGTCGCTGACAAACTTTTCACTTACGAATGTCGCCGTTGGGAATTCCTTGGTGTTCAGAAAACCCTCTGCCTGCAAATGGCCATCACGTTCGGGGTGATTGGAATTCAAGCTCGTCGTGTCGATTGTGACATCGACTTTAGACGCCTGAGGATTTTTGTCGTCATAACTAAAATCTCCGGAAAACTTATCAAATCGCCCCACCAAAATACTGTAGCCAAGATGAGGGATTTTAAAATTGATCGATGCATGAGCCCCATCTGTATCAATCTTATAGTCAGCTGAAAAAGCCGGTGCGATCAAAAACACTGTCGCAATTAGTACGATGAGTGAAAGACGATTTTTCATTAAATTCTCCGTGTAGTAAGACAATAAACAGTGATGTGGTTAGGTTAGTAAATACGCTGTATTCCATACAAGATTTTATGCAAAGTGCCTGTAGAACCGCTTTTTTGTAGACTACTTTTAAAAAATTTACCTGTGACAATCAGTTACCAGAATACGACTAGGGGCCCTTGTTGACACCAAGATCATCTGAAATCGTTGCTTCAATGAGGATACGAAATTTATTACGACAAAATTATTATTAAGCTAAGCCCCAAAATTTAGATTTTAATCACCGGCAAATCTGATCCTCAATAAGATCAAAAGTTCCTGTTCGTAATCAGGCCTCAGACTGTGCTTGAATAGTCCCAGCTTGACGTGGATGTTCCCCACTATAGCGATTGGCACAAGCTTTGCTCTTCCCTATCTATCGACTGTGAAGAACGCCTACTAAAACATCACCAGGCCCGAAGTGAGGCTCAAAATAGCACGGAAAGCAGGCGCATAGCCTTTAGGGCTCTCCTGAAAGGTGCCAAAGTGCACCAATGAGTGGCACAATTGCTCTTTTTAGCGCCAGCATATACATCAATACGAGACAAACGATCAAATATAGCCAAATGATTTCATATTCAGAAGCCCTACACTCGAAGCCGTACCGAGCCAGCTATCAACTAAAACAAGGCCCCAAGGTGAGCTGTGATCAACGATTTTGATTCACTCATTAAGCAGTTCGTTCAGTCCGAGCAACTACCTGAACTCTATTCAGATATGGCTCGACGCTGGTTCTTGCCGCTCGCGAAACAACTCGCGGTTGACATTGCACAACAAAAGCTAAAAGTATTAGGGATAGTGGGCAGCCAAGGTAGTGGAAAATCGACTTTGGCAAGCCTACTAAAAGTGATTCTAGAGGCTGACGCAAAAAACAAAAATTCCTCTTTAAAAGTCGTGGTACTTTCATTAGATGACTTCTATCTTACTCGCGATGAAAGAACAAAGTTAGGCGCTGAGGTTCATCCTTTACTCAGCACTCGCGGTGTTCCTGGCACTCACGACGTGAAACTTGCCATCGCCACCATCGACTCGTTACTCAATACCAGTAATTCGAAAAACCCTGACTCAGTAAAAATTCCCAGATTTGATAAAGCTCGCGATGATCGCGTTCCTAAAAATGAATGGGAAGTAATAAGAGAACCTGTAGATTTAATTATTTTTGAAGGCTGGTGTGTATCAAATTTAGCGCAGTCCGAACAAGAGCTAACGAAGCCAATCAATAACCTGGAGCGACTGGAAGATAGTGAAGGCGTATGGCGGACCTATGTTAATTCTTGCCTCTCGAATCAATATAGTGCGCTTTGGAATAAAATCGATAAATTAATCATGCTACAAATCCCCAATTTCGATTTAGTCTATCACTGGCGACAACGCCAAGAAGATAAGCTCATCGAAAAACTAAAAGGAGACGAAAAAAATTCTGATTTAAAAGTAATGGATCAGGATTCGATAAAACGATTCATTCAACACTTTGAACGTCTAACGCGACACAATCTTAACGCTCTGCCAAAAATTGCCGATATTGTTTTTAAGCTAAACGAACAACAGATTATCGTCGACAAATTTGAGAAAAATGATTCTGCGACTAATTGGTTGGTGGTTACTGATCTTGATGGCACACTGCTGGATCATTTTACCTATTCACACGAACTTGCTGACAATACGCTCGCTGCGCTAGAAACCAAGAGCATTCCCGTCATTATTAACACCAGTAAAACTTTTGCAGAACTGATCGAGCTTCGTGAAGAGCTGCGCAATGTGCATCCATTTGTCGTTGAAAATGGCTCCGCAATCTACATTCCTAAAGGTTATTTCTCTTCACTATCGTATCGAGATAATGTTACTGAGATTGATGACAAAACTAAAATATCAAGCCAAGACTTTGATGTCATTTGCCTTGGTGTCGAGAGAGCTTCGATCCAAACATGGTTGAAAAAAATAAAGCCTAGCTTTCCTAATCAATTCAACAGTTTTAGTGACTTGGGAATTGATGGCATCGTTGCTGCGACGGGACTTTCGGTCGAACAAGCAAAGCTTTCCAACCAACGAGGATACTCTGAACCGCTTCGCTGGTTGGGGTCCGAAACTGAAAAGCAGGTCTTTATTAATAAGGCTCAAGACGCTGGTTTCGGTGTACTCGAAGGTGGTCGCTTCTTACACGTTCTCGGTAATTCAGACAAAGGCTTGGCTACTAAACGAATCAAAGAGCTTTATCGTATCAATTTCGAAAAGTCGTTTTCAGTCGTGGCGGCCGGCGATGGAAAAAATGACATTGCCATGTTAGAAGCCGCAGATGTAGCGGTTCTAGTAAAATCACCGGTACACAAAGCGCTTAAACTTTGTAATGGATCATCGACTAAGGTTATTCAAACCGAGGAATTGGGTCCGTTAGGGTGGTCCGAGGCCCTCGATCTATTTTTCGATGAAGCGCAGATCACTGCGCAAGCAAAAGACCAAGCTATTTCAAAACCAAAATAAATTAATAAACATAAAACTAATTATAATTTCCGGAGCTTAATGTGACTGACTTTTTTCAAAACGGCAATATCACTACCCTGCATAATCTATCTCACCGCTCTCATGAAGATCTTGAAGCGGAGCTTACGGGCTACTCTTCTCAACGCCCAATGTCTCTTCTTCTGCCTTCATTATTTTCTGAATTAGAGGGGCCTGCATTAAGCAATATTGTTACGGAACTTGAGCATGTACCTTATTTGTCAGAAATTGTGATTGGTTTAGACAGAGCAAATGAGGAACAGTATCGGTATGCGCTTAACTATTTTAGCCGACTAAATCAAAACCACCGTGTTCTTTGGAACGAAGGTCCAAGATTGCAAGCTATAGACAAACAACTGCAAGAAATTGGATTGGCACCGAGAGAGCTAGGCAAAGGTAGAAACGTTTGGTATTGCCTAGGTTATATACTCGCGTCGGGAAAAGCGGAGGCGATTGCCCTGCACGACTGTGATATTCTTACCTATAACAGACAATTGCTTGCTCGGCTCATCTATCCGGTTGCAAACCCAAACTTTAACTATGAATTTTGCAAAGGCTATTACTCAAGAGTGGCAGATGGAAAGATTAATGGCCGCGTCTGCCGATTGTTAGTGACCCCCTTGTTACGCTCATTAAAAAATGTGTGTGGAAAATCCGACTATCTCGATTATATGGATAGTTTTCGTTACGCTCTCGCCGGTGAGTTTTCATTTCGGCGTGATGTAATTTCTGACCTTCGCATTCCTAGCGATTGGGGTTTAGAGATTGGCGTATTATCGGAAATGCATAGAAACTATTCGTCGAACCGTTTATGCCAAGTTGATATCGCACACAACTATGACCACAAGCATCAGGATTTATCGCTACAGGATGACGAAGGCGGACTTTCGAAAATGTCTATCGATATTTGCAAGGCTCTGTTTAGAAAACTGGCGACTCAAGGAGAAGTTTTTTCAAATGAGAAAATTCGAACCTTAAAAGCCAATTATTTTCGAATCGCCCTGGACTTTGTCGAAACCTACAAGAATGATGCGCTAATCAATGGATTAGATCTGGATATCCACCGTGAAGAACAATCAGTAGAGTTATTCGCTCAAAACATCGTTAAGGCAGGAAAAATGTTTTTGGATAACCCAATGGAAACGCCTTTTATTCCCAGTTGGAACCGCGTCAAAAGTGCCATACCGGATATTCTCGATCAAATTCATGAAGCGGTTGAACTAGATCACAAAGAATATTCGGCCAAGTAATTTTTATATCTGTTGACCATAACTTTTGGTAGTTAAAATATTATGCCCACCAATTTGAAATCTACTATTTACGACGGATTAAACCAACGTGTCCGGAATCACTTACAGTTTATTTACCCGGACAAAGATATCGATCATGAGAGCGAACGTTTTCTCGCGGCAATGAGACTTAAAACCGAATATAAACAACCCGAACACCATCAAAACTTATGGAACCAGTCGACCATCATCGCCATTACTTATGGACATAGTTTACTCAAAACTGGTGAGAAACCGCTTCATACTTTACACAATTTCTTTAAAGCACATTTTCGCGATCTTATAAGCTGTATACATATATTGCCGTTTTTCCCACACAGCGGCGATGATGGCTTCGCCGTCGTTGACTATGACGAAGTCGATGAGTCGATTGGAGACTGGGAAGATATTAACGCAATATGCGACGATTTTGATTTAATGGCCGACCTTGTTATTAATCACTGCTCGTCTCGTCATCAGTGGTTTAAAAATTTTAAGAAAGGTATCAGGCCGGGCAAAGACTATTTTTTCCTGAGTAATGAGACTGCTGACCTGAGTCAGGTTGTACGACCAAGAACCAGTGAATTACTACAGCTCGTTACGACAAGTGATGGGAATAAGCACGTATGGTGTACTTTTGGCCACGATCAAGTCGATTTAGATTTTCGAAACCCGGAAGTATTATTAGAATTCGTCGAAATCATTCGACGCTATCTTGATCAAGGTATTCGAATTTTCAGACTTGATGCAGTCGCCTTTATTTGGAAGATTGAAGGCACCAGCTGCTTAAACCTAAATCAAACCCATGAAATTGTTCGGCTGTTGCGAACCTTAATCGAACACGCCAACCCTCGTGCAGTAATAATTACAGAAACAAATATCCCGAACCAAGAAAACTTATCGTATTTTGGCAATGCCAATGAAGCGCACTGTATTTATAATTTTTCACTACCTCCCCTACTCGTACATGCCTTGGTCAGTGGGAATTGTCGACACTTAAAGAACTGGCTGATGAGCATGCCGCCCGCTCAGAACGGTACCGCTTATTTTAACTTTATCGCCTCGCACGACGGCATTGGCTTGCGGCCTGTAGAAGGTTTATTAAGTGACGAAGAAACGTTAGATTTTATTAAGGCAATGGAAAAATTTGGCGGAAAGATTAGCTGGCGGGCACTGGATGGTCTTTCTCGCAAGCCCTATGAAATTAATATATCTCTGATTGATGCGCTTAAAGGCACGAGTACACATGGCGTAGACGAGTGGCAGCTTGAACGATTTATTGCAGCCCATACGATCATGCTTTCTTTGGAAGGAATTCCTGGAATTTATATACACAGCCTGATCGGTACAGAGAACGATTACCAGCGATTAGAAGAACATGGCCATAATCGCGCAATTAATCGAAGACAATGGAATATTGACGAACTGAATGCGAATTTAGCAGACCCCAGTAACTTGCATGCAAAAATCAAAGCTCGCTTGAGCACTTTAATCTCGGTTCGAAAATCACAATCTGCATTTCATCCAAACGCCACGCAATTCACTTTGCACCTAGGGGACGCTATCTTTGCGTATTGGCGACAAAGTATGGATCGAACACAAAGTATTTTTTGTTTAAACAATATCTCTGATCAAAACCAGACAATTTTGCTAAATGACATCAATCTTATTGGTACCGATAACTGGAGAGACTTGATTGGTGGCAGTGAAATCAAACCATACAGTAACTCACCTGAAGGAAACTCGCTGAAATTAAAACCTTACCAATGTATATGGCTTAGCAACCGCTAGATAACGATTAAATTAAACATCGCGATTAGTCATTTCGAAACGACTAAGGAACATCAAGTGGCTTCGATATTCGACTCATGTTTTTTTCGATAGTCGATCATTTGTGGTGTGGCTAACTCGATGCCATGAATCACCGAGGCTTCATTTACTGCTTCTTGTACGATACTTGGGGTACTAACTAAATATTGCCTAATTGTCCGGGTAACCTTTGTGTTCGGTAGCGCATCAATATAAAAATTTAATGTAAATTCCAATGCATAATTCCCAGAATCCGTTAAGGCCACCTCAAATTCTTGATTAGGGTTTATTTTTGCCTCTGAATTCTCCAGGACTATCTGATTTGCGGCCTCGAACATCCGTCTTATCCGGTTTCTATACACGTCATAATTAGAGTTCAATGTCGGATATTTATTATTTCGATTTTTCTTAGTTTCCGTTTTTTTATCGTTTTGATTTGTGTCAGATTGGCTGTTATTTTCTTGCTCAACATACGGCGCCGCTGCTTGACTCCCTTGTGCCGATAAACTCTCAGTTTGTCCTGGGCCGCCTGGATAAACTTGATCAACGATCGGATAGGCGATATTAAATTTTATCGCGTGTCGAATGCCATCAATAGACGCTCGCTTGCTCAAATTATCGATTTGGGAATTTAATAAGCGATGATTTCGGATAATTATGCGATGATTATTTCTAACATCTAACAACATGGTATAGATAAACGAAACCCGACTAATAATAAATTCATCGCGCTTACCCTCGATCTTAATAACGTCGCCGTCTTCTAGCATTTTGGAATTGAGTATGACAAGACCATAATAGATATCCGGAAACCAAACACCGTTGGTTAACGCGATAAACGCAAATACGATTCCCAAAAACCCAGTAGCTTCTAAAAGGGTGTTCAGCTTCCAAATATAAATGAAACAAAATATAGCGATGATAACAACTAAAATAGAAGCCACAACATCGACCAGGCGCGAATTGTAACTATCAATGAACGTAGTTTCTCCATCTACTTCTCGCGGAATACCGAATTTTTTCCGACTAAAATAAGAAACGATATTAAAAGTGATAAGACACGCAAAAATAGTGGCGATAGAAAAACTAAGACTGCGGAAAAGATTAGGAAAAACATCAAAATTAAAAATCTGCAGAAAGATCTCTACAATATGAAAAATTAATATTGAACCCGCCGCAAATCGAAGTATTTTCGCTTGCGTTGCTACTTCTTTACTCTTATTAATAACTCGCAGTAATGGATCAGACAATATTATGATTAGAACATTCACCAATAACAGGCCACCATGGAACATCAAACCTTGAGTACCGCCAAGTGAATCAATTACATTATCTAACATCGGTATTTCCTAAAATTATCGAACGCGTATTACAAGCAAATCATACGTTAAATATTATTATTTCAAAAAAAGTATACAAAAATACCGTAGTTGAAGTGATTTACTTCTAATACGGTATTCATTTATTTTTGTATCCCTCGTTGAGCGAGCTACAAGTTTTCGAGAACACTTTCAGCGGAGCTGGCTTCAATACCTTTGGCATCAACTCCCAAGTAACTCACAACTCCGTTGTCAACGATCATTGCGTAACGTTTGCTACGCAAACCAAAACCAACAGCAGCCAAATCCAATTCCAAACCCAATGCTTTGGTGTAATCAGCGCCGCCATCGGCCGCCATTATAATTTCCTCCGCATTTTGTGCTTTGCCCCATGCATCCATTACGAAAGCGTCGTTTACGGCAACACAAACAATACTATCAACGCCCGCGGCTTTAATTTTATCTGCATTCACAACGAACCCTGGTAGGTGTGTCATCGAGCAGCCAGGCGTAAATGCACCAGGAACCGCAAACCAGACAACTTTTTTGTTAGCAAAAATTTCATCTGTAGTTAAGGGCTTTGGACCATCAGCAGTCATTACCGCAACTGCTCCTTTTGGTAATGTATCTCCTACTTTTATTGTCATGTTTCTTCCTCTATTTACTGATTAAGATTAATTTAAAATCGCCAAAAAGGTCCGGCGTGATGATAAGGTTTTTCAGGGCCAGGTAGAATTTCTCGCATATAAAATTGTGGCCCATGTGCACTGCGCCAATCTCTAGGGTATCCCAAAGAAACCTCTTCAAATCGCACACCATCTTTGTAATCGGTTGCTCGCATATGGAGATGACCAGAAACAACTGCTTTAGCATTAAAGCGCAGATGCCAATCTTCTGTGTGCTTGGTACCACACCAGATGGAAAAGCGTGGGATCCGCATCGTTCGCACAAGATCGTATCGTAATGGAAAGTGATTAACCAATACCAGTGGTATTTGTTTGTCGCATGTTTCTAATCGCCGCGAAGAGTACTCAACGCGCGCTCGACACCATTCGACTATCGAAGGGTACGGGGCTGTATTAAACAGGTGCTCATCCTTACACAACACACCAGACTCCGTCGCCCATTCAACAGCATCAGCCAAAGCGACAGAGTCAGGCCTAAAACTGTAATCGTACAACAGTGTTAACGGCGCAATGATGTGATCACCTCCCGCGCCTTCCCATAGTAAATAAGGATCTTCGGGTGTTGATACATCATAGCGTCGACATAAATCCACCAGCGCCTGATACTTCTCTACCGATGAATTTTCTTGATCACTTTGAGTTACCCACAATTCATGATTGCCGGGAACCCATATCATGCGTGCAAATTTATTACTCAAGTTCTGTAAACAAGATTCGAGTTGTTTTGCAGTTGATGCGATATCTCCGGCCAAAATCAACCAATCGTCTTGATGACCCTCTAAGGCATCTATAGCCTCGCGATTAGCTCGATGATCAAGATGTAGATCACTGATGGCGAATAATCTCATCTAAGAAAAAGCTCCTTAACAGAGCCTTTAAACTGCCCAACGTCGGCATTTTTGAACAGTATATTCATTAGCATTTAATTAATGACCTCAGCGCGTTTTTACAGATCTGATGGACTATCGACTTAAAAGTGAGTAATTGTAATTCAAAACGTACAAAAACACCTCAATTCTAAGGCATCCTCATCGCTACCTCATTGTAGTTACCAATATAAAAAACTATGCACTTTGACGAAATGACTAAATCGGATAGAATCCGGTAAATTCAAAAGTAATTCGCCTATGTATGCAATTATTGATCTCGGATCAAATAGTTTTCATCTGTTGATTGCAGAATACCGTGATGCTCGTTTTTCAGTTGTCGCTCGCTGCAGCGAAAAAATCCAACTCGCCCAAGGCTTAAATCGCACTAACTCGCTAAGCAAAGTCGCGATGAAACGCGGTATAGATTGCCTTCATCGATTTCAAGAAGTTCTCAACGAACACCCCATCCTGCAATTAAAAGTTGTCGCTACAGAAGCCCTGCGCCGCGCGAAAAATGCGGACGTCTTTATTCGGGCAGCACAGAAGGTCGGTTTTGAAATTGATATTATTTCGGGAGAGCAAGAAGCTAAACTAATCTTTCGCGGAATTTGCGATCCACTGGTTGATTCTCTCACTCGTCGCTTAACCATAGATATTGGCGGTGCCAGCACAGAAATAGCAATCGGCAATTCAGAAACAATATTTCTCGCCGAAAGTATTCCAATGGGATGCGTGCGTTGGCGTGACCAATATTTCCCAAAAAAACTCGATTATGCAAAACGTAGTATCGCAGCGAAAGAAGCCGCCTACTTACAAATCAAACCAATATTACCCGCGCTACGGAAAGGACAATGGGAGGAAGTATATGCCTCTTCCGGATCTGCAAAAATGATCGCGAACATTGCGATCGCCAATGAGTGGTCTGACGGGGCAATCACCAACAAGGTTATTCGAAATACCGAAAAAGCGATCTCTCAAGTCGCTCGAGCAGAAGAAATCAACATCCCCGGTCTAAACCCACAACGATTAGATTTATTAGCGCCGGGTATTTCGATATTGGCGACGATAATGGAAAGTTTAAATATAGAATCGATTATTTACAGCCCGACTTCATTGCGAGAGGGAATATTAGGCGAGCTTTCGCAACAGCGAGTTGATTATCGCTTGTATTACAATGTAAATTAATTTCATCTGGGCCGAACGTAAAACATAAAAAAAGCAGCTTTCGCTGCTTTTTTTGTTAACTGTCTAAATTAAAATTACCAACCAGTAATTTCTTTTAAAGCTTCACCAATTTGCGCCAAACTTCTTACCGTTTTTACGCCTGCATCTTCTAGGGCCGCGAACTTTTCATCGGCGGTACCTTTACCACCAGAAATAATTGCACCCGCGTGACCCATGCGCTTACCTGCTGGAGCGGTTACACCGGCAATGTAAGAAACCACAGGTTTAGTTACGTTGGCTTTAATAAACGCGGCCGCTTCTTCTTCCGCAGTACCACCAATTTCACCGATCATTACGATGGCTTCAGTTTTATCATCAGCTTGGAACATGCCCAAGATATCGATAAAGTTTGAACCAGGAATCGGATCGCCACCAATACCAACACAGGTTGATTGACCAAATCCATAATCAGTTGTTTGCTTAACCGCTTCGTAAGTTAAGGTTCCTGAACGAGAAACGATACCCACTTTACCCGGCTTGTGAATGTGTCCCGGCATAATACCAATCTTACATTCTCCAGGAGTGATAACGCCTGGGCAGTTTGGACCAATCAATTGCACGCCCAACTCGTCGCATTTAACTTTGCAATCCAACATATCAAGCGTTGGAATTCCTTCAGTAATACAAACCACTAATTTAACACCGCTATTTGCAGCTTCTAAAATAGAGTCTTTACAAAATGGCGCGGGAACATAAATTACCGAGGCATCAGCACCGGTTGCTGCCACGGCGTCTGCCATCGTATCAAAAACTGGCAAACCCAAATGCGTTTGACCACCTTTTCCAGGTGTTACGCCACCGACCATTTTTGTGCCGTACTCAATCGCTTGTTCAGAGTGAGACGTGCCTTGTGAGCCAGTAAAACCTTGACACAAAACTTTTGTGTTTTTATCAATTAAAATACTCATTAAAATTTCCTCAAATTCTTTGCTGTCGCGGTTTATTTGGCTGCTTTAACAACTTGTTCTGCTGCATCGGTAAGGCTGGTTGCGGCGATAATATTCAATCCACTTTCTGCCAATTTCTTCGCGCCAAGCTCTGCGTTATTCCCTTCCAAGCGAACGACCACTGGAACTTTAACGCCAACTTCTTCAACGGCACCTATAACACCGTCAGCGATTAAGTCACAGCGAACGATACCGCCAAAAATGTTGATTAAAACCGCTTTAACATTTTCGTCTGAAAGAATAATTTTAAACGCTTCAACAACTCGCTCTTTAGTTGCACCGCCACCAACATCTAAAAAGTTTGCCGGTTGGCCGCCAGTTAATTTAACAATATCCATAGTGCCCATTGCCAAACCAGCGCCGTTTACCATACAACCAATGTTGCCATCTAAGGCAACGTAGTTGAGTTCCCACTTCGCCGCATGAGCTTCACGCTCATCTTCCTGTGAGGGATCATGCATTTCTTGCAATTTCGGTTGGCGATACATTGCATTGCCATCAATATTTATTTTTCCATCCAAACAATGCAAATCACCTTGATCAGTAATCACCAATGGGTTGATTTCCAATAAGGCTAAATCATAGTCTTGGAATAATTGAGCCAAGCCTAAAAATATTTTAGTGAACTGCTTAACTTGCGCTGAATTCAAACCTAATTTAAATGCAAGCTCACGACCTTGATAAGGTTGCGCGCCGACCAAGGGATCAATTATCGCTTTAAGAATTTTCTCTGGCGTTTCTTCCGCCACTTTTTCAATTTCCACACCACCTTCAGTCGACGCCATAAACACGATGCGACGAGTTGAACGGTCAACAACTGCGCCCAAATAAAGCTCCTGATCAATATCGGTACAGGTTTCAACGAGGATTCTGCTAACTGGCTGACCATTCTCGTCGGTTTGATAAGTCACTAAGTTCTTGCCTAACCACTGTTCGGAAAAAGCCTTAATCTCATCTTTCGAAGATACCAACTTCACGCCACCCGCTTTACCACGACCACCAGCGTGTACTTGTGCTTTAACAACCCATTTGTCACCGCCAATTGTGTCCGCTGCATCAACTGCCTCTTGTACAGTTTGCGCTGCAACACCTTTTGAGACCGGCAAATCGTATTCAGCAAATAATTGTTTTGCTTGATACTCGTGTAAATTCATGGCTACCTTCCGTCTAACTATTAATTGAATGTGAAATTGCTCTCGACTTTTGCTTCTAGCCGAGGCAAAAAAAGTTGGAATTATTAATACTAGGGAAGCCCTAAATTCCAATTGCCGACTAAACTAACATCGACGTTTTGCTCTCTATTTCATTTTATTTTTTGTAATTCGTTTCTTACTTTTTTCTCGGGCGGCGATTGACACCATGAATTGCATGACCATTCACAGCCAGAGCGGCTTCATGGACACATTCAGAAAGGGTCGGATGACCAAATACAGTCATACCAATATCTTCAGCCGTTGAACCAAATTCCATTGCAATCGCAACTTGTTGAATTAAATCCGGCGCACTAGGCCCAACAATATGGCAACCCAATATACGATCTGTTTCTTCATGGGCAATCATTTTAACTAAACCAGCGGTATCATTTGCCGCCATTGCTCGGCCACTAATTGCAAAAGGAAAAGTACCCACCTTATAGGGCTCACCATCGGCCTTCAATTGCTCTTCAGTTTTTCCGACCGCAGCAACCTCTGGATGAGTGTAAATTACGTTCGGTACAACGTCATAATTCATCGCTGTTTTTTGCCCAGCAATTCGTTCCGCAACCATGACGCCCTCTTCCATACCCTTATGTGCCAGCATCGGGCCGCGCACAACATCACCAATTGCCCAAACACCCGGCGCACTGGTAGCACAATAATCATCAACAAATATATAACCGCGCTCATCTAAATTTACCCCGCTATCCGCTGACAGCAATTCCTCGGTGTAAGGTCGACGACCAACACACACTATTAATTTATCGAATACTTCTTTGCTTTCTTTTCCGTCTTTATCAGAAAAAGTTACGGTGGTTTTTTTACCTTTAACTTCTGAAGCCGTTACTCGACAACCTAAGCGAATATCCAAACCTTGCTTAGTTAAGATTTTTTTAGTTTCTTTTGCAATTTGCTGATCCATCATTGGCAAAAAGCTATCTAAAGCTTCGAGTAATACCACTTCAGAACCAAGGCGACTCCAAACACTACCAAGCTCTAAGCCAATAACACCCGCACCAATAACACCTAAACGTTTTGGTGTTGCATCAAATTCAAGCGCTCCAGTGGAATCTACAATCACGTTGCCATCGATCTCTGCGACAGGAATATTGACGGGCACAGAACCTGAAGCAAGAATAATATTTTCTGCTTCTAGAATAGATTCCTTACCATCTTTGTCAGTTAGTTGAACTTTTTTATTGGACAGTAATTTACCGTGACCAAACAAACCGGTAACACGGTTTGATTTAAATAACGCTGCCACACCACCCGTTAATTGTTTAACGATGGCGTCTTTTCTGGCAATCATTGACGGCACGTCAACTTTTACACCGGTGGCAGAAATACCGTGAACACCTAGATTGTCTTTTGCTTCGTGATATTTTTGGGAGCTATCCAGTAGCGCTTTAGAAGGAATACAACCAACGTTTAAGCAAGTACCGCCATTAACACCCTTGCCACTCGCATCAGTCCACTTTTCGATACACGCGGTTTTCAAACCTAATTGCGCAGCGCGGATTGCCGCTACGTAACCCGCAGGACCTGAACCAATTACAACAACATCATATTTATTTGACATAGGGTACTTCCAAAGAGAGATTTATTTTAATAGAACGTTCGCCTGAGTAATCGAGGCTTTGCCTTCATAATATAACTAAGCCAAAACGACAAAAGCCAAATTAAATTCGGCTTTGTCATTTCATATTTATATTTCCAAAAGAATACGTGCTGGATCTTCGAGGAGATCTTTAATTGCCGCCAAGAATTGAACCGCATCTTTTCCATCAATTAAACGATGATCGTAAGACAACGCGAGATACATCATTGGCAAAATTTCGACTTTGCCGTCAACAGCCATCGGACGATCTTGGATTTTGTGCATGCCTAAAATAGCAGATTGCGGCGGATTTAAAATCGGAGTAGATAGCAATGATCCGAATACACCCCCATTAGTTATAGTGAATGTGCCACCCATTATTTCATCTATCGACAACTTGCCGTCACGCGCCCTTACACCGTAATCTCGTATCGTGGCTTCGATATCAGCCAAACCCATGTTCTCGACATTACGCAATACTGGAACTACCAAACCTTTATCGCTAGAGACAGCGACGCCAATATCTTGATAACCGTGGTAGACCGTATCACTACCATCAATTGACGCATTCACCACGGGAAACCTTTTCAACGCTTCAACCGCTGCTTTTACAAAAAAGCCCATAAAACCCAAACGAGTTCCATTGTGCATTTTTTCGAAATCAGCTTTATATTTAGCACGCAAAGCCATTACCGGTGCCATATTAACTTCATTAAATGTCGTTAACATTGCAGTGTTTTGACTAACGTCCAACAAACGCTCGGCAATTCGATTACGCAAGCGAGTCATTGGTACGCGTTTTTCAACTCGTTCTCCACTGAGCAATTCCGCAGGAGGGTTTGCGGTACTCGCACTGGCGGCTGGTTTTGAGCTTGCGGCCGGAGTACTTGCACTGGCAACAGGAGCCGGAGCTTTAATTGCATTGACGACATCTTCTTTGGTGATTCGACCGTCTTTACCGGAACCACTTACCGTCGCTAAATCGATATTGTTTTCAGCCGCTAATTTTTTCGCTGATGGACTGGCGAGACCTTCACCGCTTCCGCCACTCGATCCTGCTTCTACTTTCGCTTCACTTGCCGGTGCCGCCGCGACACTTCCACCAGCGCCTTCGGTAACAATCGCTATTATTTCATTGCTCAGTACGGTCGTGCCTTCGTCTTTTAGGATTTCGCTAAGTTGTCCGTTAGCAGGCGCAACCACCTCCAAGACAACCTTATCCGTTTCGATGTCTACGATTAATTCATCGCGACTCACTGCTTCACCCGCTTTTTTATACCAGGTGGCAATCGTTCCATCCTGAACAGACTCCGGAAAAGTTGGGGCTTTGATTTCGATAGTCATCCGTTTATTTCCTATTACGTTTTGTTACGTCTTTATCGTCATTTATGTGACGCACTAATTAATTCGGATTACCTTAAGCTTTTAAAAAGTTTATTAAATTCCTAAGGCTTCGTTTACAAATTTATTCTGTTGCTCTAAGTGTGTAGACATATAACCTGCTGCAGGTGCAGCCGCGGCATCACGACCCGCATACATTAAATATAAACTTAAATCGACATCGTTAATAACGCGACGCATATGATGTTGACTGCTGTACCAAGCGCCCTGGTTTTGCGGTTCTTCCTGACACCATACTATTTCTTTTAAATTTTTAAATGAGCGCAAAGCTGTGCTCAATTCTTCTTCAGGGAAGGGATAAAGCTGCTCCAGTCGAACAATCGCAACATGCTTCATGCCTTCTTCTTCGCGCCTTTCTAGAAGATGGTAATAAACTTTTCCGCTACACATAACGACTCGGGAAACATCGTTAGAATCAACTGACTCATCATTAAGAACGTTGTAAAACTGTCCATCCGCTAATTCTTCTAATGACGAAACTGCAAGTTTGTGACGCAAAATCCACTTAGGACTCATGACAACTAAGGGTCGCCGCATTGGACGGATAGATTGCCGTCTTAACAAATGGAAAATCTGTGCTGGCGTTGTCGGAATACAAACCTGAATATTATGTTCAGCACACAACTGCAAAAATCGTTCGAGGCGAGCAGAGGAATGCTCAGGGCCCTGCCCTTCATAACCGTGTGGTAACAACATGGTTAACCCGCAAAGACGACCCCACTTAGATTCACCACTGGTAATGAACTGATCGATAACTACCTGTGCGCCGTTTGCGAAATCGCCAAATTGCGCTTCCCAAATCACCATCGACATCGGCGTTGTCGTCGCATAACCATATTCAAACGCTAGTACGGCTTCCTCCGAGAGTAGAGAATCATATATATCGAAATCGGGCTGACCTTCAAACAAGTTTGATAAGGGGTAATAAGTTGATCCGTCGTTTTGACTAGAGATCACCGCGTGACGATGTGAGAAAGTTCCGCGTCGACAATCCTGACCGGTAAAGCGAATTCGATGCCCTTGTTTTAGCAAGGTCGCATAAGCGAGAATCTCGCCCATTCCCCAGTTAATGGGCAAAGCGCCGCCGGCCATTTTACGTCGGTCTTCATATATTTTTGAAACTTGTTTTTGAACTCGAACACCGTCTGGAATATCGCAAAATTTCTGCCCTAACTCCTGCAATTCTTTAATTGGAAAAGTTGTATCCGCAAATTCAGTCCAGTCGTGGCCGATATAAGGCGACCAATCAACAAACAATGATGAATCGGGCTCGCTAACTAGGCTACTGACAACGTGATCGCCACGATCCAAAGCGGCACGATAGTCGTCCATTATTTTGTCAGATTCTTCCTGGCTCACGACGCCTTCTTGAACTAATTTTTCTGCGTACAAAGTCCGAGTTGTTTTGTGTGAACGAATTGCGGCATACATCAAAGGCTGTGTCGATGATGGCTCATCAGTTTCGTTGTGGCCGCGACGGCGATAACAGACCAAATCAATCACAACGTCTTGTTTAAATTCGTTGCGATAATCCATCGCAAGCTCTGTGACAAATAAAACTGCTTCTGGGTCGTCACCATTGACGTGGAAAACGGGTGCGCCAACCATTTTACTAACATCGGTACAATATTCTGTCGAACGCGAATCATCACGGCGATGAGTTGTAAAACCAACTTGGTTATTGATGACGATATGAACTGTACCGCCAGTGTAATAGGCGCGAGTTTGCGACATTTGAAATGTTTCGAGAACAACACCTTGTCCAGCAAACGCGGCGTCGCCATGTATTACGATGGGGACTACTTTGTTTCCTAGGGGGTCTTTACGTCTATCTTGACGGGCTCGAACAGAACCCTCGACAACAGGCGATACAATTTCTAAATGGCTTGGGTTAAAGGCCATCGCCAAATGTACTTCACCACCAGGGGTCATTACATTTGATGAAAAACCTTGGTGGTATTTCACATCACCAGATGTACCGATGAAATGCTTACCTTCAAACTCATCAAATAAATCTGCTGGGTTTTTACCAAGAATATTAACTAAAACGTTAAGACGGCCACGATGTGCCATCCCTAATACAATTTCTTTTGCGCCGTAATAACCCGCTCGATTAATTAAAGCATCCATCAGTGGAATTAAACTTTCGCCACCTTCCAAACCAAAACGCTTGGTACCTGGATACTTACTATCAAGATGTTTTTCCATACCCTCCGCAGCAGATAATCTTTTTAGAAGATTGTTGCGAATGTCGACACCATAATTTGGTTTTGAACGCACACTTTCTAAACGCTGCTGCAACCATTGTTTTTCAGCAAAGTTTGTTATGTGCATGATCTCGGGACCAACTGAACCACAGTAGGTGCTTTCAAGTGAATTAATAATTTCACTTAAGGTGGCTTCGTCTTTACCAATAAATAAATTACCGGTTTGAAAGACAGTGTCGAGATCAGCAGGTGTTAAGCCGTGAAAACTGAGATCTAAATCAGGAACGGTTTCTCGCTCCATCAACCCTAAAGGATCTAGCTTGGCTTTTTGGTGTCCTCTGAAACGGTAGGAACTAATTAACTGTACGACTTTAATTTGCTTGCGTTCATGCTCAATATTAATGCCGCCAGAACCTGGCGCAGCAATAGGTCGAGCACGTCGCTTACCGAGCAATTCAAAATGTTTACGGACAACTGTATGCGAGGCATCTTGTGTAACAACGCCTTCGATACGGGGAAGTTTATCGAAATAACTGCGCCACTCTTCAGGTACAGTATTGGGATTATGGAGGTACTGTTCATACAACTCTTCGATATAAGCAGCATTCCCACCCGATAGCTGGGATGTGCTCCAAAGTAGCTGCATGATGCTTTCTTTCGCGTCGCCTTGCATGTTGCCCACCTTCAGTTAGGGCATAGATTCAATGAATTAACTGAATAGTAAAATTAATCCTGTCCCTGCCTAATAATTCAGTATAGCTAGATATCCAGTTTTGCCAGTACCAGCCGCTTGCGAGGCATTTGACCTCGACTTTTAATCTTAATCTTGTTTGGCACAACACTGCAGTCGATTTAGGTCGCTCGCTGCAGCAGCATATTGCGAATATGTCCAATTGCTCGAGTTGGGTTCAAACCCTTAGGGCAGACCGCCACACAATTCTGGATACCGTGACAACGAAACACACTGAAAGGATCATCGAGTTTGCTGAGGCGCTCTTCGTCGGCGGTATCTCGCGTATCCGCTAGAAAACGGTATGCCTGTAACAAGCCTGCAGGACCGATGAACTTGTCTGGATTCCACCAGAAAGAAGGACAGCTGGTTGAACAGCAAGCACACAAGATACATTCATAAAGGCCGTCGAGCTTTTCTCTGTCTTCAGGCGACTGTAAACGCTCAATAGCAGGCGCAGGGCTGTTGTTCTGTAAATATGGCTGGACCTTTTCATACTGAGCGTAGAATTGGCTCATATCAACAGCAAGGTCTCTGATAACTGGCAAACCTGGCAATGGGCGCAAAGACAATTTATTGCCTTTCACTGTTTCTGATAATGGCGTGACGCAAGCCAAACCATTCTTACCGTTCATATTGATCCCATCGGAACCACAGACACCTTCCCGGCAAGAGCGGCGGAACGCTAAGGAGGTATCCTGCGCTTTTAACATCTCTAATACATCGAGAACCATAAGATCCTTACCATCGGTCTCAACTTCGTAAGACTTCATGTAAGGCTTCTTATCCACTTCCGGGTTATAACGATAAACTTCAACCTTCAACATAGCTTTTCGGCCCGATAATATTCAAACATTGATGAAAATATAAATTCTTTTCTTTACGTAATGAGCTTGATTCAACAATCGCGACTCAATGAGAGCGACTTAATTAGTAGGTGCGCGATTAATAGGTGCGCGCCTTTGGCTCAAATGCTTCCATCGTTTTAGGAGCAAAATTAACGCCACGTTTCGCCACGCGCTTATCGGCGGGGAAATACATTGAGTGACACAACCAATTCTTGTCGTCACGCTCTTGGAAATCTTCACGAGCATGTGCGCCACGACTTTCTTTTCGCTCTTCCGCCGCAATAGCTGTCGCTTCTGCAACTTCCAACAAGTTTTGCAGTTCAAGCGCTTCGATACGCGCGGTGTTAAAGGCATTACTCTTATCACTGAGCTCTACGTTAGCGATACGATCACGCAATACTGCTAGCTTCTCAATGCCTTCTTGCATGAAATCGCCTTTCCGGAAAACGCCAAAGTGATTTTGCATAACAGACTGTAATTCTTTGCGAAGCGCAGAAACGTCTTCACCACCGGTTGAGGTATTTAATTTATTTAAACGACCCATTGCGGCTTCAAGATCAGACTCGCTAGCTTCTCGATGCTCTATGCCTTCGCGTAAGGCTTTCTCAATGAACAAACCTGAGGCGCGACCAAAGACAACCAAATCCAAGAGTGAATTACCACCGAGACGATTGGCACCGTGCACGGAAACACAAGCAACCTCACCACAAGCAAAGAATCCGTCGACAACTTTATCATTGCCTTTTTCATCTTGATCTAAAGCTTGACCATGAACATTGGTGGCGATGCCGCCCATCATGTAATGGCAAGTGGGTACAACAGGAATAGGTTCTTTGATTGGATCAGCATGAGCGAAAGTGCGAGACAGCTCCAAAATTCCTGGCAGCTTGGCGTTTAGGGTATCTGCACCGAGGTGATCAAGCTTTAGGAAAACGTGATCAGCTTCTGGGCCACAACCTCGACCTTCTAAAATTTCCATTACCATGGAACGAGCAACAACATCACGGCCCGCCAAATCTTTTGCATTCGGTGCATAACGTTCCATAAAACGCTCACCGTCTTTATTTACTAGGTAGCCACCTTCACCGCGACAACCCTCTGTAACGAGAACACCGGCACCGGCGATTCCAGTCGGGTGGAATTGCCACATTTCAATATCTTGCACCGGAAAACCCGCACGTAGAGACATGCCAATACCGTCGCCAGTATTAATATGAGCATTTGTTGTCGATGCATAAATTCGACCAGCACCACCCGTGGCAAGCACGGTTGCTTTTGATTTCACAAATACAGTTTCGCCATCTTCAATATTAATCGCGATAACACCAACCACGGCGCCATCTTGGTTTTTGACTAAATCAACGGCGAACCATTCATTTAGAAAAACCGTATTGTTTTGCATGTTGTTTTGGTAGAGGGTGTGCAACAAAGCGTGACCGGTTCTATCCGCCGCCGCACAAGTTCTTGCTGCTTGTCCTCCGCGGCCAAAATCTTTCGACTGACCACCAAAGGGACGCTGATAGATTCTGCCATTTTCAGTTCGAGAAAAAGGTAAACCCATATGCTCTAATTCGAAAACCGCTTCTGGTCCAACCGAGCACATGTATTCAATGGCGTCTTGATCGCCAATATAATCCGACCCCTTAACGGTATCGTACATATGCCAGCGCCAATCATCATTAGGATCATCACTCGCAATCGCACAAGTAATACCGCCTTGTGCAGATACCGTATGCGAACGAGTCGGAAATACTTTGGTAATAACCGCTGTTTTATAGCCGGATTGAGCTAACTGCAGTGCCGCACGCATACCGGCTCCACCGCCGCCGACGACAATACCGTCAAATGAAATGGTTCGTAATTTTGTCATTACTCAACGTTCCCCAACAGGATTAAAGGCCCCATAAAATTTCAACACCCCAAAGGGTGTAAGCGATTGTCACTACCGCAAGAATCATTTGGATAGCAATTCGAATTACATTTCCTGCTGCGCCAACCATACGCACTGTTACGTAGTCGGTTAAAACAGACCATAAACCAATCCAGGCATGGGCTGCCAAAGCGATTAAAGTAATCAAGCTAAAAACGCGCATCCAAAAATGGCTATACAATTGCTGCCACTCTGAATAATTCATATCCGGGTGCATCAATATAAAAGCGACTACAAAAAATGTGTAGGCCGCCAAGATGACCGCAGAAACGCGCTGGATTAACCAATCATAAAGTCCGCTTCGACCAAAGTTCGTTACTGCAGTTACCATATCCAAACTCCTGCCAATGCAATCAAAATGGCTGCGACGATGATCACCAGAATAGAACCGATTTTTCCACCCTGTAGGCTTTCACCGATTCCCATATCCATAATCAAATGCTTGATGCCAGCCACTAAGTGATAGGCCAATGCTGCAACCGTCGCCCAAACAATAAACTGGCAAACTGGATTGCTTAATGTTTCCTTTAAGTCAGCGAAGCTCTGTTCCGATTGTAAACTCGCTTGCAAACCCCATAACAAAACCGCAATACCAGCGTACAAAACAACGCCAGAGATTCGGTGGAAAAATGAGATATATGCAGTGATAGGAAGCGCGCTAGGCGTAACGTGTAAATTAACCGGTCGATTATCTTTCACGATAGGGACTTACCTTTAAATTGACAGTGTTGATAAACCTTCACAACAAGATGCATGAAATTTGCACGGGCTGAACAGGTAAATCAAAAGCTCCTGTGTATCGAACTAAAATTAAAGATGAATGTGTTTGAAAAATTCTATGAACGCATTTATCTATTTGTTGGTCAGGGAAAGAACGCGCGAGATTATAGAGAGAGCGCTTATAAAATACAAATCAAACCGAAGACGAATAGCATGCCAAATGTTAAGCTATCGTCCTTATTAATAAGGCTTTTATTGCTAAGCACTATCGGCTTATACAACTCTTAGCCACATAATTGCACAGTCGGCGAAAAACTGAGCTATTTGTGTTCAAGAGTAGTGCAATAACGGAAGATATTCAAAATACTTGTCTATACTCCAGCTAATAGAATTGACAATCCTTGGCGTAGCCTTATAGTTGTCCTCCGCAATTTTTCCGCTGCGACAGCATTTCTGCCTTGCCAGACGACAATTCCTTTCGAACGTGAAGTACTTACATACAGATACAGGAGTCATTAATGACCAACAAGAAGGCCCAACTCGTTATAGACGGCGCTCAGCCAATTGACCTACCTATCCTTTCCGGTTCAACAGGGCCCGATGTTATTGATGTAAAGAGCCTCACGGCAAATGGCTATTTCACCTACGATCCCGGCTTTGTTTCTACGGCATCCTGTGAATCTAAAATTACTTATATTGATGGCGACAACGGTATTCTCTTACACCGAGGCTATCCCATTGATCAACTCGCAGAGCATTCTGATTACTTAGAAACCTGCTATTTACTCCTACACGGTGAATTACCTGATCCGACTCAGAAAGCTGAGTTTGTCGATATCATTACTCACCACACCATGGTTCACGAAGGTATCGTCAATTTTTACAAAGGTTTTAAGCGAAGCGCGCATCCAATGGCGATCATGTGCGGTGTTGTCGGTGCGCTGTCGGCGTTTTATCACGACTCTCTAGACATCCATAACGTTGAACACCGGCTAATTTCAGCACACAGAATGATTGCCAAAATGCCCACACTTGCGGCAATGTGTTACAAACACCATATCGGTCAACCCTTCCTCTACCCCAGCAACTCCCTCAGCTACAGCGAAAACTTCTTACACATGATGTTCGGAACGCCGTGTGATCCACCTAATGTAAGCCCTGTACTCGCCAAAGCAATGGATAAAATTTTCTTGTTGCACGCTGACCACGAACAGAATGCATCAACGTCGACGGTTCGTCTTGCCGGCTCTTCTGGCGCCAACCCTTTCGCTTGTATGGCTTCGGGTATTGCTGCTTTATGGGGTCCTTCACACGGAGGCGCTAACGAAGCCGTGTTAGAAATGTTGAATGAAATTGGCGATGTGAAAAATATCGACAAATACGTTGCGAAGGCAAAAGACAAAGATGATCCTTTCCGCTTGATGGGTTTCGGTCATCGAGTTTATAAAAACTTTGACCCACGCGCAAAAGTGATGAAACAAACCTGTGATGAAGTATTAAGCGAGTTAGGCATCGACAACGACCCATTATTACCGATCGCCAAACGTTTGGAAGAAATCGCCTTGTCTGACCCTTACTTTATCGAGAAAAAACTCTATCCGAATGTCGATTTTTATTCCGGCATTATTATGAAAGCAATTGGTATCCCAACGGATATGTTTACCGTGATATTTGCAACGGGCCGAACCGTTGGTTGGATCGCGCACTGGCATGAAATGCTTAGCAGTCCATTCAAAATTGGCCGTCCACGCCAACTTTATACTGGCCACACTCAACGCGATTATCCAGCCAAGTAAAAGGTATTACCTAGCCAAGTAACGGGCTAAAAAACCTACCACAACATTCCCACCTCCGCTTTTAATTCTGCGGAGGTGGGAAGATTCAGCAACTCCCAACCCTCCTCATTAATTCCAAACCTAATTTAATTCCAAACCTAATTTAAAAATTACTTTTAATAAAATTGGTAAAATTGGGGTTAAAATTGGGGTCAGATGAGAATTAAATTTGCCTCCTAATTTTCCAATCGGGGTCTACCAACGACACCTCTCGTCACACGCCGTTGATAGAGCTGTTCAACCTCCTCCTTAAATCTTGGGCTTCCCAAAGCGAGCCCTTGATTTACAGTTGCACTTATCTCCGCAATTAAATTTCCGCTGACATGAACTTTGAATAAATCGCGATAAATTTCCAACCTTCTTTTCTCATTTTTATCGAGATGTAAATATTGTTCGTGAGGAGTGCAAAGCCTAATTCTTTTCCCAAGCGCATTGGCACTGTAACTCGACCACGCGTATTCAGAAGGATCTACCACCATACCGGCACGAACCGGATTTAATTCGATATAACGTTGGCAAATTAATAAATACTTGTCCGATTGCACAAGACAACTTTTAAATCGTCCCTCCCACAAAGTCCCCGATCGACTATATTCACGATTAAAGTAACGAACATAGCGCCGCCCTAATGCCTGCATCATTTTCGACAAACCTTCACGCTTATTGGGTGTTGCTAAAAGATGAATATGATTAGTCATAAACACCCAAGCATGGACGGACACATCGAACTCTACAGAATATTCATACAACCAATTCGCATAGACGGCAAAGTCTTGCGAACTCGCAAAACAAACCTGGCGATTATTACCGCGCTGAATAATATGCTGTGGAAGCCCGACTGGGCAAAAACGTCGAAGACGTGCCATTGTTACATCCTTGTAAACTAATGGTGAATTTGAATTGGAGTACTGAAAAACTTATTGAATTTATTGCAAGTTAATTCTCATCTGACCCCAATTGATTGAACTCTACAGAATATTCATACAACCAATTCGCATAGACGGCAAAGTCTTGCGAACTCGCAAAACAAACCTGGCGATTATTACCGCGCTGAATAATATGCTGTGGAAGCCCGACTGGGCAAAAACGTCGAAGACGTGCCATTGTTACATCCTTGTAAACTAATGGTGAATTTGAATTGGGGCACTGAAAAACTTATTGAATTTATTGCAGGTTAATTCTCATCTGACCCCAATTGATTCATTCTCATCTGACCCCAATTGATTATTACATCCTTGTAAACTAATGGTGAATTTGAATTGGGGTACTGAAAAACTTATTGCAAGTTAATTCTCATCTGACCCCAATTGATTCATTCGGATTCGCACCCCAATTGATTCCGTTTTTTCGAATTGATTTATTCTTTGATTTGTAAAGAACCGACCCATTTATTTGGGATCCCATCAAAATAATCACGCAATCTGTCTTCAACATGCGACGCACTCCAAACCGCAGCCTTTTCTAGCCCTATGCACTCTTCTCGGCTTGCTGGCAATACTTTTGAATCCCTATACAAATACAGCTTTTTACTAATCGAATCTTGCTTGAAAAACGTCACCGATTTCAATAAAGATTCATCTAAATCTAAATGTCCTACGATTGGCCATCTACCAGAAGTAACAGCATTGTTCATAACCCAAATTTTAAACAAAATTTCTTTCGATACTATTTCCTCCACAGAAGGGGTTGCCGTAGCTCGAAAACCATAAAAAGCCATCAATGGCTCTTTAAGAACTCGACCAAAAGCAAAATACCCATTCTTTAAATCAATTTTGACAATGTCTCCTACTTTACGTTTGCTCATTTATTTCATACTCATTAATTCGTTTCATAGTTACTCATTGATTCTGCATCATCTGCAGCCTTCAAATACTGCTCTCTCTTTGCGTTTTTCTCAGAAATACCGTTTATTTCATTGCCCGATGTTCCTCCTGATCTTTTAGCACCTCCATTACTTTCAATCACCCTCTGCTCCCTCCCTCTTATAGCGTCAGGGTTGGTTGATGACCTGTCAAGATCGGCTGGCGCGAAGCCTTTCTCGTTCATATGATGGCCAGAATCCCTCCTTGCTATATTTTGCTCAGGGGTGCCGCATCCACTAGTCCTTCCACAGTAGACCTCTCCAGTTTCAGGGTTAGTTTTAGTGTAAGTTTGATATGTTTTCTCATTAGGTTTTGAATCTTGATCCCCCAAATCACTCTTCTTATCCGCTCCAGTTCCATTTCGATTTGCTCCATTCGGCTGAGCGTCGACCCCAGGTGCATCAGCTTTATCCGATCCTCTAGTGAGCTTTTGAAAACCGTCCGATATTTTATCCTCAATAGCTTTTACTTGATTGGGTGCAATTTTCTCAACAATATTCTTAGCATATTTTGCCTTTGACAGTACAATCGTCCCACCAGCCGTTATAGCAAGGTTTTTTACAACCCCCGCTCCATCAATTTCCCCCGTTTCCTGATAATTATCATAGGCTTTCTTAGCCTCTTTCACAGTCTGAGAAGCCCCATAAGCCGTCATTCCCCAGCCAACCACTTTAATCCCGATCATTACTGGAACAAAAAACAGTTCGCCAGTAGGATCTGAATACTTCAAAGGATTATTTAATACATAACTATAACGATTGTAACTTTGACTAAAATAAGGAGCCTGGATATACGGGTCTGCAGACATAAACCGACCCAATATTGGATCATAGACTCTACCATTCATATGAATGAGGCCTGTGGTCTCTAAATGCTCGTGCCCAGTAAAACCTCGGCTGGTATGTTGATACTGATCCTCGATACTTTGCTCAGGCGCTAACTGAGTCCAGCTTTCGTCACGTCGCTCACCAAATGGGTCAAACCCATTATTCCGCACAACGCTCCCTACATCATCAGTAATAACATCTATCGAGCCCAGGTAATCTGTGTGTAAATATTCAAAGCGCGTAGTGGCTCCGGCTAACGTTACTTCTCGTATGTGGAGTACTTCGTTGAATTTGGTTTTTTCATAAGCATTTACATTCCCTTCGGCAGGAATATTTAATTCAAATTTCCCATCATAAAGGTAAATCGTTTTATCGTAAGCGGAGCTTGGCCAAGCAATTGTTGTGTCATCTTGATTCAAAGTTTCTTTATAGAAACGCTTACCGTCGGCGTCATATTCGAAGGTATCTTTCGCCACAGGAGTATTAAGATCACCTTTAACTATTTCAACGGGAAGGCCCGATGCGTCATAAGTTATCCTTCTGTCTTCATCATCGGTAGGCGTATCTTCGAATATCATGTTTCCAGCATTATCATAATCGTAGTCATGCTGGACACCATTAACCTGTACGCTGTTAACGCTGTGCGGGCGCCCGTCATCGGTATAAGTGTAATTGGTTAAGTCATTGCCCCCACCCGTTTTTGCAAGTACGTTGCCAAGCTTATCGTATTCAAAGTCTAGATTTCTTGAGCCGCCAGAATAATTTGTCTGAGCGATGTCTAAGCGGTTGAGATTGTCATAGGTAAAGGTTTCAGTAGCACCCACTCTTAAATTGGCACGCTGGTGCAAGGTGCCATTTGACCACCAATCATAGGTATTATTTTGAACATTTCCGCCGACGCCAGTTTGCAAGGACGTAACCCGACCATTCTTCGAATCGTACCCTCGAATTGATTGCAAACCATTGCCAAATGTTTGCTGAACGATATTACCAAACGAATCGGTGTTATTAACTAGTGTTAGTAACTTGTTCGTATTGTGTTCGCGAAATTCACTGGAATAACCTTGGGCATTATATTCAGAACGCGTAGTTAGTCCCGAAGGGTATTGCTGGGTTTTTTCTCGACCGAAATTATCGTAGGTTAAATGAGAAGTAAATGAATTAGTATAATTTGGTAAATCAATTGTGGTGTCGATACGATCAACCTGTCCAAGGCTGTCGTAGTTGTAACTTTCAAAAAAACCTGGACTCGCTCGCGAACTTAAAAATCCGACCAGCAACGTATCATAATTCCAAATATGAGTTGCAGGCTGCACACCACCAAAATCAACAATACGCTGATTCAAACGCCCAATATCATCGTAGCTAAATTGCGTCGTTAATTGTCGCGCGTCTATCTTGGTTTTTAACTGATTCAATCCATCATAAAAATAGTTAGTTGTACCTGTATTTGGATCACTCAATAAAACCCGATTGCTAGCGCCATCGTAGCTCATCAAAACAACGGTAGTATTATCGCCATTGACCCTGGACCACCTTAAATTATCCAGTTGGTCATACTTAAAATCGCTAACCACCTCATCAAGAGTGCCCGAGGCATCAATCTTTTTAATAACTAAACCGAGGCTATTGTATTCTTCTACAGCAACCTGCGTCTTGCTTGCTCCAACCCTCGCAACAGTCTCGGTCGTTGTGACTCGATACTTATCATTGAGCCGCTCATATTCCGTATAAACCGAACCAGAATCTGGATAAGTACTACGCTCAAGCAAATGGAAGTCGTTTTCATATTCGTAGATAACAAACTCAGGTGTCGCTGTGGGCGTAACAACATAAGGTAAACTCCGCTGCTCAACCAGCCCTAGATGATTATAGAGCGTATCAACAGCTACCCATTCTCCCGTGTTAAAGCCTTCCTTTTCGGTTCGTATTACACGGCCTAATGCATCAAAATATTTAATATCTGTAGGCGCGCCTTTGATATTTTCAAACGGGTGTGTCGTTGTGATGGTAATTTTAAACGCGGGATTTACATAATCAAAACTACGAATAGAACCGCAACTGCCACTACAAAAATCGTAACTTGTCGATATCACAGTCCCATTGGGCTGTATTTTTTGAATTAACTGTCCTAGATCATTGTAAGTTTCGGATGAACTTAAACCGGTATTAGTATCTACCGAATGACTTACCTCTCCGAATCTAAGATCGTAAGTGAAATCATTTGAAAGTGCATGTCCAGTACCGGTCGGCTTGACGACAGTACCAGGATAAATATCGTCAACATAATTCAGATGTTGTGTGGTTCTTGTATTAAAATCACTTCCGGATACTATCGTGCTTATTAAATTACCTTTAGCCGAATAGTCCAATGTCGATGTCGACTTTTGGTAAAAACCTTGCCCGTCGTTAACTGATTGAATTAACTGTCCTACTTTAAAAGTATTGTACCCGGGAAAAACAAAATATTCGTTTTTGACACCCTTACTTTCGGATAGATCGGGAACTGAAATATCTGTTTCTATTTTAGCTTTAAAAGCGATAATCCAATTGGCAATATCGTTGCTATAAGTCGTTGTCGTTGTACTTTGTTTTTCGATTTTTGTAGCGATCGTCTCTCCGGACGTATCGTAACCAACAACGGTTGTCGCGGTTTCACTGTTGAGAACCCCAAGGGCAGCATCCCAATCGTAAGAGTAACTTGTATAACTCCCTCCTATAATATCCCCTTGTTCATTTAAAAAATGTTCTTTGTATGATGTAGGAACTTTGTACATCGTTGTTGAAAACAAAAAAGAAATCGGGTGAGGTTGTCCATTAGACCAAACAAGATCTTGCACATCATTCTCAACAAATGATAGCCGCCTAGCGCCAGGCTGACCGGCTATTCCAGAGTACCTAGCTTGCCGGTAGACGTGCCCCTCACCTGAAACTACTCCGCTTAACTCGGTATTTGCGTCATTAGTAGAACCCCAAGAGGCCGGATAATAGCTGGTATACAGATAGGTTCCGTCTGGTAAGGTTTTTCTTACCACCGTATTCCCTTTCGCAACACTCGGTAAATCTCGATATCTATAATCTGTAACGCGTTGCCCACCGATGCCGTCATCAACCCTTATTTGAGTAACAAATTGGTGGGTGAAGCTGAGGCCGGCTGTATAACTACCATAGTTATCTACAGGAATTTCAGTATCTGGAATCTGATAAATTGAAGCGTCCGAATCAACGGGGTTCTTATAATCAATTTCCGTTCGAATCCCAAAACCGTTGGTAATAGCATCCAAGGTAGTTAAACCAGGAACCTGGCCAATGGTCCAATCGAAAGTTGTAGCAGCCGAACAACTTCTCGCTGAGCCAGTCTGATCAAATCCACATTTCTGTATAGTGTTAAGAAGCTTTCCACTTGCTCCACCAGGAGGATTACGCTCTAATCGATATTCTGTAACGGGCACCCCATTAACTAGAATCAAAATATTCGTTAACACCGTATCTATAGTAACAATCGGATCGTTAGTATAAGAAAACTCTACCCTTCGACCAGCGTACTCTATTGACGAAACATTTTTATAGGCAATGCTCCCATCATAATTAATTGATATTACATTCCCAAATTCATCTTCGATTTCTTCTAGTAGCCAATTATCATTGCCAGGCCCATCGAAACATGTATCGGTCCTTCCAGATGACGTTATTCCATATTTATATTTTTTCCCGTCCTTAAGAGCGATATACCAAGGGTCGCCGTTAGCATCGGTTTGTTTTTCGACTCGTGTTTTATAATTTAGAATAGACCGATAAACTTCACCATTTGTAGTATCAACATCTTGTACAAGCGCACCATCTCCCGATAAGCCGAGTCCTATTAAAAGTGTTGACGGTGAACAAGATCGATTTATCTGGCTTACCCCTCCCAATTTCCATCTGTTAACGTGCCACGTGCTGCTTTGGTGGTAATTAAATCTCAATGAAGGCGTTAGCCCATTCACACCTTCAGGCACATCGATCCCGATACTGAGCGATAAACTACCATTTGCATCCACATCCACTAAATGTTCCAGCACTCCAGGTATGGTAGCCGGGATAATCGAAGGTGTTGTCGTTACAGAAACCCCAACCACCCCACCCCAAGCCGAACACGCACCAAAGTCACAAGCTCTAACCCGATAAGAATAAGAATCAACCACCAAACCAATTTCGTTACGAATTGCTGAGCTGTTGTTTTGAATAGTCGTCCAGCTACCGGAGACCGATTTGCGCTGTAGTTCATAAGAGCTAGCGCCACCTGGTGATAAACCCCACGAAAGATCGAAAGTCCCATCGTTATCAGGATTTGAATAACTGATCGCTCCGGGAACAGAAGGTGCATTTGCATTAACAGTGATATTGATTCGCTGAGTATCACTGAATCCAGCGGAATCAGTTATTAATGCGGTAATCTGATGATTCCCAACCGACAGCACGTTAGTACTAAAGGAACTTCCTAGACCTAAAACACCATCAGCATGAGAACTCCACTGTACAAAAGCGCTCAGATCGCCGTCTTGGGCATCAGTAGCGCTGGCTGTAAAAGTCGCGTTAGAACTTTGCGAAAAGGTCGAGCCTTCGATCGGAGACGTAATTGAAATAGTAGGCGGCGTATCAATCACGGCAACAACGTCAACGGTAATAACATTTGTACTCATCGAGCCGTCTAAATCAGTAATACTCGCTGTAATTTGATGAGGACCTAAACTTAAACTACTGACGTTAATTAATCCGCCGCTACCTAGGATACCGTCTAGGTTGGAACTCCATTGAATCGATGAACTTAAATCACCATCTTCAGCATCATTTGCCATTGCAGAAAATATTACTGTTTGGCCTTGCGGAAAACTGGAAGCACCGGTTGGCGCAATGATGTTAACGCTGGGTGCGGTGTTACTGGGTACACCACCGGTCGCGGTAAGGACAACGTCATCAATCCACATTGACGTAAATTCACCGGCAGAGGTTTTGTAATTGTTGTAGGCACCAATATCGATAGTATGCGTGCCCGCACCTAACTGGCCCAGATCAAATGTTTCTGTTATCCACCCGTTGGTACTAAGTGCAACACCGCCGTCGCCGTCGCCTGCTACGTGAAACAAATAGTCGTTACCTTGTGTTCCAATTTGTACACCGTCAACAGCGAAGATGGCTTCGCTGAATTCACTCGGCTCATAGTTGGGGCCTTGATCGAAAAAATAACGGAAGGAGATGGAAGCTGACTCGCCGGCATTGAGGGTGAAGCTTTTCTGCCAAGCACCGGACATGTCAGTAATGTTGTTACTGTCGATCCCGGCGAGTTCGACATAAAGGCAACCGCCGTTATCGCAACTGGAATCAATGACATGATTGCCACTCGCGTAGTTGGGGCTCGCGGAGTTTTTGAATACATCATCCAAGTAGATAAACCCTTGGGTATCTCCAGATGAGTCAAAAGTGCCACTAAAGACTTCACGGTTGCCTGATCCACCCGACCCAGAACCGGAATTCAAAACGGTAAGATTGGTGCTCGCTAAAGCGGATAAGCCCGAACTGTTCACCACACTGGCATTAATGATGTGAGTTCCAACGCTGAGCGAATTTACTGTCACGTCATCACCGACACCGAAAAGGCCATCAATATTTGAAACCCATTGCACGTTGCCACTAAGATCACCGTCAATCGCATCGGTTGCAGAAACGGAGAAGGTGACGGAATTTCCTACTGTGATTTGACTACCCATCGAAGGCTGGGTAATCGACAGTGTCGGTGCATTATTGGCAGGCGTATTTACCGATATGTTCAATACATCGCTACTCAGGGCACCGCTTGAGTCCGCAACGCTGGCGGTAATTTGGTGGCTGCCGGTGGTTAAACTATTTATGTTAATTGACCCGCCAAAACCTAGGCTGCCATCGAGATTGGAACTCCACTGAATGAGTGCACTTATATCACCCTCCTCAACGTCAATGGCTGTACTGGTAAAAGTAATAGTTTGGCCTTGGATAAAACTGGCATCGCTTGCAGGCGCCGAGATATTTATAGTGGGTGCCGTATTGCCGGCAACACCACCGGTGGCGGTGAGCACCACATCGTCAATCCACATTGAGGTAAATTCACCGGCAGAGGTTTTGTAATTGTTGTAAGCACCAATTTCGATGGTGTGCGTGCCCGCACCTAATTCACCCAGATCAAATGTTTCGGTGATCCAACCACTGGTGCTGAGTGCCGGGCCGCCGTCTCCATCACCTGCTACGTGAAATAAATAATCGTTACCTTGGGTACCGATGAGCACACCATCCACTGAGAACAAGGCTTCGCTGAATTCGCTCGGCTCATAATTGGGGCCCTGATCGAAAAAATAGCGGAAGGTGATGGAAGCTGACTCGCCGGCATTGAGGGTGAAGCTTTTCTGCCAAGCACCGGACATGTCAGTGATGTTGTTGCTGTCGATCCCCGCGAGTTCGACATACAGGCAACCGCCATTATCACAACTGGCATCAACTACCTGATTGCCACTGGCATAGTTGGGGCTCGCTGAGTTTCTGAATGCGTCGTCCAGGTAGGCAAAACCTTGAGTATCACCAGCTGCATCAAAAGTGCCGTTGAAGACTTCGCGGCTACCTGAACCACCCGATCCTGAATTCACTACCGTTAGATTGGTATTTGTCGAAGCAGACAAACCTGAACTGTCTGCCACACTGGCAGTTATGGTGTGGATTCCAAGGCTGAGGGAGCTGACGATTAAGCCGTCGCCACTGCCTAACACGCCATCAAGATTGGAACTCCATTGCACGCTGCTGCTTAGATCACCATCGTTATCATCAGTGGCGGTGACTAACAATGCGACGGGATCACCTAAGGTAATTTGGCCACCCGCTAGCGGTGCATTAATGGCAAGAGTAGGTGGTGAGTTTGATGGGATAGAAACTACTGATGGCGACGAGGTTGCATAAGCACTGCAATTAGTCGTGCTACCTAAAGTATGACACCCTCGAACGCGGTAACTATAATCGCCATCACTCAACTCTGTGTCGGTGTAGGTCCAAGGAGCATTTGAAATAGTTGCAATACTTGTCCATGCGCCTCCGTTATCTTGTCGTTCAAGGTTGTAAGAACTCGCGACGCCACTCGACACGCCCCAATCGATAGTGAAGTTACCATCGGTACTTGTGGTTGGTGAGACGTTAATTGAGGAAGGGACTCCCGGCGCAACAACTACATCGACGGTATGGACTGAAGTCCAACTTGAACATGACAAACTATTGCAAGCCTGTACTCGATACTCATAAGTATTGCTCGATAGGCTCGCTTCAACAACGGACAACGCGTTTTCATCTTGACGCACTCCCCAAGTCCCGCCGTGAACGCGACGTTCGAGGATATACGAATCCGCAGTCCCATTGGCAGCGCCCCAAGACAAATTGTAACCACCATTTGCAGAGTTAGGCCCAACAATTGAACCTGGTGTGCTAGCGAAATTAACTACCTGAACTGACGCAATTGACGTCCATGAGGAACAGGAATACTGATTACATTTCTGTGCTCTATATTGATAATTCCCATCTGTTTTTCCACTAAAAACTTTGAACAACTCAGAACTATCTTGAACTATTGAAAATGCACTTCCGTTCAGGCTCTCTTGTAAAATGTAATCTCCGGTTCCGGAACTCGCTCCCCACGTAAGTGTATAACCACCATCTGAATCCTGGTTGGAACCACCATGTGAAAGCCCAGAAAAACTAACAGATCCGGGCGTACCTGGAGTTTTTACTATATTAATGACTTGAGTCGCTGTATATCCGCTACACCCATTTGCACTGCATGCCCTAGCACGATACTCGTACGAACCATCTGTTAACCCTCCAAATGGTTTAGACAATCCAGAACCACTGTAAACTTGCGACCAATTGCCTGAATTCAATCTTTGTTCTAGTTCGTAACTTGTTGGGTTATTTGCAGATGCACCCCAATTAACACTGAACCCGCCATCAATGTCGACTGCTGGCGGATTTGACACATCAATAAAAGAAATTGCAGCGGGGATGGTTGGGGGAGCTAAAGCTACAGTGACTTGGGTAACGCCAACTCCAACCTCGAATGGTCCGATGCAAATGTTGTAAGGGGGATAACAGGTTTGTTCGGTCAGATTATAAAATGAATAGACATACACGCCATTGGACTTACCAGAATATGGAATTGATGATCCAACAGTAATATAGCCATCATAAATAACAACCCCATCCTTCATTTCTCGTACACGGTTAGGGTTGGACGGAGAGGTTGATAAAGTATAGCTCCCTGTCGTGTTTGTTACAGTACTCCCAATCTCATAAGTTTGCGCTTGGGAATTAATGCTAAACAAAAAAATTGCGAGTAACAGAAGTACAACACACGATTCAATGGTTATTTTTTTCATGAATTCCCCAAGCTCGTCCTGATGAAGACGCAGGCATAGTTATTATAAAAATATTTAATCCGAAAAATACCGATAGAAAGTAAACTGAATCTATTTTTTAAATTAAACTACGATTATGTACAAACATAACTTTATTAATTTAACGAACACATCTTCTTATCATTATTTTATTTAACCAGTCGACACTACCCGATTTCCAAAACTTTTCCAACAAATAATTTACCAGTGTTTATCTCTAATCTGTATTTAAGCGATACAAGCTATTTCGATTGCGGGCACATCAGCCAACAATGCCGGGATATCAGGCTTGTTGATTTGGATGCCAGATGAACTATCAACCATACGAGAGCGAGTTAAATATCCTTCAGGCGGCAATACCTTGTGGATGAAACAGATTCATTTGCGGCTTTTATAGTTAAGAATAAATACGGCTGACAACGTGATACGGCTAGAACCATTTAAATAAAGCAAAGGAAAGCTACAAGAGAACAAATGGCGGACGAAAAAGGTTTTTATTTGATCAGTTACAGTTTTTTAATTATGTATATCGTGAATTGAAAGGAAACGTTAATAACGTTTAAAAAAATAAAAGTAATTATTTGATGGTTAAAAACATACTTAAAAAAATCAAATTTAAATTAAATTCGTGTATTTTTAATCAATACGCTAGTTTAAAGGCTACTTTGTAGCATCGCGAGCCTTATCCAAATGCTCACACATCATCGCTGTACCCAATAATATTCTCGTGGTATGTCGCTGGATAAGATCGGGTGGAATATAAAACACTGACGCATTTTTAACGGCGGTAATTGAACCCCACTGCCGCCAGTCGCTGAGCCAAGGAGGTTCTTTTTCATCGACACCGCTAGCGACAATCACATCGGGATTGCGCGCTATTACCGATTCTATTGAGATCTTTGGTGCGAGCGGAATGGCATCGGCGAATAAGTTTTCCCCTTGGCAAACATTTATCACACTACTGATAATGTGATTTTTATTTAAAGTTTGTAACGGCTCGTGCCAGACTTCGTAAAACACACTGACGACGTTTTTATTTTCACTATTTAGTCGCAACTGAGTGAGCTGCGCCTCAAATTGCTCGGCAACGTTTTCACTCACGGTTTCCGTCCCAGCCAAGATACCAATATCTCTTATTGACTTCGAAATATCTGCCATCGTTATAGGCTCATCAACGTATACCGGCAAGCCAAGCGATTGTAGCTGAGCGATAGTTTGCGAGCCATTTCCCGAACCCCACGCGATCACCAAATCTGGATCAAGCGCGACAATCGTTTCTAAGCTTAAGGTATCAAAACCGCCAACTTTTCTTATTGAATTTGCTTCCGGCGGATAAAGGTTGTAATCGATCGTTCCGAATAACTTATCTCCGGCCCCTGCGGAAAAAACGTTTTCAACAATGTGCGGTGACAAGGCGATTATTCGTTGCGCTGGTTTATCTAAGTGAATTTCATTACCAACGTAATCAACAACAAATATTTTATTGAACACTTCATCAGATTCACTAGCCGCATCCACACTTGCAAGGAGTGTTACTAAAAATGCAATTAACGGAATCGCCTTTATCAACACTGAATTAATCATGTTTCGCTACACACGCTGATATAAAAATGTGACGATTGGAGTATTTTTATGCGGACAAGGTACCAAGGTCAATGACACTGAAAAAACAGGTTCCAATATTTCAGCGCGAATTACCTCGTTTGCATTCCCACACGCAACTAACTCGCCTTCGGACATACATAAAAATTTATCCGAATACTCCAAGGCCAAATTAATATCGTGAGCAACCGCAACCACGGCTACGCCTTGATCAGCAATCGTTTTGATAGCCGCTACCAAGAGATTTTGATTTTTAAGATCTAATGCTGTGCTTGGCTCATCCAACAACAATACTCGAGGCCACTTTTTTTCGCTTTGATCATTCACCTGCCAAACCTGGGCCAACACCCGCGCGAGCTGTACACGTTGCTGTTCTCCACCGGACAATTGTGAATAGCATCGGGCTAACATATGATCCAATTCCAGCAAAGCGCAAACGTCAAATACGATTTTTTCATCGATCTCTAAACCAGTTGTATGTGGTGTACGCCCGAGAGCGACAACTTCTGCAACGGTAAAGGGAAAATCTAATCGGGTGTTTTGGGACAACACGGCTAGTCTTTGCGCTTTTTCCTTGATCGAATAACGATAGATGTTTTGACCGGCGAGATCGACTGAACCCGTCGTTACGTTTTCTTTCAGGCTTCCGCCTAACGCAGCAATTAAGGTTGATTTTCCTGCGCCGTTCGGCCCTATAACCGTCATCACTTCGCCAGCCGCCAAAGAAAAACTTAAATTCTTCAAGACAGCTTTTTTACCTCGACGTATCGAAACCGAGTCTGCAATTAATACGTGTTTGTCAGTCATAATGCCGCCTTTTTACCAATAAAAAGATAAAAAACGGAGCACCCAGTAAGGCGGTAACCAGACCTACCGGCAATTCAGCCGGTGCAACAATAAAGCGCGCTAAGGTATCTGCAATCATCAATAAAATTGCCCCAGCTAGAGCGGAAAAAATTAGCAAATATCGATGATCAGCGCCAATTAAACGGCGCATAATGTGCGGCACAATTAAACCAAGAAAGGAAATAGTTCCAGCGACTGCAACGGAACTCCCCACTGCCGCAGCAACTAAAATAATTAACACTTTTTTTACTCTTTCGACATCGACGCCTAAATATCCCGCTTCGGATTCCCCTAACAGCATTGCATTCAAAGCCGTCGCATATTTCGGCAAAATAATTAGAGTGATGGTTAAGACAAATAACACGATTAAAATTCGTGGGTAATCTGCACCTTCAAGACCGCCCATTTTCCACAAACTAATTCGTCGTAACATTGCATTATCTGCAACAAACTCCAAACCACTGGTAACACTACTAGCCAAGGCTGTGATGGCAATACCGACTAACAGCATGGTTGCAACTGACGTCCCTCGATCAGTGGTAGCCAAGCGGTATACTAGCCAAACCGAAACAATGCCACCCAAAAATGCGCCCACAGAAACCAACCATAAACTAAAAACGTATTGCGATAAGCTCGCGCTCATCACGATAACCACACTCCCGCCCGCAGAGGCACCCGCAGTCACACCAATTAAAGAAGGATCGGCCAAAGGGTTTCTAAACAAACCTTGCGTCACGGCACCACTGACCGCCAATAAAGCACCGACGATAGCGGCCAGCAAAACGCGCGGAAAACGAATCACGCTGACAATTGTTTCTGCTTGGGTTTGTAGGCTTGAATCGAGCAAACCTAGATAAAATTCACTAAGACTAACGGGAACGGAGCCGAAAAATAGAGAAAAGATTAGCACCAGTATTAAAACTGATAGCATTATAAGCAACACTAACCCGAAAGATTTTTTGTTGCTTCGCGATGCCTGAAATGAATTTCTTAAAGCATCAAAGGTAGCCACTAGAAATCCACACCTTTGCGCGCTTTTATTCCAGCTTTGAAAGCGTGTTTTACATCTTTTATTTCCGAGATCGTATCTGCAATTTCACGCAATGCACTACCACCGCCTCTGCCAGTAATCACAACACTTTGTTCACGTGGTCGATTATTAACTGCATTTACAATACGAGCTTCCTCGAGATAATCAAAGGCTAACATATAGGTCAATTCATCGAGCACAACTAAATCATAGCTCGCATCTTGCAACATCGACTCACACACCAACCAGGTTCGCTCTGCGGCTTGAATATCACTGCTTCGATCTTGAGTATCCCAGGTAAAACCTGTTCCCATTTGATAAAACGCTAAGTCAGGATAGCGTTGTTGCAAATAAATTTCTTCACCAGAAAGTTGTTCGCCTTTTATAAATTGAACCACCCCCACCTTTTGCCCATAACCGAGCGCTCGCATTACCATGCCGAAAGCGGAGCTACTCTTTCCCTTACCATCGCCAGTCAACAATATCACGACGCCACGATCAATCGATGCCGCTTGTATCGCGGCATCGACATTCGTTTTTTGCTTTCTCATCGCCGCATTATGTTTGTGATCTTTTCGCGATGATTTTTCGTCTTGTTTACTAATAAGCTCACCCTGCTCGCTGATTAAAAACGGCTTTAAGAAAATAAAAAATGGTTTAAAAAGACAAGCTCAGACCTAAGTTAAAATAACGCCCTGGCGTTTGATAAGATATTACTTCCTGATAATCTTCATCAAGCAAGTTATTGATCGACGAAAAGATATTAACAACTGAACTTAGCTGATAGGAAGCGCCCACATTTAGCAGCAAATAGGAGTCCAAACGAGATTGCCCAGTTGAACCCATTCTAAAATCATTATCCAATTGAGTACCGCTGTACAGCGCACCAAAATTAATTTTCGCTCTATCATCAAAGAGAACGTACTGAATATCTAAACTTGCCGTATTTTGCGGCCGACGAACTTCACGCTGATCATTTTGTTGTGAATTGGTATAGGTATAAGCACCGGATAGCGAAATGTTGCGCAGAAAATTCCCTTGAAAACTCAATTCAACACCTGAGCGATCACTATCAAGCTGGGAATTTTGTGGTGTCGCAGCAAAAGTAAACGGGTCAAAGGCTGTGACAATTTCATTTTCCAGATCAGCCTTAAAATAAGTTAGATCAACCGAGAAATCACCATCAAGAAAGATTCGTTCGAGACCGAGATCCCAAGCAAATGATTTTTCTGGCAATAAGCCAGGGTTGCCGACAAAAGTCGCAGGAATAAATCCAAACTGCTCGAAAAAAGAGGGATTGGTTACACCCGTACCGACGCTGGCATGCATCCTAGTTTCATCACCAAGCCATAATGCACTGGTAAAACGATAGGTCGACTCATCCTCAAATGCATCGTTATTATCGTTACGTGCCGTTAAAGACAAAAACAAACGATCGGCAAAATCTGATCGATATTCCACACCAACCCCCTTCAGCACCCTAGTTTTCTCGACGCCTTGGGAAGGATTAAAAAACATTAGCGAACCTGGAGCTTCCGGTGTTTTCTGCTTGTGCGTTTCTTTTTCACGCTCAAAAAACACCGCAACTTGATGTGAATAATTATTTACATCCGGAAAAATAAGCGCCGATGACAAGGCCAACTTTGATCTCGAGTTATCATCGCCAAAATCGATCAAGCCCGCATCAGTGAGACTTTGATTATCCCTATCAGTGTAATCATAAGAAAAGCGATTAATGAGATGGCCATTCATTAAACTCAAGTTTATACCCGCAAAGTAGTTTTTCTCTTCAAGCGTAGCCGAGCCTCGAGTATCAACTGCAACGCCTTGCAAGGCCGTTCCAAAAAAACCACTGCCATCAACATCGGAGTCTTTATCGACATAACGAATCCCAGCGTCGACGGAAAAAATATCCGTTAACTGAAATTTTACACTGCCCGATAAAGAATTATTTTCGTCCTTATCGTCATCTTCTAAAGCATTACTATAAATGGAAGCATCAAACGCGCTCTCCTGATGAAGCAATTGTAATTTTCCGCTCACCCGCTCAGAAGCCGCATAAGCATGAATTGTTTCTCGGTTATAATCTAAGCTGCCCGCCTCCACACTGACGTCCAGACCCATCCCTTGTTTATTACGACTGATGATATTAATGACGCCCGCCGTTGCATTCGACCCGTACAAACCGCTTTGCGGCCCGCGCAATATTTCTATACGGTCAATATTAGCGGCAACCAACGAAGAAAAATCGAAGCCGCCATTGGCATCATTCACCTTCACACCATCAATAATTACCAAAACATGATTTGCTTCCGCGCCTCTGATTCTAACTTCAGTAAAACCTCCGCCGGCGCCAGTACGCGTTATTGCCAAACCAGGAACACGACGTAAGACGTCAGAAACATAAGGGGTCGCGAGTGCATCGATCATTTCGGAGGTCACCACCGTGACAGCACTACCGAGCTGACCTTTTTCAATCTCAAAATTAGAACCAACAATTACTATTTCATCCATATCATCCGCGACGAGAGAAGACGGAAGAAAAAAAACACTAAAGATTAATAAGACACTAAAAATTATTTTCGATACAGAAGATCGAGATCCAAAATTTTTGGATTCTAAATTAGAAACAATCACACAACACCTCAATGGCCGTAATATTTAAAAGGCAATCGAGAGAGGACAAGGACAAGATGACGGATGATAAGTCGAATAGAAGAGTCCTGGATGGTAGCCCTCCGCTCCATCAGTTAAACCATCACAAGGCTGGTATCGGGCTCGTGTTTTAAATTCACTTACCGTTGCGGGGGCAGCACTGGTATTACACCAAGTTTCCCATTTAACCTACTCAGCTTTTATGCTCGCAACTAAGCGAAAAAAAGCAGTAGGCACCATGCGTTAGTGCTGCGCAATTTAGAGAGTCTATGAGCCAAAGTCAAGAAATAAGGTGGGTAAGATAAATCGCAGGAATAAAAAAACGAGCTCTTAGAGCTCGTTTTTAACAGAAGCGGAAACGATGCCGGCGCTTAAGCGTCAACAACCTCTGCGCCATGTTTTTTGTCCGCAGTGCGTTTGTTTTCTTCTTCTTGAAGAATACGCCACATAACTTTGCCGCTTCCTGACTTAGGTAGCGCATCGACAAACTCGACAATTTTCGGCACCTTGTATGCGGCCATATGCTGCTTAGACCATTCAGTAATTTCTTCTTCCTTGATTTTTCCTTTCGCTTTTTCCATCAACACAATACAGGCTTTTACTGTTTCACCACGATACTGATCTTTACTACCGATGATGCAAGCTTCTTGAACGTCGGGATGGTTATACAAAAGTGCTTCCACTTCGGCCGGCCACACTTTAAAACCAGATGCATTGATCATGCGTTTTAATCGGTCGGTGATAAAGAAGTAACCTTCTTCATCGATCTTGCCTAAATCACCCGTTCTAAAAAATGTTCTACCATCAAATTCAATCATCACGTCTTTGGTAGCTTGCTCATTGCGCCAGTAACCCAACATGACTTGCGGACCGCAAACAATAATTTCACCTGTCTCACCTTGCTCAACTTCTTTTAGTGTTTCTGGATTAATGATTGCCGCGTCCGTACCAAAAGTCGGCAAACCTAAACATTGACGTTTTGGCCGGTACATTGGGTTGGAGTGCGTTGGCGCAATGGTTTCTGATAAGCCATAGCCCTCTAAGAAATCCAAGCCAAAAGTATCTTTCACTTTTTTCGCAACAGCTTCCGGCATTGCCGCACCGCCGCCGCCAATATAACGAAGCGTATCGACTTTGAAATTTTCGATATTTGGACTGCCAAATAAATCGATGATCATCGTAGGGATTGCCGTCCAATGAGTAACGGAATAACGAGAGACGTAACTTCCCGCCACTTCTCTATCCCAGCGTGGCAACATCACGACGGTCGAGCCTAAGGCAATGGGAGTATTCATCCCGTACTGCATTCCGGTGACATGGAATAGGGGTAATACAGATAGTGAAACGGCATCCGCTGTCAGGCTGTTCGAATAAGCCCCACAAAATAAGGTGTGCTGGACGGTTCGATGACTGTGCATGCACCCTTTTGGAAATCCTGTTGTGCCTGATGTATATGGCATCACAGCAAGATCATCTGGTTTCGCAGTATGCGGTCCTGGCTTATGAGCAGTGGCCAAAGCATCAGTCCATTTTTCAGTACCAGAAGGCAGTTCATAATTGCCTTCTAATAGCGGCTGCATAACTGGCGGTGGCGCATCTTCAGGGTGTGGGTAGGTTTCAGGTAAGGCTTCAGCGTAATTAGTCACCAAAATGTGTTTTAGTTGATTCTCTTTGGGTAATTTATCGCTGGCATTTTTTGCGTAGGTCGCCAACTCAGCCGCACATAAAGCGACTGTCGCATCAGTATCCGTAATGTAGTGCTGAAATTCTTCCTCACGATTCATTGGATTAACGGGAATAACAACCGCATTCGCTCTCAAGATCGCGTAGTAGCCGATGATAAATTGTGGCGAATTTTGCATGTACAACAAAACTCGATCGCCTTTTTTAACGCCGCCGACTTGCTCCAACCAACCCGCTACACTCTCGACATCCTGGTACAACTGACGGTAGCTGATCGAATTCCCAAAAAACATAATTGCGGTTCGATCAGGGTAGCGTCGGTGGGTAATGTCCAAATTTTCCCACAAGGTCACTTCTGGCAAAGCAATATCACGAGGCAAGTGTTTAGGCCAAAAATCTAAATAGCGTTTATCCACCGTAAAATATCTCCATCGGCTGAAGGGTTTCCCCAGTTACATTTTATTGTTGATGATCGTTGTTGACGTTTCTAGCTTTGACCAAGTCGATTTACAGCTCACAAATAAGCCTCAGTCCAGAGACTGATGGCTCTTAGCAACACAAGATATTATCGGTTTGGGATGGTGCTTATTATTATCAAACGCCTCTTTTAGGGGGCGCATTCTACCCTATTTTGCCACCCCAACAGAAGTTAATTTGTGCAATATATAGCCTAAAAGAACGGCTAGAAGGCCCAAAAGTAGTGACTTTCTCCCACCTTTCTGTCACCGCGAATACTTTATACGGAATTTATGGATTTCCGATTGAACCTCCCAAAAACTTATTGGTCGAAGCCGACTAGCCAATCTTCTCAGCGAGGAGAATCCCCCTTACCAATTAATCGAGAATTGAGAATCGTAGTCACTTCAACATCAACTTCGTTTAAAAAATAAAAAGGAAAGCTAAGCATGTTTACCACCAAACCTTCTCATCGTGTACAAAATACATTGAAACAGCGCATCTGCTTAGTCGCCACTGCGGCAGCGACTATAATTGCTCTATCCGTGCAAAGCCCCGCTTTTGCGTTCGACAAGGCTTCTCTTGATGCTGCGCTGAACGGATCACATCGATCGGCAGAGAATAAGGCTCGCGACCAGTATCGAAAACCCGCTGCTGTTTTGGAGTTTTTAGGTATCGATAGCTCGCAAACCGTTGTCGAAAGCTGGCCAGGTGGCGGCTGGTATACCCAAGTTCTTGCGCCCTACTTTAAAGGCAAAGGGAAGTTCATTGCTGCAGAAGGGCGTGTGAATCCAAATTTTGCCAAGATGCTAGAAAGCGACGCAGTATACAGTGAAGTGGTTAAAGTGACCTTTGCCGACGGTATCGCAGATCCAGGCACAGTCGATGCAGTCCTTGATTTTCGTAACGCTCACAACTGGTTAGGCAACAAAGATCGTGCGGAACCACTAGTCAAAGCCTGGCATCACGCCTTAAAAACCGGCGGTGTTGTTGGTATCGTCGATCACCGTATGGATGATGACAGTACCGTTACCAGAAGAACGGGTTACATCAAAGAAAAAGACCTAATCGCTTTTATGGAAAGCCATGGTTTTTCTTTTGTTGCGCGCTCCGATGCACTAGCAAACCCAAAGGATACTAAAGACTATGAAGGTGGTGTTTGGAGCCTTCCTCCCGTACTGCGCAACAAAGAAGTCGACAAAGAAAAATATTTAGCAATAGGTGAAAGTGATCGTATGCTGCTTAAATTTGTCAAAAAATAGTGCGCGATTTTTAAAGAATAAAAAAGGTGGGCTTGCCCACCTTTTTTATTCCCCATTTTCCAATTTCCCTCACCTGAAACAGCACACCAATATCTTGCAACGCGAAACCTCGCCACCGACGCCAATCGCCTTGTGCCTCGAATATATGAAAAGCTTAAAAAGCTATCTTGTCGAAAAAAATTCAAAATAAATGTGACTTTCATGCCTTTACGCTCGTCTAATTCCCGACCAAAACGGAATCGATTGAAGTTCGTCGTCCGAACAACACCAAAATCGATAAGTTATTACCATTAGGAGAATAATTCATGAAACTGCAGAACCGATTCAAACAAGTCTTTTTAATTGGAAGTCTTAGCCTGATAGCTTGCTCATCAGTATTCGCGGATGAAATGCGCGACTCATTGTTTAAACAAGTAGACCTCGCCTTAAAAAGTGCCAACGAGGCACGCGCTTCTGTGCTTGCGCCAAAAAGCTACGAAGAGGCTGCCATACTCTACCGAAAAGCAGAAGATCGCTTAAAGAAAGGCCAGAGTATTGACCGTATTCGAAAAGACCTCGAAGAGGCGGTTGAACACTTTAATACTGCAGCCGATGCGACTCGCTTAGCCGAAGTCACTTTCACCACGACTATTCAAGCAAGAAATGATGCTGAAGCTGCGCAAGCGGAAACATACGCCAGTGAACTATGGGAAAACGCGGAGAAATCCTTCGCGATTGCAGCTCGACGTTTAGAAGCAGGTAATGTAAACCGAGCCCGTAAGGAATCACAGGAAGCTGAAACACAATATCGATCTGCCGAACTACAGGCAATAAAAATCAATTATCTAAGCGAAACTACCAAACTGATAAGCAATGCAAAACAAAATAGAGTTGACCGTTATGCGCCATTGACTCTCTCGAAAGCAGAATCTTTGCTGGCAGAAGCCGAAAGAGAACTAGTTGAAAATCGTTACGATACAGATCGGCCACGCTTGCTGGCAAAACAAGCTCGCTATGAAGCGAAACATGCGATCTATATTGCCGACGCAGTAAAACCTCTACGTGAAAAAGACCAGTCTCCAGAGGAATTCATCTTGAGTGCTGAAATACCCGTTGCCGAAATTGCTAGCGGATTAGATCTTGTTGCTGAGTTTGATACCGGTATGGAACAACCGACCAAACAGATTCGCGATCAAATCGCTGTACTCCGCACAGAATCTGCGGAGTTATTTGAACGAAAAAATGACATCCTCAGTTTGGAAGCAGAAATTCAACAACTTGAAGCGAGACTCGGCGTACAATCAGAGCGTTTAGCCAATCAAGAAGAATACCGCCGTCGATTTACCGCTATTGAAAACCTTTTTACTAGCGATGAAGCGATCGTACTTTCACAAGGCGGTAATGTGGTTATTAGAACTATCGGTTTAAATTTCGATCCAGGTAGCTCACAAATAGGTACACAGTATTTCAGCTTATTGAAAAAAGTACAGGAAGCTTTACAGCAATTCCCAAATAGTGCCGTAGTTGTTGAAGGGCACACTGACTCTTTCGGTGGTGACGAAGCGAATTTAAACTTGTCTGTCGCGCGTGCCGAAGCTGTTCGTGAATACTTATTGGCAAACATGTCAGATCGCTCAACGGCCAACATTGAAGCCGTGGGTTACGGAGAAACAAAACCTATTGGCAATAACGAAACTGTTGAAGGTAGAACTAAAAATCGCCGAATCGATTTGGTGCTCAAATCCACCTTGCGATAAGTCACCAAGCTAACTCTGAACAATCAATCCGGCCGATACGGCCGGATATTTAAATAAGCACTCAATGTTCTATTTAAAAAGTTCTCTTCACCCAAAAAACCAAAAAAGGAGATTCCATGCTCAACAATGAAGAAGAAGTGATCGGTCAATTATTTCGAGAGCAACTCCATCAATCTCAACTGGAAGACGATTTTCAGAATTCAAGTGCAGACAAAAAAATAGAAAACTCAATAAAAATTGCGAACCATCAAACAGGTACCCGCGATTTGATCGCTTTATTTTTAGCAGGAACTTTTACATTCTTCATCGCGCTTCTTGCACCTTTAAGCACTAAAATTATTCGCTCTAATAATAAATAACTCGGAGTACAAACTATGGAAACCACCGCGAATTGGGCACAACCATTTTTTAACGCGATGTCTTCAGTCTGGGAAAACACAATTAGCTTTCTACCCAACCTTATCGCTGCAATTGCACTGCTGATTATTGGTTTTTTCGTGGCGAAAGCGTTGAACATTCTAATTTCTCGAATTTTGGCTTCGGTAGGCTTTAATTCTCTCGGCGTTAAAACCGGGGTAAGTCAAGTATTAGAAAGGTCAGGTATCACTTCGAAATTATCTGATCTCACTGGAAAATTTATTTTTTGGATTATATTTTTAACTTTCCTAGTATCTTCTGCAGAAATCCTCGGACTTGATCGCGTTTCAGACACAATTGATCAATTAATTAAGTATTTACCTAAAGTCGTGGGCGCGGGGTTCGTTTTGATTGTAGGTCTATTTCTCGGCAACCTTATCAAAGACCTAATCGAAGGCAGCGCAGAGACTATAGGCATTGAATACACCAAACCATTGGGTAATCTCGTCTTCAGTGTAATTTGTATCATCGTTATTTCCCTTGCCATCAATCAACTCGAAATTGAAACGGACTTATTAAACTTAATCATCTCAATTTTAATCGGCGCGCTAGCCTTAGCTATAGCCATATCGCTGGGCCTTGGTACGCGCGATCTTTCGAAAAATGTAGTAGCAAGCGTATATGCCCGAGATTTGTTCAAAGTCGGAGATCGCGTTAAATACGAAAAAATAGAAGGCTCTATTGTTCAAGTCGGAGCTGTGAAAACCCTTGTGCGACTCAAAGACGGATCGATAACTACCATTCCGAACAACGCCTTAATCACTTCCACGATAAATACTCGTAACGATTAATTGAATTGTGGTAACTTCAAACCCCTTCAGAATCTAGCGAACTTACAAAAATATCGTGAGGCTTTACCAATCAATAATAAACATGGAAGCGCTTCAAGTGACGAAGAACTGGTAGCTCTAGCTAAGCTTGAGCTACCCTACGTCACAACTTCTTATGAACAACTCGTCCGGCGCCATGAAAAGCTGATTCGCCACGTTTGTTATGGCATTGTGAAAGACAAATCGCTCGCTGACGACATTAGTCAAGAAGTTATGCTGAATGTTTTTAGAAAGTTATACAGCTTCGAAAACCGATCCAGCTTTAAAACTTGGTTAATGACGATCTCTGTTAATACAAGTATTTCATATTGCAGAAAACGTGAAAGAGACGAACTTTTTATCGAATACAGCTCTCAAACAAACCCAAAAAACAATGGCAATTCGGAATCGCGCTCTGAGCAATCCAATTTAGAATCAAGTACAGATCCTTTCGAGCAACTTGTATCACAGCTCGACGAAAAGGAACGACAAATCGTTACACTTAAGTTTGTGGCAGAATTAGAATTTAACGAAATCGCGGAAAGTTTAGAGTTGGGCACAAGCGCAGTAAAAATGCGTTATTATCGGGCATTAAAAAAACTCAAAATTAATTTAAAAAATCAAGAATAACAAATCAAAAGAATTAAAAATTCACCAGCAATCTTCAACAACTTTTGACTTGTATCTCTATTTGGATTTTTTATCGTTATACCTTAAGTCCAAGGTATAAGGATGTTCTGGATGGGGGTATTCACGTGTGACTTTTACCTTACCCTGACTATGTCCATGCGGCCAAAACCTCGCCATTCTTCTCGCCTCTGCCTCATTGGCATTTACTGGGAATGTATCGTAGTTACGGCCACCCGGGTGAGAAACATGATAGGTACAACCACCAAGCGAATGGTTATTTAAAGTATCTACAACATCAAACACTAGGGGCGTGTGTACATCGATAGTGGGATGCAAAGCAGACCATGGCGCCCAGGCTTTGTAACGAACACCACCAACCGATACTGTATTTACGTCTGTATTTAACAAGGGAATTTGTCGCCCATTACAAGTGACAATATAACGACTATTATCGAGACCCCGCGTTAACACTTGCAATCTCTCTACCGAGGAATCTACATAACGCGCGGTACCGCTTCCGGTGGATTCTTCACCTAAGACATGCCAAGGCTCAATGGCCGTCGAAATTTCCACATCTATATTGGCGACGCTAATCCTCCCACAATGAGGGAAGCGGAATTCTTGGAATGGCGCAAACCACTCAAGATCTAAACCGTAACCTGCCTGATTTAGATCTGCGATTATCTGTTTTAAATCTTGCCATACAAAATGGGGCATCATAAACCGATCATGCAAATCCGTACCCCAACGAATAAGTTTTTGTTTGTAAGGCTTTTTCCAAAACCAAGCGACGAGACTGCGCAACAATAACATTTGCACCGCACTCATCTGCGGATGAGGTGGCATTTCAAAGTTTCTAAACTCAACCAAACCAAGTCGCCCAGTCGAGCTATCCGGCGAATATAATTTATCAATGCAAAATTCGCTACGGTGAGTATTTCCCGTCAAATCGACTAAAAAATTTCGTAAAATACGATCGACCAACCAAGGTTGGTTTGATTCACCGTCAGGCAACTGTTGAAAAGCAATTTCTAATTCATGCAGATGATCATTCCGCGCTTCGTCTACGCGAGGTGCCTGGCTCGTAGGGCCGATGAACATGCCGGAAAAAAGATAAGACAAACTCGGATGATTTTGCCAATAAGTAATTAAACTTTGTAACAAATCAGGTCGACGTAAAAACGGGCTATCTTCCGCTTTAGCCGCACCAAAAGTAACGTGGTTCCCTCCTCCAGTTCCGGTGTGCCGGCCATCAAGCATGAATTTTTCTGTGCCGAGTCGCGCTTGGCGGGCTTCCTCATAGAGAGTTTCTGTGATCGAAACAATTTCCGACCAAGATTCTGCGGGATGAATATTCACTTCAATAACGCCAGGATCCGGCGTTACTTGCAACTTCTTAACGCGGGGATCACGAGGCGGCTCGTAGCCTTCGAGCACAATGGGTAGAGATAATTCTCCGCTACAAAATTCTATTTCAGTTAAGAGTTTTAAATAGTGTTCCAACTCCGAAACAGGTGGCATGAAAATATAAAGGCGACCATTTCGAGGCTCAACACATAAGGCTGTGTGAATTATCTCGGTTGACTCTTCTTTAGGTTGTTTTTTTATTGAAAGCTTTGCTTCCGGCGCCTCATCCTCAACATGAATACTGTGGTGATCCAATGGATTACGATCGGCAAAGGGATCACGTTCGTGTTGGATCTCTTTTGATTTTGGGTCTTCCCAAGGCAAACTATCCAAGGGTAAACGCAAGCCCATAGGAGAATCGCCAGGCAACAAAAACATATGTTCGCGGCGAAACTTCCAAGAACTGCTTTGCCAAACACTACCGTTTTTGCTCTCCTTAAACCGTAAAGGAATGGAATAGCCGACAGGTTTATCTAAGCCGCGCGCGAATACTTTTTGTAAACGCTTTCGTTCTAGGGGATCTTTAAGTCGGTTATCGGAAGGATCCAAATTGTCGGGTAAGGCTGCTTCTTGTTTTAGGTAATGAAGATTGTCTTCATACCCGACACCAATACATTCTTCTTTGATAGACAAACGTTTTGACAACAAGAAAGCAAATTTTTTCGCGTCTTCAACGTCAAAACCATAGTCCTTCCCTGCGTCGGCGATCAGCTCTTGATTATTCCATAAGGGTAAATTATCGACTCGCCAAAACAGTGACAAAGCCCATCGTGGTAAGGGCTCACCGGGGTACCACTTTCCTTGTCCGTAATGGAGTAAGCCTTGGGGTGCATAGTGTTTTTTTAATCGTAATAATAATTCACCGGCTAGAACACGTTTTTTATCGCCGAGGGCAGTACTATTCCACTCTTCGCCTTCCATATCATCAATAGAAACAAAAGTCGGCTCGCCACCCATCGTCAAGCGAACATCGTCTTTCTTTAACTGCTTATCTACTTTATTGCCAAGTGCGAGAACTGACTTCCACTGCACCTCGGTATAAGGTTTGGTAACCCGAGGGTCTTCATGAAACCGCGTCACCTCATTAATAAATTTAAAGTCTACTTCACAGGTCGAGGTAGAACCCTCAATCGCAGCAGCAGTTGATGGATCGGGTGTGCACGCTAAAGGTATGTGGCCTTCCGCAGCAAACAAACCAGAAGTGGGATCTAAACCAACCCAGCCTGCCCCCGGCAAAAACACCTCGGTCCATGCATGAAGATCAGTGAAATCTGACTCAGGTCCCGATGGCCCATCTAAAGACTTAACATCGGAAGTCAGTTGTACCAAATAACCAGACACAAAACGCGCAGCCAAACCTTGATGCCTTAAAATTTGTACCAACAACCAAGCGCTATCTCGACAAGAACCTTGCTTAAGCCCTAGCGTTTCCTCGCAACTTTGTACTCCTGGTTCCATCCGTACCAAATAACTAATATCACTTTGCAGCCGAGCATTTATATCCACCAGGTAGTCGACGGTTTGTCTCGGCGTCCGATCTATTTTTTCTAGCCAAGCCAGCAGCAGCGGTCCGCTTTCTTCTACCTCTAAATAAGGAGAGAGATCTTTTGCTAACTCTTTCTCATAGCTAAAAGGAAATTGTTCGGCAGCTTCTTCTAGAAAAAAATCGAAAGGGTTTATTACTGTCAAATTAGCAATTAATTCCACATCAACCACTAAAGATTTTGCTTTTTCTGGAAAGACAAATCGAGCCAAGTAATTTGCAAAAGGATCTTGCTGCCAATTGACAAAATTATTCTCCGGTTCAACTTTCAAGGAGTATGATTCGATAGGTGTACGGCAATGGGGCGCCGGTCTGAGCCTGACCACATGCGGATTAATAGTGGTGAGGCGATCGAAGTGATATTCAGTGCGGTGGCGAATGGCTACTTTAATGGTCATAAGAAAGTTACGAACAGAGTCAATTGTGGGGTTGGATCGATTGTGCTAAGTTAGCTAGCAAAGGTATAGGGAGCGGTACTTTAAAGCAAGCACTATCACGAAAACCTTGGGCTTTCAAACCACTGTTTGCAACCATGCCTAAAAAGCAATAAATTTGGACCAAAATCAACTGTAGACTTTTTGAAATATTTCCCAATTACAGAAGCTTCTCAGCAAAGCCTTTGTTTGAGAACACCCTTACAAACGTAACACATTAATAGCAGGTGATTATGCAGATCGACTGGAGTAAATATGATAGCAAGCGTTTCTACGACGAATTAATTACGCCTGCAGGCAGACCACGACAGGCCGCCAGTCAGTTAGCACGCTATTTAAAATCACTCAAAAGTGAAGAGTTACAAGAACGGAAGGCTTCCGCAGAACTAGCCATTAAAACCATGGGGATTACCTTTACCGTATACAGTGAAGGTGAAAACATCGACCGAGAATGGCCATTCGACATTATCCCGCGGATCATCCCCGAGAAAGAATGGAGCAAAACCCAACAAGGTTTAGAGCAGAGACTTCGCGCACTGAATTGTTTTATCGATGATCTCTATAACGAACAAAAAATTATCAAAGATAAAGTTTTCCCAAAACATCTTCTCAGCAAATCAAAAAATTATCGCAAACAATGTGAAGGTATGAAGCCTGCTTATGGTGCTTGGGCGCACATTTGTGGTTCTGACTTAGTACGTGATGGCGATGGGCAATTTTATGTCTTAGAAGATAACCTTCGCGTTCCTTCTGGCGTTTCTTATATGCTCGAAAACCGCAGCGTTACCAAGCGAGTTTTCCCAGAACTTTTTGATAACCATAACATCCTTCCGGTTACTGACTATCCCGCCCAACTCTTTGATATGTTAGCCGCAATCTCACCTCGACCACTCGACTACCCTGAGGTGGTCGTGCTTACTCCTGGAATTTTCAATTCAGCCTATTTCGAACATTCTTACCTCGCGCAAAGAATGGGCGTTGAGTTAGTTGAAGGTAGCGATTTAGTCGTCGAAGACGATTGTGTTTACATGCGGACGATTGACGGACTGTCTCGCGTGGATGTGATTTATCGTAGAGTTGACGACTTATTTATTGATCCAGATGCATTCAACCCAGACTCAAAATTGGGAGTACCTGGTTTAATGCGCGCCTGGCTGAAAGGAAATGTTGCCCTAGCAAATGCTCCTGGCGCCGGCGTTGCCGATGATAAAGTTGTCTACACCTATGTTCCCAAAATGATTAAATACTATTTGGATGAAGATCCAATATTACCCAACGTTCCCAGTTATTTATGCATCGACAAAAAAGAATGCGAGTACGTATTAGCGAATCTAGACAAATTGGTGATCAAACCTGCTGACGAATCTGGTGGCTACGGAATGCTAATTGGCCCACAGGCGAGCAAAAAAGAAAGAGATGAGTTTGCTCGTCGTATCAAAGCAGACCCACGAAACTATATGGCACAACCATTAATCTCATTATCGACAGCGCCCATTCTGACAAATTCCGGCGCGGAACCTAGGCACATTGATTTACGACCTTTTGTGCTACAAAGTAAAGACACCTATGTCACTGCAGGTGGGCTAACTCGAGTGGCACTGGTGAAAGGCTCTTATGTTGTAAACTCTTCACAAGGCGGCGGCAGTAAAGATACCTGGATCATCGCAAGTGATTAATTAATATCGCGAATTTATACAAAAATGTTTTTAGACATACTAAAAACGAAACTAATTTTATTGGTAACTGCTTTAAAGCACGCAGCCTAAATTCCAAAGGAATTATCATATGTTATCGCGAGTTGCAGAACGTGTTTATTGGCTAGGTCGTTATATGGAGCGGGTGGAAAATACCGCTCGCCTGATTAATGTCAATTCTAATCTTTTGTTAGACCTTCCCCGCGGCTCGCAAATCGGATGGTCATCATTAGTTGATATAACCGGGGCATCAGAAGAATTTGCAGAAAAAGAAAGTAAAGGAGACGAAATTTCGATTATTCGATTTCTAATCGCAGATCTCAATAATCCCGTTTCGATTATAAGCTCACTAAAAGCAGCACGCGAAAATGCACGGACCACGCGAGAAATAATTCCTTCTGAATCCTGGGAGCTAATCAACAATTTGTATTTTTTTGCAAAAGAGAACGCGTCAAAATCTGTTTCTCGCGCTGCACGCAGTCAATTCCTAATCCATATCATTCATCAAGCTCAGCAATTAACCGGCGGGCTCGCCGGCACAATGAGCCACACTAACGCCTATGAATTTATTCGTCTGGGTCGAAATTTGGAACGTGCAGATATGACCACGCGGATTGTCGATGTTGGTACAGTTAATTTAATCACCAATCTGGGAAATAAAAACTCACAAGCAGACTCCCTTGAACCCTTCATTAACATTTTATGGATGAGTGTGCTGCAATCTTTGAGTGCCTACCAAATGTATCGACAAAATGTGCTGGATCGAGTTAACGGTGAAGATGTCGTTGACTTCTTGTTAAAAAACCCCAAGTTTCCTCGTGCCGTTGCCAGTTGCTTCAAACAATTATTAAACTGCCTTAAACAATTACCAAACGCGGACGAAGCACTACGAACAGTCGCCAGCGCGCAAAGACATATTGACGCAGCCAATATCGAAGAAATGCTCGCGGAAGAAACTCTTCACGACTACATAGACGACGTTCAACTCAACATTAGCAACATTCATAATGAAATAGCGGCTGCCTGGTTTTTACCGTCCGTTACCCCTTCTTCAGCCTCAAGCGCGTAAAAATTCTCAAATGAAAATGTTCAACTGCGACTGTGGTCGCATGGTATTTTTTGAAAATACCCAATGCACCACTTGTCATAGAAAGTTGGGTTTCGATCCAGAATCATTCCGCTTACTGTCTTTTGAAAAAAATGGCACCGATACATGGCTGTCTTCAGAACACCAAGCATTTAAAGAATGTTTAAACGGTAAACAATACAACGTCTGTAATTGGATGATTCCAGCAAGATCCAGCGACACTTATTGCCTGGCTTGTAACCTTAATGAAATGGTGCCAGCAATTGCCGCGCCTAAAAAAAGGCTTTGGTGGTCAAATATGGAGATAGCCAAACGTCGACTACTCTATACCCTACTGCGTTTAAATCTTCCCATCGTTAGCCGAAAACTTGATAGTGAAGGAATAGCCTTTGCATTTTTGGAAGACAAACGTATTAACCCAAACGTTAAAGAAGAAATTGTTTCAACCGGGCACGCACAAGGTTTAATTACTGTTTATTTGGCGGAAGCCGATGATGTCAGTCGAGAATTAGCACGGGTAAAACTGGGCGAAAACTATAGAACTCTGCTTGGACATTTTCGGCACGAAAGCGGCCATTATTATTTCGATCGAATACTTAAAAATAGCGAAGAAATTTGGAAGTTCAGAGATTTATTTGGCGACGAAACTCAAGATTATAAAGCCGCATTAAAAAAATATTATTCAGAACCACCTCCGCCCGCTTGGCAAACCGATTACATTAGCGATTACGCCCAATCCCACCCACTGGAAGACTGGGCGGAATGCTGGGCACATTACTTACACGTAATCGACACGCTGGAAACAGCAACTGAATTTTCGATTGTGGATGTTGACCCTTTTCACCATACCGTTGATGAATGGCTCGGCGATTGGGATCGAGTTACCGTGGTGTTAAATGCGTTAAACAGAAGTATGGGTATGCGCGATGCCTACCCATTCGTTTATTCGAATGCAACTATTGAGAAGATCCGTTTTGTCCATTCGATTGCGAGTCCCATGAGAAGGACCAATTGAGAGGAGGCATTTGTCGGAATGCTTCGATTAATTTTGCATCCCAAGTTCGGTGTAACTGCAACATGTATTCGCTATCACCTTCAAAACGATGATACCGATCTAAATTAAAACTGTCTTTTTCGTAAACTTGCACTTCTATCGGTGGGCCAACCGTTAAATTACTGCGCATTGTTGAATCCATTGATACTAAAGTGCATAGGCCTGCAGTTTCCAATGTCGTTTTCAAGGTAAGAATGCGATCTAAAATAGGCTTACCGTATTTACTCTCACCGATTTGCAAATAAGGTGTGTCTGCTGAAGAAATAATGTGGTTACCTTGCGGATAAATCAACGCAATTTGATGTTTGCTGCCACTGATCTGACCACCAAGAATAAAACTCGCCTCGAAGTTTGTACCTGCCGACTCATGCTTATTTTGTTGCGTTAAATTAATATCACCAAGATAGTCTGCGGCATCGTTCAAAGACGAAACATTATTAAGATTTACGGGGGCATCATCTTTAATATCTTTTTTTACTTTAGTAATTACGCCTTGCGTCGTCGCTAAATTTCCCGCACTTAAAATAACAAACTGCCGCTGGCCTTCGATACCAAACTTATGCATTTTGCTATACGTGCTTATTTGATCTATTCCAGCATTCGTTCGCGAATCAGAACAAAATACAATTCCTGCGTTTACGCTCGCAGCTACACAATATGTCATCGTTATTCAACCACCGCCAATTACTGCCCCTCCGAAACCGCCGTCAAACGCACTGCTCGAGGTAACACTTGCCCTAAAATTTGAGAGATAGTACCAGGTTTATTGGACCTGGATATAAATATATTTGCCTTATCAGTCTTGACATTTTAAGCCTAGCCCAAGGTCTCAACTTACGACAAAAAAGAATCAATCGGTCTCTATTCAGTCACCCAATTCCACTTATAAAAGTAGGAATTAATGCTTATTTTTAGCTGAATTAGAGCCGCGATTCCCCTTCTTAAACACCAAAAAATTCCGCAAACCAATAAAAAGCCCAAAAGAAAGCTTGATTAATCTTTTTAAATGCGAATAATAACGCTTCTCATTTAGATTATATTTATTATTGGAGTGATTAAAGCTAATGGCCCTTGACCCTTATACAGACTATTCACAATTGCGCACTTCAGCGAGAACAATCAAATTGAGCGACTCCAGCGCAATCGCTGATAGCACTTCTCGCAAACCTGCCCGCACAGCCTTATCAGTAGCAATCTCCACAGTAATTTTGGGGCTCACTTCCACAGCCATGGCCCAGCAAGCAACAAACAATAAACAAAACGACCCTTCAATTGAAGAAATTATTATCAACAGTGAGCGAGACGACAACAGACTGTCATCCCGCCGCTTCGTCCGACCTCTCGTAGATACGGCGCAGACAGTGAACGTTGTGACCAGCGAACTTTTAGAAGCGCGAGGTGCAAGTACATTACGGGATGCCTTGAGAAATTCCAGCGGCATCAGTATGCAAGCGGGTGAAGGCGGTACCCCCGCCGGAGATCAACTATCTATTCGTGGCTTTTCTTCAAGAACGGATATTTTCATCGATAATGTTCGAGATTTTGGTGGCTACACCAGAGACCCTTTTAATCTTGAGCAAATCGAAGTAGTTAAGGGCCCCTCTTCCGACTATTCGGGCCGAGGCTCCACTGGTGGCTCAGTCAATTTAGTGAGTAAAACTCCGCGCTTGGCCGACTCAATGCAAATGAATCTTTCTGCGGGCAGCGACTCGTTTTCTCGATTAACAGTTGATGCAAACGCCGCAATTCCCGGAACCGATTCCAGTGCAGCGCGCTTAAATGTTTTGTATCACGATCAAGATGTTTCTAATCGCGATGAAGTCAGCAACAGTCGCTGGGGTATCGCGCCTTCACTTGCTTTTGGAATTGATACTGCCACTCAAGTCAGCATCAGTTTCTTTCATTTATCACAAGACAATGTGCCCGATTACGGAATTCCGTGGGTTCCAGCTAGCAACGTGCCACTCAGTGCGTTTGCAAACGAAGCGCCACCTGTAGATTTTAATAATTGGTACGGCTTACTTGAAAGAGATTTCGAAGAAACCAAAACCACACTGGCTACGCTACGACTAGATCAACAAATCAGTGATAATTTTAGTTTTCGCAACACTACACGTGTTGGTCGCACTGATCGCAATTCAATGATTACCGCTCCTCGTTTTATTAGCACAGATAGCACCGACATCCGACGCAGCGACGAGAAATATCGCGATCAAGAAGATGGGATTGTTAGTAACCAGAGCGATTTTAATTTAACGCTTAACTCTGGTGATGTAGAACACAAAATTTTGTTCGGTTTTGAGATCGCGCAAGAAGGTGAAAAACGATATACCCAAGCCTTAACAGGTATCGATTCCCCAAGTACGGATCTTTTTTCTCCGAATCCGAACGATCCCTATTTAGAAAACTATCAACGCACCGGTGGATTAAGTGAAACAGACTCTTCAACTATCGCAGCGTATTTATCGGATTCAATTCAACTCAATGCACATTGGCAGTTAAACGCCAGCATTCGCTGGGATCGTTTCAGTTTGGAATACCGACCAGATGGCGCTGAGTTATTAGATCGAACGGACAAAATGCTCAGTTATCGTGCGGGGATCGTTTATAAACCGGCGAGAAATGGCAGCATTTATTTCGGCTATGGCACTTCTTTTAACCCAACTGCAGAAGGCTTGCAGATTTCAACCAGTTCTCGAACACCAAATATTGCCGAGCTCGACCCTGAAGAAAACGAAACCTTTGAGATTGGAACCAAATGGGAATTGCTAGACCGTCGCGTATTAGTAAGCGCGGCAGTATTTCAGACATTAAAAACTAACGCTCGTACCCAAGTTGAGCGAGGCGAAGATTTAGTGTTGGAAGGCGAGCATGACGTACGGGGTATTGAACTAGGATTTGTCGGCAGTATTTCGGACAAATGGCAAATCTATGCGGGCTACACGCATATGGAGAGCGAAGTCGTCGACTCAAAAAATATTGACGAGCTTGGCAATCAATTGAGCAACACGCCTGAAAATTCAATGAACTTTTGGTCTTCTTACCAAGTTATTCCTTCAGTGAAAGTTGGCCTTGGTACTTTGTATGTCGATGATCGCTTTAGCAATAACGCCAATACACGCTCCGCACCTAGCTATTGGGTTCATGAAGCATCGATGAATTATATTATGAATGAAAAAATTAATTTTCAACTCAACATACAAAACCTTACTGATGAAAAGTATATCGATTATGTCGGCGGTGGCCACTTCATCCCCGGGACAGGCCGCACAATTTTATTAAGCTCACATTTTAAATTTTAAGCGAGCGTAATCGATGCTATTACAAATCCCCGATGTTTTAACGCCCGAGCAAGTTTTATTTGCTCGGGAAAAACTCGGCAGTGCGCAATGGGTTGATGGTCGCGTTACTGCTGGCCATCAAAGCTCGCAAGCTAAATTTAACCAGCAGTTACCCGAAGACTCCCCAGAAGCCGGTGAGCTCGGCAAACTAATAATGAATTCTCTGCAAAAATCACCACTGTTTATGTCCGCTGCACTTCCTCATTCGGTTTTCCCGCCGCTTTTCAATAAATATTCCGGGGGTAATCAGTTTGGAAATCATGTTGACAACGCAATTCGCTATCTCGCAACAGGTGGAAAAATTCGTACAGATTTATCTGCGACCTTATTTTTATCCGAGCCTAGCGAATACGACGGTGGCGAGCTACTCATTGATGACACCTATGGTGCGCACAAGGTGAAACTACCCGCTGGCCACATGGTGCTATACCCCGCCACCAGCTTACATCGTGTTACTCCCGTCACTAAAGGCGCAAGGATCGCGTCGTTTTTTTGGATACAAAGTTTAGTCAGAGATGACGGTAAGCGAACTTTATTGTTCGACTTCGACGCTTCCATTCAAAACTTGCGCAAACTACACGGTGACAACGAAGCATTAATTGCGCAAACCGGTGTTTACCACAATTTACTACGACGCTGGTCAGACGTTTAACATAATTATCAGTTTATTATTAACTTAATTTAAGAGCCCCGGAATGTTGAAAAAACTGCTGTTTAATACGCACTGGCTTATTGGTATTAGCGCTGGAATCATACTTTCTATCGTCGGCGTCAGCGGCGCCATCCTATCTTTGGAACACTTCACCCTTGATCAACTAAATGCAAAAATTTCAACAGTAGAGGTTACAGGCCCGAGCTTATCGCCAGCTCAGCTATCTCGAAGGATATTAGAAGAAAACGAAAACAAAATAATTCGTTCTCTCGTCATCTATTCCGATGCGAATAAAGCCGCAAAAATTCAGCTGACCGCAGCGGATAATCCACGTGAGCGGATTGAATATTGGATAAATCCCTACACTGGAAAAACTCTTGGCTCCCCCAAAGGTGAAGATTTTTTTAATGGCGTAATGAGATTACACCGCTGGTTATTCAATCGAGAATACGGCAAGCACGTAGTCGCCGGCTCAACTATTGCGCTAGTGTTTCTTTCACTCTCTGGGCTGTATCTCCGCTGGCCTAAACTCGCGTTGCGCTGGCGCAGCTGGTTTTATTTGAATTTCAAACTAAAAGGCCGAGGATTTTGGTGGAGTTTTCATTCAGTTATCGGTACATGGTTACTGCCTATTTATATTTTAGCTTCCCTTACCGGTCTTTACTTCTCATACGATTGGTATCGAGATATCGCATACACGGTGGTTGGAGTCGAAAAACCTGCACCCAGAAATAGAAATTCTCGCATCTCAAACTCCCCAGAACTCGCTTTATCGGATCCCGCGTATTACTCACTCGATCAAGCTTGGATAGTATTTAAAGAGAACGTGCCGAGCTTTAGTATGGCGACCTTACCGGCTCCTAACGCTGAGCAGTCGACGTTTTCAATTCGTTATCAAGATTCAAATCCAGAACACTCTCGTGCAAATAACACGATGATTATTGACCTACAACACGATGAACGTATCGTAAGTCACCTGCGTTACGACACTAAAAAGATCAACGAAAAAATTATAGGAAGTATGCTGCCTTTACACAGCGGAGAGTTTTTTGGAATTTCCGGACAACTAATCATTGGGATTGCTAGTTTGTTCATGCCATTTTTCGCAGTTTCCGGTTGGATACTTTATTTACAAAGGCGAAAATTAAAAATTGCTAGAGCACTAAGAGAAAAAAATCTGCTTACCTCAGCAATGGATACCGCATAGTTCACGAAAAAATTATTTAAGGCCTTACTCACGCTTTACAACGCTTGATAAATAGTGCTCCAGGTTTTTTGATTCCGATAATTCGAATGTTCGATCCGTCGCATGCAGGGCTTCTATTCTATCCAAGCGGAAAGTGCGGTAATCATTACGGGTTTGACACCAGGCTAACAGAGTCCAAACGTTCCCCCAGAAAAACAATCCGAGGGGTTCGATATGACGGGCACTTTTTTCGCCGTCCGCTCGCTGGTAGTCAATCGAAATAACATTTTTATCGACGATCGCAGGGCGCATGATGTGAGAATAGGCAGCGATTTTTTCAGTATTCGCAAAATCAGGCACATAAACTGGGAACTGTTTTTCTTTTTCCCTTAGCGCGGGCGGAACCACCGCCATAATTTTTTGCAATGCGCTATTTGCACTTGCAGCCAACTCCTTATCACTCCAAGCTCTCACCATTCTGACACCCAGCAACAGTGCCTCTAGTTCACGGACATCAAACATAAGCGGTGGTAAATCAAAATTTCGTTGGAGGCGATAACCCACACCAGCCTCACCTTCAATAGGAACGCCGGATAAAACCAAGGATTGAACATCGCGATAAATTGTTCTCACCGAGGTTTCGAGAGTATCGGCCAATTGATCAGCGGTAATCACAGTACGTCGATTCCGCAGCAAATTAAGTAATTGAAATAAACGTTCGGCTCGCCGCATATTAGTATTAACTCAAAAAATGCTTCTAAAATTTTGGATCAGAAATTATCGCATTTTCTTATCCATTTATCGCCCATTAACCGACCATGAAATACAGGTATTTCATGGTTGATTCGCCTGCGTCTATTCGTTACTTCCTCAACAAACAGAGAGTTGTGAATATTCCTAAACCCGCTAGGCGACTATTGCCCCAAAACAAACTTTATTGTTATCTAAATCTCTCACATAGGCTGAAAAACGGGGGCCTCTTTGACCGGGCTCGCCCTCACAGGTACTGCCCAAATCGATAGCCTTTTTATGAAGCCTTGTTACTTCTTCGCTAGAATCAACACTAAAACCAACCATCGTTCCGTTACCATTGCTGGCGGGTTCCTCATTAAAAGGAATAGCAACTGCAAATGCAAAATCTTCACTTTGGTTTTCACTCTGCCAAAAAGTCATTCTTTCAGTCGCGAAAACTTGTTTAAGTATTGTTTGCTCGAAGAGTGAATCATAGAATTTAATCGCAGCTGCCATATTGTTTGTTCCAACAACGCAATAATTCATTTTCATTATTTATTCCCTCATATATTTAATGATGCCAATACTCAAATAGGCAGTAGGTTAAAATAGTTGCGCAGCCTAAACTTCGAGAGTTGCAGCGCCAGATAACAGCACAGCACTACGTTCCACGGACAGAGTCGGTTGATCGATCATACTCAGAAAACGCTTACAATCTTCCTGTTCGGCAAACTCTGCGTCGAGTGTTTCTAATGCTTTATCATCGCTCCAATAATTGATATCCAAGATCTCACCGTCGCTCGACTTAGAAACGGAACGATAACTAAAGCCCCGCTTGGCGGACAGAAACTCTTGAACCTTATTGCTGATGTCTAAAAACTGGTTTTCATCAACGCCGGTTTGCAAACGGAATTTATAAATACTAACAATTGAAGTCGCCATAATTTTTTCCTTATCCTTTTTGTGAACTACGTTTGAATACCATTGAGCTTCTCCAGAGAGGTGATTCAGTGCTCTCTGATAAGCGTGAGGTAAGTTTATGAGATCGTGCTGCCAGTTTCTGTCAGTAGTCTTTGTACCGGTCGATAAGCGGCAGGTCTACGGAGAAGCCCGTAGAAAGATAAGGAAACAGTAGATCTAGAAGATTTGAGGGAAGTGCTGTGAATACAGCGAGGATTTACTTAGAGCAACGAGTTGTACGCATTATTATTTAAAGCCGCCATAAGCCATAGACGGATCTATTTCTCGCCAGATGCCGACTCTCGATCTACACCCGGTGTAACAAGGGAGCTTGATTAGGTATTGGGAATTAGGCCTGCGACACCTTTTCAAGCGCAAGTTGATGATCCAAATATTCTTCGTAAGTGCCCTGGAAATCTATCAACGATTTATCTTTTATCTCAATCACTCGTGTTGCTAGCGAAGAGACAAATTCGCGATCGTGACTGACGAAAATCAAAGTACCGTCGTAATGCTCCAACGCTAAGTTCAAGGCTTCAATCGATTCCATATCGAGATGGTTGGTGGGCTCATCCAAGATCAATACGTTGTTATCCTGCATCATTAATTTACCAAACAGTAGCCGATTCTTTTCTCCACCAGAGCAAACCTTAACGTGTTTATTAAAATCATCGGCTGAAAAAAGTAAGCGACCTAATGTAGCGCGAACAATTTGATCATCGTGATTTGCCTTTCGCCACTGACTCATCCATTCAAACAAAGTCAATTCACATTCAAAATCGTCGGTACTATCTTGTGGACAATAACCAAGAGATGCGTTTTCGGCCCATTTAATAAGCCCAGTATTCACTTTTAGCTGCTCCATTAAACAGCGCAACAAGGTTGTCTTACCCGCTCCGTTTTCACCAATTATTGCTAAGCGAGCACCAGCCTCCAAAATCATATTACCTTTAGAAAACAAAGTGTCATCATCAAAGCCATGGCCAATATTTTCTAGCGTCAGTGCTTGTCGGTGTAATTTCTTATCTTGTTTGAATCGAATGTAGGGGCTTACTCGACTTGAAGCTTTAATGTCGTCGAGTTTTATTTTTTCAATTTGTTTGGCCCTTGATGTTGCTTGTTTCGCCTTTGAAGCATTTGCCGAAAATCGGCTAACGAACTGTTGGAGATCGGCAATCTGTGCAGATTTTTTTGCGTTCTCTGAATACAAACGCTCCCGAGCTTGTGTTGCGGCCGTCATGTAATCATCGTAACTGCCGGGATAAACTCGCAACTCACCATAATCAATATCTGCCATGTGGGTACACACTGCATTCAAAAAATGACGATCATGAGAAATAATAATCATGGTACTTTTTCGTTCGTTAAGAATGCCTTCTAACCAACGAATAGTATTGATATCCAAGTTATTGGTAGGCTCATCCAACAATAAAATATCGGGATCTGAAAATAGGGCCTGAGCCAACAAAACTCTTAACTTCCAACCCGGTGCCACCTCACTCATTGGCCCGAAGTGAAGTTCTTGATCTATTCCCGCCCCCATAAGAATTTCACCGGCTCGGCTTTCTGCGCTGTATCCATCCATTTCTGCGAATTGAACTTCTAGCTCAGCGACTTTCATACCCTCTTCTTCAGACATCTCAGGCAAACTATAAATTCGATCTCGTTCCTGCTTAACTCGCCACAGTTCGGTATGACCCATAATCACCGTATCGACGACTGAAAATTTTTCGAAAGCGAACTGATCTTGATGTAACTTGCCAACACGCTCGTTAGGTGTAATCGATACATTGCCCGCGGTGGCAGCTAAACTACCGTCGAGAATTTTCATAAACGTTGACTTACCACAACCATTTGCGCCAATAAGCCCGTAGCGATTACCATCGCCAAATTTAACGGAGATGTTCTCAAATAAAGGCTTAGAGCCAAATTGCATGGTTACGTTTGCGGTGGTAATCAAAGGGATATCCTAAACAGTAATGATTCGTGTAAGTGCTGATGAAAGTAAAATGACGTTCCCCCGATCTATAGCGCCTAAAACTAAAGGGCTTTTGCGGGAGACGATCGAAAAAAGGGGCGTACTATAAGGATTTGCGCTGTTGAGGTCGAGTGAAAACCCAACAATTCACATTTTTTTGCTGTTTTTCCAGATTATTGTCGATAAAATCCTGCCAACGAAAATTTGACTAGGTTGTTTTTGGCAATATTCTCAGTGACTTAGCTTAGCAATGCTCTAAACATAGGCAAGGAAAGACCATTTTTCACCTCTTATTACATTTTCTGGTTCCGCTGATAACCGTATTCGTTTTCGTAAAAAAGGAACGTAGAGTTAAAGTCTTCGCCTTGCTAATGATTACAATGCTGATCGATTTAGATCACCTGTTCGCAACACCAATTTACGACCCGCAGCGATGCAGCATCGGCTTTCATCCCTTACACACGATAGTACCGATCATTTTTTATAGTGGATTAAGTATCTTTCCGAAAACACGCTGGATTGGAGTTGGTTTACTCATTCACGTGGCGCTGGATGGAATCGACTGCTGGGTGTAAAAGGCGAAGTAAACTTTAACGTGGTCTCGCAATAAGAATAATAGCGAGTGCCTGTTTGGAATTATTCTCTAATTTTCGCAACTGAATCTCACTTGATCCAGCAGCAATTAACACTGCATTTTCAGCGCCGAGTTCAGCACCATCAATACTGCAAAGACCGCTGACACCGACTACCAAATGATAATTGCTGGAATCGCAAACATAATTAAATACTGCATCATCTTTAAGCGTAATACGATCAACAATAAAATCGTCGAAGCTAACAATTTCTTCAATCGTTGCCGAATCGCTTTCTAATTTCGTTGTTAATGATGCAAGTGCCTTCGTATCTAGCTCAACGTTTTTTATCGCTTCTTCTGTATCCCAATGTTGCTGAGTCAAAACCTTTTGTGCGAAGGATAAAATTTTTCGTTCATAGACCGGTGTTTGAAATTCAATAGTTCGGACGCCGTGGAGCAATGAATGGGGGGTTAAATGCGGCACTTTAACAACATCACCAACTGACAAGGGCGCAACATGAATAAAACTTTCCATCTCTTCACGCAGCACTTTCTCATCTTCGCGCAACTCTGCAGATATTTCAGCGAGCCAACTTTTCAAAGTATCGCAATTGAGAGGTGCATCTAAAGCAATATTATTTTTCTGTTTGATGCCGTCTATTTGTGCATCGATAGCTTCACGCACAACACGATATTCATTTACAGAAGAGACATAGCCTGCCTTAAAAGCTTCATCATTAGCATAGGAGCGACGCTTAACCTGATCAAAGCCAAAACGAATACCTCCTTTACCATTGGGCCATGCCTGAGCGTCGACATTGGTAACAACGTAGACCTCGCGCTTCTCTTCATGGAGTTCAAAATATAAATCACCAAAAACCGGTTCCGGTAACGGATCTAATATCTTCAACAAAATTAAGTTTTTGTGTCGAGCCAGAAGAGTCTCAGAAGCGAGGGAAAACAACCAAGGCAAAGGAAGTGAATTGCCAAATTCGTCAACGACACTAGATTGTCCACGCTCTTCTATTCCGGTATACCAAATCTCCTGTCCCCAAGGCTTAGAAATCTTTACAACATCTAGGCGCAAGGGACGATTTAGATTTAAACAGGCTAAACCTTTGTCCGCGCAATATTGCCTCATTGAATTCAAATCAAAATTCGAAGTAGCAATTTCAGCTTCAAGCGAGAGATCGTCAGAAATAAAAACCTGTAATACAGCACCCGAAGACTGCTGGGATTTCTCGACGAACACTACGGCGAGCAGCGCAACAGCAGGATTACCAGGCAAGTAAGTCTGGATGAAATTATATTTGAGCGCAAAACAATGAGCGCGTGAGCCAGAGCTAAGAAACTTTTTTAGTTCTTGCTCGAAGCTTAGCTCAGGTTTTTCACTTTTAATAAACTCAATCACTGAATAATCACAATTGCCGTATTACTGAATGGTTTTAACTTACCTTTTGAATGAACCCAAACAAGAATCCCCTCACAAGAGGGGATCTAAATGTTTTCATTTCGCTCTATGCTAACTTTAATCAAGCCTTTCAACGATGGTGCTAATACCCTGCCCCATACCAATACACATTGTCGACAAACCAAAAGTCGCATCTTTTTCTTTCATTACAGTTAACAAAGAACCCGTTATCCGTGTCCCTGAACAGCCAAGAGGATGACCTAAAGCAATCGCACCGCCATGCAAATTGACTTTATCTTCCATACTATCCAATAATTTCAAATCTTTTAGTACGGGTAAACTTTGCGCTGCGAATGCTTCGTTAAGTTCAACCACATCGATGTTTTCGATTTTCATGTCGATTTTTTTCAAGGCTTTTTTCGTTGCCGGTACCGGACCATAACCCATAATTGATGGATCAACTCCTGCTAACCCGGTTGAAATTATTTTAGCCAATGGTTTCAAACCTAAAGCCTGGGCTTTTTCTGCGGACATAACTAACATAACCGAAGCGCCATCAGACAGTTGCGATGAAGTGCCTGCGGTAACCTTGCCATTTTTGGGATCGAACACCGGACGCAATTGTGCGAGAGCTTCTACGCTAGTGTCGGGACGAATAGTCTCATCGTGCTCAATCATCACCGGATAACCGTTTTCATCATGCCCTGCTACCGGAATGATTTCTTTTGCAAATTTTCCCGCTTCTCGCGCTTTCGCCGCTAATTGATGAGAGCGTACGGCAAAGCTATCCATATCTTCACGTTTTATACCGTGCAGCATCGCCAAGTATTCAGCAGTCATCCCCATACTGCCTGCAGCTTTTGCAACTGATCGTCCAAGCAAAGGATTGGGATCAACGTCATCCGTCATAGGTAAGTGACCTAAATGTTCAACACCACCGACTACATAAACATCGCCTTGCCCAGAATTAATATTCGCGGTAGCGATATGGATCGCACTCATTGACGAACCACACAAGCGATTAATAGTTTGACCGGGCACGGTATGCGGCAAGCCAGCTAACAGCCAAATATTACGGCCAACGTTAAAACCATTCTCTCCGCGCTGGATCACACAACCCCAGATAAAATCGTCAACTAATTCTGGATCAAGTGCCTCATTGTTTTTCAATAACTCACTAACGATGGCTGCGGAGATGGTATCGCCACGGGTGTTGCGAAAACAGCCGTTTTTGGACCGACCCATTGCGCTGCGGCCATAATCTACAATCACTGCGTCTCTTGGATTTAAACCCACCTTGTTCTCCTAACTGACAATATTGTCAGACTTCAAATTTATAAAATTAGATTCAAATAATAAGTACAACTATGGAAAATACTTTCCGTTTTCTTTAGCCATGTCTCGCATCGATTGCGTGGCTTCATAAATTTTTCCGAGATCTTTATGCTTGTCAGACATAGCACACATCGCCTCTGCACCGATAGAATCTATCCAACTGAACAATCCACCGCGAAAGGGAGGAAAACCAATTCCGTAAACTAAGGCCATATCGGCTTCTGCAGCGGACTCAATAATTCCCTCGTCGAGACAGCGGGCTAATTCTGTAGCCATTGGCACCATCATACGAGCGATAATCTCTTCATCTTCAAATGACTTCGATTCCGCAACGTGGGGCTTTATGAGTGCATAAGACTCTTCGGTAACTACTTTTTTGGGCTTGCCTTTTTTATCCAGCTCGTAGTTATAAAAACCTTTACTATTTTTCTGACCCAATCGATCATTTTCAAAAAGCACTTCAATACAATCTTTAAATTCTTTTGACATACGATCGGGAAAACCTTCCGCCATTACATTGGCAGCATGAACACCGGTATCCAAACCCACGACATCGAGTAAATAAGCTGGGCCCATAGGCCACCCCCAGCGCTCCATGACCTTATCGACTTGTTGGAAGTCTGCACCATCGCGCACTAACATTGAAAAGCCCGCAAAATAAGGAAACAGCACTCGGTTAACCAAAAACCCTGGGCAATCTTTGATAACGACAGGTTTTTTACCCATCGCATTCGCATAAGCAACAGTACGAGCAATGGCTTTATCGGAGGTTTTCGTTCCGCGAATCACTTCAACCAAGGGCATCGCGTGAACCGGGTTGAAAAAATGCATACCACAAAAATTTTCTGGCCGCTTTAACGGCTGGGCTAAAAAGTCTATTGATATTGTTGAAGTATTACTTGCGACTATCGTGTCGTCCGACACCTTGGTTTCCACTTCTGCCAATACGGCATGTTTAATTTTTGGATTTTCAACAACCGCTTCAACAACAATATCGACGCTATCAAAACTGCCATAATCCATAGATGAATCAATTTTCGTCAGTACTTCGCCCATTTTGCTGGCGGTCATACGGCCACGATCAACGCGCTTGGTGAGCAATTTATTTGCTTCGCTGAGACCCAAGTCGATGCCCGCTTGGTTGATATCTTTCATGATGATGGGCGTACCTTTTAATGCAGATTGATAAGCGATTCCGCCACCCATAATCCCTGCACCTAGTACCGCCGCTCTAGCAATTTTTTTATCGGCTTTCTTTTCCCAACTTTTTGCTTTTTTCGACAACAGTTGATCGTTAAGAAAAATGCCGACCAGAGCACGCGCTTCAGACGTTTGCGCTAATTTTACAAATGCCTCTGTTTCAATTTTTAATGCACCATCCCGATCTTGGGTGCTGGCTTTTTGCATCGCTGCTACAGCAGTGACCGGCGCAGGATAATTTTTACCTGCCATACCACCAACAAACGCTTTCGAGGTTTCAAATGCCATCATTGTTTCCATCATATTCAATGGCATAGGCGAACGTTTTTGTTCGCGACGTTTTGCATAATCCAATTTACCCGCAATACATTGTTTCACCGTATGAAGCGCTGCTTCCCGTAATTTTTCCGGTTCAACAACAGCATCGAGAACTCCGGCTTTTAACGCTTCTGCTGGTCTTTGTTCTTGTCCACTGGCAATCCAACTAACAGCGGTATCAACACCGGCTACACGAGGTAGACGAACTGTGCCGCCCCAACCAGGTAACAGGCCTAATTTAGATTCTGGCAAACCGACTTTGGCGGCAGTGCTAGCAATGCGGAAATCGCAGGCTAATGCGAACTCCAAACCTCCACCTAATGCAAAACCGTTGATTGCAACAACTACCGGGACTTTTAAGTCTTCTAGGCGATTATTGTTCGTATTGTTTTCTTGCAGCATCGCGGCAATCGCTTCAGGACCCGCATCAAAAACGCCACCGAATTCAGTAATATCGGCACCAACAATAAAAACACTCTTTGCACTTGTCGCGATCACACCTTTTATCGAACTGTCCTCTTCGATTGCTGTGATGGCTTGAGAAAGTTCTTTTACCACAGCGGAATTAAAGGTGTTAACCGAAGCACCGGCCAAGTCGAATGACAACTCAGCTATTTGATCATCGAGTAACGAAACTGTTACTGCATTCCCTTTAAATATCATTGTTAACCTCACTAATAATTTGTGTCTTTCTACAACTTTTTAAAATTAATTCTTTAATCATCTTGGACTTATAATGCGTACCCTGAACGAAATATCACTACTGAGTCAGCTTTGCGACCGTGTTTCAATTATTTTTTACGACGATCGCGGGGCGGCACTATCGTATAAACGATTTCCGCGACACTATCACTTCGATTAACAAAACGATGTGGGCGTCGTCTCTCAAAATAAAACCCATCACCAAGATGTAATACTTCCGCATTTCCACCGATAGACAACTCAATGGTGCCTATGGTCACATATCCTATCAATTCACCTTTATTAATTAATAGCTCATCACCACTACTTTCGCCTGCAGGGAAGCTCGCGCGAACCATTTCCACAGCCTGATCTTGACCCTTGGTTTTTAATCGCCAGCGTCGAACTGAGTCATCTGATTGCTCCAAAGTTTCCTGCTGGTTAAAAAAAACTTTGATTTGAATATTCAGATCGAGGGAAAAAAAATCTGCCAATGATATTGGCACACCGTCGAGTACTTTTTTAAGGGAGTTAATTGAAGGGCTAACTTGACCATGTTCGATCATTGATATTGCACTATGGGGTACGCCTGAGCGCTTCGCTAATTGACGCTGAGACCAACCATTAAGTTTGCGCAAGACGAGCATGCGCGCGCCAACATCGCTATTCATATCATTTGATTTTCTTAATGCTAAAGAAGCGGACAATATACTGAGAGGACGAGCAAAAAGCGACCATTGCAGAGCAAAAAGTCAAAAAAAAACTGCTCGGTTTTGCCAATTGAAAGAGCCTTTGAGCAAGACTAAATAGTCTCTAGTACCTAGCCTTGCTTAACGACTCACTAGGTCATGTCTTGATAGGGGTTTTCAGCCTCCAACGATACGGCATTCTTAAACCCGGGCACTTTTAATTCGGTAGTACTTAATTCAATTGCTGACTCATCAATCATGTTTTGACCAAAGCCATAAATGGTATCGAATTGTCCTTTACTCGCGCGCTGATCATAAGCAGCCGCCTTCTCACGAACGCCCTCACGCTGTTTTTGATAGGCAGTAAAAGCCTTACTCCCGTAACGCTTCGCCAACATTTTTTCGACAACTTGGGGCGATAACACCGCCGCAGTCGCGTTGTTGCCACCGAAACCTTTTGAATTCAAAAAGGACACCTCGGGAGCTTGCTCAAATTCTTGGTCTTTATTGGATATGCCAAGTCGCTCAGCATAGACGTCATCTGCAACTTCGCTAATGGTTTTGATGCCAGGCAAAATCCCGTGTTTGTATACTCCCAAGGTTGCAACCAACTGGTCTGCACTAGCGGGGCCAATGGAATGTCCGACATAGGCTTTAACCGCCGCCAAAGGCCAGCGTTCAATACCAAAATTTTTCGCAACTTTGTCAAAAATCAACGATTCAGTGACGCGATTTTGTGGTGTTCCCGAACCATGAGCCTGAAGAAAGCTACGCTTTTGAATCGCTTCTTCACCTAGAATTGCTTGTGCTGAAGCAACGCTTTTCGCCAAAGTTATATAGTTACCCGACCCTGGTGCAGATATAGATTTTTTAAAGCCATCCGCATTGATGAAAGCATTGGGAACCGCGCCGTAAATATCAGCGCCAAGTTCAATCGCTAAGGCATCGTCCATAAGCATGATGTACTGCGCCGATTCACCGACAACGAATCCGCAATTTTCTGCAAAGGGCCGACACGCGCGGCGGTAATCCACATGATCGGTCTTATCGAGATAACGAAGATTAGCGTCACTCGCTAAAGCACTCATCGCATTAAAACCTTCGAGGACTTCTGGAGAGATTGCAGCCTCGCTAGCACCCACCAAAACCACACGACGCCGACCGCTTTGAATGTCCTCCATACCTTGACGAAGGGTATATAGAAAGGTCGCACAGGCGCCAACAGCACCACCGGTTGTCCCCACGCTACCCAAAACGTAAGCATTAATGAAATCGCCCGGCATCGTGCTCATGCCCATTGCTAATTGCTTGGAAGAAACACGTCCACCTTTCAGGCGCGTTTGAATTAAACCGATGTTACTAAACTCATCTAGCTGGCTGAGTACGCTGCCGGCGTAAACGCCAATCTCGTCAGGGCGTACCGCGGAAACAACCGTCTGCCAATCAATACCCAAAGAATGCACGGCATCAGAAGCACCGGTAACCGCCATTTGTAACCCACGTGGATGATAGCGAGAATTATAGAGACTGGCAGGGTCAAAACCTGTTGGTAGTTGCCCACCAGACTGCACCGGAAGAGATCGATAACTATCAACCTTACATTCAAAGCCACCCTTCACCTCTACCTTGACGTTACCGTCAACCAACTGTTCAACATGCCAGTTTGCGGGCAGCGGCTCAGGCAATTGCTTACTTAGAGTGGTGAAAGTAAATGACCCGCCGTCGTTCGCTTGCAACGATAAATTCTTGTGCCAGTGAACGGCATCAGCATTGAAATGATGACCTTCAATACGGCGGACGAGAGTAGCCGCTTCAATCGCTTCGCGATATAGCGATCCTACCTGCTGCAATGACAATTGCTTGCCGTCACTATCTTCAAATTTATCGCCGACGCTTTTCACCATGCCGGTGAGCACCGCGAGATCTGCGACGGTTTGATTTGACTGTTGCTCTGACAAGCTTTCCATAATCATTCGGTGATAGCCGTGATGAAACGAACTACGACCAGCCGCATTAAAACCGCCAAAACCAACAATCACAGGTAACTTGCTATTAGACATTAATATTCCGCATCAATTTAATTTCGGCAGGATTGCCAGATCAGGATCGAGACAACGTTGTCGACTAGTGTACGGTGATGCTTAGGTATTTATATTGGCATTCTGGCAATTAAGTGTGGTATTTTGGCCATTTTGTTGTCCACACGCTTTTTCAGATAGCGGCAAGCTTATCAAGCAATAAACACATTATCCGAGGTGAGGATGAACCAGCGCCGAATTCAATTCTTATTGGTAGAGGATATGCTCGCAACTAGCGCTACTTTGCCGGCTGAAATGCTGCTTGCAGCAGAGAGCATTGCACGCGGCAAACGCCACCCTTCTCCCGCACTCAACATTGTTAGAGTCGCGACGCAGCAACGAGCCGTTCGCACCCAAGCTGGCTTCGCCATCAAGCCAGATCGCAAATTACAAAACCCAGAAACTGGCGACATTATTTATGTGCCGGCGTTGTGGCGAAATCCGAGACCTATCGTTTTAAAGAATTACTCTGTGATTGACTGGTTAAAAAAAGCGTCTTTAGCAGGCGCAACGATTGCTGGAGTCGGCACTGGTTGCTGCTTTCTCGCTGAAGCTGGTTTGCTAGATGGAAAACCAGCGACAACACATTGGCATTATTTCGATCGCTTTGAGCAAGATTACCCGAAGGTGAAATTAAAGCGGGATTTTTTTATTACCCAAGCCGACGAAACATACTGTGCGGCAAGTTTGAACTCACTAGCAGATTTAACCGTGCACTTTATCCAAGATATTTTTGGTAAGGATATTGCCCACCAAGTAGAACGGAATTTTTCTCATGAAATTCGCCAACCCTACGAAAGCATGCGTTATTTCGAAGGCAGCACCAATAAACACGCCGATGAGACCGTACTGCAGATTCAAATTTGGCTACAGGATAACTACCAAAAAGAAATTATTCTCGCCGAACTTGCAAAGCAATTTGACATGAGCGTGAGATCTTTTAATAGGCGCTTTAAATTAGCCACGGGGAAATCGCCATTGCAGTACTTACAAGAAATTCGCATGGCAACTGCACGGGATTTACTTCAAGCAAGCAATCTTAACGTTAGTGAAATTGCTTACAATGTCGGCTACCAAGATCTTGGACATTTTTCTGCATTATTTAAAAAACTGTATCACGCCACCCCGCAAGATTACCGCACTACGGTTCGGGCTAAACTGTTCCAACTTTAAGGAAAACCACCCTTAAAGATAAAAAACCTACAAAAAAGGCGCTCGATGAGCGCCTTAACGGATACATTGAATAAGCAATTTTAGATTACCAACAAATCCATAAATTCGTTTACTGGTGTATTTGACAGCTTTTCTGCATCCTTACACAAGGCGAATATTTTTTCACTTCTTGCAGCGGGAAAACGTGTAGCCAGATTATTTTTAAATTTACTTTCCAACAAAGGAATACCGTCTTTACGACGACGGCGGTGACCAATCGGATATTCAACTTCGATTCGATCAGTTGAAGTACCGTCTTTAAAAAACACCTGCAAGGCATTGGCGATAGAACGCTTGTCCGCTTCAAGATATTCTTCGCTGTAGCGCTTGTCTTCAACGATTTCCATTTTCTCACGCAACTCGTCGATCAAAGGATTGGCAGCATGGAAACTATCTTCGTAATTTTCTGCAATAAGATCACCAAAGATTAACGGCACAGCAGTCATGTATTGCAAGCAGTGATCGCGATCCGCCGGATTATTCAACGGACCCACTTTACTAATAATTCGAATGGCCGATTCATGTGTGGTAATGACAATTTTATCAATCTCAGCTAAACGATCTTTTACTAAAGGATGCAATGTAACCGCGGCTTCAGCAGCCGTTTGTGAATGGAATTCAGCGGGGAAAGAAATTTTAAATAATATATTTTCCATCACATAACTTTCGTATGATCGAGTGAACTCTAACTTCTTACCTTTAAAGGACACATCCTGAAAGCCCCAGGTTTTTGCACTTAACACACTGGGATAACCAATTTCACCGCGCATCGTTAAATCGGCCAAGCGTACTCCGCGAGACGTTGCGTCGCCCGCCGCCCAAGATTTTCTCGGCCCAGCGTTTGGCGCATGTCGATAGGTACGCAAACTCGAACCGTCAAGCCACGCGTGCGACAAAGCATCAATGATTTGCTGCTCAGTTCCGCCCATCATATGGGTAATAACGGCAGTCGTTGCAACTCGCACCAACAAGACATGACACAAACCAACACGATTAAAACTATTTTCCAAAGCGATCACACCCTGAATCTCGTGCGCTTTAATCATTGCAGTGAGCACGTCGCGCATGGTTAGGGGTTCTTTACCTGCAGCAATATTTTTCTGCGAAAGATAATCAGCAACGGCTAAAATTCCGCCCAAGTTATCTGAAGGATGTCCCCACTCCGCCGCCAACCAAGTATCGTTGTAGTCCAACCAACGAATAATACAACCGATGTCCCACGCCGCTTTTATTGGATCTAAACGCAATTGCGTACCGGGAACTCGCGCACCGTTTGGCACAACTGTTCCTTCAACAATAGGGCCTAATAATTTTGTACACTCGGGAAAACGCAACGCTAACAAACCGCAACCCAAGGTATCCATTAAGCAATTACGCGCGGTGTCGTAAGCTTCATCTGAATTAATAACATAATTGGCAACATACTTTGCAATATCTACCAATTCTTGATCAGGCGCGGGGCGCTGATTTAAATCTACATTCGCTGACATGACTTACCCTTTCAATAAAAAATAAATTTCTGAGCTAAAAACTTTTAACAATGTAAAGCAACTAACGCTTACTGATATCCACCCATGTTGCGGTTTCAGGGCCTGTGTAATCTGCGCTGGGCCTGATGATTCTATTATTACTACGCTGCTCTTTCACGTGTGCCGCCCAGCCGGTGAGTCGGGACATCACAAATATCGGTGTAAACAATTTGGTGGGAATACCCATGAAATGATAGGCAGAGGCATGAAAGAAATCGGCGTTACAGAATAATTTTTTCTCTCGCCACATTACTTCTTCACAGCGAACCGACACTGGATACAGCACCTTATCTCCAACAAGATCGGCAAGTTGCTCTGACCATTTTTTGATGATGGTATTACGCGGATCTGATTCACGATAAATCGCATGGCCAAAACCCATAATTTTTTCTTTGCGTTCCAACATACCCATAATTTCACGCTCGGCTTCATCAGCAGAACCCCATTGCTGAATCATATCCATGGCCGCCTCATTCGCACCACCATGCAAAGGACCACGCAAGGTGCCGATAGCACCGGTAACACAAGAATGCATATCAGATAGCGTCGAAGCGCAAACTCGCGCCGTAAATGTTGAAGCATTAAACTCATGCTCAGCATACAAAATTAAGGATACGTGCATCACTTGAGTAAAAAGTTCGTCAGGCTTCTTGCCGCTTAACATATGAAGAAAGTGTGCGCCGATACTTTCGTCGTCCGTTTCGGTCTCAATTCTTTTTCCATTATGAGAAAACTGGTACCAATAACAAATAATTGACGGGAATGCGGCAAGCAATCTATCAACAGCATCATCTTGCTGTGAAAAATTTTCTTCAGTTTCTAAATTACCCAACACCGAACAACCGGTGCGCATAACGTCCATTGGATGAGCATCCGCAGGTATACGTTCCAAAATTTCTTTTAAGGGTTGTGGAAGACCGCGCAATGATTTTAGTTTTTTATTGTAGGCATCTAACTCGGCTTGATTCGGCAAGTGTCCGCGAAGCAATAAGTGCGCGACTTCTTCAAATTTTGCCTTTTCAGCAAGTTCGCTGATATCGTAACCGCGATAAGTCAAACCAGTTCCGGTTTTACCAACTGTACACAAAGCGGTTTCTCCAGCCACTTGTCCACGCAAACCTGCGCCACCTACCTTCTTATCTACCATATTGATGCCAACTCCTATGATTAAAAAATTTTTGAACTGAATTTAACAACTTTCTTTATCTAAAAAATACGTTGAGAGACCATTTACTCTTTATTAAAAAGCGCATCGAGTTTTTGTTCGTATTCGTGGTACCCCAGCACGGCATACAACTCTTCACGAGTTTGCATTAAATCAACAACCGCTTTCTGATCACCATCATTTGCAATTGAGCTATAAACATTTAATGCTGCGTTACTCATCGCTCTAAACGCGCTAAGCGGATACAAAACCATCCCAACGCCGGCCCCAGCAAGCTCTTGGCAATTAAATAAAGGGGTTGCACCAAATTCTGTAATGTTCGCTAATACAGGAACGTTAACCGCATCGACAAACTGCCGGTACTGGGAAAGCTCGATCATTGCTTCCGGAAAAATCGCGTCAGCTCCCGCTTCAACACAAGCAATAGCTCTTTCAATTGCTGCCTCCATACCCTCTACGGCTAAAGCATCAGTGCGCGCCATTACGACAAAATCGGCATCCCGCTTGGCGTCAACAGCCGACTTCACTCGATCTACCATTTCTGACTGACTGACAATGGCTTTATTGGGTCGATGACCACAACGTTTCTGTGCGACCTGGTCTTCAATGTGTACTGCTGCCGCTCCAGCTTTTTCCATTTGCTGAATAGCTTTGGCGATATTAAACGCGCCACCCCAGCCAGTATCGATATCCACCAAGAGTGGTAGATCGCAAGCGTCAGTAATCCGCTGTACGTCCGCAACGACGTCGTTCAAGCTGGTAATTCCCAAATCGGGTAAACCATAGCTTGCGTTAGCAACACCACCACCAGACAAATAAATAGCTTGGTGTCCAGCCGTCTTCGCCAACATTGCGCAATAAGCATTGATAGTGCCGACTACTTGCAGCGGCTTATTATTTGCCAATGCTTGGCGAAATTTCTTTCCTGGAGACAGATGATTTGACATAAACTACTCACAACTATTATCTAGACTTATAGGTTTGTATTAAAAGAGCTAGGATAAAGCTCAGCAGAAGGCATAGTGCGAAGATTACGGACGCTATATTAAGCTCAACGGCAAGCTTCAACGCAAACTAATCGGACTCACCACCTTGAATAGCCACTACCGATACCAATATAAGCCATGATAAAGATAGTGCCATTAAAAGAGGCGCAAATTTTATTCGTTTAGACGGCACGAAACAAGGTAATGTTAACCATATTGAAAATAATTCAGCTAAAAATATCATCCAACACTAGAAGATAATAGATAAAATTGTTCAGCCTCAGACTCACTATTGCGAACATATAAAGTAAGCGCAAAAAGTAAAGTCATAATAATTTATAGGTATCTATAACATTAGCTGAACAAAACAGCTTGCCACAAATAAAACAACGGTAACAATAATTGGCAGACTACTGACGCCTGTCAAAGACAATTTTTTAATTTGCATCAATCTGTGCGAAAACAATTCGACTCATTTATCTTTTTAGCTTTAATTTAATTACGAGACTTAGCTATGCGAAACAACTGTATTATTATTGGCGCGAGTCATGCGGCTTGCCAACTTGCTTTTTCACTCAGACAAGAAGGCTGGGAAGGCGGAATACATATCATAGGCGATGAAGATTATCTCCCTTACCAACGCCCGCCGCTTTCAAAAACATACATACTTGGCGAAACAAATGAAGAAGAATTATTGATTCGCCCTGAAAAACTTTATGAAAAACATAACATCAAGGTTAGCTTAGGAACCCGTGTTGGTAAAATTGATCGTAGCGCACAAACAATTACTTTAACAAACAAAGACGTATTACCCTATCACCGTCTCGCCATTTGTACCGGCTCTAGAGTTCGAAAGGTTAAATTAAAAGGAAGCGAACTAGAGGGTGTCCACTATTTACGAGATATTAGTGACGTCAAAAAAATTAAAGCAAGTACTTCCAATGCAAAAAATGCTGTCATCATTGGCGGCGGCTACATCGGTTTAGAGACCGCCGCTTCGTTGCGGAAAAGTGGTTTAGAAGTGACCGTTCTGGAAATGGCCCCACGCGTGCTTGAGCGCGTAACGGCGCCAGAAATTTCAGAGTTTTACACCCGCGTTCACAGCGAGGAAGGTGTGGTGATAAAAACCAACGTTGCGGTTAGCGAAATTACCGGCAGCTCGGGAAAAGTCGAAACAATAGTTTGCTCCGATAATACCGCCTACCCAGCTGATCTTGTCGTCATTGGTATCGGCATCATTCCAAATATCGAGCTAGCAGAAGAAAGCGGCCTCGATATAGACAACGGCATTTCTGTCAATGAGTTTGCACAAACCTCAGACCCATATATCGTGGCGGCCGGCGACTGCACCAATCACCCAAACTCAATTTATGGAAAGCTGAGATTAGAGTCCGTTCCCAATGCGATGGAACAAGCCAAAACAGCCGCCGCTACACTGTGTGGAAAACAAAAACCTTACGATTCTCTACCTTGGTTTTGGTCGGATCAGTTTGATTTAAAATTACAGATCGCTGGCTTAAATCGCGGCTATGATCAAGTTGTCATTCGAGGAGACCAAAAACAGGGTCGAAGTTTCGCGGCATTTTATTTAAAAGACAAAAAATTACTCGCCACGGATTGTATAAACAGGCCGCAAGAATTTATGATCAGCAAGCGTTTAATACCACAACAAAGGGAGATGGACGTGAATAATTTAGAAAATGAAAGCTTTGATCTTAAGGATCTTCTGTAGATTTAATAGTTGAATCAACTACCAGCTCAATTGATAGTTACTCCCACGGCCCGCTCTCTTTTAGTTCCTGACTTAATTTTTGGTTTAACCCTTAGGCACGAAATGGCCCAATAGCGGCAAAAAGTTGCCGCTATTTTTATTTTCTCTATATATATTTCGCGTTCGTCGTCGCTTAACGCCATTATTTGCTTGGCTCGAAGTTTGCTTGATTATATCAAACAAAATTTCAGCCTCATTTAGGATAACGAGTTATGCAGACCGCCAGCGAACAAGAAATAATTAATACTCTCAACACCTTTCTGCAAGCGGGCCGACTGAATGAAGCCCACAAATTTGCGTCAACCAGCATGCCTTATAGTCTCGAAAATGTTGATTTTATAAATCTGCTTTCTACTAGCCTCCAGCAGCTAGGCTTCATCCCCGAATCTAACTCTTTGAAAAGTTTCGCCGATAATTTGCGTAAACACAGAAACAACCAATCTAGAAAAGATACACAAAACTTTCAAATCGCAAACACAGCGGATCACTCAGCGGAGTACAAAATCGATGGTAAAACTTTTGCTTGCGAAAACCCCGTTTGGGATAGACGCGCTATGCTAATCGCGAATAACATCAAACCTGAAGCATCGCTGCTCGATCTTGGCTGTGGGAACATGCTGATTGAAAAATATTTGGTTTCACCTAAAAATTATTTCCCTTGCGATATATCACCAAGAGACGAAAGAACTATCGTCTGTGACTTCGACAAACTCGAATACCCTGACGATCTCGGCGAAGATCATATAATCTGTATGGGAGTGGTTAATTACCTAAAACACCAGACTGAGCTTTTAGATCATATTTGCACTCGACAGAAAAACTTTCATTTCAGTTTTAAGCCGAAAAACCTCATTCAACTAAAAATTAGCGAAGGGATTTTCCCCGAAGCAATGACGTTCGAGCAAGCAGTCGATATCGTTCACAAACATGGGTTTGAAATTAAATATCAATTCATGATGGGGCAAGGTGACGAAATTGTAATTATTGCGAACCTACCAAAACATTAAAAATCGCAAGTAATATGGAGAACCTACTAAATCCGATGTCTTTACTCTAGGCTAATTTAGCAGCTAGAAAAATAAACATTGCCACCTAGGTATACCAACTTAAACCGCCCATCCGGATTTAAAAGCCCGCCGCGAAACGTTCAACAAGAAAACATTTTCCTTCATTTCACGCCTGTAATAAACAAATCAAAAATACTTTTATGTCGAGAGTCAAAGCGCAACTAATTTTTGTGCTTCGATAAAAGCAGAACCGACTTAGTTAAACAGGCCCCGGAAATATTTTTAGTTATTTTTTGTAACGACTTGTTTTGGGAAAGTATTGATTTCCTTCTTATCACTTACTGATAAAAGCTGGAAGAGCACAATCAGGCGGCAAAGAAAGGAAAAACATTTCTTAACCAAACCTACTCCTTCAACGACTGTCCAAATTTTACGTTTACATGTGAAAATAGGATGTTTATTCTCCCTGTCCAAAACCATCATTACCAAAACAATAATTAGCCAACTTCAGCAACTCGCGATGCTATTTATAAATACAAGGAATACAACTCAATGAAGCTTAAGCGGAATACTCCAAGGTCTTTTAAAGTGACCAATACTCAATCCAAGTACTCGCTCTCTCTGCGTAAACTGCTTGGGTACAATCTGATTGCCGCATTGGCCTGCGGCTTGGCAGCGCCATCTTGGGCTCAAGAAGCGTCCGATTGGACTGAACAATTTGCTTGTCCGGCAGGCAAAAGCACTGTCGACACTAGCCAGCAAGTTATCGCCGCTGGTTTTAACGTCGACCAAGATCAAACACGTAGCCTGAGCGCTGAATTAGCGGGAGTCAGCAAAGCTGAGTTGGCCAATCTGGAAATTGCCTGGGCAATCGGATTTCCCGGTCAAGGTAATGGCACCGGCGCCGCAGTGCTTGGTAACACCTTATACGTCAATGGTGGCGAGCGCCTATTGGCCTTAGAGGCAGAAAGTGGTTGCGTGCAATGGAGCATCGAAGCCAATTCACGCAACACTCCTAGCATCGGAGAGTTAAATGGTCGCACTGTGGTTGCCGTCTCTGTCGGCCGTAGTGGCGACATCTTGGTAGTGGACGCTAAAAATGGTGAGAAGATTTGGCAAGCTAATGGCTTAGCGTCAGACAATGGTGGAGCCGTTCGCGGTGGCGTAACGATTTACGACAACAAAGTGATTGTGCCGATTTCCGCTTCCGGTGTCGGCGCAGGTATGCGCTCTAGTTTCGAATGTTGTGTTGGCCATGGCGCAGTGGTCGCCTTGTCGGGTAAAGATGGCAGTAAATTGTGGGAATACCACACCATGCCAACAGCCACATACAACGGACGCGTTTCTTCTCAGGGTGTAAAACAACGTGGCCCCTCGGGCGCCCCGATTTGGTCTTTTCCGATGGTTGATGCCAAGCGTAATCGTGTACTCGTAACCACTGGGGAAAACACCTCTCATCCGGGTACCAACACCTCGGACGCTATCATTGCTATCGATCTCGATACAGGTAAGGAAGCCTGGGTTTTTCAAGCAATGGAATTCGACATTTGGAATATGGCCTGCCGCAGCAGCCAAGAAGATTCTGGTCCCAATTGCCCGTGGAATATTAAAGGCGACAAAGGCACAGGGCGTGATTTTGATTTTGGGGCGGGTGCGATCATCGTCAACGACGTCAATAGCAGAGACTTGGTCTTAGGCGGACAAAAATCCGGAGATGCCTGGGCTTTGGATGCGAATACTGGGGAACTGGTATGGAACATTCGCTTCGGTGAAGGCACAGCACTAGGCGGAGTCCACTGGGGAATCACCACAGATGGTGAGCGCTTATATGTACCTATTAGCGATCCCTTCGTCGGCACTTCACAAACTCCAAAGCCCGGTGTGTATGCAGTGGATTTAAAAACCGGTAAGGAAGTTTGGGCTTACGAAGTAAAAGCCAATTGCGAAGGTCCGCGCGGCGAACTCGTTAACAGTTGCGAATCAAAATATGGTTTTTCTGTCGCACCCTTAACCGTTGATGGCGCCGTCATTGCAGGCACGCTCGGTGGCGAAGTGTTTATTTTAGACGGTGAAAATGGCAAGTTGATTAATCGTATCGATACGATTGGTCCGGTCGAAACAATTAACGACGTCGAAGCCAGCGGCGGCTCAATCGATAGTCACGGAATATCAGCCGGTGCGGGTTTAATTTTAATTAACTCCGGCTACCGAAGCTTCGGCCAAACGGCAGGTAATGCGCTGATCGCATACAGGCCAGCAAGCAAATAATTAAGTTTTTAAGAAAGGGATGAAGAACAATAAAAACCTTACCTTATATTCGACTAGGTATTGGCTGAGTGCTTCATTTTAAAAACGACAAACTAAAGCCCAGGAGATTTCTCTTGGGCTTTTTTGTTTCGAGATCTAATTGATGTTGGTAGTTTCGCATGTCATTTTTAGCGAGCAACTTAATTATTGTATTCTTTGCTGCACCATCAGCTTAAAACCACATCTCAGATGGCACGCTATGATCACAAATCAAAAAATTGTCACGCCATCGTCATTCGTATCTGTATAGAAAATCTTGTTCAGTCGGAATCACAGAACTCAACAAGAGCAACATTTCCAGCTTCCAAATCTTTATATACCCTCAACTCTTTTCATCACAAGCTTGTCTCGGCGATACTCAGGTTGAGCTTCCAACGAATACCGCAATCAGAGCACTCAGCTACCCAGCTCGCATGCGCTTCGCTTTTATAAAGATTTGTTCTGCTTTTACACCTCGGACACCTGAACGTTTTTAGTCTGTAAGCTGAGATGCTAAAGACAGATACAACAATTCCGAAACTTATTAAAACAAATATAATAATTGCCGCGTCACTTTGCGTAAACTTTACCAACAGCATCCCTACAACGAGATTCAAAAAAAAGGCGATAAGTGCTTTCTTGATAGTTCGACTATAGGCTTTACCAAACTCAGGAAAATCTTTTTCAATCATAACTTGTCGATTCCATTTGCCAGCACGCTTACTGCCAATCACCCGTTTAGCTCAGTATTTTTATCAACAAAAAATACTGAGCTATAGCATTAGAGAATGAACTCCAGATATTTTCAAACGGCACCATAAAACAAAAGCTTTTCTCAATCAGGAAAATTTCTCTTTAAGTGCCTGAATCGCAATGGGCAGACGCTGCTGGATACTAGCTTGCAGCGCTTGAATCAAAGGAGCTTGCGAATCAAGCTCAGCGCTCCGACTAAAGTAGGATAGTGAAAATTTGCATGTATTATCCTTCATTGCGTCGAACTTCATCATCATTCGCGGGAGGATTGGCTCCAAATCTCCTTCCATCACAAAAAATCGATTCCTTTCAAATTGTTTAACTTCGATCGTAAGTTTTTGTGGGCCTGTTGGGAAAGACAAGGTTTCTAAATATTGTTTTCCGACTTGATCCTTAGGTAGGTTGTCACTTTCTTTGACATCGATCACCCCAGGAAACCAGTGGATATAGTTTTCCATATCGGTAACGTAATCAAAAAGCGAAGAACTCGAGCAGTTGATCTGCTCTTCAATACTTGCCAATAAAATCATAATTCTTTCCATCCGTTTAATGTTACAGGTCACTTTACTCAAGGATTAGAGTTTCGTATATTGAAATATCAATAACTCAGCTTTTACCAAATGGAAACACCATGACCAAACTCTCCCAATATCGAGTCTTTGTTACTGCCTTTGAGATGGGCGGTGTGAGTGCAGCCGCTGATCAGTTGAACATTTCGCCTTCAGCGGTCAGCAAACAACTTTCCGCATTAGAGAATCACCTTAACGTCACTTTATTCGAAAGATCTAATCGCAACATTAAACCCACTGAACATGGAGTCGCGTTCTACCCTAAGTGCAAAATGATTTTGAATGAAATCCTTGAAGCGGAAGAGTCATTGACAAAGAATAAGAGCAGTGTCGCCGGAATAATTCGTGTTACTTTATCCAAGTCCTTGTTACGAAGCGGCCTAATCGAAAAGTTTTCAGCATTTTCCGACCGGCATTCAGAAGTGCGCTTTAGTCTTCACTTTTCGGAGGATGTTGAGGATTTACACGAATCCGATTTCGATTTTGCGTTTCGTTTGGGACAAATTGAAAAGCAAAGTTCTCTGATTGCAATTTCATTACAGCACGTAACACCAATTTTTTGTGCGACACCAAAGTATCTGAAAAAATTTGGCTCACCAAAAAACTATCCAGATCTAGCTAATCACAGGCTTTGCCATTTTCCGCTTGCTCAGTTATCGCAATCCGTTCGCGATTTTCTTAAAGCCCAGCGATTAGACTTTTCCACCTCGCACCATCATTACGCAGATGATATCGAAGCCATTTATCAGATGGTATCTTCCGATATGTGCATTGGAATGATGCTGGATTGCTCAGTTGCAAAAGAAATATACAATGGTGATTTAATTGAAGTACTTCAGGACAAAAGACCACCGTCAAAGAAATTGCACCTTTTGTTTCGAAAAAGTCACAGCAATTCACACCGCAATCTAAAATTTAAGGAATTCATCAAGAACGCCTACAAATAAATTACTATTATCTCTTCGTGAAAACCCGTTGGCAGGAGAAGTTAAGGAAAGTGACTGCGACCAAGCAAGCTTTCCAAATATTAAAGGCACACCATTTAAATTTTTTGTCTAATTTATCTAGAAATCTTATTCATAAAACTGTAACAAAACACTGGTATATATTAATTTGACGGCTTTTCTGCAAAGAGTAAATATCATGGAATTCGTTTTGAGAATAATAAAAATTTCGATCATCATTGCCTTGCCAATATGCACCACCGCCTGCTCAACAAGCCTTAGTCATACGTCAAGTAACAAGTCGATTTACTTGATTGGAATTACCAGAAACCCAGAAATCAGTGTATGTCGGCCTGAAGAACAATGTAATACCAAACTGGCCTTATCTCACGAACAGTATACGACGACTGAAACAATCACTATCGTTGACTAAACGTTGTAAAATTTCCCAGAATCTCAGGCAACAATAATTCAAATCATTTCAGCTGCGCTCTTAAGGTACAGGAACAATCTCCTCCCCTTCACTTAAACCGGAAATAATTTCTGTTTGCTGCCTTTCAGTATCGACCCTCCCCACCTTTACGAATCGCTGTTGAGAAACGCCTTCACTCAATACCCAAACGACATTGAGCTGTCCTGCAGTGGCCAAGTAACGGTTGGGAATCGATATCCTTTGTTGTTCTCCACTGGGCAACAGCAATCTTGCGTACATACCGGGCAATAAATTATCAGCTGCTTGCACTCGCACCTTAACCAAAAAACTGCGCGACCCCGGGCTGGCAGCAGGCACCAACTCTTCGATCTCGCCCTGCAAACTTTTTTTCAAACTTGGAATTTCCACACCAACTTGTCGACCGACCTCTAAGGTCAAGGCTAATTGTTCGCGCACTTGCGCCTCTACGCGTAAAGCCAAAGGATTATAAAGAGACAAAAGGGTAACACCTGGCGTTGCTGTATTTCCCGGCTCAGCAAAACGGTCAACGATACGCCCAGCGATAGGAGCGCGAATTTCCGTATAACTGACACCGGTCTGCGCTTCTTGCAGAGCAAGTTGTGCAGATGACAATTCAGCTGTTAACGAATCATGTATAGCGCGAATTTTGTCAAAATCAGAAGCGGCAATAGAACCATCGTCAACGAGCTTTTTCGCCCTCTCTAAATTCGCACTCGCTTCCACTAAACGCGCTTCAATAACTTTAATTTGTTCCTGTGATTGCTGTGCACGCGAGACTAAATCGTTTTTTTCCAATTCAATCAATAATTGCCCTTCATTAACATTGTCTCCAGCACGCGCATTGATCGCAATAATTCGAGCAATCAAACGCGATGAGATTAAGGTTGTTTGTTTTGCTGCAACAGCGGCGGGAACTGATTCGATAATTGGTTCGTTGCTCGCCATTACAGTGAACGCTTCAGTATTGTTTGTCGGCACGATAGCATCCAACCCTGGCGCCACTTTGCGATTAAAGAATCCCGCCATCCATGCTATGGCAATTAATAGCACTAGAATGGCGACACTTGCCGAAAGTATTTTTTTGCTCGCTTTGTTCATAGGGCTTGCTCTTTAGGTTTAATTTCTGTCGATTTCTCAAAAATCAGAAGATAAACAACGGGTACTAACACCAAGGTAAATAAAGTTGAAGCGACAATGCCAAAAATAATTGCCAATGCCAAACCGCTAAACACTGGGTCGAGAGTAATAATTAAATTCCCTAATAATGTTGTTCCCGCGGTTAACAAGACTGGTCGCATCCTCACCGAGCCCGCGATTAAAAGTGCGTCTGTAATTGTTGCGCCTCGGTCGCGAGCCTGAGCAATAAACTCCACTAAGATTAACGAATTGCGCACCACAATCCCAGCCAACGCGATCATGCCGATCATCGCAGTTGCGGTAAATAATATTGGATCGGGTGCACCAGCGATGACTCGCTCCCCGAATAAGTTTAGCAACCAAAAACCCGGCATAATGCCGATAATGGTTAAGGGGATGGAAGACATAATAATGAGCGACAATACAGACGATTGCGTTTGTACCCGCAGCACCATGAAAATCGCTAGTAAGGCGAAAGCAAAAGCGATTCCCATATCGCGAAACACATCCACGGTAATTCGCCACTCACCTTCACCGTGCCACTTAATATCTATACCCTGCTCTACTTGCCAATAATCATCCCCACCACTAAAAAGATAATTCCTATTTTGCCAATCACTGAATTCACTCGCGGGTAAAATCTCTGAGCTGGCAATGCGGTCTGCATGAACATCCGCAATGACTTCGGCGGGTGTGCGACCCGACAATTCCGCAGTTACATAAACGACGGGTTTTAAATCTTTATGATGAATAGCTCGGTCCACTTCTCCCCATTCAAACTCACCCAACTCACCCAAAGCAACAAGTGGTTGCGGCGCTGCATCAATGCCCGTGAGGCTAGTCGTTTTCGCCACATTGGGTCGGCCTTTAACGTGTAAACGCTCTAGATCATTAATAGATAAACGCTGTTCCGGCGGCAAGCGTAATTCTATCGGCAAGGGCTTCGCTTCTCGCTCTTCCTGAAAATAACTGGCAACAAAACCATTATTGGCGATCGTTAAAGCGGAACTAATATCGCTTGTGGAAATGCCAGACAGTGCCGCTTTTTGTTTATCGCTTACAAAACGTAAGCGCGGGGCCGATGCTTCAACACTTGAATCAATTTCTACAACATGCGGCTCACGAGACAATCGTGCCATTAACGTTTCAGCGGCATTTTGTTGTTGCTCATATGAAACCAAACGTCCACCGTAAATTTCCGCTACTAATGTGCTAAGTACTGGTGGCCCGGGGGGCACTTCGATAACTTTTATTTGCACGCCATCTACCTGATGAGTTTGCAATAATTGACGCAAACGCAACACGACGGCGTGGCTTTGATGCTGACGCTGGGACTTATCCAACAAAGTTAAACGCAGATCTGCCAAGTAAGGTTGCTGCCGCTGATAATAGCGTCGCACCATACCGTTGAAATCAATGGGCGATGGTGTTCCAACAAATGCTGCGATTGCATTAACTTCAGGAACTCGACTCAAGGTCGCACTGATTGTTTTGGCGACGGCAGCGGTTTGCTCAAGGCTACTTGATTCCGGCATGTCGATTAGCACTTGAATTTCATTTTTATTATCGAAGGGCAAAAGTTTTAATGGCACCAAACGAAATAATGGCAAAGCTGCTGCCACCAAAAATAATCCAATCACCAGCCAAAGAATTAATTTGGCTTTGCCACGATCTTCTAATACCGACCCCATCCAACGACCGTAAGCGCTATGTTGATATTCATTTTCAGAATGATTTTCTGCTGTATTCGTATCCGGCTTGAGCAGCCACCGAGCTAACCAAGGTGTTACTAAAAACGCAACAACCGTGCTGGTAATAACGCTCACGGGCACATTGAAAGCCATCGGTGCCATGTAGGGTCCCATCATGCCGGTGATAAAAGCTAAGGGTACAAATGCCAACACGATGGTGACAGTGGACATCACTAAGGGAGTTTTTATTTCCGACATAGCGGCGACAATTTTGTCTTGCAAAGTCCAATCGGATTTCGACAGTTTTTTATCATTAAGATAGCGGGAGATATTATCGACGCCAGTGATGGGATCATCGACCAACAAACCCAACGCGAGAATCAATGCAAACAGAGTGACGCGATTAATGGTGTAGCCAAAGGCCATGTCGAGAGCGAGTGTAATGCCGTAACAAATTGGCAAAGCTAATGCGATTACCGAGGCGGAACGCCAACCTAAAAATACACCGATAAAAATTACGATAGTGAAAATCGCAAAGCCTAAACTTTGCACCAAGTTATTTACTTTTTCATCGGCGGTCTCACCATAATCACGTAACACCTCGACCTGTATTTCTGGCGGCAATAGTTCTCTTTTTAATTGCGCGACGAGTTCATGTACGTCATTAGCGACGTTGACTGCATTACTCCCACGTTGTTTTGCAATACTAAGAGCCACCATCGGATAATTAGTGTTTGTCGGCTTTTCGACTGTCGCGAACTGAGGGTGATGCTGGGTAAATTCGATCCAAGTATAGCTATCTGCTTCTGCGGGACCATCGACAATGTCAGTCACATCGCGTAAATAAACAGCCTCGCCATCAATGATATTCACCACCAGATTTTGTAACTCATCCAGTGAACGAATAAATTCACCACTTTCCAATACAATGGATTGATTTTGTAAAGTCCAACGACCATTTTGCTGTAACACGTTAGAAACTTGTAAAGCACTAACGACTTCACCAACGGTGGTTTTGCGCGCTGCTAAACTTTCCGGATCGATTAGCAAACGAATCGTACGCGGCCGACCACCTACGATATTCACCTCACTGGTGCGATCAATACTTTGTAAATAAGTCGACACCTCTTCTGCTAAGCGTCGTAATTCGAAATCACTGTAGCGATCAGGATTCTTACTCCACAGTGCCAACATCACAATCGGCACATCATCCACTTCTACGGGCTTGACCAACCAATTGCTTACCACCGGGGGAATCTTGTCTTGATTGGAATAAAGTTTGTTATAAGTATTAAGGATTGAATCTTCGCGATCTTCGCCAACATAAAAACGTAAAGTCGCTGAGGCTTGTCCGCTAACCGAGGTGGAATAAACATGCTCAACACCAGGAATTTGGGCCAACAACTTTTCTAATGGTGTTGTCACCTGACGCTCCACCTGTTTAGCACTTAAACCCGGCGCGTTAACTAAGACGTCCACCATGGGTACAACTATTTGTGGCTCCTCCTCCCGAGGCGTTAACTGCAATGCGATCACCCCTAAAGCAATAGCGACAACAAACATCACCATGGGTAATCCACCAGTTAGTGCATAGCGAACAACTCTTTCAATCATTTTGCTTGCCTGCCTTTTTATTCATCGACACAAAAAATCGAATACAAGGTGTTTAATAAAATGGATACTCGTTCGTCTGCCAAACTATAAAAAATAGTTTGCGATTCTCGCCGAGTCGCGACGAGACCTGCATCGCGCAAAACAGAAAGATGCTGAGACAAGGCTGATTGACTCAATGGCACCTCCTCATTTAACTCACTCACGCTCCTGCCACCATCCAGCAGCGAACATAAAATCATTAGACGATTACTATTAGCAACCGACTTGAGAAAGGATTCAGCCTCAGCTGCGTTCTTAACTATTTGATCTTTATCAAATTTTGTCTTCATTTAAGCTTTTTCCGCGAATTTGGCTTGCAACTATATTAGATATCCATATATTAGTAAATACTAATTTAGAAAGAAGTGAACTAACGGGTTATTTTGGAGGCCTTATGAACATCAATGAGTGGTTACGTTTAATCGCCGGAACAGTAGTACTGGTATCTATTATTCTAGCCGTCACAACCAGTAGCTATTGGTTGCTATTAAGCGGTTTCGTGGCAATAAATTTGATTCAATCGGCATTCACAAAGTGGTGCCCAATGATGAGTATTTTAAAGAGACTGCACGTACGCGAAGTGTAAATTACTCCTGCATTTTCGGCATACGAGCACCATGGAGGGTGTAAATCAAACGAGACGCAGTACCGGTTTCCGTCACTATGTAGATAGTGCGCAGGTTTTCAACACGAATACGCTTAAAAAAAGGATTGATAAAATTGGAGCGGGAAACGAGGTTCGAACTCGCGACCTCAACCTTGGCAAGGTTGCGCTCTACCAACTGAGCTATTCCCGCTTTGTAGGAAGGATACTACTGCCATCCTGGCGATACTTTTGTGTTCTAAATTACCACCTGCCTCAACGTCCTGTTTCGGCGTAAATCAATAATCAACTGAGCTATTCCCTCAGTTGAAAGGCTTGGCAATATACCATAGCTAAGTGTTTTAGCTAAAACCGCCATAAACCTTTATAAAAAGTGGCGTCCCCTAGGGGGTTCGAACCCCTGTTACCGCCGTGAAAGGGCGGTGTCCTAGGCCTCTAGACGAAGGGGACCCAGAAATCTGACGATTTGGCCTGTCAGAAGAGCAGCGCATTCTAAGTATCAAGCCTACCTCTGTCAACTCCTTTCCTTTACTTCCTCAAATACCGTAAAACCCACAAAAACAAGGACTTAAGAGCCAAAAGGCCCTTTAAAGCGCATTCACAAGGGGAAAAAATACAACAATAGGAGTGGCATTCAAATAATCAACAGGTGCTGTATGGCCCAGCTACACGGAAACCACTTCCAGAATGTGGAAAATCCAATCGATTTCTTTTCAAACCTCGCTAAATATCAGGCGTTAAGGGTCGATAGCAAGTTTAAGAACACCCAATTTAATCGTGTCGAGCTTCTCCCAACGCTAGTTGAAAGAGGGAGATCCTAGACCACTAAGATCGCAGTTAACAATGTCTTCGATATTTTTGATCATACTACTCGCCGTCTTCGCGCTAGCGCTCGTGATATATTCGGCGGTATCACAATACCTTGAAAGCAAACGCCAACAGCAGCAACACCACTCAAAAATTCTAAAGATTCGCTACAGCAACTTAGCGAAAATGCTCACCGGGTTTCCGCAAAAATTCTTAACCAAAGAACTGATTATTTTTAGCTACCACTGCCTTATAGAAACCTGCCGGCAATTATCCTTAGTCGAAACCAAAGGCGGTAGTTATGCACTTGAAAGCCGACAATTAGCGAAGCAATTACTAGAATTTGAAAACAAATCTTTGACCAGAACCAAAGTCCCGTTGACCAACTTGAAGATCATCCAACAAGCTCGATTCCACCTTCAGGAACTGCATAAAATCATTGAAAAGCGGCGAGAAAAAAAATTACTCAGCACAGCACAGGCACGAATTTACTTTGAACAAATTCAAACCCTAATGCTACAACTTTCGACTGATGCATATGTCATTTCCGCGATCGATTCTGAAAACGAAAACAACCCAAAGCTAAGCGCGCATTATTACGCACTGGCCTTGAAATTATTGGAAGGAAAAAAACTCGACGACTACCTTTTAGAACGACAACAAAACTTCAGGAATAAATTGAAAAGCATCGAGACGAACTTTGATGTATAGATGTTCTGCATTACTCTTGTATCGTATTCAAAAAATCTTTCTGAAACGCGATAATCCGCTTCGCATTTGCTCCGAAATCACCCTGCCCCACTCGCGAAGAACTCCGCAGATCTACTCTACTCCCTTCGCTCGTCTTTGATACTCGAATGACGACATCATCGGTAAACCCAAAAAAGCTAGTTTTCTCTATTGCTTCAATCACCAGTGAATCGTCATCTTTAGCCACTATTTCCCAACCACGCCGCTCGGCAATATTTATGGCTCTATTAAAGGCCTCCTCCGGCATCAAAGCTGTAGTAATAGCAGCAATCTCAGGGTAAGCGTTTTTTTGTATCGTAACTAAAGACTCGCTATCGTAATCGGTGCTATTTTCTTCGCTTGTCCGCAACCCGGAGGCGTGTTGAAAAACTGGCGGATTGTCAAAGTCAGTCGTTATGTCGTGGATTAAGGGTGCAGAAAAACCACTTGGACCAACGACAATGACTATGACCGCAATCGGTGTAAAACCTATAACGATTGCTTTTATTGCGTTCGCACGAAAACTCTGAAACTTTGACGACAAAGAGAAACCGAGAACAAATAAACCCAACACTCCGAGAATAACAATCAACAACAAGCTTAATGTAAAACCTAAGAATGCGAGGCTAAACGGTAGGATCGAAAACTTATTGCCTAACATAAACAATAAAACTGCTATAAATAGAAACAATTGCGCCTTTAAAACCTTGCGCAACCAATTTTTCTTAATCTCACTCATATTTTTACCTTACAATTAAATATTTATCGCGATGGGGAGTTACCCTGCCGCATATGAAAGTATTCTGCTGATTTCGCAATACCGCCGACCAGATTCATCTACCCAACGATTAAAAGCATCCTGAACTTTATTGAGATCTCGTTGTGAGGTCGGTTTTTTATCTACGACCTCTTCCATAATCAACATCTTCACCACGTCGTCAGTTAATACGAAAGTGTCTTTGCCTATCATGCGTAAAAAGTAAGATCCTGAATTACCGCCCAGCTGAGAACCTTCCGCTTTTAGTTGTTTCCACAACCCGACAATATTTGAACTTGGCCAATCACTTATAAAATTCGCAAAGCTCCTGTAAGCTTTCATTTTATCAACAACCATAACTGCATTTTTTCGGACAGACTTGATTTTCCCAAAATGTCGAATGATTGATTTATCTTGCATAAGCTTCTCTAATGCTTCATCACTCATCATCGAAACCTTGTAGGGATCAAAACCGAAAAATACTTTTTCGAACGCGGGCCATTTATTATCAACCATCGAATGTTTTAAGCCCGCTCGAAAAACCCGGCGACTCATTGTCGACAAATATCGGTCATCCTTGATTACAGCCAATTCTTTATCGCTTTTTGCTGCTGGCAAATTATCTTCCACGCCAGCTTCGCCGACTTTTTTGATCACCGCATCGGCGTAGATCGCTTTGAACTTTCTCATTTTTCCTCAAGTTTTAACGAAGCCGAGTTTATGCAGTAACGCATACCTGTTGGGTTGGGGCCATCAGGGAACACATGGCCAAGATGGCAGCCACATTTCGCACACAACACTTCGGTTCTCTCCATGCCGTGACTCTGATCGGTTTTCTCTGCAATATTTTCAGTGGCCAAGGGCTGATAGAAACTTGGCCAACCTGAGCCAGAATCATACTTGGTCTCTGACGAAAACAAAGGCGTCGCACAACAGCGGCAAAGGTACTCACCTGGGGTTTTTGTCTCCCAATACTCCCCAGTGAATGCTGGCTCGGTTCCTTGTTTTCGGCAAATACGATATTGATCTTCGGTTAATTTGTCTTGCCAATAGGCATCGTCTTTAATTGAGTTATCTGACATAATCCGCTTCCTATATTTGTAGTGGAATAGACTCTACCAAGGTAAGCAAAAAATACCAGCGCTTTTGAGGCACTGACTTTAAAACCAAAAATCATTAACTATTGGCACAAACGTGAAAAATAAACCCGCTCTTGAAAAATCATCCAAACTTAATGGCGTTTGCTATGAGATTAGAGGCCAAAGCCTAGAGAAGGCTGATCGTCTTGAAGAAGAAGGCCATAAAATTTTAAAGCTCAACACCGGCAACCCAGGTGCCTTTGGCTTTGACGCGCCTGATGAAATTATTGCTGATGTTATTTACAACTTGCGTGGCGCACAAGCCTATACACATTCCAAAGGCTTGTTCGCTGCACGCAAAGCCATCATGCAAGAATGCCAACAGATGAACATCCCTAACGTTGAGATTGAAGATATCTATCTCGGCAACGGTGTCAGCGAACTCATTTTAATGTCTATGCAAGGGCTCATTAATGATGGTGACGAAGTATTAGTGCCGGCGCCTGATTACCCACTGTGGACAGCAGCAATTACTTTAGCCGGCGGAAAAGCTGTCCACTATATGTGTGACGAAGAATCTGATTGGTACCCAGACCTCGATGACATCGCCAGCAAAGTGACGGACAAAACCCGCGGCATCGTCGTGATCAATCCAAACAATCCGACCGGTGCTGTTTACAGTCAAGACTTGCTTGAAAGAATCGTTGAAATTGCTCGCCAAAAAGATTTGATTATTTTTGCCGATGAAATTTATAGCAAAATTCTTTATGACGACGCGAAGTTCACCCCCCTCGCTCGTCTAGCGCAAGATTTAATTTGCGTCAGCTTTAACGGCTTATCGAAATCATACCGCCTAGCCGGATTCAGATCCGGCTGGATGGTTATCAGCGGGGCAAAACATCGCGCAAAAAATTACATTGAGGGAATCGACATTCTTGCAACCATGCGACTGTGTGCAAATGTCCCGGCAATGTATGCAGTACAAACCGCCCTCGGTGGTTATCAAAGTGTAAACGAACTGTTAGTGAATGGCGGCAGGCTTTATGAGCAACGTAATTTAGCCTACGACATAATCACCAGTATTCCCGGTGTCTCTTGTGTAAAACCAAAAGGTGCGATTTATTTATTTCCGAAGATAGATTTGAATGTACACAAGATAAAAGACGATGAGCAGATGGTTGCTGATTTCTTAGAAGCTGAGAGAATTTTATTAGTTCAAGGAACCGGTTTTAACTGGCCCAAGCCTGATCATTTTAGAGTGGTATTTTTACCAAGAACAGATGAGCTGGGGCCCGCAATGGAAAAATTTGGTAGGTTTCTCGACCAATACTCTCAGTAAGCAGAATAACTACAGCAATTAAAAATTGTCTATTCTAAGGGGTAAGACGAAATTTATTTTTTCTTACCCGCTTTCTAAGCCGCTGTTTTAAACACCTCGATTCACTCTACCAAAGTAAAACCCAAGGTCTTCAAAGCGCCTTCAATGGGCTGATTTGGCTCCAACAGCTTCACCCGAAATTTCTGAAACTCTCTACGCATTGGGTATTGTTTTCGTAAGGAATCAAATAACTTACCCATATCTTTTTTCCCATCAAACAATTCACTATCATAAGCCTGCCGAAAATGTTCGCTATCTTGGCGAACATTGTAAACACTATGAATCGCCTCACCAATTGCTTCCAAAAAATTTCTTTTTGTTAAACGAACACAATTATCACTAACAGGCTCTTCTAAGTTTGCAAGTTTTCGTTCGGGCTCTTTCTCCAAAAACTGACACAAACGTTTATAAATCATTTCTGTGCCTTTTACTTTTCCATCATAACTATGGCCAGCGATATGAGGTGTAGCAAGGTCAACACGCTCGAATAATTTCTGAGAAATATTGGGCTCTCCTTCCCAGACATCTAACACGACTTTCAAATCTTCACGACGCTCAAGAACTGACAACAACGCATCATTGTCGACAACCGCTCCTCGCCCGGCACTAATTAACACGGCGTCTTTGGCTAGACTTTCGAGCTGTGATCGACCGAGCAAATGAAAACTCGGAAACTCGCCGCTATAAGTAAGCGGCGCATGACAGCAAACGATCTCAGACTGTAAAACCTCGTCCAATTCACATAGATCAGCCGTCGAACCAGGATTTAAAAAAGGATCGTAACTACGGCAACTCACCCCTAAACTCGTCATTTTCTTATACAACAAGCCACCAACATGACCGCGCCCGATTATTCCGACAGTGCTGCCCCGCCAATCGCGACCTAAAGCAACCAAACTACTGAATACGTACTCCACTACCGATTCCGCATTGCAACCCGGCGCACTGAAAAATTGTATTCCAAATTCATCCATTGCGGCCTTATCAAAGTGATCGTCGCCCGCAGTGCAAGTGCCCACAAATTTAACATTAGAGTTGGCTAATAGCTCTTTGGTGATACGAACCGTAGACCTTACGATCAACGCATCCGCTTGTTCAGTGACTGAAGGGCTTAAATCCCGCGCTGAAACCAAAGACACATCACCTAAATGTGAAAAAAATTCGCGAGCCAAAGGGGCGTTTTCATCAACAACAATCTTCATCTTTTATTTTCCAATCACGAACAACACAAAAGTTAGACCAAAACACTTTCAATACGCGGATACAATCTTGGAAACCCCATTCGCTGACAAAAATCTTCTAGCAATTCCAATGAAACATTCTTCGGCCGCCAAGCTAAGGCGCTCATCGAGTGATTCATATCGACATTTTGCTCAATTGTCGCCAAGGCCTTCGAAATTAATATTTGCTCGCGATGAAGCAGAATTTTTTCACCAAGCGTTTTTGCACCGCGAATTGGCAACTGATGTACATTATGAATATTTTCGAATAACTCGTTTAGGCAACTGTAATTTGAAAACAACGCTTGAGCGGTTTTTGGGCCTAAGCCTGGCACACCAGGAATATCGTCAATGCTATCTCCAACTAAGGCAAGGTAGTCGATAAACTGATGACTATGTACGCCAAATTTCTCGTAAATATCATCTTTATAATATTGGACGTTTTTAGCGTAATCCCAAAGAAAATCTTGATCTCTACTTAACAACTGCCCGAGATCTTTATCACGAGTTAGAATTGCGATTGGCGTAGCACTGCGTTTCAGCTTTTTCGCGAGAGTTCCGATCAAGTCATCGGCCTCAAATCGCTTGCTACTAAAACTTGCAATCCCCAATAACTCACTAACTTCTCGGCAGGCTTCCAACTGGAAAACTAAATCCTCATCAGCCGGTGGACGACTCACTTTATAATCTTCGTAAATTTCATTTCGAAAGCAAGTACCTAAGCTTTCGTCAAAACACGCCGCTACTTTCTTGGGGCGCTCTTCATCCAACAACCTCAATAAAAAAGTTGTGAAACCATAAACTGCTGCGGTGGGGTACCCGTCCTCACTGGCCCAGTGATCAGGTAAAGAAAAATAGTATTGAAATATATATATCGACGCATCTATGAGGCAGGTTGGTTTTTCAATAGCGGAACTTTTTTTTGTTTTCAAGGTTTTTACAACTTCTCTATTTGATAGTTAGTTTTATTCTCAAAATCTGCCCCACCAAATTGCTGTTTGAGCTTGGCAGCAAAAATTTGCGCTCGTTGTGGAAAACCCTGCTCGCAGTAATCGATGACTTGTTCGTACACATTCAATTTAAAAGCTTGGCTAGCCTCGGCTTTAGCATCCAAGTTATCGCTACTTAATCGAAAGCGAAAATTCGCAGCTCTCGAAAACACCCACTCCAATGCCTGGGGTCTTACTTCAACTTTTTCAAACATTTTTTGTTGGGAATCACTTCGACCATCTGGAGCATACCAATATCCATAATCGGTTTTCATTCGGCGCTGTTCGCCTGCCACACACCAATGAGCAACTTCATGTAACGCGCTTGCAAAATAATCATTGGTAAAAATAATTTCGTGACATTGACCTACAGTAGAAGCCGGGCGATAAATGGGTTCATCTCCACCACCGCTTAAACGAGTGTTATAACTGTTTAAAAAAAGAGAATTGAAAATCGTAATGACCTGGTCTACACAATGAATTGACTGCCTGCTAGATTTCTCGCCGCGGATCTGCGGATGGGATTTAAATACTCGATTCATTATTTGTTTTTTATTACCAATCGAAAATAAGGACATCGCTTATAGACTAAAAGCGTGTATAGAAAATCTGTGCTTGCGCTAAAATTAACTTTATCAACTTGCTTTGGTTTGTCTCGTTACTAAGCGCCTTACAATAGCGCTTATCAATTGCGCTTCTAAAAATGCCAAACAAAAAAGTTGTGCTTTTGATTCCAAGCATATACCTTATGTGGCGAAGCAATTACGGCGTTTCTCTTGGTACGCTTGGTTAAATAGCGTGCAAATAGAGCCAAATTTGGAGGTAGTATTATGAAGACCTCAACTAAAACCGACAACCCAGACAATGTTGTCGACCTCTTCACAGGGAACCCCTACTCTTCTGTCTCAGATACCCGATTTATCCGTCTCGCCCCTGAGCTTGACGGATTAGAAGTCTTATATTCCAACGAATCAAACACTGAGAAACTCTTCAGTCTACAAGTGCTTTGCTGGGGCTTACGGGCAAACGGTGAGGTTTTGGCCTTAGTACCTTGGCTAGACGACATTGTCGCCTGTACTGACATAAAAGACCCCCTCAATGGCAAGTGGGAGGGCTATTTTGATCCCGGCATCGACGAGGTGTTTTATGATGCTCCAATTCACAAGATTGTAGAGCTAGAAACCTCTGCCGAGTATTACGAGCAAATCTGTGAAGATGATACCGACATCATCCAAGAGATCCCTGACACCATTGGTACTCATGCGGTATTTGCTGATGGTCGTCTGGAAAATCTTATACTCACAGAGATCGTAAGCTGGCGTCTTCACCACGACGGTTTGATATGCGGCATGGCGGCTAACGAAAAGTTAGTGAAAAGCACTCCAGTCCTGCCCGGCGACGAATGTTTATATTCAGTCCAATCTAGAGAACAATTCCGATATTACTTCCAGCATCACATCGCTAATCGAATTAAAGCAGAAGACCCAGAGGCTTTAGCGGCAATTTCATTATTAGTGGAAGACTCAGGCTAAAAAATAAAGGCGTAAAGCCCATCACCCATTCAGTATTCACTCAGGGCACAGACTAATGTGCCCTTTTCATATCTTAGAACTGCTTTTCAGCTTCAGTTATCGGGTCCACGCTAAATAGCTGTCCACACTCACGCTTTCTCAATTTCGTAGATGTATTCATCGTCACTGGACTCATGAGATACCAAGGTGTGTCCTAAGTATGTACAAAACTTGGGTATATCACGCTCGGTAGAAGGGTCAGTAGCAATGACTTTAATCCTCTCGCCCTTCGCTACCAACCTAATTTCTTTATGTAGGAGCATAAGGGGCTCAGGGCAAAGCAAACCGGTGGTATCGAGTGTTCTTACTGCGGTGTCATTCATGCGGGGATTTTGTCCCAAAACATAGGGCAAAGTAAATGTCTGTATCTCCTCTCTCAAATAGCAAGAGAGCAATCGCGAATATGCTATTGAAAGCCATGTGGATTACAAAGGGAAACGCTATCCGCTGAGATGGACACTGCGAATGCGGAGGCAGAGATTATCGGGTGGACCTTTAAAAGGAACGAAAGTGGTATCGCTTAGGCTTTGAGGCCCCAAGGAATATTCACTTCTTGTCTGGGCATGATGTTGATGGATTCGGTTCTATCATCAAAAACTATTAGCGCTTCCTGCTTAATAATTTGCGTGCGAACCTGATCAACTTTGCCCCCAAAACTCATCTCAGTTGAGCCGTAATCAGTACCTTCACGGCTAACAAAAGACTCAATTAGGGTTTGTAGTGTTTCAGGCGCTAAACGTTCGTGAGGGATGATCATTCTTGGCAAAACCTTCTTCAATTTAATGAAACTGCGAAATACCGAATACCAGTAAGCGCTTGATTTCCATTCAATTTCATCATCGCTGGAAAACAAGAACCTTCCTTCGATAACGTGTCTACTTGCCGACAATGTCCTGTATAAAAAGTAGTCGGGGCTTTGGTTGTTGTCAAACCTGAAACAGGGTTTTGTGTTGTTCATCACCCTTTAAGAAAACATCAGTTTGCGTAACAGTAATCTCCGTGACGGCTACTGATTTAAACTTATAGGAGCTAGCCATATTGGCTCTCTCCATGTTCAGATTCTTATAATTATTTTTATAGTTTTTAAATCTTTTAAGCACTCTTTTTATAAAATGCGAGCGCAAGAGTAATCCGAGAACGCGAATCATTCAATAGTAAATTGTTAAGAAATCTGTGATTAATGAATAACTTGTTGCTTTTTCTAACACTAACTTATTAAATCATTTCCCCAACTGATTAATTGATAATCAAAAAAAGTTTTTGCACTTCTTTGGAACATATATATGAGAGGTAATACGTGCCAAGCAATCTAGTAATAACGATAATTAGCGACGATAAACCCGGCATTGTTGAGTCTTTAGCAAACACAATAAAGAGCCATCATGGCAACTGGTTAGATTCACGAATGTTAAGTCTGGCGGGGAAGTTCGCTGGAATCCTCCAAGCAAGCGTAGAAGAAGAACACTTAGAAGCCTTAAGCGCTTCGCTGTTAAAGCTATCGAGTTCCGGTCTTAAAATAATCGTAGAACGGTCCGATCAGGGGAACTTAAACCTTGATGATCAACGCCTAGGGTTTTCTATTGTAGGAAACGACAGACCCGGGATAATTCACGATGTGACCCAAGCTTTGGCAACACGAAAAATTAATTTAGAAGAATTAAATTCACAATGTACAAGTATGCCTCACGTCGGCACTCCGTTATTCGAAGCTACTGGTATCGTGAGACTTCCGGAACATACAGACTTACTGGAATTAGAAAATCAACTCGATCAAATCTCAGAAATGTTAGCGATCGATATTCAGCTAGAAGAAGATCAGAATTGATTTTTGTTCTTAAAAAAACAAACGATTCGAGAATTATTAACTAGCGCGGAAAATTTTAAGTAACTACACCACGCAGTAATAAGCCAACACCGTAAGCGAGCAATGCAGCAACGCCTCCTACGGCAAAGGTTTCAAACCCAGAGCGTTGCCAGCTATGGCTAACGTAATCTCCCTTAAAAGCGCCGACAATAAAAAACGCCACCATGGTGATTACGCTACTCCAAATAAAAGGACTAACAATAAATCCAGGCATCCACCAATTTAATAAAAATGGGATTAAAGGTAAAACACCTACCAAGGCGAAAGCAAAAAACGTCACTAATGCAGCCGCTCCAGCCTTTGTCGGCTCTAGGCTCAATCCGTGTTCTTCTTGCAACATGACATCTGCCCAGCGATTTTTATCCGCGGTGATAACTGAAACTACTTCTTCTAGTTGCTCACCGCTGAAACCTTTCGCAGCATAAATTTGCCGAATCTCCTCGCGTTCACCATCGGGAAACTTTTCTATTTCGGCCAACTCTTCACGACGTTGGTTTTCAACGTGCTGATTTTCTGCTTTAGTACCTAGATAGTTACTGATTGCCATACTAAAACCATCGGCAAGAATATTGGCAAGCCCTAAAATTATTATTACCGAACTCGACAAACCGGCACCAGCAACCCCGGACACCACCGCGAATGTTGTTACGGCACCATCAATTGCACCATAAACGAAATCTTTTACGTAAACCTGAGAAGGGCCTGCTGCTAAACGTTTTGAAATTGCTTCGGGACTATGATCTAGATATATACGACGCGAATTAAATATCCCCATGACGGCCCTTAATGGTCAAATAATTTTAAAAAAGTTGGAAATTTGTTGTTATAAAAAACAGTAAATCACTGCAGAACTTCACGCCAGAAAATAACCCGATCGTGACCTCGATAATGTTCAAAGCGAATCGTGACAACTGGATGAAGCGGATCGTTATAAGACCCATCTTGGTTCCAGTCGCCCTGCAAAAAATCCAAGGCACTGAGATCAATATCAATCGGGTAAGCGACTATACTTCCTGATGCTCCGTACTCTATGCCCGCGCGACCATCACAAAAACCGATTGCAGTTGTCGACAAACAACTATCACCCCCAAGGGGATCGGAAAAATTGAATACCGAAGTGATTCCACCAAGGTCTACTGTTACCCGATCATTTATTGCATCGACCGTATTAGTTGCACCAACAAAATTAATATTTGCAAGCGGCAATTGTGTACATTGATCATCAGAATTAAGGACGAACCTCGATCCATCCCAATACTCTGTTTGCCAATTCATCGGAATCGCAGCGGACTCTGGACCATGTCCATCCTTTACATGTAAACGCCCAAAACGCAGATTCAATAAACCGGATAGTAACTTGCTATCGCAATCAGCATCAACAACACAATTGTTACTGTCACCCGGTTTAAAATCTAAATCAGAAAAATTTGCCGCATCAATGTCATTTAATGCAACGCCAACAACTACGGATGTAAAAGGTCCATCCACGATAACATTTGGGCCCGCTAATGCACGATTGAAAACACTCGCCGTATCACTAACCATGACGACGCCATCATCCCAGCTCGCCATTGCTGCACTCAAACGAGAGCCAAGATCATCACCGTTATTGTTATTTTCCGCATGATAACTTACTGATGCCGCGGGATAAGACAAGTCAGTATTGTCATAGTTGTTGACCACAGCCCCACTGATATTGCGAGCATGTATTTGATATTCAACTGTCACGGAGGGGTCCGATAAATAACTAAAGCCACCGACGCTGCAACTATCACCTACCGAACCGCTGGCAAGTGAAAAATCTGCTGGATAAAAACGGCCGACGGTATTACTTTCTACCGACGTTACAGTACCTGCTCCGAGGTAATTACCGTCAGTAAGTGAAGGTGATAGGGTAAAGCTACCCACTTCGTTCCAACTTAAACTGTTATTTTCGTAGACACCTGGTGTCGCGACATCGGGTACGAAGGCGTTGGCATTTGCCAAGATACCGATGTTACCTCCGCCCGGAAAAGTTAGATTGGCGATCGTTGTTTGTATATTTTCTGGCGAACTTTCCCGACCAAAAGCCGGCGTACGCGCGCCCAAAGCGTTTCTAGCTTCTAGTCGTACTTCAAAAGAGCTACCCGCCGGAATAAAACCCACACCACCACCTTGCGTGGCAGGATTGGGCGAACCCCCGCTGTCTTGTACATTAATAATCACCAGGCTATCGGGTTTGACGACAAATTCGCTGCTGCTACCGGTTATGGTAATGGCGGCATCATTTCCTTCTACTGGCAGGTCTAATTGACTGTGTAAACGCACCGCACCAACATCGCTGTATTGAAATGGTATTGCAGCAAAACCGTTCGCATCAAAAGACAAATTTACTGTGCTGTAGTTAATACTTGCACCATTGTTGTTACTTTGAATACTCGTACCATTTAATGACAATGTTTGTCCGCTGCTACAGGCGGCTGGATTACGGCACTCATACCCGAGCTCAACATCACGATTAGTATTTTGTACGCGTGCAACACAAGCACCGGTATCACTGCTCGCCTCTACTACTCGCAGCACCGTGTCAGCATCGGCTATTCCAGCAATTTGATTCGGTACCGGCGAAGCGCTAGTGTCACCGTAAAATCGTATCCCAACATCGGTATAGGTAAGGTCCGGATCGGCTGAGGCGATTTCACTTGCCGAACCATCGCTGACATTAATATTCAAGGTTGCAGGAGTCGTTTGTCTTAAATATTGGGTGGTGGTCGCTACACTCCCATCAAAAGTAAAACTGTTGCTACCGGCCCAGGTTCCGCTATTGGGCGTTGTATCGAATACAATGGTGGTTCCGTTCGGAGGATTCATTGGCGTACCGCTGCCATTGAATGCACTAATCGTAATCGCTTCAGCTTCGCAGGTTAGTCCTGTACCACTGTGAGAAATTTCATAATAACCAACATTATTGTTCACGCAGGAATACAAGCCTGCGTCTAACACAGCCGGGCCAGCAGGAATTGGCACAAAAGAACCGCTCGACGGAGTCTGCCATTGCAAACGAATTTCTGCCTGCCCACCTCTCTCATAAAACTCCAGCACTACTGGATAAATTTGTCCCGCCGTCAAAGTCACAGCACCGCTTGTATTGGTAGTTACAGCATGGTCAGTCCAATTTGAAATGACGGCAACGCCGTCTACTGTCAAACGCACACCATCGTCAGATAATGTCCGAAAAAAATATTGTCCGGTTTCAGTAGCGCGGATATAGCCGTTCCACTGAACAGAGAATTGATCGTTACCGATTCCACTGACTCCCGGTGAACCACCTCCCCAATTAAAATTGATGGGGCCGTCAACACGAGAATTAATCACGCCGCCCGATAAATTAACACCGTTGTAATAATCGCCGATTAAACCACCCTGTGGCGTTTGACCAGGACATAATGCAGCGCTACAAAGATGCGTGTCCCCCATTACCACCAATACATCTGCATCAGTCAAAACACTGTCATATACCCGCACTTCATCTAGCTGTCCGCTAAAATATTCTGGGCTGCCGCCGGTATCTTCGATTCGGCCAATGCTCGAATAAGTATTCCCAATAACGCCCGCAGCAATCGCTCCGCTCGCATCAAGATTTCCGTCCACGTATATTTTATAGGTACCCAACATATGGTCTCGCGTTAAGACAATATGGTGCCAAACGTCATCATTGATTACTGTGGACGATTTCGTTGAATAACTATTGCCAACAGACAATCCAATGTGGCCACTCGCATCCAACCAGCCCCAAAAAATATCATCGCTACCACCACTTTGCTCTACCCCCGTAATTCCAGGTGCCAACCAACCGGTATTGTTTCCGGTTTGAGTCGTTCGTATCCAAAATGCGAGACTAGCGGTAGCGTTCAAGGTGTCAGAAATATTGCCGACATTCAGGTAATCATCAAGGCCGTCAAATACGCCGTATCGGCAAGTACCCGGACTACCTGTGACAGCCGAAAGTGCACTTGCCGTTGTCGATCCTCCTACCGCAGTGCCATGCAGACCACTGCCAGCGCTATCGATCACTTCTCCGGCAGTTCCATTCCAACTAGCTTCATCCATACGATATTCTGCAATCGCAAGAGGTACGACTACTGGCGTGGGATAACTAATAATGACAATACCCGCCCCCCCATCGGCACCATCGCCAGCTGAACTCCATCCACCACCGCCACCGGATCCGGTATTGGCTGTGCCTGCTACGCCATTATTACCCGGCAATCCCGGCCCACCTCCATCGCCACCACGGGCATAGGTAAGCGACGACCCCGATATACTTGATGCGTTACCTGCACCGCCAGTGCCACCGATATCATCCGAACCATCCCCACCGGCATTGCCAGCTCCACCACCACCGCCACCACCACGGTTGTCAAAAAATGTATTGTGGCCATCACCACCGGCATTACCTTGGCTGCCCGCACCGCCGGCACGCTGACCACCACCGCCACCACCTGAACCACCGGGGCGGCCATTCACAGCATAAGCACCACCACCGCCACCGCCATTCGCTACAAATCCATCGAAAGTGGAATTGCCTCCATCACCGCCGGTTGTATTTATACCCCCTGCACCTCCAGCGCCGACTGTAACGTTATAGGTAGTTGCAGAAACAGAAAAAACACCGCTAAGCATGCCACCGGCACCACCTCCGCCACCGCCGTGATTAAACACGCTAAAAAAAGATGTGCTTTCACCCGCTCCACCACCGCCACCGCCAGCAACAATCAGGTAATCAACGCTGTTAACGCTCGAAGGTGGTGTAAAAGTACCTGAACCGGAAGTAAAAACATGAATCGTATTGCCACCAACTGTCGAGCTTGTACAGTTAGTACATTGTGACCAGGAAAAATGACTGAACAACACAAATAACAAACTAAAAGAGATTCGCCACCGCAAGGGTAGTGATCGATTTTCTCTGCGAATAAATTTATCGTTTCTCATTGTTCGCCAAAACAACACTATTGTTTGAAATAAATTTTGCAACAAACCTGCTCTCCAGGACAGTTACCGTAAAAAGGCCGAGACTTCTACGGTGCGCTGAGAGTACACCGGAGAACCTCCGCAAGTCGCAGCACTAGATATAGAATAAAAACTAATTGAGTCGGCGCCGTCGATAGAAACTTGGCAAGTTATAGAGGTTCGACAAGCTTGCATTCCAGGAACCGAAAAATTTAAACTCGTGCCGTTAACAGCTGCGCAATTTGCAGATGCGTTTGCCCTCGATATAGGATTTGACACGTCGTAAAACAATCGATTCATTCCTAATTGAGCGCCCGACTCGGCAGCGTAAAATGTTTGCACACTAACTTGTTCTTGCGCTCCGGAAATTGACGTTTGGGAATTTACAACTGACATCGCTGCCGCCAAAAGGCCCATTGCCACAACAATAAATGCCGCGACAGGCATTAACCAACCACCTTGATGGTTTAACAAACGCGGTGCGTCTTTCGACCTCATAGTGACAAGTGACCTACTTTGAAATTTATTAAGGGACATTTCTCACCATCACTTGATGTCGCAATACTATTTTTTCGCCACGACTCGTTACCGGTAATTCAATCAACACAATAATGTTTCTCGCTTCCGTTCCCGCAACGATACTGAACGGGCTCTCTCCTGAGACGATGATACCTTGCGCCAGAACTGATCCGGTATTTGGTGGACTACCGGTAAAATCTGCGTTACTGGGAAAACTCCCGCTGCTTGTATAATTTTCATGAAACAAAAGGTTGCCGCCACTCACACAAAATTGATTCGGATGGTCAGTAACGAAAATTCGTTGGTTAACGGAGTTACGTTGAAACTGTTTTGCCGCGCCAAGTGAAATTACGTTTGGAATCACACCGGTATTAATACTGGAATATAACGCTAAGGCGCTTGGTGCGACGCCATATATTTCATCAGCACTAAGCGCTGCTACTAATACGTATCGCGGCGTTCCTATATCAAAAACCATTGGCGACACATCGATTGTTGATACAGCCGCAGCGCCATTGTCTTGATCAGGCAATTCATCCAAGTAGTTTCCACCACCAACCACGGGCAACCATTCGATACAGAGATTATTCGCGCTGACTCGTATGCTATTTGGTGCAGCGACTCGAAGTTGTCGCGTTATACGCTCGATCGACTGTCGACCTTTTTGAATTAACTGACTACGATTGACCGACTCGTGATAGCTTTCTACGGTGCGAATCATAAAACTGCCGCCGATTGTCGACAGAATCGAAATTAAAACAATCACAACGATCATTTCAATTAAACTAAAGCCGCCTTGTTTAATCCGAAAATTAATTCTCGTTTCTCGACAATATTTTCTTTTCAAAAACATCATAAGAATTATCGTTTAGAAATTCGTTCGGTAAGTTGATAAACTCGCTCGACCACTTATGGACGAAGACACATCAACCGTAATTCGGCGAGCTTGATTATTCGGAATACCTAGATCCGATCCCGCTTCAACTACGGTCACAGTAATCGTGCAGTTCGCAAAACTGGTATCCACTTGTCCATTAAAATCGCCGATATCATCGAAACCAGCATCTGCTGAAATGCCATTACAGGCGGTCGCCCCCAACTCGGCGCTACCACAAGCGGGAATGCCACTGGTAGGCGTCGCTTCATCAAATTTTCTAGCCGTCACTTCATCTAACTTTGCTTGCGCGCACTCAAGTGCTCGAATTTGCACGATAGGATCGACACTACTCGTCACATGATTATTGATCGCTGCGACCAAAGCCGTTAAGCCAATACTCACGACAGTAATAAATACAATCAACTCGATTAAAGTGACGCCTCGAGCAGCAGAAAATATTTTTTTATTAATGTGCATAACCGCTAGCCTCAACTGTAATTGTGACTTGGCCATTATTTAATGAGATGACAGTTGCTGATGTCCTGCCTAATTTATCGTAGCTTAGCGTACCCGTTCCAGCAGTTGCGCTGACACCATTGGCAAAAGCTAAAGGGTAATCGACACCGGGCAAATCGACACTAGAACCATTCTCTCGAACATCGACTGAATTTGCAGAAACAACAAAGGTGATGGGATTGCTTGCACTATCGCGAGCCATCGCGATTTGCTGGGCATGTGTCAAAGCCGCGACTATTTTGTCGCGGCTTGTTAACAGACTTGAATCGCTAATCCGTAAGCGAGGTAAAACAACGAATGAAAGCGCACTAACAATTACGAGAACAGTAATTAATTCAACCAGTGAAAAACCATGACTTCGACCAATCCTTCTTGAATGTCTAATCATGAAAGCACTGTCAAAAAACTAATCTGCCCAATACAAAGTATAGTTTGCCGTCGCACTAGTATCTGTCGCATCGGTAACACTACACACCGCAAAATCACCCTGATCGGCGGCAGCCGCATTAGAACCTTCTGTTACAGTAAATGCCGTAACTTGAGCAACGGTATAACCTGTCATCGGTGCTGTGAGTAAAGCGTTGGCGACCGCCAAGGTACAACCACCCGTTGTTACCACGGGATTTACCCCACTAACACCTGCAGTTTCCGCTAATTCAGCAGCAAAGTTCATCGCACTAGATGAATCAATTCCACCAGCCATTGCCTGCGCAGCTGACAGTCTGGCTGCATCTTGCAAGTTCACGAAACGTGGTACCGCAGTCGCTGCAAGAATTCCCAAGATTACGATAACCGCAATCAATTCAATCAAAGTAAAACCTTGTTGCGCTTTCATTGATACTTCTCCTGTAAAAATACTCACTAAAAAAATTTACTTTCAAAACTTCCCATCAAAAAATGGTCGACTAACTATCTAATGACACTCAAATAGTAAATTCGCTTTCGCAAAAAAAAGTGTCAGAATATTGACGACTCAAGCTAAGTCGTTAATTCGTTCCGATCTAAATTAACTATAGCCATATAAGAAAAGTAAGCCAGATTTTAACTACCACTCGTCTACTTCCTTGGTGGCGCTGTCACCATAACGGTACCGCTTTTTAAATCGTAATCAAAAAAATGTTCGCCGTTATCTGCTCCTACTAATTCATATCGGCAGACATGGTGATTTACTTGAGAAACATGATAGCGTTGCTCGCCTTTTGTAGACTGATTGTCGCTTTTCGTATTCGAATTTTCTTTGGCTACCGATACCGGCATTGGATTCTGAAAAAGCGCCATCCAAAGTTGGCGGCACTCTTCCGCGCTTTGATTCGAACTAAGGGGACTATTTCCTTCTGTGTTTGCAGGCCAGCCATATTCATTTAAAAAAATGGCTACGTTGTCTACATCGACATGCCAGGTAGCAGGAACTTTGCCTTCTACCTGAATACTGCTTTCCACAATCCAACGACCTCGAATGAGTGCGATTGAAGCAGTAAATTGACTGGCCATCACTTCCAAACCGGTACGACGAGCATCATCCAAAATTTTTTCGTAATACTGAAGACTCGCCGTTGCCAAAAAACCGATGATGACGATAACAACAGTTAATTCCAACAAGCTGAAACCCTGTTGAGTATTTTGTTTAACTCTGCACGTCATACATACTCCACATAGGTAAAAATATTCCCAGTGCCAGTATGAGTACGAAGGCCGCCATCACTATTATAAGTATCGGTTCAATTTTAGAACTCAAACTCTCAACATCATAATCCACTTCACGTTCGTAATAGGATGCCACTTCACCTAAAAGCTCGTCGACTTGTCCGCTCTCTTCACCGACAGCAATCATTTGCAACACTAGTGGTGTAAACATGCCGCTGCTTGTGTGAGTTCGTAACAAGCTATCGCCGCGCTCTATACCACTGCGAATAGTTTTAATTTTTTCACCAAGATATAGATTATCGATAACTCTTGAGCACAACTCTAACGCTGTTGGTAGAGGCACTCCCGATCGCAGCATCAAAGAAAAACTTCGACTATAACGTGACATTGACCCGCGCTCGATGATGTCGCCAATAATGGGTAGTCTAAGTTTATGATATCCCCAAAAACGTTTTCCATTGTCCGTTTTTTGGTATTGGTGCCAAGCAACAAATCCTCCCACTATAGCAACCAACATGTAGGGCCAATAACTAACAAAAAAACTCGAAGTACCGAGGAGTATTTTCGTAGGAATTGGTAAATCTGCGCCAAACTTTTCAAACATTTTGGAAAAAGCCGGAATCACTTTGATATTAATTACCGCCATTGCCAAACCAATCGCAATGATAACGAAGGTTGGGTAGCGCAATGCGGCCTTTATGCTTTTACTAGTCTCTAAATCTCGCTCCATGTATTCGCTTAATTGTAAAAATGCTTGATCAAGCCGCCCACTATTTTCTCCGACATGAATAATGCTAATAAATAGGGTATTGAACACTTCGGGGTGCCGGGCCAAAGACACCGATAAGCCCTTACCTGCTTCTAAATTTTCCGCTACATCGTTCAAAGTATTTCGTAACAAAGGATGACTAATAGACGAAGCGAGTCCTTTTACACCTTTTATAAGCGGGATCCCGGCTTTGGTGATCGTATACATCTGTCGGCACAGCATGATCAATTCGGTCTGGCTAATTTTCTTCTGACCCAATTGCTCCATGAACTTACTAAATTCTGATTCTTTATCGTTAATCTCGTCTAACGAGATGGGCACCACACCGAGGTTTGCTAGTTGTCCCGCAGCGACATCAGCACTTGTCGCATCCATTTCTCCGGACACTAGTTGACCTTGCGCATTGCGACCTTTGTAAACAAAATGACTCATCGTAGTTTACTCACGCCTCATCGATACTTTCATCTTCAACCAAGGCAGACACTCTCAATACCTCAGACAATGAAGTAACACCTTTTTTTGCAAATTCTAAAGCGCTATAGCTTAGCGGTAAAAATTGCGGACTTGCATGTGCGGCCTTGTTAAAACCGAGCACATCATTATCTCGCAAAGCATTGCCCATATTCTCGTCGAGTTCTAACAATTCGAAAACCCCGATTCGTCCTCGATAACCTGTGTTGTGACAATGAGGACAGCCCTTTCCCTCTCTAAAATTTACGCTACCCAGGGTGTGTTTTTTTGAAACGATATCCAGCAAATGTTGTTCTGAAGCATCCGGCGTTTTTTCTACGGCGCAACTTTCACAAACCCTTCTGACCAAACGTTGCGCGACAATCGCCCGTAATGAAGAAGCAACCAAAAATGGATCAACACCCATATCAATTAATCGCAAAGCAGAAGTAATAGCGTCATTCGTATGCAAAGTACTTAACACCATATGACCAGTCATTGCAGCTCGCAGAGCAATTTCTGCGGATTCACCATCACGGATCTCACCAACTAGCAATATGTCGGGATCTTGTCGTAAAGTCGCGCGTAACACCGTGCTAAAATTCAACCCGATCTTTTCATGAACTTGTACCTGACTAATTCTTGGCAAACGAAATTCAACAGGATCTTCTACAGTAATTATTTTTTTATCTGAAGTATTTAATTCTGCAAGTGCGCCATATAACGTTGTCGTTTTACCGGAGCCAGTAGGCCCCGTCACCAACACCAAACCATGCGGCTTATGAATCACGCGGCGAAATTTGTCGGTAATTATTTCCGGCATCCCAATAGTATCGAGTTTCATTATCCCGCCGGTATGGTCAATAATCCGCATGACTACAGACTCACCAAACTGTACGGGCATCGTTGATAGCCGGACATCGATATTGTGCTTTTTAACTTTCAGATTAAAACGACCATCTTGTGGTAAACGTTTTTCAGAAATATCCAAACCCGACATCAGCTTGAGCCTCACAACTAAAGCTCCTGCGATGCGCTTTTCATTCATCACTTGTTCTGATAAAACGCCATCGATGCGCTGACGAATACGTAACACATTTTCATCAGGCTCTATGTGAATATCAGAAGCCTTAGTTTTAATCGCATCCTCAAAGACAGCCTGTAACAGTTTTACAACAGGCGCATCTGAATCTGCCGCTTCTACGGCAACCTCTTCTAAGTCAACCGCAGAACTTCCTAATTCTTCTTCTAACTCACCCGCTAAGGTAGCGATTTCCGACTCGTGGCTGTACACCATATCGAGGATGTCGAGCAGTTCGGATTCACGAACAATTACGGGTTTAATCGTCGCTTTTAATGTTCTCGATAATTCATCTAAGGCGAAAATATCAGTCGGATCAGCCATACCTAAAGTGACGCCGTCGGCCTCACTCTTTAATACCATTACGCGAAATCTTCTTGCCAGGGTTTCCGGTAATGATTTAACAAGTTCGCTATCGAAGGAAAATTGTTTTAATTCAATGAAAGGATAATTGAGCTGTTTTGATAAAATTGAAAGTAATGTATTTTCTTCAATATAACCAAGTTCTATTAGGGCTTTACCTAATTTTCTGCCGCTAGTTTTTTGATCCTTAAGTGCATGCTCGAGTTGTTCTTGCGTAATAAATTGCTGCGCGACAAGAATATCGCCAATACGAATACGTTTCGGTTGGGGTGCAGCAGCGGCTTGGTTAGACACGAATTAAACTCCCTTTCAACTCGACAAGATTCGAATACGTTGATCCACATACGCGCGGGTCTCACGATCAGAAATGCCATATTGACGAACCGAATGGAATGCCTGAAGCGCTCCCTTGTCATCGCGCAGAGCATCCAGACTGACCGCCAAACCCAACCAATAAGTCGCTTGTCTGTCGTCAACTGATAGGAGTTTTCTATACTGTTGCGCAGACTCAGCATAGCGCCCTTCTTTCTGATATAAACCGGCTAACAAACGATAAAAATCAGTTGCTTGTTTAACATCGGGACTAAATCTTTCTAATAACGTTATCGCTTCACTATTTTTTTGTTCCGCCACTAAAAGCCGACTTTCTAAAAACGCTGATTCAAACGGCGCTAGCTGAGTGAACTTGTCTAGATATTGTCTAGCTATGGCTTGGCGATTCGAAACCAAATATATATCGAACAACATGGTATTGATATTCGTGCTTTGAGGATAAGCATGCTGCCCATTTATCAACACCGACTCCGCTGCATTCACTGCACCTTGCTTCAGCAGGGACTTAGCTTCTTCGACAAACTTCAGTTCTTGAGTTAGTTGGCTTTTTGCAACCTTCATCCTAGGCAACAAAGATTCGTTTGATTTTTCTTCCGAAATTAAATCAACTGCGCTCCCTCTCGTGACAGAGCCGCTTGAATTCATATTCCGCGCTAGACTTTCTGAATCGCTTCGATTACTTAAATGGCGTTCAGGGCTGGGGCGATTAATCCCATCTAACCAAGCGGCCACTTCAGGATAAAAGCTTGCAACGTAGCTGGCTTTATTGTCATAACGCTGCGCCCTATCCCACTCTCCTCGCAAATATAGGTCATCAGCTAAAGCAATGTATCGTTCAGCAATATTTCGAATACCTTCACGCGCTTCGATATTATCGGGGTTGGAGTATAAAATTTTCTGATAAATTGAAAATGCATTGTCACCTGAAGGTGTCGTTAGTTTATTCGCAGATAATGCGCGTTGCGCGCTCACGAGTAAGTCTTGAACCGGATCGGCAACTGAATGAACAGCTGATGAAGGTGCGACAGAATAATTTGCATCAATTTTGGTTTTCGAGGGAATCGCCAACTGATCTTCGACGACGTTCAGTGCTAATGATGGATTTATTGGTTCAATGGATTCCACACTTCCCTCAACACCCCCCGCAACACTTGCCTCAGCAATGTTGGCTTTAATTTCTGCTACTTCGTTCGCAATCGGAACATTTACAAGAGGTCTTTCGATACTGCCCTGCTCCAATAAAATATTCTCATTCGCTTGAGCATTTTCGATGGCTAAAATATCGCTGTATTTACTATCTTGGGTACTCAAGATTCCCCGCCATTGAGAGCCCAGCCAAACGGCTGCCACACCAATGACAAGTACAAGAAAGAAAAAAGATGTATTTCTTTTAGATTCCGTGGCGTTTTTTTGCGGTTGCTGCCTATCAATCAGCACACTTTCATCAAGTTCGCCCTGAGTACGAGAATCCAAATCTGTGAGCATGTCATTTACTAAGCTCATTTTTAGATTCCCACACTGTTTTGCATTATCAAGCCAACAAAAACAGACGCACTACCAACAAGCGGCCACAAAAGACTCCACCGCCATGCCATTACCTTTCCACGCCAATGGCACTCCGGAGTGTCAGCTACTGCTCTAGCAAGATGAACTGCAGTAACTTGAGGCAAGCCTTTTCCGAATGCAGACAATAAACTCTTATGGGCAATGATATTGATTAAACGAGGAATTCCACCAGAGGCGTACTCAAGAAGTCGCAATGCACCTTTGCTAAATAATGCAGATTGGCATCCAGCCACCCTTAAACGATGACTAACGTAAAAAGCCGTTCCACGCGAATCTAAAGGTTTTAAACGTTCCGAGAAAACAATACGCTGCTTTAACTGCCGCAAGTCTTTTCGATTTAGCACTGTGTCTAATTCTGGCTGCCCTAATAAAACAACTTGTAAGAGTTTTCGGTTTTCAGTTTCAATATTGGTTAATAAACGCAGTGCCTCAATTGTTTCTCTCGGCATTGCTTGCGCTTCATCGATGACAATAACAACTCGCTTGCCTTGTTGAGCCAACTCAATTAGACGCCGATAAATCATGCTAACCAATTTATATGAAGGGATTTCATGATCACACTTGATACCAATCTCTTCAGCTACCAAATTTTTTAATTCGTCAGGGCTCAGATAAGGATTGGGGATATAGGCTGTAAGGAAGTTGTTATCGAGACTGGCCAGTAATTTTCTACATAAGAGGGTTTTTCCGGTACCAACTTCTCCGACAATTTTTATAAACCCTTCACTGTGTTTCAAAGCAACTAATAAAGTGTTCAACGCTTCACGGTGAGTTTGATGATCAAAGAAAAACTTCGTATTCGGCGTAAGCGAAAAAGGCATCTGATCAAAACGATAAAAATTCTTATACATAGTCGTCACCTAGAACCTGGCTCGGTATTCGCTACCCAGCTCGCTAAACCGAGATTCAACTCCACGTATGTCGTCCTCCCACGCTTTACCATCAACAACGACCGGGCGCATCAAGATCACCAATTCGGTTCGAGTAGCGTTTTCATTCTTGGTTTTAAATAATGCATTTAATCCAGGTATGCTTGCCAAAAAAGGGCGACGGCCATGATTTTTTTCCGCAGTTTCTTGCATCAACCCGCCCAGAACAATTATTTGCCCATCTTTTGCACGAACAATACTGTCGGATTCGCGAATATCTCTCAGTGCCAACGGCAAAGAAAATAACTCACTACCCACGGTAATTTCTTTTTGTTGATCGGTGACGCTGCTAATGACTGGATGCACATGTAAAATCACCTCGCCATTCTCTGCTATCTGGGGTGTCACATCTAATGCAATCCCGCTAAAGAAGGAGGCCAAATCTACTGATGGTGCACTAGTTGTCGCCGCTGCATTAGACGTCGTTGAATTAGATATTCCAGTAACAAAAAACTCATCAGAACCAACTCGAATAATTGCTTTTTGGTTGTTAACTGTCGACACCCGCGGACTCGACAAGACTTGAACATGGCCTTGTGTTTCCAACAGTTGTAATAATTTGGAGATATCAGAAATACCGATCACAGATGAGAACGCAGTTTCACCTGAACGCGTTGCAGAACCAATATCCGGGTTAAGCTTACTGGTGTTATATCCCAAGGATAATTGACCTTGAATAGTCGACCAGTCGATTCCCGCTGCGAAGGAATCATTCAATCTTACTTCGATAATCTTGGTTTCAAGAATCACTTGTCGCACAGCACTAATCTGAGACTTCTCAAGAAAATTTCTTACTGCGGCAAGCTCAGTAGGCATTGCTTTGACGACCACGATACCGGTTTGCGCATTAACCATTACTAAGCGATCTTCTTTTTCAGATCCCACAATCGCTTTTAAACTGACTTCAAGCGATTCCCAAAAGTCAGAATCGGAATTCGTTTGAATTCTTGAGCCAGCGTTATCTACTTGCTGATTACCTGAACCGGATTGAGACCCGCTATCGTTGTAATTTCCATTACTACTATTGCCGCCGGAATTTGAACTGATACTACCAACAATAATGCTGGTATCAGAAGAACCTTTTCTTTGCACATCGATATAATCTATCGGGAAAACTTCAGTGCGAATTTTGCGCGGGAAAATTGTGTAAATGCCATCGTTGTTTGCATATTCGTAGCCGAACACTTCTCTAGTGACTTTCAATACTTCGGAGACACTGACATTATTCAGCTCCAAAGATATAACTCCGTCCACCTCCGGATGAACGACAAGATTTGTATTGGTTCCACTGACAAGGCTCAAGAAGAAAACCTTGGCCGCAATATTATTTACAGAAATATCAAATCGTTCCTCGCTTGGCTCTTGCTCATTATTAGTATTTGTTCCGGTGCCTAATAGAACGTCATTTACGGCATCAGGCACTACTGGGCCAGTTTGGCTTTGCTTCATCGCCTCAGCAATTGCGACCTCAGAAATGGTTGCAGACTTATGTTGTTGCGAAGAGCAACTCACCAAAGTCAGCAGCAAAAAAGACATTAAACTCCGCTTTAAAAAACATACGGAATGAGGAACCATTTGAAACATCTCAATACCTAATTTAGTCATATCCATTATCTTTCCGATACCCTGTTTGTGGTATTTTCTCGTAACTTCTTTCCATATAGTTTCAATTCGATTTTTTCACCATCACGATATACGATGACAAAATCGGATCGAATTTCTGCAACTCTTACATTCCCCACAACTCCATTGACCTCAACTTTTTCTCCGTTGATTACCGCTATTTTTCGACCTGAAGAAATCAGGATTGAATTCAATTGCAAAGTCTTAGGCTGAGACTCACCACTAAACACATACTCTAAGGGTTTGGTGGGATCTAATTGCTCTACGCCACTTACAAAACCCGACACTAAAAACAAACAAGACACAATGGCGACTTTCTTAACGAAAGGCGCCAGTACTTTTATCCTAAACACCGTTACCCTAAACATCACTCTCCTAAACACCACTTCCCTATACACCAAGGTAGCCCTCATCAGTGGACAAGGTATAAACCTTCAATTCAAAAATACCTAAAGGGTATTTATCTTGTTCAAAGTTAAGCTCATCCCAATAAAAACGCCAATCCATCGCTTCTAGTTCCTGGAGGTATCTAAGCAGCTCGAAATAACTTCCTTTGATTGTTATGCCAACACTGTGTTTATAAATTCCCGCTTCGTTTTTCTGAGAACTCTCAAGCGTCTGCTCCGGTGTTTTGTCAGCGACACCTCTTAGCTGTACTTCTTCGACCGGAAGGGTTTTCATATTTTGCAACTGTAGTCGGCCAGTTTTGTTCAATACGTCTTGTAGAATCGACGCGAGCTGATCGACAGGAACTAGACCAAGAGACAAAGATGCCAAAGCATTTTCTTGCTCTTCAATTTTCTTTTCGATTTCACGCTTTTCATTTTTGAGTTTTAAATCAGGATCAAAGCTAGCAGTCGTTAGCAATACCCTTTCTTCTTGCGTCGCTGCGCTTATTTCTGATTGTCTCGCATCGATATCTGCATTAAGCTTTTCGTTTGCCGCAGCGACTGGGCTAAAAAGGAGAAAATCCCAACAGAAATAGATCACAGCGAGTACCGTAAACAAGACTAACGCTCTCTCGCGAGGTGCCAGAGCATCGACCTTTTCAGACATCTCATGCCAACGTTGTTTTAAATTTCCACTTTCTAACTTCACAATCGTTATCTCAGTCAGATCTTATTTACGAATCCCAAAATCTCGCCGGTCATTAATTCTTAGCGAGCTGGTCTTTACCCAAACTAAATTGCAACTTATTGCTATGCTTTTCGTCTTTTTTAATAGCCAAGACACCAAACTTTACTTGCTTAAATACCGCCTCATCTCGCAAGCGATTTAAATAAAATGGAACTGATTCAGGCTTGACTGTCCAACCAGCCAACTCAACATAGCTTCCGCCGCGTAAAATATTAAATTCGGTCAAAGATACTTCAGGCAAGGCTTGTCGAGAAAGAGCTTCTAAGTAAACTGAAAATCCTTCTCCATTACCCATATTTTGACCGCCAATAACATCTAGCAAACTTTTGCGTTTATCCAGTTCATCGACTAACTCAGAAATTTCTTTTTCAATACTTACGCGCTGACTCAAAGGCCGAGTGCTTTTAAGCTGTTCAACTCGGCCATTTAACTCAGCGGCTTGAAGATTAATTGCTGTCAACTGTTGTTTCTTTTGAAACATATCCCAGTAGCCGTAACCATTAACCAACAAAAGAATTGCAAAAAAAGCACTGGCTGCCATCACCGTCGTTCGAAATGAAAAAGCTTGATCACCGCGATGGAAATCGATCGAGTATAAATTCACTTCCTGGCGAATCATGCTGCCACCTGCTTCCGCAAAGCACCGCCAATTGCTCCGAGACACAATTGCACCGTGTACTCTTCACACTGATCGATACCGATAATTTTTTCTGCCAAATTCAAACAACTGGCTTGGCCCGGCAAACTGTTCTTGATTGTTTGGGTGATTTTGTCTGGTGTAATGTTGTCTCCACAAAACAATATTGCCGCGGGTGGCCCCTGCCCCATCTGGCGTTCGAAATAATCAAGAGAGCGCTGTAATTCGAGAATTAAACTTTCTTCAGGTAATTCGTCGAACAAGCCGCCCTGATATTTAATATCGAACTGACGAGACAGGTACAACTGTCCTTCTTTAACCAAGGCGAGATCGCCGGAGCCCTGTTTTAATCTTACGATCGCCAAGCTGCGCTGATCCTCTGCGACAAGCTCAGCAATATTGCGCAAGGCCAATTCAGCAATGTCGATACTTTTCAATGTAACCTTTGCAGTTTTGGCCCACTCGCTTCGGCTTTGAATTTGTTGTTGATCAGCAATGGCCACGTATGTCATTTTTGTACCGCCGCGCACACCATCAGCTGGCAGGGGGAATACACCAAGTGATGCTTGCTCAACCGGAAAAGTAATAAGATCTTTGACTCGCCAGCGCATCGCTTCGCGCAATTCTTCATCCGGAACATTCGGCGCCTCTACCATCAGTAGCGAATAATCCGAGTCAGGTAAGACCCAGTTACAGGGAATGCTTTTCAAGCCTAACGCGGCAATTCTCTCGCTTAGCGTTTCTGCAACAGAAGTAATCGCGTCTGCGCCAACATAGTCGCAACTGACCAAGCGAGGCCTATTTGACTCCATGACGATGTGTGCAATAGCGACGCCATCACTTGAGGTTTCGATGCCGAGCATTCCCTTGTCATGTTTAGAAGGCCAAAACTTAAGCACTCACTTAACTCCTTTCGACCGCCTCCCAGATAGGCGACATTAGATTTCCTGGGTCTTATTTAAGCGTAGCTGGAATTTTTGATATGACTACACCGCACAAGCCCCACAAAGAGCTCTCATAAACCGTATAATCGGGCTTTTTGAATAAATCTTTAATCTGAGTTACGCCTCCATGTTCAATATTGTTCTCTACGAACCCGAGATTCCTCCGAATACGGGGAATATCATTCGCCTATGTGCAAACACTGGCGCGCAACTACATCTCATTGAACCACTAGGGTTTATTCTTGACGACAAGCGTCTTCGTCGAGCTGGCCTAGACTATGGCGAATGGGAAAGTGTTGTTGTGCATGCTTCTTGGGAGGACTTTTTAGCGACGACGACACCTAAACGGCTCTTCGCGGTTTCGACTAAGGGGCAAGGTTATTATCACGAAGTAAACTATGAGAAAAATGATTGGTTTGTTTTTGGGCCGGAAACTCGCGGCTTACCTAAGGCAGTTTTAGATAGCCTTGAGGCAGAAAAAATAATTCGAATTCCCATGCAAGCCAATAGCCGCAGTTTAAACTTATCGAATTCTGCAGCGATTGTGGCTTATGAAGCCTGGCGACAACTGAATTTTGATAGCGGTGGCTGATTAAGAGAACTCAGAATTTAGCAAACTAAAACTAATAAGCAGTATTCCATTTATTCTATTCACATTATTTTTAGAACTACGCAAACAAGAAAACCTACATGCCCACACCCAAAACTAAACGCCAGACATCCATCGGATTATTTTACGGAAGCTCCACGTGCTACACAGAAATCGCAGCGGAAAAAATCCGCGACTTTTTTAATGGTAACAGCTCACTTGAGACCGAGGTTACTTTACAAAATGTCGCAGAATATTCACCGAAGCTTATGCCAGAATTCGACTTTTTAATCCTGGGCATCCCGACTTGGGACTACGGTGAACTTCAAGAGGATTGGGAAGCCGTTTGGAGCGAACTAAACGACGTCGATTTAAGCAAGAAAAAAGTTGCACTCTACGGTTTAGGCGATCAGATCGGATATCCGGAGTGGTTTCAAGATGCGATGGGGTACTTGTGTAACAAAGTTGAAGAACGGGGTGCAGAAATTTTCGGTTATTGGCCAACTACCGGCTATCAATTTGAGCGATCGCTCGCGTTGACGGAAGATGAGAAGCATTTTGTCGGCTTAGCCCTTGATGACGAAACTGAATTTGAACTGTCAGAGCAACGAATCCGCGATTGGTGCCAACAATTAATTCTTGAGTTCGGCCTCTGAAAATGGACAGCAAAAACGCAGATGACCTCCCCTGCTTCGCCGATATTCGTTGGGATGAAAACGGCCAACCTATCTCTCGCACTTACGAAGATGTCTATTTTTCTCGCCACGATGGTTTAGAAGAATCTCGTTTTGTATTTTTAACAAAAAATAATTTACCCCAACGATGGCAGGAAGATATGCCCCAATCCTGTTTTACCATAGGTGAAACAGGATTCGGCAGCGGCCTTAATTTTATTGCCACCTGGCAACTTTGGAACCAGCAAAACACCGCGAGTAAATGGTTACACTTTATTTCTATCGAGAAACACCCTTGGAAAATTCATGACCTAGAGTGTGCAAGCGAACTGTGGCCAGAGTTAAAGTTACTCTATCAAAAACTCATCGCAGTTTACCCCGCCACGGCGGTAAGAGGTTTTTATAATATTGTATTTCCTGAGCATAGGGTTAGGCTCACTCTTATTATTGATGACATCCAAAACGCTCTCAATCAGTTACTACAGAGCGATCATCCTCTTTTTCAAAATGCTACGAATCATAGAGGGTTTGACGCATGGTATCTTGATGGTTTCGCACCCAGCAAAAATGCCGGCATGTGGCACTCTTCAGCCATAGAAAAAATTTCCTATTTATCATCGACCAACACGACACTCGCCACGTTTTCCTCCGCGAGCATGGTTCGAAAAGCCTTAGAAGAGTCTGGATTTAAAATAAAAAAATGTTCTGGCTTTGGGAAAAAACGAGAAATGATTACCGCCGAATTTCTCGGGCCATCTATAGATCGTAAAAACATACCCCAGACTGCCTTACAAACCAACAGTCGACGATCTACCTTTGAGGTACCGTGGTTTTTAGCAAAACAAACAGAATTTAATAATAACCAGATAGAAAAAAATGAGCTGACGGTAATCATCGGTGCAGGTTTGGCTGGCTGTCAAACCGCTTATGCCTTGGCGCTTCGAAATCGAAATGTTGTTCTTCTGGAGAGAAATTCTGAAATTGCAAGCGCTGCATCTGGAGCTGCTCAAGGTATCGTCTATGGAAAGCTCTCTACAGATGATGACGGGCTTGCGCAATTAAACTTAAATAGCCTGTTATTCGCGCACGGGTTTTACAATCAATTCTGGAATAGTTCTGAAAAAATTGGTAGCAAGTGCGGTGTCTTGCAACTTGCGCACGATAGCAAAGAACAAAAACTATGGAAAAATCTAAAAACTTTCTATGAAAACCGAACGGAAATATTTTCCTTTATCGACGATAAAAAAAGTAGCGAGATATCTGGAATCGACGTAGCGCACAATGCGATAAGTTTTCCTAGCTTGGGTTGGATTAACCCAAAAACTCTATGTGAACAGCTAACCTCCCACCCCAACATAACGGTTCGTACGAATTGTCATGTCGAAAGTCTGAGTTTAAACGACGACATCGTAGGTGGCTGGAGTCTAAACGATAAAGACAGAAATACCATCGTCAACGCGCAGACCGTAATTATTGCCAATGCCGCGAATGCCGCTCTATTCGAACAAACTAAAAATCTTCCCTTAAAAGCTATTCGCGGCCAACTCAGTTATTTACACAAGGATTTAATCAATAAAAATATACGTAGTGTACTTTGCGGAAAAGGTTATATCGCCCCGGAAACACCCACCATTTTTGGCGAACACAGTCAAACTTTAGGAGCGACGTTTACTCTCCACAATCACGACAAAGAAATATGCCTTGATGACCACCGAGAAAATATGCGATCAATTCACCAGCAAAACCCCAGCGCCTTGCCATGGGCTAGCGACAACGTACAGACCGCATACTCAGATACGAATTTCATTCAGGGCATGATTGACGAACAAGCTCTTTCTGGCTACGTTGACTTCCGCTGCTCAACCCCCGACTACCTCCCCATAGTGGGCCCCGTACCTAAACACGATGAGTTTATTGCGGATTTCGCACTGCTGCGCAAAAACTCCCTGGCAAGTATTCCCAAAGCGGGAAACTATTGGCCTGGCTTGTATGTCAATGTTGGATATGGCTCTCGCGGACTTGCCTACACCCCCATTTGCGCGGAGTTGTTGGCCTCACAAATCTGTGGCGATATACTGCCACTACCTAGAAACTTGGTGAAGGCCTTGCACTCAGCGCGTTTTATTATTCGTGATTTAGCAAGAAATAAAATTTAGGGTACAGAAACAACCATGCATAAGACTTACAGTAAAAACATATATTATTTCCAAAACGTAGGGCAATTGTGCATCCGTTTTTTATTTCTGGGCCTCCTAAGCATTTTCGCTCAAGCCGAAACCAATAATTTCCAATATGAAGTTCTAGAGAAAGTTACTCACAACTCAAACACTTTTACGCAAGGCTTGGTAATTCACGACGGTTGGATATTTGAAAGTAGCGGACACTACGGAAAATCCTTCTTACAAAAACTAAACGTTAAAACTAACGAAATCGAAAAACATTTAGATCTACCAAGTGATGTATTTGCTGAAGGGATCACGGTTGCCAATGATCTTTTGTACTTATTGAGCTGGAAGGCCGGAAAAGCATGGGTCATTCATCCCGATTCTTTCGAACTCGTAAACACGTTTAATTACGATGGCGAAGGTTGGGGCTTAACCAACACTTCAAAATATTTAATTATTAGCGATGGCAGCCAAATAATTCGCTTTTTCGATCCCAGCAGTTTCGAACTCAAAAAAACCTTGACCGTTAAAGAGAATGGTACCTTAGTAAAATCACTCAACGAATTGGAGTATGTTGAAGGTATTATTTGGGCAAATATATGGCGCCAAAACAGGATCGTGGGTATCGATATAATTTCTGGTGAAGTCATTGGATCGCTAGATCTCAGCGAATTACAAACGCAATCTGGAGCAAACAATATTGATAGCGTTCTCAACGGAATTGCCTACGACAAGAACAAAGATGCCTTTTGGATTACCGGGAAATATTGGACAGATCGATACCTAATAAAAATATTTCCACAAAATGACACAGAATAAAAATACGCACGCTTAGTTAGAACTTTCTTTTGCAATGCACACTTGGTTTCGACCCGCTTGCTTCGCACGATACATAGCGTTGTCGGCCTTGCTAATTAGTTTTTCGCCAAAGCTAGACAAGCGACTTTGCCTATCAACTTCTGATCCATTGGCGATAGCGACCTCGTTCTTGGGATCCCAAGTCGCGAGCCCAACGGAAACAGTCAAAGGGATGGATTCTTCTTTGTTTAACTCAAATGGGCTGTTGGCGACGGCAAGACGCACGCGTTCGGCAATTATGTAGGCTTCGTCAGAATAACAATGTGGCAGCAGTGCAACAAATTCTTCGCCGCCATATCGCGCCAATAAATCTGTTTTTCTTAACTCACCATTAATGTTTTTTGCGACTTGACGAAGACAACGATCTCCAACTTGATGACCATAACTATCGTTTATATTCTTAAAATGATCGATATCAATAAATAAAGTTGTCAGTGATTCTTGTTGCCGAAACGCTCGTTCAATTTCTTTTGCGAATTCGTCTTCAAAACTGCGTCTGTTTCGCACCTTGGTCAAACTATCTTCTAACCCTTGCTGCTCCAGTTGTTCGAAAGCAATGCAGTTTTCCAAACAAACAGAAACAATTAACGCAAGGTGCGTCATGAAACTGACCGCCTTGTCAGCGGTATAACGTTCGGCCGAATCACTCCCAAGATGAAGACTACCGATTTGTCTTTCTTGCCGCATCAAAGGTAATAACGCTGCACTCTCTACTGAGTATGTTCCAGGAAATAATCGGGTTTTAGTTAGTACATCTAACTCGCCTAATTTTACTGTCGGTACCGGCCCATACAAATCTAGAAAAAAGTCTTCGCTATATCTCAACTGCAGTCGATTCTCAAAATTGTCGACATCTAAAAGTTCCAAAAGTGAATCTAAACTGTAATCGGGGTCATAAAGGACTAAGCTCACAGTGCTTAATTCAAAATGCTTTGGTGCATTATTTAATAACGCATCTAGCAGTTCTGGCAAACCTTTGCAGCTTAACAACTGGAATTCGAAATCGTAAAACTTTGCCTGTATTTGTTGATTCTCATCAATTCGTGCCAACAATTCAGCCACAGATTGTTTAGAATCCTCAGGTTTAAGATCATTTTTCATCACGCTATCTCTTAATTCCTAAACGGCAAAACTTGGGCTGATAATCTGTAGTAAGCATATTTTCATTTTTGATATTTACATTAATAGTTTAGGCTTACAAATTAGCATTTGGTCTTCGTTGTTCTTACAACCCCTTCATAAATAAAAAGGAGGCTTGATAGACCCCTTGGTTTCACAGTAGAGTACTTTCGCTCTCGCGTTGTTTCACCTTAGAGCCGAACTTAGACATTAAATTCAAAATTCGGCGGCCGAATTGTAATCTGAATTGAATTAATATGACCAATTTATTGCCCTCTTCACCCTTAGCTTCAAAAAAATATCGCTCAATTGTTGTACTAACCGGTGCGGGAATTTCTGCTGAGTCGGGTATTAAAACTTTTCGCGCTGCGGACGGACTATGGGAAAACCATCGCATTGATGACGTTGCGACACCGGAAGCTTTTGCTAGAAACCCCGAGCTGGTGCAGCGTTTTTATAATCAACGCAGACAACAGCTACTCGACGGCATTACACCGAATCTTGCTCATCGTGCGCTAGCAGATTTTGCTCAACGACATGAGGGTGAATTCACATTAATTACTCAGAATATAGACGATCTCCACGAAAAAGCCGGAAGTTCCGTAATCCATATGCACGGCGAATTACTAAAATCCCGCTGTCTGAAATCCGGAAAAGTTCAAACCTGTGAAGAAGACATTCTCGTTGACTCCGTTTGTCTCTGTTGCAAACAGCCAGGAACTTTAAGACCGCATATTGTATGGTTTGGTGAAATGCCTCTGTATATGAACGACATTCAGCATGCTCTTGAGGCCTGCGACCTTTTTGTCGCCATAGGTACTTCAGGGAATGTTTACCCTGCCGCTGGCTTTTTTCAGCTAGCCAAAGCAGCTGGGGCGGATACATTAGAGTTGAATCTAGAAGCTTCTGTAAATGGTAGTGCCTTTGATTATTGCTTACAGGGTCCCGCCTCATCACTCGTTCCGGCGATTTTCCAAACTATTAATACCTAATTAGGCTCACCACACCCTTGTTTGGCAAAAAAGAATTTTTGACATCACAAGTCGCTATACCCTACCCTTTTCACCTGTGTGCCATGACTCTATCTTAGGGAATACAATTTTGTGTTAATATCCACGGATTCGGGTCTTTTTTAAAAGTTTAAGTCAATAAAAGTACTAGGTAGTTTACTTATGTCAGAAAGCCCGCTAAAAATAATCCCCACCTGTCATGCCACGCCAAATGTTTCTTGCTCACAGTGCCGACTTGCTTCTATTTGTTTACCGATCAGTTTACACGTCGAAGAAATCGATCAAGTCGACAGTATCATTCAGCGCGGACGCCCCTTACATAAAGGGGATTATTTATACCGAATGGAAGATGAGTTCCATTCGGTATATGCGGTCAGATCAGGGACCATAAAAACCGTTGCCATTACCAATAGCGGTCAGGAACAAGTTACCGGTTTTTACCTGCCGGGCGAAATTCTCGGTTTGGACGGCGTTGGCAACGGGAATCACTCGAATTCCGCTATTGCCCTCGAAACCTCGGCGGTTTGTGAAATACCCTTTAACAAAATGGAAGAATTGGGCAAGCAAGTTCCCAATTTAAATCGTCATTTATTTCGCTTGATGGGAAAAGAAATCACCGCTGACCAGCAGCTGATTACCTTGCTCAGTAAAAACAATGCGGAAGAAAGGGTTGCAACATTACTACTCAGCATTTCTAGTCGAAACGGTCAACGCAAGCTGTCTTTAACGAGCTTCCGCTTACCCATGTCTCGAGCAGATATCGGTAACTATCTTGGTTTGACGGTAGAAACAGTCAGCCGAACGCTAAGTCGCTTTCAAAAAGAAGGCTTAATCGTCGCCGATAAAAAAGATATTCAGATAGTTGACCTAAATGCCCTTCGTAAGATTGCAGATATCAGCTTATTTGATGTCGCTTAAACTATCCTCGGCTTGTCCTTAAAAAATCATCGCCCGACTTTTTCTCTTGACCAAATTAAATACCCTCGCCTCCGCTGCAATTAGGTGAAAAACGCCCAATTAAAAATTCACGAAGAAGTTCCTATGACAACTAAACTCGCTCAGGTTATCGAAGATATCGACGCCGTTAATCAACAAGACCCAAACAAAATTATCGTTTCCGGCAGCCCCTCCTCCAAAGAACTACTGTATTCTCGCCGCATGAGCGAGCGGCTATCTGAGTTTGAGCCTAAAGCTTCTGAACACTTGAGTATTGCAGCACATGGTCAACATATCGCACGCTGGAAAATCCCTCGTTCGTCCTATGAAAAGACTCGAGCAGGTTACCTTAAATGGAGAAAAGATCTCGGGGTGTATCATGGCGAACAACTCGCATTGATCATGGCAGCACGAGACTACTCCAACGCCGATATTGAGAGAGTAAAAAAAATAGTTGGCAAAAAGGGGATTAAATCGGACCCAGAAATTCAAACCCTAGAAGATGTTATTTGTTTGGTTTTTATCGAACACTATCTCGAGGCTTTCGCTCTAGAACATGAAAAAGAGAAAATAATCGATATTATTCGCAAGACCTGGACGAAAATGTCAGATCGAGGCCAGCAAGCAGCACTTAAAATCTCGTTGCCGGATCAACTAAACTTGCTAGTTGGTCAGGCGTTAAATTGATCAAAACGAACAAAATCACCGCACCGGCTCCGATTTCTCCAAACAATATGTAATGGGAAATCACCGAGTTTAAGCTCATTCAAATCTCATATAGCGAGCCGCCAATCGTTCGATTTGCGAGCAATTTTTTACCGCAATCCGACACCAAATCGGATAAATACCCGCCAAAGCGATCAAATATCGCCCAAATAGATGCTTTACATTCCGCTTAACAGTTCTCTACGAAACTCCATTCTTATAACCGAAAGCATGGGATGCCTCAGTAGATATGCCGAAATTTTGGTCAAATGTGGTATAAAAACGACCGTTTAAGAATATTTTGTTAAGACTAAAGTATTAGCGTTGACTTGTTTTTCACCTGTGATATACATCACGTCACATATGCGAATTACTTTTAATACCCATTCAGTTTTATAGGACATGACAATGAAAAAGTTAATCGGCCTTTTAGTTTTATTTGGAGTCGCACTCCCCGCTCTAGGCTGCGACGAAGCTTGTTTGAAAAACCGAGCATCTGCCACGCACAACATTGAGTTTCCTGGTTACCTAACTTGGAAATTCTGTGAAGACACTAAGGCGTCTTTCATGGAAGGTGACATCCCTAGCCTTCAGAATTACCGCAACAAGCGTCTAAACATCAAGCACAAGAACCGAATGAAGAATATCCAGTCTTTCGTAGAACAGCGCAAAGAGTGGCTCCAAGAGTGCGACAAGTACATGCAGCTGACAGACCATGGCCGCATCTTCAAAGACAGCAAAACGACTGGAGAAGTATTCGAGTCAATGGACGCAGTCTCTAAAGAGCTTGCTTCGCTAATCCAAGGCGCTACTTATGTTTCTGCGGAAGGTGGATCTGATAATGAAGTTGTGGCGAGTAAGTTTGATCAGCTGTTCAAATTAGTTGATGACCACAAGACTATGATGATGATCAAAGGTCAATTTGTAACCAACTGATAGCTGGCTTTATCGTGAGGATTGCCGATTGGGAATACTCAAGCTGACTGGAAATTATTCGTATGATCACGCCACAGCGCTTTTTGTAAGCTGGGCGACTATAAAACAGGCCCTTGATGACCTCATCAAGGGCTTTTTTTTAAACAATATTTAGCTTTTTTGACTTCCGCCCTGACAATCTGGTGACGCAGGGACAAATTGAGGAGAGTCTTGCCACTCTTGAGGAGAGTATGTGTGGAGAGCTAGCGCATGAACGCCTCCAGCAAGCTGGTTCTCTAGTAGTTTATAGATCATCTGATGGCGCTGTACCTGACGCAAGCTTTCAAACGCTTCAGAGACTAAAGCAATCTTAAAATGCGACTCCGACCCAGGTGGTACGTTGTGTTTATCGCTTTCATTCTCTATTGATAGATACTCTGGACTCAGGGCGTTACTCAAGATGGATTCTATTTCTTGCTGTATGACCATATTGCCCTCTAGGGTTTTATTGATACCGACGTTAAAAAAGCAAATTATAAAGTAATAATCCGAGAAACGAGTGAGAAGCCACAATTCTTCTTAGGAATAGTGATTTTAATGGATTTGTTAACTAAAATACTTGGCATAAAGTACCGAGATCAGTTTTTGAAACTGCTCAGTCTGAAAACTGGGTGGCAAAAATAGCGAAGAACTTGATTACGGCCAAAATTAATAATAGGTAAGTTAATGAAAAAGCCCAGTGTATTTGTAGACCGTCGAAACGGCGATCGTCGCACCGATCCTGACCCTTGCCAAAAGATGCCTATCGATCTCTATCATCGAAAAAGACGAAAGGCTTCTGAACGTCGAGGCGATGGCAAAACCTTGGTTGATGATTATTATGCGGTAACTGACAATTCAGACGCACGAGATGGACCACGTACTATCGACTAATTACAATCGATTAAAAATTTCTTTGGCTGACTAGTTGATCTAATTTACACAATTCATGGGCTGGTTAAAACGCTGGCCAAAAACCTCTACTCTGTATTTTTGTTTAAAACCCCAACATTTTCCCACGCCATAATCCATTTAAAAAATAGCAATATAAATAAAATAAGAGGTATTCCCTGAGTGCCTATGATCGTTTCCAAATATTTATTTTCTAAAAGCTCGAAGCTAGTCAAAAACGCTAAGCTAATTCTAGGTACCTCATTAGTTTTGCTTTCCTCTTTCGCTGCGAACGCTCAAGATAATGAATGGGAATTAAAACGAGAGAAAGATGGCGTTAGCTTATATTTGCGAGACTACCCCAACTCAAGCATTCCCGAATTCAAAGGGGTAATTACAGTTGAGTCCTCCATGGCGAGCATCGTTTCGCTATTACTTGACATAGAATCCTGCCCAGAGTGGGTTCATCAATGTGGTGAATCGTTCCCTATCGAAGTGATTAGTCCCAAAGAACAATATGTCTACCAAATTAACAAACTGCCCTTTGTACGAGACAGAGATATCATACTGCGTGCGACTCTTGAGTACCTTGATCATGCCAAACTAATCACCATACAGATGGATTCGGAAGCCGATTATTGCAACGACAAAAATATTGAAGCCTGCAACAAAATAGATCGCGGAAAATATGTTCGCGTCAGGGAGTCAAGTGGAAATTATCAACTCCAACAACTGAATGCTCAGAAAATAAAAATAACTTGGCGACAACACATCGATCCCGGTGGCCGACTACCTAACTGGTTGATCAGAAGTCAAATTGCAGACTTCCCGATACACACACTTAAAAACCTAAAAAAAATGATCGAAAAAGAAAAATATCAAAATAAAAACATTGTCATTGAAAATCGCTACCTTAACCTAGTTGAAAAAAACAAATCATAAAAATTAATTTTCTACCTCGGTAATGACCAAGTTGAGTCCAATTAAAAATTTCGTCCAGCTCATTAATACAAGTAAGAATACACTTGTATTTACAGGGGCGGGAATTAGCACGGAATCAGGCATTCCGGACTTTAGGAGTCCTGGCGGTGTATGGGACAAGTACCAGCCAATTGACTTTGCTGATTTTATTTCTTCCGAAGAACTGCGCCGCGAATCTTGGCGACGAAAAATAGCAACAGATAAAGTTATTTCGAATGCCAAACCAAACGATGGCCATCTAGCCTTAACGGCGCTTTATAAAGCCGGAAAAATATCAAAAGTAATCACCCAGAATATTGATAACTTACATCAAGATTCCGGGATCCCAGAAAGTTCTATCATAGAATTGCACGGAAATAGTAGCTACGCAAAATGTCTCGATTGCGGGATTCGTTATGAATTGGCGGATATTTTTAGAAATTTTACAGATAAAGAACAGTTGCCAACCTGCGTTTCGTGTAAAGGAATCATTAAAACTGCGACAATTTCTTTTGGCCAGGCAATGCCTGTAGAAGAAATGCGTCAAGCTGAAAAAGCGACTCTAGCGTGCGATTTGTTTGTCGCCATTGGCTCTTCGCTTTCGGTTTATCCCGCTGCCGGGTTTCCGCAACTAGCGTTAAGAAACGCAGCGAAGCTCATTATTATCAACCGTGATCCAACCCCGCTAGATGAAATCGCTACTCTCGTGTTAAACGAGGAGATTGGTGCAACGCTAAGCGAAACTTTAGCGTTGCTAGAACTTTAATCGATGATCGCTTGCGATGCCAATACCTGCATATCGGCGCGAATGCTAATATGATCAAAAGGCCGGACTTGCGTGAGCACCATTCCGAATAATTGTTCAACAGGGTCATTCCACCAATGAGTGCAATACATTCCGCCCCAAGAATAAGTACCTTTACCAACAATCGTGTGCGCCGCTGCAGGATCAACCAGCACGGAAAAACCTAAACCAAAACCATAGCCTGGCCCCATTAATGTAATGTTTTTATTACCAGTATGATTTTGTAGCATTAATGCGAGTGTCGTTCTGCTTATCAATCGAGTCGATCCAAGCTGGCCGCCCTGTCTCAACAATTCCGCAAATTTAAAATAATCCGCAGCAGTTGAAACCAAACCACCTGAACCGATATAAAACTCACTACTTTGATTTAAGAAAAAACTTTTTTCAGTATTGGTATCTTCTACTGTAATTTTCTTGTTCTCATCGGGTTTATAACTCGCCGCAAATCGAGATTGTTTTTCCATAGGCAAGAAAAAATGGCTGTCAGTCATACCTAGAGGATCAAATATCCGTGCTTGCAAAAAGTCTTTTAGATTCTGACCAGAAATAACCTCGATTAAATGGCCGACAATGCACGTCGCGCGAGAATACTCCCACACCTTACCAGGCTCGTTATTCAAAGGTACTTTTGCCAATCGCGCGACGAAATCACCTAGCACACCAGAACGATCAAGTGGTCGCGCTATATCGATATACTCCTTACACTCTTTATCGCCCAATTCATAAGGAAAACCTGCGGTATGGGTTAATACATGACGTATATTTATTTGGCGTTTAGCAGAAACTTTTTTCCTGCCGCCCTGACCGTCATCAACATTAACTTGCATTGCACTAAAGTCTGGCAAAAATTTAGCTAGTGGGTCATTGAGTTGAAACTTACCTTCTTCGTATAACATCATCAAAGCTAGTGATACTATCGGTTTTGTCATCGATGCAATTCGAAACAAGCTATCTTTTTCCATTGGATTTTTCGCATCGGGGTCTAAATAACCAAGGCTATCGAAATGAACGACTTTACCGTGCCGGGCTACCATCGTTACCGCCCCGGGAATAAGCCCATTATCAACATAGGACTGCATAACGGGTGCAATACGCAATAGACGTTCACTGGAAATACCAACAGCTTCGGGTTCTGCGAAAGGAAGATCAAATTTCTCATCGAATGACATAAAATTACTACCGTATATTTTTCTAATTTTTTAATGATAAATTAATAGAACGTTTCTGGATTTATAATTAGTGACTCGTCGTGCTCGAAGCAACCTTATCCATAACGGCAAACAACACACCGGACACGACAAAAGCCATATGAATGATAACCTTCCACATCAAAACAGTAATCTGGCCATCAGTTGGTTCATTAGGAATATTCACAAATGTTTTCAAAAGTTCGATGGCAGAAATCGCGACAATTGCGCCAATAACCTTCAATTTCAGACCACTAAAATCAACTTTACCCATCCAATCTGGTTTATCTTCATGACCGGTGACATCAATTTTAGAAACGAAAATCTCATAACCACTAAAAATTATCATTAACAGTAGACTACCCACCAATGAGAGATCCACCAAGGTCAAAATATGTATAACCACCTCGGCCTCTTTTAAATCGAAAATATGCAAAATGAGATGGTTCAAGTCTTGAACAAACTTAACTAGAAGTAGGACGATACTGATAATGAGCCCGAGATAAAAAGGCGCCAACAACCATCGGCTATTAAAAATTGCTGCTTCTAAGGTTTTTTCAACGGGGTTTGGCATCAACTGCTCCTATAGGAAAATATAGATAATCTGAATAAATGATAAATGAGCGCCATTGTAGCGGAATATCCAAGCACAACGAAAGGTTTAGCAACACATCAGATTGATCCCTCACTCTCTTAGTGCTACCTTTTCCGCTTCCACCAAACTGATTAAGAGGCTAACGATGAAAACAAATTTCCTCAAATATTGCTTACTATTCACAGCCTTTTTCTTTGTGACTTCGGCTTATTCAGCGGAAACTGCACACTTTCATCACGTTCGTTTAAATGTCCAAGATCGCGCAGCCACTCAAGAATTTTATCAAAAAGTGTTTGGTGCAATACCGATAAACTTTAACGACAAGACCCCTGGACTTTTTACCGAACGCTCTTTTATCTTAATGAACCAAGTTAACACGATGCCAAAAAGTAATCTTAAAACCTCAATATGGCACATCGGCTGGGGTGGTATTGACGGACCAAATGAATTTGAATGGTGGAAAAATCAAGGTGTCAATTTTTATAAACCCTTAACCGAACTCGGCAACAATCATTATATGTACATGTACGGTGTCAATAGAGAAATTATCGAAATCTATACCGGAGGCAAACACCATCGTTTCAATCACGTTCATATTCTCGCGACGGATACAAACAAGACTACGGATTGGTTAATGAAAGCTCTCAATTTACCTGAGAGTGCAAACCGGAGCCTTCGGGTTGGCAATATCATCACTATCGACAATGTACAAATTATCGTTTACCCAAGCAGCGATGATCGATATCGACCAGAGGAACAAGGTGATGTTATTGAAAACACAGATGATAGTGGAATAGCGCACATCGCATTTTCTTATCGTGAAATTGAGGCGGCTTTCAAAAGAATAAGTGAGCTAGAATTTGAAATTGTTGAACCAATAAAGATTAGCGAACTTCACGGCCTAAGAAGTTTTTTTGCACGCGCTACCGACGGCATATTGGTGGAATTCGTAGAGGCCAAACCAATTCCAGAAGGCATTTGGGAATAGTGATAAGAACCGTATTAGGGTAAAAAATATCTCGCCATTAAAAATGGCTGCAGCAGAACCTATTCAATCGCGCAAGTTCAATAAGATATTTTGAACATGTTAGTTCTTGCACTCGTTTCCTAAGTAACCGCCTCCCCCACAATAACTCGCGTCTTGCAATTGAATTCTCAAGCCATCAGGATCGGTAAAATATAATTCTGGCGTCCCACCTTCGGCACCACCGCGTTCCGGCATTCGTAAACTCACATAGTGAGATAATGGTGGTACGACACCATTGCCACTGCCTACAAATTTTAAACCCTTACTATTTAATATCGATTGTATTTTCTCAACATCAAAATTTTCAACCGCCAAACTGACATGATGAATATTCGCTGCTGCGGCAGGCGCACCTTGCTGCGCTCCGCCAACGAACATAAGAAATTGGTAGCCATCGCCTACACCAAGGGTAGGAAAATTTCCTTGGAACATATGATTTTCAATTCCCAAAAGGCTTCGATAAAAAGCATTCGCTCGCTCGAAGTTTGCAACAAAGGTCGTGAAATGATTAATACCTAGCAGAGACATTGGCGCATTTTTATTGCTTTTATTTTCTAACTTGCAATCGCCAGGCATCTTACTGTGATCCACACAATAGTTTTCAGAGAGCAATTGAAATTGCACACCCTCGTAATCCGACAATGTAATTGCTTCTTGCTCGTCTGCGTCGACGTGCCAATAAGTCATCGCCGCTTTTAACCCAATGCGCATATCCGCAGAGTCCATTGATTCCTTCAACCCGCTCGCAGTTAATCGTTCCTCCATACTACGTATATCAAAATCATTTACGACGATGCCGATATAAGTGATTGCAGGAGCTTCGCCACGCTCCAGGGGCGAAAGAGACGCAAATTCCCCAGTATCTCCTAGCCCGAGATACACCGTAGTGCCCTCACGATATAAAACAGGAGCATCAAATAGAGATTGGTAAAAACTAAGTGAAGCTTCAACATCACTGACCTTCAAACCGAAACTATGGAACTTGTATTTCGAAGGTCGTTGTTGAACTTCTTGGGCGCTGAGCTGAAACGACAACAAACCAACGACTAGAATTGCAATAGTCGCCGCCATCAGTTTGGGGGAAATAAAATTCATAGTCTCTTCTCTTTGTGTTGTTAAGCAATTAGTTTGTTATTTTTTATTGGACGTCGTTTCATTCAGATACTCACCAAAAAATGAATTACCTTAATCTCCCAAAGTGGACTTACTTAGTTGCCAACGCCTCACCTTCACCATAAGAATCAACAAGCTGCACATAAACACCGTCATTGCCGGAAACAGTACCGTCGTTATCGAAATATTTTCTAAGGCAAGAATCGCAATTGCATTGCGGACGGCCATTATAACGAAGAATAGTAAACTTTCTGAATAAGGTAAGCTATAGGATTTTCGAAACGTAGGACCAAAACCCAGTGTATCTACAAATGTAAGTATCAGAACCGCAATCAAAGGGCTTTGTGCTAAATACCACAGAGGTAACGAGATTAATGCTACAGACAGAAACAACCAATCGATGACAGTCCGTGAAGTATCTGCCTTTTTCACGTAAGCCAACACAGCGACATAAAAAGCCACCATTCCCGAAACAGTTATCGGCCAAGCCCCTAAACCGCCACCATCGGCGAACTGAGCAAAACTGACAAGCAAGGTCGTTAACCCCCAAATAACCCAAGAAAACACATGAGGCTTACTTTTACCTTTTTGAATTGAAAGTATATAGGGAATATAAGCGACCAAAGTCAACACGATTGCCAAGCCGCTTAACAGCTCTTTAATCAACATAATTTTCTTCGCGAGTAAGGCATAATCATTCTGAAAGTGCTCAGCGTGCTGCACATAAATCTGTAGCATATCGACTGACCGAACAAAATCAAACAATGCTAAAGAAATTTTAAATTAATATTTAAATGGAACACTAAGCGAATTATCGATTATCAGTCACACCCACCCAATTTGGTAGTTCAAGAAGGATCCGTTGTGAGTACCAGTATTGAAAACGGTAAAGTAACGATTACAATCAGCGCTCTCTTGCCACCAAAAGCAAACTTATGCTTTGTATCCTTGCCCCCTCCTACTGTGTGAATAATAAATTCGCGAACTCAAACGCCGAAACAAGGGAATATTAGCCACGTAAGCCTTGATAGAATTTCAGAACAAACGGAACAAAAGCTTCAGACCAAACCAACTTCAGAAAGGTTCAGTGCACACTAAGTTAAATGAAAAGAGAGGATCACTCTGAAAATGAACTGGAATTCCTTAAATGGAATTCCATGCATTGAGTTTTTTAATTTTTGTTTTTGCCCGGTGCATCGTAACAGGCGTGATACCTAAATAGGAGGCGATATGGTAATCAGGTATTTGAAGTAAAGTGCTTTCTTGGCCGCCAACGAACTCCTGAAGACGTTCTTCTGCATTTTTGTACAACAATAGTCGCAATCGATCTTGGACTCGTTTATAGGATTTTTGCAGCAGACGATATAGATGTTTTTCGCCGTCGGGAAGCGCTAACACAAGCTGGAGAAATCGTTCGCTTTCGACCCTAAAGCAAGTGCCTGAAGTAATCATGGAAATCGAGGTCTTAGCATTCGAATCTTCGCGATAACTATTCACACATCCGATCAACGCTGGGCCATGATAAAAAGCGGAATTGATATCCCGCCCATCACTAAACAAACAATGCTCTCTTGCAACGCCAGACTCTAAAATATAGAAATATTCAATTGGCGAATTCTCGGTTTGCAATTTGTTGTACTTATAAACTCGGCTATGGCTAGCCACGCTCGCCACCTGTTGCCAAAAATCGGTACCCAGCAATTTTAAATCATCACACAAAATATCAAAAAAATCGTTCAGCTGAACGTTTGAATTGCCCATCACCTTACTGCTTCTCCTTTGAACACCCCGAGATCGACAAATTGATTAGTCAGGCAATGACTGACCAAATCCCCAGGCGTGGATAATAAACAAGCGATTACATCTGAGGTAAAGATCAAGATCGAACGCGACGAACGCGTCCTCGGTGGGAAATCTGCAACTTTAGATCTACGTATTTATTACTAGACTTAAATCACATTTTTAATCCCTTAAAAGCCGAGGTATAAACCCCAATACGGTTAACTTTACTTAACCTCTGAATAAGCTAAGTGAGTCTCACAGTTCGCAATTCCAATCAATTGCTTAACAATTGTTATTATTGAATTTTAACGCCTCTGCTATCTTCCCCGCCCCGACATTAACCCGTATAGCAATAGAGCGCCCCGCATCATTAAGAGCTCCCGCAATAGCAAACTATGAACATTTTAATCGCCGATCGTCAGACCTTATTTAGTGAAGGCTTACAAAGAATCATTCGAGAAAAATATAATCAAAGCAACGTAAAAAAAGTAGATTCTCTCGATCAGTTACTTGGTAGCTTAAAATACCAAGTACCTGAAATTATTTTCCTTAATGCCTATTTTATCGACCTGCATTTCGACGCAATTCGTCCATTGCTGGGAAAAACTCGCTACCCCGCTATTATCGCAATCTGTGACACCAACGATACTCAACTAAGACAAAATGCCGCAAGTGTCGGCGCAGTTACCGTACTCAACAAGTCGACTAACAGTGAAGAAATTTGGCAGGTTATTAATGATTGCCATCAACAGGCAATAGAAGAAAGGGAAATGCGACTAGTAAAGGGGAATAAATCCCCTAGTCTATTGACCAAGCGGCAACAAAGTATTCTGCAATTAATATCCAAGGGCATGACAAACAAAGAAGTGAGCTGCGCATTGAATTGCGCGGAATCTACGATCAAAACTCATTTAAATAATATTTATCGGACCCTAGGCGTTAAAAGCCGAACAGAAGCCTTGTACGCCATCTCTAAGAAAAGCTACGGTTATCGCAATGTTTCATGATCGGTTCATAATTCATTTCATTTAGTATATTATTTTTCGCTCGCGAGAAATGCACAGGTGTCATATTCAAATAACTTGCCACATGCGAAGAAGACACATTCTTTATCAGACTCGGGCAGCGCCTCATGATTTCACGTAAACGATCTTCGCTTGACGTACAATTCATTCTTAATACGTGCTCTCGTAACTGGATATAGTTGTCTCGAATAATCTCCGCATACCAACGACAAAGATCAGCATAGGTTCCAATTAATTCGTTAAATATTTTACATTCGATACGATATGCGACTACTTTTGTTGCGCTTGTAATTGAATAATCGCACGGGGCATTACTACAAAAAGAGTGAAAACTACCAGCCCCCGATGGGGCTATTTGAAAGTCCGAAGTAATATCTTTTCCATCAGCCCTCACCAAATGCTCTCGAACTATTCCTTCAAAAATAAAATATAGCCACCGAGAATGCTCTCCCTCTTTCTGTAACGATTGATTTTTATCAACACATATCCGCTCGGCGTAGTTACACAGTACCAATAAAGAGTCTTCTGAGACTTTTAACTTCTCATCACGATCAGAAAACAACTTTCTTAGGTTCTCAAAACAAGCAATTTGATCAACATTCACAGTTTTTATACTTCCCTAATATTATCGACATAATGGAGAGAGCCTGCGCGCTATTCAACAGACGTAAACACAACGTACGTTTGCAATTCATCTTGAATTACAGCTATCACGTTCCATAAGGCAAAAACAGTAACTGGCACACAATTGTCAAATGCCTGTGTATTTGTTTTTAGAGAAAGTAAAAAATAGTAGTTGGCTGTTAAGAGGACTAAGTCGTTTTAATCGGAGCGCTACAATATCCTTGTATCCGTTTTCATGCGATCACTAAACTGTAAAGTTTTATCGAGTAGAACTATTTTGAGAATAAAACTTCACTGTCAGTCAGCTTTACGGGCTGCGGCTATCAATCATTATTTTATCTAGAGTTTTTTGAGCACGCTTGGAGTCTTTAATATCTTTTTCTTCAAGCATTTCGCATTCATCTTGAATCATCTGAGAAATTAAAACGGGATATTGCTTACAGTCATCAGGACGATCGAAATAAATTTCGCAGATATATTTATTATCATCACTTTTTACCAACCAAGGGCAGCGCGTTAACTGAACTCCCGTAGTAGGATCCATCCAAATTTTTCCTTCCTTAACATATCGATAAACATGTGGGCGAAATATTTCCCAAAACTCCACTTCTTCGGCGGTTGCTGACAAACCACCGTTACTGTAGTTAATACAGCACTTCCCACACTGATTACAATTTTTCAAGATCTCAGGGTTTCCTATACATGCTGATCGATCAATATCATATTGCCGTCAGGATCGCTGATCATTAAACTCCCTGGCCCCTGGCTATTCTCGTCAACCTCTGTAGAAGGCTTTAATCCCTGAGCTTTAATATGTTTTTGAATGTCACGAACGTCGTCAAAACTATCGAGGTTTTTACAGTTCTGATCCCAGCCCGGGTTAAAAGTTAGCATGTTATTATCGAACATTCCCTGAAACAAACCCACGACAGAATCACCATTCTTCATGATCAGCCAATTCTGGTCTTCATCACCCCCAAAGACACTAAAACCTAGTGCTTCATAAAATGATTTCGATATTTGAAGGTTTTTTACGGCTAAACTTACTGAAAAATTTCCGAGCTCCATACAAATTCTCCCGCTAATGTTTTATTTTTATAAATCCGCTCTTATCGTGGGGCAATCTCCTCGATATCGTTATATTCATAAATCGTATCCAACACACCATCTCCGGTGGTATCCACCTCTGTTCGCACGAGAAGGAATGAATCAAATTCTTGGACCTTTACGAGTTTTTTAGTTTTTGGGTCAGAAAAACTACCTTTACTACGAATACCGAAAGTGTAATCCTCTCGATAATTTTTGAAACCATCCCCATTCGTGTCGGATTTTTTCCAAATGATATTGCCATAGTCGTAATATATTTCCGAATCGAAGGTGCCATTAAAATCTTGATCTAAGAGACCAGACTCTATCAAGCCTTGTCGGTCGAAATTAATTACCTCGTCTATTTCTCCATCGCGATTACGATCGAAGGTTACTTTACTGGGTCGGTAATTAACATAGGTCCATTGTTCGTCAAGTTTTCCATCGCCATCGTAGTCGATACCCTCTTCCGTTATCGGCGTATGATAGTAAACAACCATTACCAGCATCCCAAATAAAAAACTGGTAAGCACAGTCCCAATTTGTTTCCCTTGTTTTGTCGGTTGATCGATCTCCTGAGCCGGTTGCTTGGTATCCCATGCTTCTACAATAGATCGTCCCTCTATGTAGTCATTTTCGTCGATCATGACCCTGACAAAACCCGTAGCCTGAAGTTCGCCGACACCACCTTGCAAGTACTCCCCATCTATCCTCCCTCGCAAACCCGACTGCTCCAATAGGTTTAAGATCATATGGGCTTCTACTGCGTTTGCGGCTTCGTAAAGTAGTTTCATAAATTCATCATCCAACACATGAAAAGAAAGGAGGTATTTAGTTGAGATCACGACCAGATAAATTGACGGTCATTTCAGTGTCGCTAATCATCGCGGAAGGATGAGATTGGCAGAAACCGCAGTCACAGACACGAGGGATTAGATCCATTGTTAATTTTAGGACAAGCAATTTAATACGCCATTTTCCACAATTGCACACAGAGAAATAATTCATAAGTAAGCTCAACTCATTCGTTGATAACCTTAGAGAACCCTGTCATCACGGCTTAATCGATATTAAGAGTAAGATAAAGCGTATAAATGCGCTTCCACAACAACTCAACGCTCTTAGCACTGAATTATCCATTGTGATCAAGACCGCCAATTTCTAGATTCGACGCCTTCAATCTATCTCTCAAGGCTGATTTGCGCCGATTATTCTTAGATCGGGTCTCCTCAGCAAGCCTTTTATCAATCACAAAAACACTTCCGCGCGGCACCAATAAAAATCTTTTCATGTAAATGAGGGGATTAGGCGACAGTTCGCGCTTAGTGGAGTAATGGATCAGTTAATTAGTACGGAATAAGAAAACTACATTTGGAGGCGTGACATGAGGATACGACGAATACTGGCGCTAATGCTTATATGTGCTGGCCTAAGCGCGTGTGGAGGCGGCGGTGGAGGTGGCTCTGACGGAGTACCACCACCAGAAATTAAACGCGATTGGAATGATATGAATTGGGATGAAGGACGCTGGAACTAACTCCAGAGCTATACAACTTAAAAGGTGAATAACAATGTTAAACAATCAATTAAAAATAGTAACGACGGGTATTTTATTATTGTGCGGGCAACCTTTACTCGCGAGTGAATTAACTGTGCCCAATACTTTTGTCGCTGGCCAAGCTGCGGTGGCGGATGAAGTAAACGCTAATTTTACTGCTGTAAAAAGCGCAGTCGATGATAACAATTCTCGTATTACCGACCACGAAACTCGCATCAGCAATAACACCACCGAAATAAGCAATAATCAATCAATGTCGCAGATGAACGCCGATGCGATTGATACACTCACCAGCTCAAACGGAGTTGGTGCAAGCAGTGCCAACAATTCCTCCACTCTCAGCGCAACTGATACGGTGGTTCGCACGCTAACCATATTGCCACCAGCAGACGGACTATTAATCGTTAATGCCACCGCTTGGTTTAAGTGCACATCAACTGCCGCTTGCGTGGCGAGATGCTCGATTAATCCCGGTGGCACGACCATCGATACTACGCGATTCGCCATCAGTAGCGTTGCGTCTAATCAATATCAGACCATGGCAATAACCGGAAACCTACCGGCAACCACAGATACACCTATCGTATTGAATATGGTTTGCGATACTTTTGCCGGAGGCGGACAAGCCGGTGATGCAAGTATAACAGCGGCATTTAGCGCTAATGATCTAACTCAGTAACAACTAAATCAAAACCGTCGAAGAGAATGGATTGTTTTGTCGAAAGATAAATCACTCTATTCTCTTCAACAGTTGTCTTTATGAAAAATTGAATAGTACCTACGAATAACAATTTGCAGGACAAGCATCGAGACTAGGTAAACCATTCCAAAGTGGAAACCATAACCACGCAGTTAAAAAAATCGACATAGCTAAGCAAAGAAATTTTTATCAAAACAACATGTAGTCCAAGACTTTGAAAGCCATAAATAAAAAATCTTAAAGATAATATTGGCGCCCAAATCACGGGAATTAAATACCTGTAAAAAACGAAAAACTAAACATCGTATTGCTCGACAAATAAATATATCCTCCTAAATTCGCTACCTCCTCTGCATCCATGCATCCGCGGGGGGATTCACTAGCCTGCAAATCAGCACACAAAGTCTCTCGATTAGTTTTAACTATAACGGTGACCCTTTATTATCTATTTAACCTATGTCTAGAGACTGTGTAGAGTAGCCGCCAGAACGCATATCGCGATCCAATAACCTAAATTATGGAGAAGAATGCTATGAACACGAGTGATAACAATACCTCAGGTAAATGCCCGGTCATGCACGGATCACGCACCAAGGCAGGAGGCATCGGCACTAGCAACCAAGATTGGTGGCCGAATCAATTGAACCTCAAAATCCTTCACCAAAATTCAGCCGAAATGAATCCCATGGGAGAGGATTTCGACTACGCAAAAGAATTCAAAAAACTCGATTATAAAGCACTTAAAAAAGATCTCGCCGCGCTAATGACGGACTCTCAAGATTGGTGGCCAGCGGATTATGGTCACTACGGCCCATTCTTTATCCGCATGGCTTGGCACAGCGCAGGTACCTACCGGATGGGAGATGGCCGAGGTGGCGCAGGAGCAGGCGCACAACGTTTTGCTCCCCTCAACAGTTGGCCAGATAACGGCAACCTAGATAAAGCTCGACGATTGCTTTGGCCGATCAAACAAAAATACGGCAACAAAATATCCTGGGCAGATTTGATGATTTTAACGGGCAATGTTGCGCTCGAAACCATGGGCTTCAAAACCTTCGGATTTGCTGGAGGGCGAGCGGACATCTGGGAACCTGAAGAAGATATTTACTGGGGCGCTGAAGATGAGTGGTTAGCTACCAGCGACAAAAGCAATAGCCGATACTCCGGAGATCGTGATTTAGAAAATCCCTTGGCTGCCGTACAAATGGGTTTGATTTATGTGAATCCAGAGGGACCAGACGGCAATCCCGATCCATTGGCTTCGGCTCGGGATATTCGTGAAACCTTCGCAAGAATGGCAATGAACGATTACGAAACAGTTGCACTGACAGCGGGTGGTCACACCTTCGGTAAAGCTCACGGAGCAGGTGATGCTGCTAATGTCGGGCCGGATCCGGAAGCAGCACCTATCGAAGAAATGGGTTTCGGCTGGATGAACAAATATGGCAGTGGTAAGGGTGCAGACACAATCACCAGCGGCCTCGAAGGCGCATGGACACCAACGCCTACCCAGTGGGACATGAGTTATTTCGATGTTTTATTTGGCTATGATTGGGAGCTCAGCAAAAGCCCTGCTGGTGCACACCAATGGCGAGCAAAAAATCTTGCAGAAAAAGATACAGCGCCCAATGCTGAGGATGCCTCAAAACGCGAAACGCTAATGATGTCTACTGCGGATATGGCAATGCGAGAAGATCCTGAATACCGAAAAATTTCTAAACATTTCCATGAAAACCCACAAGAGTTTGCCGATGCTTTTGCGCGCGCATGGTACAAATTGACACATCGCGACATGGGCCCCGTCGCTCGCTACCTCGGCCCAGAAGTCCCCGCAGAAGAACTCATTTGGCAAGATCCATTGCCGTCTGCTGATCATAAGCTACCTAGTAAAAAGGATTTTACTGAATTAAAAACTAAGATTTTAGAAGCCAAATTAAAAGTATCTGAACTCGTTGCAACCGCATGGGCCTCTGCTTCGATTTTTCGCGGTTCGGACATGCGCGGTGGAGCAAACGGTGCTCGAATTCGTTTGGCGCCACAAAAAGATTGGCAAGTAAATCAGCCCAAGCAATTAGCGAAAGTACTGAAAAAACTTGCAATCATTCAACAAGATTTTAATACCGGTAACAAGCAGGTTTCACTCGCCGATTTAATTGTCTTGGGCGGTTGCGCGGCTATCGAAAAAGCAGCAAACGACGCAGGACACGCGATAAAAGTTCCGTTTACGCCAGGTCGCACAGACGCAACACAAGAACAAACGGATATTGAGTCCTTCGAACCATTAGAACCTGCCGCAGATGGCTTTCGTAATTATCGCCGAACTAAGTTCACCGTATCGGATGAAGAAATGTTGGTAGACAAAGCACAACTACTAACACTTACAGCGCCGGAAATGACGGTTTTAATCGGCGGCTTGCGAGCAGTAAATATTAACTATGACGGCGTAAAACACGGAGTGTTTACCAAACGCCCCGGCAAGCTCACCAACGACTTTTTCGTTAACCTACTCGACATGAATACTGAGTGGAAGCCTAGCGAGGGTGAAGAAGATATATTCGAAGGAAGAGATCGCAATACCGGAAAAGTAAAATGGACCGCTACCCGCGTCGACTTAATATTTGGTTCTAACTCACAGCTACGAGCGATAGCCGAGGTGTACGCGCAAACCGATTCCAAAAAACGTTTCGTAAATGACTTTGTCACCGCCTGGAATAAAGTCATGAATGCGGATCGCTTCGACATTCAGTAATGTATTGGGGTTATCGGGCCAGAGATATTTCGCTAACGTTTCTTTTAGCTAAGTTAGCGCGATCTATTTCTGGCCCATATACTTTTTTCACATTGATACAGCGAAAGAATGTCTTTTGAACCAGGGTGTGAATAATCTGAGTTGAAGCTAAAACTGAGTTTCTCTAAAGTCCGAATTGATCGCAGGTTCGAAGAGCTGGTTATAGCGAGCAATTTATCTACGCCATGGTCTTTAAAAGCGTAATCCATACACACCAGTGAGGCTTCGTAAGCGAAACCTCGGCTCCAATAATTTGATAAAAAACCGAAGCCTAAATCAATATTTTCCAACGAGTCGCGTTTAATCAAACCACATATTCCAATAGGCACATTGCTGTCAGAATATTCCACCATCCAAAGGCCGAAACCGAACTTGCGATACATCGAAATTATTTTATTTTCAATATACTCCAAAACCTTGTCGGTAGAATCGATGTCATGATCTCCGATAAATTTCTTCCAAGCAGGCTCATTCATTAACTCGAGCATAAAACTAGAATCACAATATGTAATTTCTCGTAATAGCAATCTCTGGGTCTTCAACAAAAACAAAGTGTAAGGCCCCAGCTAGACCTATAGAAATGCTGACCAATAAAAACTAAATTTTTCAACGATTCGTCCCGTAGGTTTTAGCTAATTTTCAAGACTTAGAGCCTGAGAACATGGCTTATTAGGACCGCAAAAATGAATGTCGAGTCAACTATTCCACCCGGCGATCCATAGTTTCGTCAATCGAGGTTGGGTTGGCCCATCAGTCACAAATAATTTACCGCAAAACTAGTGCCATGATGTCTTCCATTAGCTGAATCAGTAAAAATTACTTCAGAATAACAAAGACTTAGGCTCGCCAAGTATTATTTGACGTCGGTTTACTCAAATCACAAAAAGAAGAATAAAGCCGCCACGAATGCTTACAAAAGCTTCACATTCCTTAACAAATTCTTTTATAATTGCACAGTCTTGGTACCTAACAATTATCGATACTGTTAAGTTTGAGCCGCCCCTAACGTTCACTCTTAACAAACTAAAAATTAATAAATAGTAAATATTCTTTTAGTTGAAATCGATAGTTTACAAAAAAACATTTTAGTGTAAATAAAATAATAAACTGAATTTATGGGGGATGAGGTTACACATTTTATCGAGCTAGCGGCTATTTTTTTGTCCAAGCTACTAAAAAGATTTGTAACCTGATCCCTGCCACAAATTTCAATCCATTTATAACTCTCTAATGGTGCTTCAACGATCCGGTTGATAAAGCGCCGTTTAATCGGCTGCGTCGCCGATAACTAGAACGAGGTGGCACATGGATATAAATTCAAAAGTAATTCCTTTACATCTTCACCCCTTAGGTTTCATAGAAGCCTTCACTCATTTTGGTGCTGACTTACCAGAACTGTTAAAAAATACTGGCATCAACGAAAATATGCTCGGCAGTAAAGGCGTGAAAATTTCTTATGCGCAACAACACGCATTAATTGGTAACGGAATTCGTTTATGCAACAAACCTGGCATCGGCTTATTGGTCGGCCAATTTATGGAATGGAGCTATAACGGCCCGATTGGCGCTATCGTCAATTGTAGTCCCAGTTTACGCGACGCTGGTGAAGCCTTTGTGCGTTACTTAATGATTGCGCAACCCTATTACGCGATGTATTTAACCAAGCCAAAATACTACGTTGATGATCAGGGTATGATTATTGGGCCCATTCGCTATTTTGTAGCTGATAACAAGCACCCAGAGCTACAACTGTTCGAATGTGAATATCGTTTGGCGGTAACACTGCGCTTATTAGATATGTGTGGTAACAAATCAGTTGAAAATACCGATGTGCATGTCGGTCTTCAGTATCCAGAGCCCGCTCATGGCGAACTTTATCGGCAGCTACCCTGCACTTCTGTTAAATTTAATTGCGAGCAATCTTATATCGCGTCGCACTTTACTTTTGTCACAACGCCCTGGCGCATGTTTCGAAAACACGCTTACGACCGAATTCTGGCGCAATGTGAGGAAGAATTTAAACAAACTAATATTGAGACCACGTACAAAGCGAAAGTGCGTTGGCACGTCAGCACGCTATTCAATCAACATGCTAGCTTAGAAAAGGTCGCCGAAATACTTGGCTTATCACCTCGAGCCTTGACGCGAAAACTAGCGTCAGAAGGAACCAGCTTTCGCAACATCATGCATGACGTGCGCATGGAAATAGTCAGCCTTCATCTTCAAGAGTCTAAATTAAGTGTCGAAAAAATCGCTAGTATCATGGGGTTTTCGAGCGCCTCAAGTTTAAGGCGCGCCATTAAAAATTGGAGTGGTAACTCCGTCAGCTATTTTCGTTCCGAGACCCCACACATAGGATTGAATGCTAATTTTAATAAGCAAAGAGAAGCAGGCTAATCACAAATAACTATTCGTCAATTAAAATAAGAATCCATCTATGTCGCAGAAGAATATTTTTTTATCGATCGTAGCCGTACTAATGATTATTGGTATCGCCGCTTACTGGAATTTTTTTAATCCAGGCTCACCTTCGGTGCCCATTCCTGTGCCAAATGCCGCAATAACCGACAAAAATACGGTTGCTCACCAATGGCGATGGGAAAACTTTTCTGATGCGAAGTCTAATGGTGCTGAAAAACCCACGCCGCAAGAAACAACGGACAATCAGAATAAAACTTCAAGCAGGGAAGAAGTTCCTTACGACGTCGTGCAAATTTACGACATGTTGCAACAAGTTCGGCTCGACGAAAACGGCAATGTTCTCATCGATACTGAAGCAAAACTAGCTTTAGAAAAAGCCTTCACCAAGCTAGGGCCAGATATGAATTTTTACGCCATCAGCCAATTACAAGAACTCATTGAAATTGGTTTGCCGGGCCCGGCTGGAGAACAAACCGCTGAAATTCTTGCGCAATTCTACGATTACCGATTGGCTGAAGAAGAATTATTAGCCCAGTCTAAGGCCTCCTCCAGCGACGAAGAGGCTGAAAACTATGAGCGACTCGTGGAACTCAGACGATCCTATTTAGGGCCAGAAGTTGCCGATAAACTCTATGCCGAACAAGAGATACGATCCCGCCACATGTTCGCGTCTATGAACTTATTAAGCAATCCAGATTTGAGTGACGAAGAAAAACAACAAAAACAACGAGAGCTTAAACTACACTTGAACGAACAGTTGGTGTCTCGCAATCTAATCGATCCAGAATTCGCCGTAGCAGAAAGAGTATCGCTACTTCGCGAACAAGGAGCGAGCGATTCTGACATATACAACGCTAGGGTAGAGCTAGTTGGTGTAGAACGAGCCCAATCCTTAGCAAGTGCAGATAAAGAACAAGATCAATGGCAACAACGCCTTGACCGTTATTGGCAAGAACGCCAGCAAATAGCCCAAGCGGGTTTAAGCGACGCGGATCAGCAACAGCAAATTGAATTGTTATTAGCTAGACACTTTAGCGGCGAGGAAGTTAATCGAGCGCGAAATAGTAGACCGCAAGAAACGGACTAGATTTTATTCCACGTCTTTCAATTTTTCTAAAATGTATTTGTGTTTTTCCTATTACCTCAAATCGATTCGTTCGGCTTGGCAAACCAAGTTCTTATTAACACAAAACCAAAAGCCACGGTGATAAAAATTAAAAATAAATTCGGGTGGCGACTATAAAAAGTATTGCCGCTCTCATTTTTAAAAATAGAAGCAAGCCATGAAGCGTTCTCAGAGGTTGGCCTCGCTATCAAAGGCACATCCACAACATAGGCTGACGTTTCTCTGTAAGCGCTTTGAAAGAGTTTTTCACCACTGGGTAACACAACGGCTCCCGGGCCGTTATTAACGGCGTGAACAAATGGCAAACGGTTCTCTACACTGCGTAACACCGATGCTGCTAAATGTTGGTAGGGTTGCCGAGTATCGCCAAACCAACTGTTGTTCGATTGCGCCAACAGTAGCCGACCTTTTTTGTTTTGATTGGTGGAAGCGTTGGCCACTGACTTCGCGACAAAGTTTGGAAACATGACTTCGTAACAAATTAACGGAATTATCACCGCCTCGTTGGTATCAAAATATTCCGGTTTTGAGCCAGCCGTAAAATCTGTAAAGAAGCTCCCAAACTCTCTGCGCAACCACCGTTTAAGTTCTTTGTTCGTTTGTGAACTGAAGCCGCCCACCCAGGGCAAATATTCTGCCACTGGAATAAGCTGCATTTTCCGATACTGCCCCGCCAGCTCTCCATTCTCATTCAGTAGCGTCGCAGTATTGAATTGCTGACTTCCATCGGCGTCTCGTTGAAATTCTCGATCTTGAAATATAAGCGGGGTTTGCCAAGCGTTGACCCTTTTTCGGTAAGCCTCTCGCACAAATTCTCGATCATAATAATCCCGCGTACGCATTTCCGGCCAAACGAGTAAATCGACTTGGTGCTCTATTAGCTGCTCAGCCATCGCCATTTCCAAAGGATAGGTTCGGCTAAATCCAGGGTGGGGAGCGGAGGGTTTTGTACTGGGTGGTTGATTCGCTTGCACCATACCAACCTTTAAGGTCGATGCATTTTTTTGTACTGAATGCCAATAGGGCAAACTCCAGGCGCCGTAGCCAAACCACAAAAACACTAAGGTATAGGCAATTCCTACACTGCGTTTTGCGAAATAGTTTTTGCTAAGTATCGCTTGCGCAATCAAACCATTGACCAGAGCAACGATAAAATCTAGCCCATGTACGCCGGTAAATTCAATGCCTTGTAGGGCGATGAGAAACTCACTTTGCGTTTCACCTACCTGGACTGAAAACAAGGTGGGATAAAACGCGAAAACACCACTAACGATAATAGCGAAAACCCATAATCCAGAATTACTTCTTCGGCAGTATTGGTTTAACACGGTAATCAAGGCAATCATTTGAGCGCAATAAAGCCAATACACTGCGGCGAGACTTACACTGAGCGCTAACGAGTAATTATTGAGAAGCTGAATAAAATCCACCATCCAATAGGTGGATAGAACGTAAAGCACAATGCCCGTACACAAACCCAAACGATAGGCCTGAGCCAAGGAGTGAGTATGCCGCAAGGCCAACAGCAGCGGCACAAACGCTACCCAAGCTAGTACAAACAGCTGCGGAAACAAAGACGACAAAGCCAACAATGCGCCTGAAGAAGCCGCAGCTAAAAGGGCAAAAAATGGCTGATGTTTATGAATTGTTTGAAAACGCATAGATGTTTTATTTTGCTTTTCTAGCTTATTGCGCTGATTGTTCGAGATTATGCGCCAAATCTTCTAACGCTGCCTGTTTTTGCTTCTCACTTAGGCTTTCATCTTTTTGTATCGCTACGGTGGCAGTCATGTGGCGCATTAAACGACGTTGCTCAAGAAATAATTTTTTCGCCAGCTCTTTGCCGAGCACTCGATCCTGAAGCTCAAACAACAAGCCTAGATTTTCAACCCCATCGCCCGCCGCATTAGCTAGGGAGTTTTCATTCCACCACATCACTTCTTGTTTTTTATATTCTGAAATTTTTGTTAACAGCGAGATTATTTGTGAAACTTGGACATCGTCAAACTGTTGTTCTGCCAAAAATATAACTCGATCTAAATGTGTATTTTCAAAACCCTCGGGAAGCTGCTCAAGTGCAGTACTAAATTGCGATTCGGTATCAGCATCCACAACAAGGAGATCACTTTCAAAGCGCAGGTCAGCGAAAGCAGACTCGATTTCCGCGTAATTCAGGCTTTCGAAACTAGCAGACCACTTTGATAGCTCGAGAATCGATGGACTTATCTCTATGGCGCCGGATTGAATGACGATATTTTTTTGCCAAATAAAGTGGATGGCAAGCATCACAATAAGACTCAACAACAGGCCTCGTTGCCAGCCTAGTGGCAGTACCCAGTTTAATCGCATATTTAAAATGTGTTCCTATATTACTAAGTGCTCAATTACTAAGTGCTCATGTCCCGCTGGTCACTAGATGACACTTTGTTCCAGGCTTAAATGAAAACCAAAAAAAATCGTAAAAATATCGCTATTCTTTTTTAATATCGAGTAGCTCTACCTCAAAAATCAATACCGCGTTAGGGCCGACATAGTTTCCCGATCCCTCCTCACCATAAGCCAATTCGGCAGGAATCGTTAATTCCCACTTTGCGCCTACTGTCATCAACTGAAGAGCCTCAACCCAACCCTCGATAAGTTGTTTAACGATAGTAATATGAGGCTTGTTTCGCGTGTAAGAACTATCAAATTCAGTTCCATCAATAAAGGTTCCTACATAGTGCACCGTCACTTCGTCTAATTCTGCGGGCTTGTAGTCACCACTGCCCTCAGTGATTATTTTGTACTGCAGTCCACTCTCAGTAACGGTCACTCCTTCACGTTCGGCATTCGCCTCTAAGAAAGCCTCTCCTTCCTTTTTATTTTTTTCAGCTATGACAAGTCGCTCGGCCTCTTTCTTTTCGTAATGCAACTTTTCATAGTTTCGTGTTGTACTAGCCACTTCTTCAGCGGACATTTTTACTTCGCCACCGCTAAACACATCTTTCATTCCGGACATCATAAGTGCGACATTTAAATCAATGCCCTCTCTTTTAAATTTGTCAGCCAAGTCTACGCCGTATGCATAGCTAAATCGCTCATCCAAAGTAACAAGGTCTAGCTGTTGCGCTGCAACGACAGTTTCCGCTTCTTCTGCTGTTGAACTTTGAGGTTGAGTTTTTTCACTGCACGCTACGGTAAACACCGTACTCGCCGCTAATATCAGAACTATATTATTATATTTTTTCATCTGGCTTTCTCCGACCTTATCACCGAAATAAGGCTGATATATTTTTAATTAAAGTTGTTGTTAAGTTCGATCAGGTAGGAATGATTTACATGTATTGTTACTAATAAAAACTCGCAAGAATTTTTACGGGCTTATAGTTTAGCTGACCTATTCTGCTAGAACATCTCCCTACAAGTTTCAGCGCATCCTAAGTATACGCATGTGAAGATCGATAGTAGCGTACCACCGAGTATTTTTGAAGATTGAAATCTATCACTCACCACCAAGTAAGAGCCAATAAAAAAACCCCAACCCAAAGGTTGAGGTTTTTAGAAAAATCAAAAACTAAGAGAAATTAATCAACCATCCAAAGGTTGATATATTCTCTTTGGAAACGACCGGGGTCGCCACCAGTACCAGAATTCGGCGCAAAGTGAGTGCCTGAGCCTGATTCTTGAATGTAAGTTCCTGGAGAGTTACGACGACAGTTTGCACCGTTCGAAGGAAATGCTGGCGCTAAAGTGTCACCTGAAGTGAAAATACAAACCACGTCAGTGCTCCTAGAAACAGGGCGATCAATACGCGTGGTGAAAACCGTATCAGGCTGAACAGCGATAACACAATCAGCATCTACAAGATTAGCAGCATTAAAAGAACCGCCACCGCCTTGAGAGTGACCCGAAGTACAAACGATTGGGTTTGAGCCAACGATGCTAGCATAACGGCTCTTCGCTTCATTGATAGCGTCACGAACGTCGCGGCCATTACCTGATGAAGAAGTTTCTGCAGCGGCTACCAAAACGCATTGTTCTGCCGCAGCTTCCAACATACCGTCGTAAGAGCCAACTGTACCACCAGTACCGTTACCCCATCCTAAGATCGCATAAGTACCACTACCACCACTTGGCACAAAAAAAGTCGTAGACGATCCAAATGGAGATACTTCGGTAACGCTGCAAGATCCGCCACCGCCGCCAGGGCGGGCCATGGCTGTTGCTGACAGCAAACAGCTGGCCAAGACCGCCGTACCAACTATAAGTAGATTTTTAAATTTCATATTTTTACCCTTTTTTAAGCAATGTGAGTCAATACCCAGACACAACCACAAGGAAAATACACATCCAGTGATGATGGCGCTGAGTTATCTAGCTTTTTTATTGATTACGGCAAGACTGTGTTATGTAGTGTTAATTGGCTCACCGTGAAACCATTCTAGGCAAACCTTTTAAAAAACAATATGACAGCACTTTCGCAATTTCAGCAAAATTGGTAAGTTCTGCAGTTTCATTTCGAGTTTCTGGTGAAAGTAGATGAATTTTATGCCTTTCTAATTCAACGGCTCGATATGTTTTTTAATTCGTTATTTAACACCAAAGCCTTTTTGGCGCGTTTAAAAACTTGAGGGTATAAGCATTCGAATTACCGCGCAAAAACTATGGATTTTTCGTAACCGATTAGTATCGACTCACCAGCGCAAGTGTTTGCTTGATTGACTGGTCAATAATGTCAATTTCTATGGAAGTTTTTGACAACAATTTTTTTAAATCAGATAAACAGTAGGGATTATTTTTTAGTAAGGAAGGATTTAGCGTCAACGATAGCGTTGCGATGCAGAACCAGACGCTAGTTGTCATAAAGATCGGTTTGATTAGATAAACGTGGCGACCAAGGGCATAGCGCCGATAAATATTCCTAGCGCAAAAAGTATTACCACTAAACTAATAATGAATTTTTTCCATGAAGCGAGATCATCCCATTTTTTAGCCGAAGCGACGAGTGATTCTCCCGCTAAAACTTCGACCAAGCCAACAAGTGCATAGGCGGCTAAAAGGATAGATAACATTTTGGTGATACCTGAGATCACTCCAAAGTACGCCAGCAAACCACACAGAATTGAAAACGCTGAACCTATCAGTAGTTTTTTCTTTCCTGAAGCTTGAGATAGGGGAGTTTTTTGTGCTTCTCTCACATCTTCAATAGTTTTTTCTTGTGGGGGTTTGTACGGATCTTTAGTCAATGTTTTCCCTCAATAAATTTGATATATAAACAGCAGTTAATTACTTTCCACTTCAATTACAAAGAATGGGAATTCCTAATTGTCTCGGCTCACCAAGCCCCACACCCTAGTAAGGAGTAGTGCGAAAAACTGAATAATGTATCTATTCATATTTCACTTAACAGTTTAATACCTAGCTCGGTCAGATCTAGCCGCACTACCAATTTCATTTTTTGAATATCTTCTCCTCAATTTGGCGGCATATCTTTATCTAAGCATTCACTCCTCTTAAAGTGTAATGCCTTACTCCCCATCGACGCTAACAACTCGGCATTTCTCTCAGGAATCCCATCAATATTCGGATAAGCCTCAATTGCTTTTTCAACCAGGCTCTCTGGTAACAAATGCAACATAGGATAAGGACTTTTATTGGTGTAATTCTCCGCGTCATCAATTTGCGTATCAGAAAATTGATAGTTGGGATGAAAACTCGCGATTTGGTAAACACCTTCCAACTTCATATCAACCAATAAAGCATCTGCAACATCAAGGAATTGATTGTAGTCGTAGAAATCTTGGAGAACATTTGGATGAATAAGTAAAGTAGTCGTTTTATTTTTATCTTCTACTAGCAATTTCAGTCCGGCTTGTAAATCCGCAAGCAAATCCTCTTCAGTTGTGGCCTCGGAAACGGAAAAATGCAAAGCTCCGGTCACCAGTTCTTTCTTCGCAAAAGGACAAAGATTGAAGCCAACCACAAAGGTCTCAACCCAATTCCGCGTAATCTTTATTACCCTATCTCTATCCATTTGCTCTCTTTTAATAGTTCTTAAAATTCTTCGGCGAGATCAGCAAGCGCGAGGTCGTTATGGTCGCAAGGCATATACGCATTTAATCTCATCACTTACGAATAATCGGCGACAAACTGAATATTAGAACAAAGAAAACACCATAAAAATAGCCAATTATTCACACATATAAACCGGCGGCATGAGCAGAGGACCATGCCCACTGAAAATTAAACCCGCCAAGATGCCCGCTGACATCCACCACCTCACCAATAAAATATAGCCCCTTCTGACCTTTAACTTCCATCGTCTTAGAACTCAGCGCATCCGTATCAACTCCGCCCAACGTCACCTCCGCAGTCCGATAACCCTCGGTCGAAGACGGCTTTAAATTCCAAGCATTAATCTTCTTACCAATTTCCTGTAAACTTTTATCATTAAACTCGGCAAGCGGCGTCTCCCCTTGCTCTGGCCACCATAGCATTTGTAACTCTTTCAACAACGCTTTCGGCAAGTGCTTACTCAAGACTGTTTGCAGACGATTCTTTCCCGAAAGACTCTTTTCTTTTATCAATAAATCTCTCGCGTCCGTACCAGGCAATAAATCAATCACTATTTCGTCACCCAAGTTCCAATAATTTGAAATTTGTAACATCGCTGGGCCACTTATGCCACGATGCGTAAACAACATATTTTCGACGAAGGATTGTTTATTGCATGTAACCTCTATTTCTAATGCTAAGCCAGATAAACGTTCACAAAGAAGTTTGGTGGCGTCACTAAACATAAAGGGTACCAAACCCGCTCGACGTTCGGTGAGCGGGAGCGAAAATTGTTTAGCGATATCGTAGCCCATACCACTTCCGCCCAAGCTAGGAATTGACAAGGCCCCGGTTGCAACCACTAGCGATTCCGCCACCATGTGATTAATTTTATTATCGTGCAGATATTTTATTTGGTACGTGTTCCCACCCTCCCCGTCCTGACCTGCACGTATTTCCGTAATTTCGCATTGGGTTTTTATTTGAACACCAACCCTTTCACATTCTTTCAATAACATGTTGAGAATGTCTTTTGCCGAGTTTAAGCAAAACAATTGGCTATGCTTGCGTTCCTCAAAGGCAATACCGTGATCTTCAACCATGGTGATAAAATCCCACTGAGTAAAACCCTTTAAAGCTGATTTACAAAAGTGCGGATTATTTGAAATGTAATTTTCAGCTGAGACGAAATGGTTGGTGAAGTTGCAGCGACCGCCGCCAGACATAAGAATTTTTTTACCGGCTTTATTCGATTTTTCTAATAGCAATACTTTGCGACCTCGCCGCGCTGCGGTGAATGCACAAAACAAACCCGCTGCACCCGCACCCAATATTACGACGTCTACTTGTGTCGCTTTTTTATCGAGGCTTTTACTCACCGAATTACCTCTAATCCAGAATCGAAGCAGCTATCAACGCTACGTAGCTCCGCAAGGCTTAGATCTCGACACCGCCCCTGAGCGAAACTGGAATCCAAGCACAGTGTACCGATCGCGATTCGTTCCAGTGCGATCACACGGTTTTGAAAACGTCCGAACATACGCTTAATCTGATGGTAACGCCCTTCAACTAATTCAACTTTAGCAACATTATTCTCGACAAATTCTACGCTCGCCGGTCGCGTTGTTATATTTTCGTAATTAAAGAACATGCCTTCAGCAAAACTATTTATGTAGTCTTCTCTTTCGCTCAGATCTGTTAGGGGATTTTCTAATGTTACCAAGTACGTTTTAACAATTCGATTTTCCGGCTTACATATACTGCGAGACCATCGACCGTCATTGGTAAGTAAAACCAAACCCGTAGAATTAAAATCTAAACGTCCGGCGATATGAATATCGCTGAAATCTGTTTCAGGCCCATCATTACTGCTTGAACCTAGCGGGCGATAATGCTCTCGCAGCAGATCTAGAACGGTTCGATGCTTTTTATCTCTAGTGGCGCTTACAACACCCGCAGGCTTATTCATCACAATGTAACGCGGGATATTGGCTTGAATAATCTCATCATCGCACTGCACGAAAGAGAATTGATTGACTACGCGAGTCGCATCGTCGACCCCATGGCCGTCAACGCTGATGCGGCCTTGAATCAGCATTAAGCGAGTATCCCGTAGACTAAGGCGAAGTTTGGCACTGAGAAATCGATCGAGACGCGCTCGTTTTGATGACATTAGAAATTTCCGGTTAACTAAGCCTTGATGATTACAAAGTTATCGCAGCTTACCGAAATATCTTTAAATTACTAGCGGGTCTAGCAGGCAAAGAAAAAAGGGGGCATAGCAAGAAAGTGAACACAAGAAAAGGAAGCCTAGCAGGCCCCCTATACTTCCAACCACTCTTTACGAACTTGTTCGTTGGCCTGCATTTCTTGTGGTGTTCCGTCATACACCATACGGCCATGGCCCATGACGTAGACGCGGTTGGAAATTTTTAAAGCGATCGTGAGTTTTTGCTCGACTAATAAAATTGAAACGCCCCGACTCGCAATGACCTCCAAAAGCTCACCGACTTGTTTTACGATCTTTGGTGCGAGACCTTCGGTAGGTTCATCGATCATAACTAGATCGGGGTCGCCCATCAGAGTGCGGCAAATCGATAGCATTTGTTGTTCGCCACCAGACAATACACCGGCCAACACATCCGCACGAGTACCAAGGTTTGGAAAAATTTCAAACATATCCGCTTCGCTCCAGCGGCTATTTTTTTTGCCTCGCTTAATACCGAGTTGTAAATTTTGCCGTACCGTAAGAGTCGGAAATACTTCACGATTTTCCGGCACATAACCTAAGCCCAGGTTTGCAATGGCGTGTGAACTTAAACCGGAAATTTCTTTACCTTTAAAAGTGACGGAGCCTTTCGCGTCAACTTCGCCCATTAAGGCTTTTACTGTGGTTGAACGACCGACACCGTTGCGACCTAAGAGGCTTACGATTTCGCCTTCATGAACATTAAAATTTACGCCGTGCAAAATATGGCTTTTGCCGTAGTAAGCGTGGAGATCTTTGACTTCAAGCATTGTTACTTTCTCCTCGCTCGCTCTCTTCTTCCTCGTCTTCATCCTTTCCTAAATAGGCTTCTTGTACATGCGGATTATTGCGTACGTTCTCGGGCGTATCAGTTGCAATAATTTCGCCATACACCAAAACTGAAATGCGATCTGCGACATCGAAAATAACATTCATATCATGCTCGACCATCACTAATGTTTTATCTTTGGTGATGCGCTTTACCAACTCAATAGCATCTTCTGCCTCGCTGTGGCTCATTCCAGCAATCGGCTCATCCAGCAAAATGGTATTGGCACCACCAGCAATAGAAATACCTAACTCTAACGCTCGCTGCTCGGCATACGCTAAAACACCTGCGATCACGTTTTTTCGTTTCGACAAACCTATTTCTTCTAGTACCATATCAGTGCGTTCGTTTAACTCTTTTTGTTTTGCAAGACGCTGCCAAAAAGAATATTTATAGCCCATCGACCACAATAAGCCACAACGAATATTTTCAAAAACAGTCATGTTGGCAAAAATATTTGTCACCTGAAAACTACGCGTCAAGCCTAGGCGATTAATAGCGAAAGGCTGAAGACCGGTAATTTCGGTATCGTGCAAATAAATAGAACCGGAAGTGACGGGAAAGCGGCCGGTAATTAAATTAAACAGAGTAGATTTACCTGCCCCATTGGGGCCGATAATGGCATGGCACTCGCCTTCTTTAATTTCTAGATTTACATCACGAATGATTTTGGTAAGGCCGAAAGATTTATTTACACCGCTGAGTTTGAGAGCAGACATTAGCTACGGCCCTCGCTGACGAATTCACTGTTAATATTTTCCCATTCTTCCATTACGCTGCTTTTTAAAAACCTAACTAAAAAGCCCGACACCAAGGTTAAACCTATCAACACGACCCAGGGCATAATGGAATGAGAACTGAATTCGATAAAGTAAAGCGACATACCGTAATCATCACCCGTTGCTTCGCGAGCATGACTGATTAATTCCATTAAACCAGCAGCACTTAAAATCAACACAACAAAGGGAACAATGATTAATGCATAAGGGCGATAAAGGTTTTTTAAACGACCAATCTTAAACGCTTGATGATGTTTCATGATCACGCCACTAATACCGCTGGGCATGTAAAGCACTGTCACTACGAACAATATGCCAAGGTATAGCATCCACAATTCAGTGTAATTACCAATCACCGAACTCAACAAGGTTAATAAAATTGCGCCAACAATCGGCCCAATGAAGAAACCTAAACCACCAATGTACGCCATCAACAGTACAGTGCCTGATTCACTCAGCTTTAAATTTTCTTCGGTAAGAATTTCGTAATTGATAGCGAATAAGCCACCGGCAATACCCGCAAAAAGTCCCGATATACAAAACGAGATATAGCGCACACGTTGTTGGTTGTAGCCAACAAATTCTGCCCGCTCAGGATTGTCACGCACCGCGTTTGCGATGCGCCCTACCGGCGTTTGCGTATACAAATACATTAAAATGGTTGAGAGAATTAACCAAAAAGCAATAACATAATAAATTTCGATCTCTTGCGTAAACATAACGCCGAACCATTCCGGGCCATAGGTTCGATCACCACTCACACCGCCTTCGCCACCGAAAAATGCCACAAAAATTAACGCGCACGCGGCAATCATTTCTCCGACGCCCAGAGAAATCATCGCGAATACCGTACCTGCACGCTTGGTAGAAAAGCTGCCAATAATAAAAGCAAAAAACAAACCGGTGAGACCACCAAAGAGAGGAACTAAAGGTGTTGCGATTGAAAATATTTCTTCTTCAACGTAATTCAACATGTGCACGGTGACAAAACCACCAAGCCCGAAGTACACCGCATGGCCAAAAGACAACAAACCGGTTTGCCCCAACAGTATGTTGTAGCTCAACGCGAAAATAATCAGGATCGCCATATCATTTAAAATGGAGACGCCGGCACGAGAATCAAAAATCAGTGGTGCAACAAGTACCACGACGATAAAACAAATCCAGATAGCGCTGGAACGTAAAAGTTGTATAGGCATTAGGACTCTCTCTTACCCATAATTCCACGTGGCCTGAAAATAAGAATCAACACCAACAGTAAATACGGTAACACTGGCGCAATTTGCGGCAGGGTCATTGACCAAAGATCGCGGAGCGCGTGATCGTCACTGAAACTCAATCCGAATACATCCAATAAATCACTCACACCATAATCCAAAGCAATCGCGTAGCTTTGCATTAAACCGATAATCAAGGCGGCAATAAACGCACCGGCTAATGAACCTAAACCACCGACCACGACAATCACAAATACAATACTGCCTAAACTAATCGCCATGCCTGGGTAAGTCGTTAACCAAGGTCCGGCGATCACACCTGCAACGCCAGCAAGCGCCGTTCCCACGCCAAATACACCCATAAAAATGAGCGGTACGTTATGGCCTAAAGACGAAACCATGTGGGGATGAGTAATGGCAGCTTGAATAATTAAACCGATACGGGAACGTGTTAAGACGAGATAGAGACCGACGAATATCGCAATGGCTATAAGGATCATGAAGCCGCGATAAGCGGGAAAGGTTTGATCAAAGATTTCGAACAAGGCAAAGTTAAGTGATTCCGGACCTTGGTAGTTTTTTGTTTCGCGCCCCCAGAAAAATTGCACGCCCTCTTCAATTAAAAAGGCAAGACCAAAGGTAAACACTAATTCTGCAACATGCCCTGACTTATGAACCTGGCGCAAACCATAGCGTTCTACCAAAGCACCTAAGATACCAACGATAATCGGGGCAAAGATTAAGCCCACCCAAAACCCCGTATACTGGCTGATGGTGTAGGCAAAGTATGCCCCCAACATGTAAAAACTCGCGTGCGCAAAATTTAACACGCCCATCATACTAAAAATAAGTGTTAGGCCACTGGCTAACATAAACAGCAGCAAACCCATCACCAAACCATTTAGGGTGGAGAAGATTAATATTTCGCCCATTTACTACAAACCCTGCTTTTATTTTTATTAATATTTTTTAAATTATTTTGTAAGAACTTTTTATCCTACCGCCGGTTAACAAGAGCGGTTGCAACAAAAATCACTCACGTGGACGTCGCATTTTGCAGGAAGTTTCGGTGATAGTATCTTCTAAGGCGATGATTTTTTCTGCTTGCAAACCGTATCCAGAATTATCCGCATCGAATTCGACGTCGCCGGAGTGAACAGAAATGGACAGTGGTTGAAACAATTGATGGTCAGTAGGACGCATCCATAAATCTGTACCATCTATTGAAGTGGTTTTCATATCCTCCAAGGCTAGCGCTACCTTATAAGGATCGGTCGAACCCACTTGCTCAATGGCCTTGGTCAGCATATTAATTACAATGTGTGTGCGCTGGTTAGTGATATCCGAATCTGGATACTTTGCTTTGTAGCGATTGTGATAATCCGCCATGTAAGGACTGGCCGGAGGATTCGATTGACCATTGTGGACAACGCGTATACGACCAACACCTGACTCACCAAAAGCGGCGCTATTACCTTCGTGAGAACCATAAAAGGTGTATATAGGAATGTCTAAGCCCGCATCAATAATACCTTTTGCCAAACCCAACATGTCCGCGCCCCAATTCCCAGTAATGACGGCGTCAGCTCCAGAGGATTGGATTTTTGTTATATACGGTGTGAAATCTTTAACACGCTCCATTGGGTGCAATTCGTTACCCACTATTTCGATATCTGGGCGTTTCTCAGCGAGCATTTTTTCCGCAGTAGCTGCAACGGCTTTACCGAATGAATAATCTTGACCAATTACATAGATTTTTTTTATGTCCGGACGATCTTTGATAACGTCGGTTAGCGCTTGTAATTTAATATCGCCATTCGCGTCAAAGCGAAAATGCCAAAAATCACAATTTTCGTTAGTTAAGGCGGGGTCAACTGCCGAATAATTTAAATATAAAACGCGCTCTTCTGGGTTACGACGATTATGTTTTGAAATCGCATCGCTTAAGGCGTTAGCGACCGCTGAACTGTTCCCCTGAACGATAAATTGAATACCTTCACCGGTAATTCTTTTTAATTGCAATAAGGCTTCTTTTGGGCTGGATTGACTATCGAAAGTAACAATTTCGTACTTTTTACCACCGAGTACGCCACCCTTGCTATTAACTAATTCTTCAATTGCGAATTCAAATTGATAGAGGCCGTTGTAACCGGTCACCGAAAATGCGCCAGACAAAGGATCGAGGTAGGCGATTTTAATAACATCATCATCAGCTGCACTTACAGCTCCCGAAAACACTGTAGCTAACAGCGCGAATAAAATATGTTTACGCATACCTATTTACCTCGAAGGTTTCTTATTAGTAGTAGCTTAGATACCTAGCTAATTTAAAATGTTCAGACAATTATTTTATTTTTATAAAACTTAACAAACAGAAAGTATCAAAATGCTTTTATTTTTCAAATCAAATATTTTTATATTTTAAAAAATAAATCAAAATTATTTTTTACTTAGTCGGTATTTTTTTGTTCTAGCTTTAGTTTCAGGACCATTGCAATAAATCGTGTAGTCCTGGGACAAATCTACCTAAAACATTCCTTAATAGCGGTTATATTTATTTATAAGTCCAGGCGCTTTATTCGCGTCGCGGTCGGCCACTATACGGCAAAAGAATTTCCAAAGTCCAGCCTATAAAGCCCGATAAATTCACTTGAGTCCACAATATAGTTAAAGCTGATAATTGCGACAATTTTAGCTGATACACTTACCGATCTTAACAACCGGCTTCTACACTCAGCAATTTTCCGTAACGCTCGTTTTCGACCACAAAAGAGGATTTATTCTCCACCATCAATTCGGACAATAACAGAGATATATCATCTGCAATCTTAAAAAGCGCCAAACCAGCCATAAATCGTACAAATGCTATGCTTTACTACAGAAAATCGTGAAAAGAGAAACAAGAGCTTTACGAACACCGGTGACTTTAAAGTTCTAATTGGTCGTTTTAATTGACCCTAGACCCGGATATATTCTACAGTTGACGGCTTTCTTCGCACCTTTTTGGTGTTTAAAAAGCTAGCGTGATTGGTGTATTTATCTACCAGTTCGCGTTAACGATTTACTTTACTAGCTTATCTATTTTGGAATGCTTATGACTCTCCCCGCTGTTCTGCGAGACAACTTGAAAATACCAGTTATCGCCTCACCCTTATTTATCATCTCTAATCCTGATCTTGTAATTGCCCAATGCAAAGCAGGAATCGTCGGTTCGTTTCCTGCACTCAACGCGAGACCAGCAGAAGTTTTGGAAGAATGGTTAATTAAAATCACAACGGAACTTGATGCTTACAATCAAGCAAACCCAGATAGCCCGGCCGCTCCTTTCGCGGTCAACCAAATTGTTCACGGCAGTAATGATCGCCTGCAACACGATGTTGAAATGTGTGTGAAATATAAAGTGCCTATTATCATTACCTCACTAGGAGCGCGCCCAGAATTAAATGAAGCCGTTCATTCTTATGGTGGCATTACCCTGCATGACATTATTAATAATCGTTTTGCAAAAAAGGCCATCGAAAAAGGCGCTGATGGATTAATTGCCGTTGCTGCGGGCGCCGGTGGTCACGCGGGAACCACATCACCTTTCGCTTTAGTACAGGAAATTCGCGAGTGGTTTGATGGGCCATTAATTCTTTCTGGCTCCATTGCAAATGGTGGAGCTGTCCTCGCAGCGCAAGCGATGGGCGCAGATATGGGATATATCGGCTCTGCTTTTATCGCCACAGAAGAAGCTAACGCTGATCAACGTTACAAACAAATGATTGTTGATTGCGCCGCTGACGACGTGCTTTACTCAAATTTATTTACCGGCGTTCACGGAAATTATTTGAAGCCCTCGATCGTTAACGCGGGACTAGATCCCGACGATCTGCCCGTCAGTGACCCAAGCAAAATGAATTTCGGCTCTGATCGCACCAAAGCCTGGAAAGACATTTGGGGCTGCGGGCAAGGAATTGGCGCCGTTAAACAGATTCTTCCCGCCGCAGAACTTGTCGCACGCTTGGAAGCAGAATACCACCAAGCGAAGAAAAGCTTATTGGCTTAATACTTCCAAACCTTAAGTAACAATAAAAAAAGTGGGCTTTTTAAAGACCCACTTTTTTATTGCCTGTTGCTTCCAATCACAGAAATATTCTATTATCGCCCTTCGGTTAATTTCCTTAACCCAATTTTTTTGCTGGCACTTTTTATTGCGTTCATCAAACTGCAAAATCTTGCGCCTAAAATTGAGAACTATGAACATCGCTATCACGCGTTTTGGACACATCGGACGGCACTCAAACCACAATTTGTTAAAGTGGTCGCTGCTATTTGCCTTACTGTTTTCTCAATTCGCCCTCGCCTCCCATCATCACGAGGATGCTCAAGACCTTGCGAGTCATTTCCAAAATCACGATTGTAGTACTTGTTCGAACTTACACAGTCTAGAACACTCGGCTCACTCCCAAACCACCTTCAATCTCACTTCACCCGCGGCATCAGTAGCATTTAAAGAAATTTTTACTGCTTCTAGCAGCCCCAAATTCCTCCACACACAAGCTCGCGCACCACCCTCTCGATAATTTCCCAAACAAAATATCGCTCACTGTAGCAATTTTTTCTTAGTTGAAACTCGCGTAGAGATTTTCGGTTATCTGCATTTGTATGATTTAACGGAATCGTCCGCCTTGCCTGTGACTTTCAACACGGAAATAAAAAATATACGCGCCAACGGATCACTGTATCAATTGGCCGATGGAAAATTTATTGAGGAAAGTAATGAAGAATATAATCAGCAAATCACATCAATCGGTATTCATATACCTAGCCGCGGTAATTTACGGCGCAACTTGTAGCAGCACCTCTTTCGCGCAAAATGACGAAGGTGCCCATCAACATAATCACGGCGAGATCGAAGAGATTATTGTCAGCGGTTCGCAAGGAAAATCCAAAACTGAAACCGCGTTACCGGTTCACCTAATCAACGGTGAGGAACTACGAAACAGCGCGTCCACCACTCTCGGTGAAACCATCCAAAATCAAGTTGGGGTTCATTCAAGCTCATTTGGCGTCGGCGTTGGCCAACCGGTTATTCGCGGGCTTACCGGCAACCGAGTGAAGGTCTTGCAGAATAACTTGAGTACTTTAGACGCGTCGAGTGCGAGTCAAGATCACGCCGACTCGGTGGAAGCCTTGTTATCTGAGCAAATCGAAATTGTTCGAGGTCCCGCAACTCTGCTCTATGGCAATGGCGCAATCGGCGGTATCGTCAACGTGATCGATAATCGTATTCCTAAAACCTTAGCACCTTCAGCCTTTGGTGGCGCTACCGAAATTCGACACTCGAGTGTTAACGATAGCAACACTCTGGTAACAAAACTCGGAGGCAGCATAGAAAAAATTTCTTGGTATTTTGACGGCGTTCATCGCGATAGTAATTTCGTCGAAATTCCTGGCTACGCCCTGGATATTGAATCGATAGAAGCGCTCGAACACCACGATGAAGATGAAATGGAGGAAGAAGAGGAACACGAAAACACCAAAGGCTTTGTAGCGAATTCTGATACCGAAGCAGAAAACTTTACGATCGGTGGATCGTGGATTGGCGACGACAGTTATTTCGGCATTGCTTTTAGCAATCTAAAAAATAATTATGGTATTCCGCCCGGCGCGCACCATCACGAAGAAGGTGAGGAAGAGGAGGAGGAAGGCGAGGAAAATATTCGCATTGACCTAGAACAACAGCGTAGTGATATAGAATTCGGTCAGAAATACACTGGATTTATTGAAGAACTGAACGCTCATCTCACATTTAACGATTACGAGCATAAAGAACTTGAGGGTCCGGTTGTTGGCACGCGCTTTAAAAACAAAGGTTTCGATAGCCGCGTCACCGTCAAACATCAACACCACAAAGGACTGAATGGCGTTTGGGGCTTGCAGTATGGTGATCGCGATTTTAGCGCCGTTGGTGAAGAATCTTTCATACCCGCCGCTGATATTTCAAACCTCGGTTTTTTTATCCTCGAAAGTATCGATTTATCACCAACAATTATTGAACTTGGCTTACGCGTTGATAAAGACAAAATTAAAACTAAAGCCGCTTGCGATACAGACACGACATCATGGAGTGCCAATGCAGCAACAATCTGGGGGATCGACGACAACACTAATATCAATGTATCGCTGAGCCGTGCGGAAAGAGCGCCGACTGTTGAGGAGCTGTTTTCTAATATTGCAGTGGGCACATGCGACATTCATGGCGACGAGAACTTAGTTACCCACGCCGCTACACAACGCATTGAACTGGGTGATCCGGGCCTCACAACAGAAGTATCGAACAATATTGATATTGGTTTTTTTAAATATGCCGGTAATTTTCGAGCCGAAATAAACTTTTTTCGTAATAACTTCAAAAACTTCATTTACCTAGCCGATAGCGGTGAAATCGACGAAACAATTGTCAGCCAATATTTACAAGACGATGCAAGTTTTCAAGGAGCTGAAGTGCAATTGTCCTACCCAAGCACTTTTCTGGATGTGCATCATTTCGACTTCACAATATTCGGAGACCGGGTGAAGGCGGAATTGGACAGCGGTGAGAACATCCCCCGTATTCCACCACAACGATTCGGTATCGAACTGCAGTACCAAGTAGGCGACTTCTCCGCAAAACTGAGAAGTACTAAAGTGAGTGCGCAAAAAGACGTGGCGGAAAATGAACTCGAAACCGAAGGGTATACACGTATCGATGCGCAACTAGATTACCATCTACAAGCTCAAGGTTTGGAATGGGTATTTTTCGCGAAGGCTAGCAATTTAAGCGATAAAGAAATCAGAGATCATACTTCGTTACTTAAAAACTTCTCGCCGGCGCCGGGGCGCTCCATTGATCTAGGCGTTCGTTTAAGTTTTTAAAAACTTCGCATGGTATTTAATGTGCTCTTCGATAAATGTCGCAATAAAGAAATAGCTGTGATCATAACCGGGTTCAATATTTAACGTGATCGGTATATTTTTTTCTTCACAAGCCGCTTGAAGCAACTCGGGCTTCAAGTGTTCTTGTAGAAAATCATCCGCGCCGCCTTGGCTTACTAATATTTCTGCGACTGTTTTTCCCGATTTAATTAAGGCAACTGAATCGTATTCTTGCCAGTTTCTTTCATCGTCACCCAAATATCCTTGCAATGCTTTTCGACCCCATGGAACTTGGCTCGGTGCAACGATAGGAGCGAAAGCGGAAACTGACTTATAGCGATCAGGGTTTTTCAACGCGATGGTTAATGCACCGTGCCCACCCATAGAATGCCCAGTGATTGATCGACGTTGCTTATCAACAGGGAAATGGCCTTCAATTAGCGTAGGTAGTTCATCGACCACGTAATCATACATGCGGTAATTCTTGTCCCAAGGAGACTTAGTTGCGTTGAGATAAAAACCCGCGCCGCTGCCAAAATCATAACTATCATCTTCACCCGGAAGATTTAGACCTCGCGGGCTGGTGTCTGGGATGACCAAAATGATTTCGTGTTCCGCTGCATATTGCTGGGCACCTGCTTTATGCGAAAAATTTTCATCGGTACAGGTCAAGCCCGACAACCAATATAAAACCGGCAAGGGTTTTTCTTGCGCTTGTTTTGGTAAAAATATGGCGAAGGTCATGCTTGAACCACAGGCTACAGACTCATGGGAGAAACGCTTGTGCGTACCACCAAACATTAAATTACTACTAAGCTCTTGCATTGATAACTTTCTCCAAATTTTTAGTGTTGCACGCCAAAAAATACAGCGATGGCGAAGTGTACCAAGTGACACCTAAAAACCAAGTGCATCAAGATTCAAATTGCGACTATTGATATAAAAACTAGGCATTCTCCGCAACAAATCGGTACTATGCCCCACTTAATTTAATTCAATAGACTTTTATAGCTGTTATGTTCGAAATATCCCCCCTTCTCATCGTTATGCTGGTTGGCACCGGCGTCGTTGCAGGTGTAATCAACACACTTGCCGGCGGTGGCTCAAACTTAACCGTGCCCGCGTTGATGATATTGGGCTTGCCCGCCGATATCGCTAACGCAACGAATAGAGTCGGCGTATTTTTACAATGCCTAGTAGGTACACGGGGATTTGATAAACGCGGCAAACTCGAACGTGCTGATGTATGGCCAATTTTAATTCCAACGCTCATTGGTTCAGCCATCGGTGCCGTCGCAGCGTCATTCATGCCTACGACCTACCTCAAACCGGTTTTATTATTTGCGATGATAGCCATGGCACTCATCATTCTTGTTCGTCCAGAAACCATTGCGACAATGGAAGGCGAAGCCTCTTTAAAGATGAAAGGCAATCATCGCGCGTGGGGAACCTTATTCATTGCTGGTTTATATGGCGGGTTCGTTCAGGCTGGAGTGGGATTTATTTTAATTGCCGCGTTAGCAGGCAGTTTGCGTTACGACCTGGTACGCGCGAATGCACTTAAGATGTTGTGTACCGGGGTATTAACTTCCGTTGCTTTGGGAATTTTTATTTGGCGCGGACAGGTAATGTGGATTCCAGGTTTAATTCTAGCGGCGGGAACAATGGCGGGTGCACAACTCGGCGTAAAATTCGCAATAAAAGCCAGCCAGAGAACCTTAAAATGGTTTTTGTTTATTATGACCGTACTCGCCAGCGCAGCAGCGATGTGGTTGTAGTAATACCCAATTAATTATTGTTACGTTTCGTTCCGAGATTTTTTGTATTCGGCAATTTTTTGCGAGTACTTTTTTCCATCTTCCAGCCATTCGTCATAACGCATTAAACTGGAAAAATCGAAACTTTCTATACCAGGAACGAAGTAGACGTGCTCTTTTACTCTGTCGACGCGTAAAGAATACCTGGCCTTTATTGGTACGCCTTTTGGTCCGCGGCAGCTAGCCTTCAGGCCTTCAAGCCACTCTTTAAAATCTGAATTCACCCACACATAGGGGTGACCGCTGGTATAAAATTTTAATGATGTCGCATTATTAAAAATTTCTGGATACTTGCTTTGTAAGCCCACCAACTCTTCTTCGTAATACTCCGCCGCCTTTTTTCGCTGATAAATCTCAATCAAGATCAACAATGTCACTACGATTGCCAGCGACAGGAAAGCCGTTAAACCGAATAGCGCCATCCAGCTAGAATCTCTCGATACCCATGGCCACCGCTTCACCCCCACCAATACACAGCGACGCAACACCGCGTTGCAGATTATTTTTTTCCAGTGCCGCCAATAGCGTGACCAATATTCTCGCACCGGAAGCACCGATCGGATGCCCTAGAGCGCAAGCGCCACCGTGTACGTTAACTTTATCGTGAGGCAAATCTAATTCTTTCATTGCCGCCATGGTAACGACCGCAAAGGCTTCGTTAATTTCGTAGAGATCTACGTCAGAATTTTTCCAACCCGTTTTCGCAAACAATTTATTGATCGCGCCAACTGGGGCAGTCGTAAACCATTCTGGTTCATGAGAATAGCTGGCATGCCCGACGATTTTTGCCACTGGCGTTAAACCTCGCTTTTCAGCTTCAGACAAACGCATCAAAACGATCGCTGCAGCACCATCGGAAATTGAACTGGCGTTGGCGGCGGTTACGGTGCCATCTTTAACAAAAGCCGGTCGTAATTGCGGAATTTTTTCCGGCTTCGCCTTACCCGGTTGTTCATCAACCGTAATTTCAATGTCGCCCTGACGAGACTTGACGGTGAACGGAGTGATTTCTTTGGCAAAAGATCCATCTGTCGTCGCTTGCTGGGCGCGGGCCAATGAGGTTAGTGCAAATTCATCTTGTTGCTCGCGGGAGAAGCTAAATCGGCTGGCAGTGTTTTCAGCATACACTCCCATCGGCGTACCACGATTGTAGGCATCTTCTAAACCATCGAGCATCATGTGATCGTAAATTTGATCAGCCCCCATTCGGTAGCCACCTCTACCCTTCAGCAACAAATAAGGTGAAGCGCTCATATTTTCCATACCGCCGGCGATGGCGACGGTAGAATCGCCTAGCAACAAACTGTCATGGGCGATCATCGCGGCCTTCATCCCCGAGCCACACATTTTGTTGACGGTGATACAGCTTGCGGATTTCGCCACGCCACCAGCGAGGGCAGCTTGTCTACCCGGCGCCTGGCCTTGGCCCGCTTGCAGGACACAACCCATCACCACATCGTCTATGTCTTCACCAGAAACCCCTGCTCGGGCCAAGGCGGCACTGATTGCTGTGGCGCCCAGCTCAGAGGCTGGAACAGCGGATAAATCGCCCATAAACCCGCCCATAGGGGTTCTGGCCGCGCCGACGATGACAATTGGATCTTTACTCATAAAAACAACTCCGAAAAACGAGGTAATAGCTTGCGAGAGGAATAGTGGAATTGGGGCCGCTGTCGTTGTGAAGCCCCTTTTAGGATTTGCTAATTAAACCATGCCCTAAATTTATAAATCTTTAATGCCATTGGCCATGGTTCTCTTGGGTCGGCTGAAAACACGTTCGATCATAGGGATGAAAAATTCCAAGGGCTTGGATTTATATTCTGGATCAAAAGCAGCGCCATCATAGAGCTCACAGAAACGCTTGGTGTATTCGTAATGAGGAGAATCTTTGTACTTGTCTCGCATATTGCGATCCATACCAAGGTGGTGGAAATAATCGTAGCCCTGAAAGATCTGGTGATGCTTTGCCATCCAATAATTCGCTTCTGAGACAAAAGGCTTGAGGATAGTCGCTGCCATCTCACCGTGATCATATGTACTCAAGGGGTCCCCTATATCATGAATCAAAGCAACCACGACATATTCTTCATCTTCACCGGCTTCATAGGCCAAGGTTGCGGTTTGTAAGCAATGTTCGAGACGATCAACGGGAAAGCCACCACAATCGCCTTTGAGCAGTAATAAGTGCTGAATAACCCGCTCAGACAAGCCTTTAGCATATTCATTGAAGGCCTCGCCAATGATCTGCCAATCTTCCTTGGTACTGGATTTAAAGTTGGTGAACGTGGCTCGCTTCATTATGACAACCTCGGATCTTGCCTGAAATGTGAATTGGCGAATTATACCTCGATCCGAATCCCTAGATAACCGCTTTCTGAGCTGATCAAATATCAACCAAAACAACTTTCCCTACCAATCAATTACCAATGCTTACTGCACCTAGAAAAGACCAAGATCTGGGCTAATTATTATTTCTGCGACCCAGGCCCTATTTCCTTTTCTCCCTCACAAATTACTGTGTAATTCAAGACTGTTTTGTCATCTTTATTTGCGGATAATAGCGCTCCCCTGGACTCACAAAAGTCGAACTTAAAAAGCAATCCTAACCCTCAAGAGCCATTAGATAAGAATCCGTTAATGAAAAGTATTCCCGCCCGTATCGCCGAAGAACTCAATGCAAAAGAAACACAAATTCAAGCGGCTATCGGCTTGCTCGATGAGGGCGCCACTGTCCCTTTTATCTCCCGCTACCGAAAGGAAGTTACCGGGGGCTTAGATGACACACAAATGCGCATGCTCGAAGAGCGCTTATCTTATTTACGTGAGTTGGAAGATCGCCGAGAGAGCATTCTTAAAAGTATCCAGGAACAAGAAAAGCTCACGCCGGAACTGGAAAAAGACATTCGCCTTGCCGATACCAAGACCCGACTTGAAGATTTATACCTCCCTTACAAACCCAAACGCAGAACCAAAGGCCAGATTGCTATTGAGGCGGGGCTGCTGCCCTTGGCCGACGCTTTGTTTGCCGACCCCAGCTTAAATCCAACTGAGGAAGCAGAAAAATATTTAAACCCCGAACTCAAAATCAACGAAGCAAAAAATGCTCTTGAAGGAGCAAAATATATTTTGATGGAACGCTTCGCAGAAGACGCGAACTTGCTAGGCAAGCTACGCGCACTCCTCGCCGATGAAGCTTACTTAACGGCGCGAGTCATGAAAGACAAAGAAAAAGAAGGTGAAAAGTTTCGTGATTATTTTGAGTTCGATGAACTAATTAAAAAAGTTCCGTCCCATCGGGCCTTAGCCGTTTTTAGAGGGCGCAATGAAAGTATTTTATCGATTACCGTTAATTTAAAAGCTGACGATGAAGCTGACGCCCAAGAAAGCAAAAAACACCGCGGTGAACTGATGGTTGCCGATCATTGGGCGATAGAACACAAAGACCGACCCGCCGACGATTGGTTAGCGGAAGTTGTACGTTGGACTTGGCGAGTAAAAATTCACTCTCACTTAGAAACAGATTTACTAAGTGAACTGAGAGAAAAGGCGGAAGAAGCGGCGATTCAAGTCTTCGCCAACAATTTAAAAGATTTATTGTTAGCCGCGCCCGCAGGGCCAAAAGCTACCATAGGACTCGATCCAGGTTTACGAACTGGCGTTAAAGTCGCGGTCGTCGATGAGACCGGAAAAGTATTAGATCACGGCGCAATTTTTCCCAATCCTCCGCAAAATAAACAGCAAGAAGCGGAAGCGCAACTCGTGCATTGGTGTAAAAAATACAATGTCGATTTGATCGCTATTGGGAATGGTACCGCCTCGCGAGAAACTGATAATTTCGTTGCTCAGGTGTTTAAAAACAATCCTGACATCAAAGCGCAAAAAGTGCTCGTCAACGAAGCCGGTGCCTCGGTTTACTCCGCCAGTGAATTTGCAGCAAAAGAATTTCCCGATCTTGATGTCACCATTCGCGGTGCCATCTCCATTGCTCGTCGCCTGCAAGATCCACTAGCAGAGCTTGTGAAAATCGAGCCTAAATCGATTGGCGTTGGCCAATATCAACACGATGTATCGCCTACCAAAATGTCGCGAAGTTTAGGTTCCGTAGTAGAAGATTGCGTTAACGCCGTCGGTGTTGACGTAAATACTGCTTCGGTACCTTTACTAACACGTGTGTCTGGCCTAAACGGCACCTTGGCAAACAACATCGTTGCTTTCCGCGACGAGAATGGCGCGTTTTCGAGTCGCGAACAATTAAAATCCATTCCGCGCTTTGGTGACAAAACTTTCGAACAAGCGGCGGGCTTTTTACGTGTTGCCAATGGCAGCAATCCGCTTGATGGATCGGCGGTTCATCCTGAGTCTTATCATGTGGTGGAAAAAATCGCCGAAAGTAACCAACGAGAAATTAAAAACCTGATCGGCGACAGAACGTTTTTAAAATCGTTATCAGCCAACGACTACATCAGTGACTCCATTGGCTTGCCTACCGTTATCGATATTCTCAGCGAACTCGACAAACCCGGGCGAGACCCGCGACCAGAATTCAAGACCGCGCAATTCAAAGAAGGCGTCGAGAAATTATCAGACTTATCCGAAGGCATGGTATTGGAGGGTACGGTGACTAATGTTACCCACTTCGGTGCCTTTGTTGATGTCGGCGTCCACCAAGATGGCCTGGTACATATCTCTGCATTAGCACAGCAGTTTGTTAAAGATCCCCGTGATGTCGTTAAAGCCGGGGACATCGTCAAAGTCAAAGTGATGGAAGTTGATGTGCAACGCAAACGTATTGGCCTGAGCATGCGACTCGACGATGAGCCAGGAGCGGATGCAAACACTAATCGCGGTGCCACGGCTGGTAACAATGACAAGCGGAATTCAAAATCAAACCAAACCCCAAGAACAGAAAGAAGTAGCAAACAGAACCAAGACAGGGGGCGGCAAAACACTAACCCTAAGCGCAATAACTCAAATCAGAGGGGTAATGGTGGGAACGGAAACAGTAACAATGTTGGAACAATGGGCGCACTGTTACAGCAAGCGCTCAAAAACAAGAAATGATGATGTCATCTATTTTCAGCCCAAGAACGCTGTGACACGATCATCGAGACAACATCATTCAGACAATTATTTAATAAATAGAGATTTGTAAAGACTGAGGTTCTGAATGGCGGTGAATTTTCAGCCTTGTTAGAATTGCGAGCTTATTTGATGGTAGTTATTTTTGATGGCATTTGTCATTCGGCCATTTTTTCTCGACAAAATATACTCACCAGACTGCATGTATTTCAGAACTATGGCAGCCACCTAACATAATGGCATTCGTAAACGCCCCCTTACATTTTAAAGAAGAGTTTTTAAACCATAATCATGCTAAACGCCGACGCCCTTTCTCAACTTAATCAACTGAAAAAAAATATTGAAGATGCCAAAGACATTGGCGAAGGTATAGTGCGAGGCACCAATAATCGCTACGGTTTTGTAAAACTCGACGATGGGCGCGATGTGTTTTTAGCGCCCGATGAAATGCAACGTGTCCTACCGGGGGATCGAGTCCAGGTACTTGTAACAGAAAATGATAAAAAGCAAAGCAGTGCCAAGCTAGAAAAATTAATCAGCAGCGAACTCACTGATTTTTTAGGTAAGTATCTCGAAAAAGGTAAGAATCATTTCGTTGTTGCCGATCATCCACAATTGTCACGCTGGCTTTTCATCCCTCCGGGTGGCCGCAAACAATACAAAGACGGCGATTACGTAAGCTGTAAAATCACTCGCCACCCCTTCAAAGACGGCAAGACATACACAAAGATCATCAAGAAAATAGGCCGCGACGAAGATATTGGTATCGAACGCGAGTACATTATTAATCAACACAAACTCAATATTGATTGGTCCGCAGACGCACTAGCCCAAGTAGAAGAAATCGTAGCATCACCAAAACCAAGTCCAACGCCAGACAGTCAAGATCTTCGCAACAAAACCTTCGTTACCATTGATTCCGAAATGACGCTCGACATGGATGACGCCTTATTCGCAGAGGAAAGCAGTGAAGGATGGAACTTATATACCGCTATCGCTGACCCAAGTGCTTTTATTCCCGCAGCAAGCCCCTTGAATAATGCAGCGAAAGAGAAAGCCTCGTCGATTTACTTTCCAGGCTTAACACTGCCAATGTTTCCCAAAGAATTATCGCAAAGTGTATTTTCTCTTTTGCCAGGTGAAGAGCGTCAGACCTTAGTCTGTAAAATGGCCGTCTCTCGTGACGGTGAGATTCAAAATTTTGAGTTTTTAAGTGGAACAATAAAATCTCACTTTAAATTAAGCTACCGACAAGTCGCCAATTATCTCGACCCCGGATCTGAATCAAGCGCGGATTCTCTCCCCGATTCAATTCACGCGAGAATTGATTTGCTTGCAGCCATTGCCTCCGCTCGTCAATCCTTCCGCCACCAACACGGCATTTTGCAAGATCAACATAATGATTACCATTTGAAACTCAATTCCTCGCAAAAAATCGAAAGTATTGAAAGACGAACGCCAACGGCCGCTCACAAAATGGTAGAAGAAGCCATGTTAGCGACTAACTATTGTGCGGGGACCTTTCTAAATCAAAACGGATCGCAAGGTTCAGCGCTGTACTCAAGCCATGCCGGATTTCGTCCAGAAAGACTCAATGAAATAAAAATCCTATTGCAAAAAGATAAGCCCGAAATGAACGTCGGTGAGCTAGAAACGCTCGAAGGCTATCAAAACTTACTTAAACAACTACAAACCGAAGACGCAGACAACACGGCGCTAATCGCCACCCTAAAACGACTACTGAAAGCCGGCGAGATCAGCAGTGAAGCCAAACCTCACTTCGGTTTAGGCTTCAAACACTACGCAATGATCACCTCCCCTATCCGCCGATACCAAGACCTACACAATCAACGATTAATCAAATCCATTTTGCTTAAAGAGGTTGAAAGTAAACAACAGGAACAGTCCCTAGCGTCGGATCTCCAAAAGAATATTATCAACATACGCCAAGCCAGCCGCCAGTTAGAAAAATGGCTGCTCTGCCAGTTCATGGCCGACAAAATCGATCAAGAATTCGAAGCCAAAATAATCTCCGTGAGCAGCCAAGGCATTGTCATCCGACTTATTGAAAGCGGCGTCGAGAGCTTTATTAGTATGCGCAATACGAAAGAAACGCCGACTAAATATGATTCTTTGAGAATGACACTATTGGTCAAGGATATTACTTATCAGTTAGAGCGGGTGCTTAAGGTAACGCTAAAGAAGGTAGATTTGGAACAGAAGGTAATGGAGTTTGATATCGCAGATAAACCGAGCTAAATATCTGTAATAGCTCAGACTTAATCTGAAAGCTACCAACTTTATCAGGGTGAATTGTCAGTTTAGATTTGAGCTAAATCCTTCTTTACCCAAATCGTTTGCACATCGACCAATGTATCAATCGGCGTGCGCTCGCAACACACTTTTCCTTGATGAGTGCGCTCATTATATATCGCCCAGGTCTTTTTATAGCTCTTTGAGACCGCCGCAGAGCTCGTTCCGAACGTGATCCGGCAGAATCGTTTATGGAAACGCTCACAAATTCCGTTGGTTTGTGGTGATTGTGCATTGGTCTTGGTGTGATCAATACAATTGGTAATCATGGTATTCACCCGACCACAATACCTGCACCACGGTCCGTCAGTATTCTCAGCATCGGTAAAGCGGCTTCGTCAAAGAAAAGATACTTACTAATATATTTACACAAATTCAACCCTCTAGCTTGAGACAACAACGAACGCTACGTACTACACCCCATTTAAATATAATTTTAACTTTTCAAGACAAACAAACGGTTTCAATTCCCGATATTTCTAGATCTATAACTCTTAACCCCCTCTCGAACAAAAATTATTATTACGCCTAGAACCCCCGCAACAACCAAAGAGGCAATAAAAATTAATAATTTTTTTGGTTTAATTGGATCTAGAGTCGCCTGCGGCGGACTCACAATAACAAAGCTATTTACCACATCTTCAGCTCCCTGCGTTCTTCTCAAGTCATTTTCTAGCTGCTCTTTCCAGTGCTCCATATTGCGCAATAATGGCACGAAAGCAGCCAGCGGTTTTTGCTGACGGGCGCTAATTGACTTTATTTCTTCGTTCAAAACTCTTGTACCTAGTAGGTACTGTCTGTTTTCAATAAAGCCGAGTTCTACATTTTCAACTTCATCATAAGGTGTCTCAACAATATTAAGAGCGCGGGCGACCTCCAAAGACTCCTTTAACCGCACAAGCTCATCGGCTAACTTTCTCTTTTCTTGTTCAATCAACGAATCATAATCAGACTCAAGCTTTAATAGTGAAGTCGTATATCCCGCCGTTAGCTGATCGATTAATTCAGCTATAGTGTGCCTATCGACGAAATCAAGATAAGCTTTTAACAATTGTGTTGATTCTTTGGGGTTTTTACTTTCTAACGCTAAAAAGCTATGCAAACTAGAATCCGGAATTGTAGTATCGGGAACAGTTACCGAAAGGTTATTTGAAAATACTTTAAAATATTTTTCATATTCGATCCCATTTGGTTGAGAGATACCTCTCTCTTTCGCACTCTGCTGCCAAAACAATTTCTTGACGTAAAGAGAATTCGCGTGTGCAAGCGCTGTTGAATATACGATTTCGAGATTAACCGGTTGCACTTGATATTCTTCACCACCTTTCAATTTAGACGGCTGAATACGCTGCAATCGATAACTTGAGGTTTCGTCTAAAATAGCATCAATACGATATATTGACGGTGTGATTTTTAAATACCAAACTGAGGCAATACCGAATATAAGCATCACACCAACAACAATCCACTTTCCTCTCCACAACAACGCTACTAATTCTATCAAATCGACTTCATCATTTATGAGATCGACGGCTATGCGCTTTCTATTCGTTTGAGCTTGAGTATTCATAGTCTCGTTAATCCATCTAATTCCAGACAAAGAAAAGTAGAGCATTATCCACACTACCCCACAGCTTCGCCAGAGCTTCAATAGAATTTTTAAAAACTTTAGGTGCTCGTACAAAATTAATCACAAATACATATGAATTGGGTAGTCTTTTTAAAAGAAAAAGCTCCTAATAATTTCTCCCTATTTTCGTCGGTATCTGAATGGCTATACCGTTAAACCTATTAGCCTTTCGAACTACCAGATTAAGCAGTAAAGACGGCCTATACCATACAAAAAAGTTGACTCTTGAGACCAACATATATAGACTCCCCTGCCTTCTGAATGCACCCTAAGAACTCTCGCAAAAGCTCCTAAAATTCAGGTTCTTGGGTTCTAATCATTCCGCCTTAGCTCAGTTGGTAGAGCAAATGACTGTTAATCATTGGGTCGCTGGTTCGAGCCCAGCAGGCGGAGCCATTTTCCGATGTCCCCCCCCTTTCCTAGTCTGGAGGGTCAAAGTACACGCAAAGCTTTTTAATCGCTGCAAGCCTGTATCAAGATCGTTTATACGCAGCTCTCCGATTAGCGGCACCTGTTTCTGATAGATTAATTCCATCCACAACTCCCAAATATTGCGAGAACTTGATAAATCATAAGCTTCGGGGCTACACTTAAAGCATTTTCGCAAAAAGGGAAAGCGCAAAATGAGGATTGAAAACCTATTCGAGACGACCAGAAGCAATAAACAGATCATTTCACTTCTATACGACGCATTCGCACTAACATTTTCTTTTTATTTTTCCAACTGCTTACGTCTTGGAACCCTCCAGGTTCCAATAGGGAAACTTGAGCTAATCAGCCTAACAATCACTCTCTTAGTATCTCTTTCGGCTTTCGCAATGCTAGGTCTATACCGAGCAATATTACGCTTTATGGCACAGCAAGCGCTGCTAAATGTCGGTATTGGAGTTTTTATCTCCTCCATCACTCTTGCAGCAACTAGCTTCATAATTGATTCGGGAACACCCAGGTCTGTGCCTATAATTTACGCATTTGCTGCACTTTTTTTTATTGGGACCCCTCGCTTACTAATTAGAGGCATGGTGTTGCTCCTAAAAGCAAAAGCAGAAACAAGTAAGCACCGAGAGCCAATAATTATCTATGGAGCTGGGCACGGTGGATTTCAATTAGCCAACGCTCTTCAGGGTTCGAAATACAAAGTCGCTGGTTTTGTAGATGACAACCCAAGGATACGCGGGACTATTATGCGAGGATTGAAAGTTTCGAACCCCAAAAAACTTCCTCGGCTCGTCAAAACATTTGGTGTAAAACATATTTTACTTGCCCTCGGGAATGCTCCCAGATCCAAACGATCGAGCATTATCAAACAATTAGAAGCGCTCGAAATCAGCGTCAAAACCATACCCGACATGAACGATATCCTCGCGGGCAAATCAAAAATCGAAGACATTCGGGATGTTGATGTTGAGGACTTACTGGGGCGAGACCAAGTCATGCCTGTTCCCATGCTACTTTCCGCTTGTATTACAAATAAAAATGTCTTCGTATCCGGAGCTGGAGGCTCGATCGGGTCGGAATTGTGTCGCCAAATTTTAAAACAATCTCCCACTCGACTTGTGTTATTCGAATTAAATGAATACAACCTATACAAAGCTGAAGCAGAATTGACTGAGATTATTGCAAGCCATGGTTACCAAATCGAGCTAGTGAGCATTCTTGGCTCCGCTCAGAATAAGTCTCAACTAAAACGAGTCTTTGAATCCTACAATATTAATACGATTTACCACGCAGCGGCATACAAGCACGTACCTTTAATTGAAAAAAATATAATTGAAGGAGTAAAAAATAATGTTCTAGGTACATGGTTTTGCGCATTGGCAGCGATCGACGCCAACGTGGACTCATTCGTTTTAATCTCAACCGACAAGGCTGTTCGGCCTTCTAATGTAATGGGGGCAAGTAAAAGGTTAGCCGAATTATCCTTACAAGCGCTCGCAGAAAACCAAAAAGTCACCAGGTTCACGATGGTTCGATTTGGCAACGTATTAGGCTCATCAGGATCGGTAGTACCGCTATTTAGAAAACAGATACACAATGGCGGGCCAGTTACAGTTACCCATCCAGAAATCACTCGTTATTTTATGACAATTCCAGAAGCTGCTGAACTGGTTCTTCAAGCAGGGTCAATAGGCACCGGGGGCGACGTCTTCGTTTTGGATATGGGGCAGCCCGTTAAAATCGTAGATCTCGCAAAAAGAATGATTCAACTTTCTGGATTGAGCCTAAAAGACGAAAGTAATGAGAATGGTGACATCGAAGTAAAGTTTTCGGGGTTACGCCCTGGCGAAAAACTATTTGAAGAATTGCTCATTGGTAAAAATGTTACCTCCACCTCACACCCTAGGATACTCAGAGCCGAAGAAAAGCATTTAAAGTACTCAGAAATCAAAATAATATTGGAAGATCTTGAAAAATCATGTCGACAACAGAAACGAAGCGAAGTTGAATTACTATTACTTAAAGCTCCGCTAGATTATAAATCTCCCTCAACAAACACCAGTAACATCGTTCAATACAGCGATGCTAAAGTCCAGCTTCGATAAAAACGCTCGAAAAACTCATAACACACCTTCACTATTAACTGCAGCAATTGAATGGAAAACTCGAAAAACCCAAACGTAGATCATGAAATAATACATCTTAGAAAACTACTACCGTTCGTCTACACTGGTTATATAATCGTGTTGGGGCTAACAGTTTGGCCCATAGAAAATTTTGCGACACTATATTATCTTCTTTTTTTTCTTCCTTCGATTATATTTTTAGTTGGTAACTTCAAATTAATTAATCGTCTTTTTCGTAACATAGATAGAAAATTATTTTTCTCTACTATCTTACTATTAGCATTGATAAACACATCAGCATTTTGGAATGAAGATAAAAGCTTAGACGTCGCCGCATCATCTTTCAAAATTACCGTTATGATATTTTTGTTTGTTCTCATAACCGCAATAATCACGAGATACACTCCAAGAGTGTTCCCTACGCTCATTTATGCGATAGTTGTCCTTGTATCGATTCTAGGAATATTCACACTTATACATCATATCGAATACATACAGAACAAACAAATAACCACGAGAATACTTCAAATTGGACACGCTCCTGCTCTAAAGGTAGTCAACGCCGCAACAACAGGGATTTACCTTGGGGCTATTGCTCTATTCTCGATTATCTTATTGAGAAACAACCTAAAAAATAAATTGTTTTTTTCTCGAGCTTCAATACCTTTTCTAGTATTTATTTTAATTTTATTTGTTCTCATTTGCTGGACACGATCAGTTTTTCTAGGCCTATATGTTACTTTTTTAATTTGTGCGGCCAATGAAAAAAAAGGCTTTCTTTTGGTTATTGCTATCGCGGCTCCAATCGCATCCCTAATACTAACTTTTCTTATTGATAGCCCGCAAATCGAATCTATAATAAATCGCGGGGGGGACTGGAGAATTCAAATCTGGACGACCTATATCGACTCTGGATTAAAAGATTTTTGGCTGGGCAAAGGGTTTCTGTACAACTCAGACTTAACGGTATCTGGGATGATTGATGGAAACGCGGTTAGCGTTATACATCCTCATAGCCATAATTTTTATATTCAACTGCTGTACTGGCTCGGCTTTACTGGCCTGTCAATATATATTTATATTCTTATACGAGTTTTAAACATATCATTCACGAACTGGACAAAGTTTGAAGCAAAAATTGCATTTAGCGTAATTTGTTATTTTATGGTTGTACAGGTATTTGACGTATACAATATTTTCACTAAACCTTCTTATTATTGGCCTTGTATTTGGCTACCGATTGGCATTTGTTTTGGTATTGAAAAAAAATATAATCATCAAAAACAACCTAGTGGCTAATATTTTTTGGATTCAGTACTCTAAATATCGTTTTCCAGATTACCATCAAGTCAAAAAATAAAGATCGCTTGGCTAGGTATACCGTATCAAAATATACTTTCTCTTTTATTGATAATTCATCCCTACCATTTATTTGCGCCATGCCCGTTAGCCCTGGCAAAATTTTATGGACATTTGCTTTAGTTCTCAGTTCTATCAGATCATATTGGTTAAACAATGCTGGCCTAGGCCCTACAAAACTCATGTCCCCTTTAAAAATGCACCACAATTGCGGGATTTCATCCAAACTTGACTTCCGTAGAAAGCTCCCAAGAAAAGTCAAAGCTCCCGTGGGGTTTGCCAATAAATGTGTCGCGACCTGAGGCGTACCTATCTTCATAGTCCTAAACTTTGGCATGTTAAACAGCTCATTGTTTTTTCCAACTCTACTCGACCAATACAGTATTGCCCCTTTAGAGTCCATTTTTATAGCAAATGCTATCAGAATCGAAGGAATCAACATTAGTAGCAGCAGTGTGATCGAAAGTAATAAATCAAATAATCTTTTACTAGCGTGATAGATCATCTTTGTATGCCCTTACAACCTCATCGATCCCCTCTTCCAAACGAAACTTTGGCGACCAACCCAGCTGTCTCTTAGTCTCAGATATATCCACTTGCAGAGAAGATAACAAGCGAGTCGCCATCCCTTTTTTTCCGATAAGATAAAGTATTATTCTTAAAACTACAGCTGGCAAAGGTATTGTCCTACAAGTCCTCCCCATGTATTTACCAATTGTCAGAATAAGATCCCAGGTCGAAAGATCACTATCATCACTAACCAAAAAAATTTGATTAGCCGCCTTGGGGGCCTCAATACTAACTAATATAAAGTCGACCAAGTTTGCAAGTGAAATAAAGCTTCTTTTAGCGTTCTTTAATGCACTAGGAACTGGAAACCCTTTCTCAACCCATTTAAACAATGATAGAAAATTCGCTTTTACATTAGGTCCATATATTAAGGGAGGCCGAATAATAACCACTTCCATATCGGATTTTTGCGAAATTTTTAGTAATTCAATTTCAGCTTGCCGCTTAGATTTAGCGTAAGAATTATGCGGCATTGCTAAATCCTGAATTCGAAACTTAGAACCTTCCTTTGTATATTCGCCAAAAACTTTTACAGAACTAATATACACAAAACGTTTCACGCCTCCAAGAGAAGCAGAATTCGCCAAATTAATTGTCGCTAAAACATTTGCATTATAGTAATTTTGGTAATTATCATCGCCATCAACGTTATGCGCCATACCCGCTGCATGTACGACAATATCGACTCCGCATAGTAACCCTTCCCAATCTAGCACTTCTTCAAGCTTAAGAACGCTGGATTGTTCCACTCCAACTGGAAACGTTGGCTCATTTCGCCTTACGCAAGCTCGAACAGGCCTATCAGAGTAGAAAAGCTCTTTCACTACAGCCTGACCTACAAAGCCATTTGCCCCAGTTACAAGAATCATCTATAAATCCAAAATTAAATCAGAATACTTTCTTGCAATATTCCGCCATAAATAATGTTTTTTTGCAATTTTGCTCATGTTTAAACCTAACTCATTCAAATCCAATTCATCAACGGATCTTATGAGATACTCTAGCTCTGCTTGATTCCCAAAATATACCGCACTGGAATACGTCGTTTCTACATTGAACTCAACATTATACGCAAAAATTGGCAACCCCAAATACATCGCCTCAACTAGAGATGGGTTTGTACCCCCCGCACTATGTCCATGTATATATAAAAAGCAATTACTCCTTAGTTGGTTTAATGTGCTGAGTTCATAAATTGGATCTACCAAAAAGATATCAACACCATTATGATATTCCTGCCTAAGCTTTCGCCCATAAACACTAGCGTCCCAATTGCCAACGATAATTAATGGCAACCCCTCTTGAGACGAAAATGACTTAAGTATGGTATCAAGGTTGTTCTCAGGTTCGATCCTACACACACTAAAAGCATATCTTGCATTCAGTGCAGGGTAGGTATCTCTAAGACTGGCTTCGATGTCTTCATTAGAAACATGGTCTGCGCCGTATTCAATCAAAACTGAATCCGAGCGATTATACGTTTTTAGTATATATGACTGTATTGCTTTATTGTCCGCTACAATCTCATCCGCATAATTAATCGCGACTTGCTCAGAAAGCTTCAAGAACCAGCTTGCGATCCTACCCCATTTTTGCCTTTTCCACTCAATCCCATCAATATTAACAATAAACTTACTACTGCTAATTTTCTTTAGCAAAGGCAAAAATACACAACCCGAAACCCCTAATACCAAAATAATATCAGCCTTATTCAAAGCTCTACACATTGACATCAAGTCATAAAAAATACTTTGAATACCGTTAGCTTGCAAGTTCACATATTCCAATTGCGCCCCATTATAATACTTCAACCGTTCAGAATATTGCTTGGAAGAACAGTAAACCGTCATTTGAAAACTTTCCGCGAGATTCTGAATTAGATACTCAACCAAAGTTTCCCATCCACCATATTTTGCGGGCACCCCTACTGACCCGACAATCGATACTCTAAGTGGAACATCACTCATTTACTCAACCCCCATACAACATTAAACCCTTACCTTATTTGCTTTTATCCAAATCCCCAAAACAAGAACCTTCCACAAAATTGCTCCATGGTTACGCATTCCTGAACAATGTTCACATATCTTCTTATTAACTAGGTCAGACTGAAAAACACCCGCACTTCTAACCTCTTCCGAGTTTATCGTTTCCTTCATAAAGTCTGCCAGCGGTTTTCTCAACCATGCGGAAAAAGGTACGCCAAATCCCTTCTTTTTCGCATCTAAGATACTATCTGGAACGACACCTCGAAGAGATTTTCTTAATAGCCACTTTTTTTGCGAATTCCGAACCTTATAATTGCTAGGTAAGCCTATTACAAATTCGGACAGATCCTTATCCAAAAAAGGGACACGAACCTCAATGCTATTTGCCATAGTCGATTTGTCTACTTTCTCCAAATATGTGTTAGGTAATAATATCGTGCAATCGGTTCTGAGCATTTTCTCAACAGTATCAAGATGTGAAAATATTCCGTCGGCGAACCTATATTCACTAAACGGATCATAATTAGCTAATTTATTCTTAACATTTTGAGATAATACATCTGTTGGTAGATTGTGGGGGGATTCAAAGGTGAGCAAAAATGCCATTCTTAGAGCAGGATCCCGCTGCGATAATGCATTTAGTATTCTATACACGCGTTCAAAATATTTTGTTTTTCTATATAGAAATGAAAACTCTAAACCAATTTTTGATAGCATCATCCAAAAAAAATGGTGAGAAAGCAAATTATAGCGTCTATACCCTGCAAATATTTCATCTCCGCCATCACCCTGCAGGACAACTTTTTGGTCGCCCTTTAATTGTTTAGTAAGTAAATATAAAGGAATATTTGCGGCATCAGAAAATGGTTCATCATGATAAATACTTAACACCGTTAAGTCATCTGCAAGGTTGTTAGCGCCTATTTCAATTTCATGATGATTCGTGCCAAACATCTTTGAAACAAGCCTTGCGTTTTCAAACTCATTTCCTCCTTTATGAAAATCGAATCCTACGGAATACGTATCTAATACCCCCTCGTAGTATTCACTGGCATAAGCAGTAATAGCGGAAGAATCAATTCCTCCGCTCAAAAACACACTAACCGGAACGTCTGCTATTAAATGGCTCTTGATAGATGAAGCGAATAGATTTGACACCTGAGATATAGCTTGATCTAGGGGGACTGGGTTAACAGGAACGTTTTCGATCGCCCAATACTTTTGAATTTGTAGTCCCGATTTGTCAAACAGTAAGTGGTGTCCTGGGCGAAGCTTAACAATGCCATTATAAAAGGTATTTTCACCCAGTGCGTTCCCAAACCACATAAATTCACTCAGTGAATTTATGTTTAAATCTAATCTAGATTTCTCAAATTTATTTATCGCTTTAATTTCAGAACCAAAAACTAGTGATCCATCCACACTTGCGTAATATAATGGCTTGATCCCAAACCGATCTCGACCCAAATATAACTTCTTTTTAAAATTATCCCAAAATGCAAAAGCAAACATACCATTAAACTTGGAAATCGCATCAATACCGTAATGTATTAATGCATTTAATACGACTTCAGAATCTGACTTTCCCTTAAACCTACAACCCTGTTTTACCAAATCTTCGCGAATATCACAAAAATTATATATTTCACCGTTATACACCAAAACATATCTACCGCAACTCGACTGCATGGGCTGCTTACCCGAGTCGGTCAAATCAATAATCGATAGACGCCTATGACCCAAACCAATATCAGCATCAATAAAATACCCAAAATCATCTGGGCCCCGACTAGCAATGGATGATGTTGCTTTCTCAAGGTTTGATTTTGAAATCTTAAAATTAAAGTCTACTATTCCTGTTATACCGCACATTTAATATCACACTTCCAAAAACATTATGGACTCTTTTTACATTCAAAAACCACTTGGTTAATGCCTGCACAAAATTTATCAACACCAAAATATAAAGAGCGTTCTCGTGCATTTCTAGCAAGGTATCGCCAGAGCTCTTGATCCAAAGAGAGTCGCTCAATCAAGCGAGCAATTTCTATATGGTCACGAGAATCTACTAGATAGCCATCTATTCCTGGACGAACTATTTCCAAAGGCCCCCCAACGGGCGGCACAATTACGGGCACACTGTAAGACATAGCCTCAACGATTGTTAGACCAAAAGTCTCGATCCAACTATCGACCCTAGATAAATTTAGAAGTAAATTCGCACGCAAATAAAAATTTTCCATATTTTCCTGGGCGGAATACAACTCGACATTGTCAGGGATTTCACAATCCAAAAAGTATTCCTCCATCTGCGCTCTAGTAGCATTTAAAACCAACACAAACTTAATTTTACTATTTCGATTTCGCCTAAAAACTCGCGCGATCTGGAAAAATTCTTGAACCCCCTTATACCGTCGTAATGAGCAAGCCATCAGAACCTGAAACGCATCTAAAGATTCGGCTTTCTGACCTTGAGTGACCATTTTTTTAGTATCAACATCGGATACGGCATTGTAAACTACAAAGCTTTCTTTATTTGAAATAAATTCCGACGTCCGCAAATATTCTGAAACATACACAACCTTCAAAGCAGTCATTTTTATTATATAACGCAAAAAAGATTTAAAGAATCTAGGTCTAATAGAAGTTTCGTGAAGATGAAATATTACGTGCTTATTAATCAACCTAGCTGCAATAGCTCCGCCGAACGGGAGCATCGTATTTACATAAAAAATGACATCATCTCTCTTATAAAACAAAACCCTAAAAAAAAGACAGATCTGCGAAACCAACAAGAAAACAAACGTGAGTAGCTGAAATCTACTTCGACGATAAAAGTAGGTCTTTAAATTATTATGCTTCTTAGCTAAAAAACCAGTGCTTCCGCTACCTACAAGCACTTCGTATTCGATGTTTTTTTTCTTACAGGCAGTAATCACATCAGACAATACCTTAGGGCTGCCGCTAAAATCATCCCAAAGATGAATAAAGACTATTTTTTTAAAAGCCATATTCATCACTTTTTTGCCGAAATTCGGTTGCCCACCACCTTGGCTGGCACTCCAGCGACGATATCATTTGACTTAAAAGACTTAGTTACAACCGAACCAGCAGCCACAATACAATTGGCTCCGAGTTCAACACCATCCAAAATAGTTACCTTAGATCCTATCCAACAGTTTTCTCCAATAACAATTCCCTTTCTCGATACTCCTTGAGATCTTATAGGAACAACAGGGTTATCAAAATTATGATTCTCCGGGTGAGCGCTGAAATATTGGCCTATAATTGTTCCATTCCCAATATTGAGCCCACCGCCACCACCCAAATATGAAAACTCCCCAATCCCTACGTGATCGCCTATTAATATGAATTCGCCGATGTTATCAAAGCTGCTGGAGATGATTACCTGGGTAAAATCACCAATATTAGCTGAGGTTCCAATTACTAACTTTTTCTTCCCGAGAGCACTTATTCTGACATAGTCCCCCAACTTAACATTACTTGCCAAAAACATATTGCTCCTAAAATCAAGCTTTACCGCGCGCCCAAGAAATATCACACGAAACTTTTGAAATACACCCAAAAACAACCAACCTCTAAGACAACATATTAACTTTTCAAAAACCAAAGCAGTCAGCCATAAAGTTCTAACATTGGGGTCAAACTTAAAATCACTATTTTTCGTTAAGTTAACGTATTTCTGGACTAGCTCTTTTATCATATTTTCATAAGTTCTCAATAATCGTCGCTAATATCCTATCTAATGATTTAGATTTCTTTTCATTATTTATCGAAATAAATTTTTCACTATTTTTATCCGATAACTCCTGAAATAGACCACCATAATTCTCAGTTAACTCTAAAATCTCGTATTCAGACAACTCCATTTTCCGAGAAAGAATTGTTTTTGGGTTGGCATATAAAAAAAAATTTATTTTTGGAGTAAACACAAACTTAAACATAAAAAGAGCGAAACCTCTACTAAGCCTTAGATTAGCGCGTTTTGGATCAGCAATAAAGTCATAATAATACCTGTCATACAAAACGTTATAGCCTTTCCTTTGATACTTAAAATAAACTACCCACTGCCCAAAAAAATAATCCGAAAAATAATAAAGAAATCTAAAAAATGAAGTAATAATTGAATTATTCAGCCCCATTCGTGGTTTATTATTCGCAGCATTTTCCTCGGCCGCTTTCTTTCCGTGTTTAAAGCTACTCAAGATAGGCAATATCGAAGGGCGCTGCCGCAACTCTATTAAAGGGCTATCTAGTCTCAACTCCAATTCACGCTTTACTTCTCGCAACAAAGTAGTTTTTCCCGCCCCATCAACGCCGCTAAACGTAATCAATACCCCACAAGTCATGGCTAAAATATATTTCCTTCTTTTTCAATATAGTGCTCAATACCTTCTTTCCAAATATTTAACAACCTACGCCCCTGAAAGTGGAGGTTAGATTGTAGCGAATATATGTCAACGTGATAAATTGTTACCCTCAACAAATATATAACAAATTGCAAATTGAAATTAAACTTATATTTAGCTTCCATCAATACAATAGAATTCAAGCGTCGAGCCGACAAAATTTTTAGAGAAATAGCTCCAAAATCATTATTTTTAATTAGTGCTTCAGACTGCACAATGAAGTGAAAAAAATCATATAACAAAGGAAGGGTAGGTTCGCTAAGTTCCCAATCGAAAACATACACATTATTATGATCAACGAAATTATTCCATGGGGTATAGTCGCCGTGGCCGATTGAACAATAAACATCAAAATCTGCATTCAAAACATTGATTGCAGATCTAACCGTGGACAGCAATTCTAAAAAGGGGTAAATGGTTTTTAAATGATCTGCTTGCTTATTCGAAAAAATACGAGCTTCAAGTCTTTCAACCAGATCTAGGTACGATTTAGGTTCTATTTTACACTTAGAAACGCCTACTGAATAAAGCTCACTCAGTGCCTCGCCATGTATATTCAGAAACTGGCTGGGCTGTTTAAATTTAGCGGGTCTAATATTTGAGAGCTCAACAAACCCTTTTTTGTGAGAACTAAGGACCTTAGGTAGTTTCATTACCCGAAAATCGTAGGCCTCAAGTCGAGAGATTGTGGCCACTTCGTTCCGGATCAGATTTTTGGATTTTTCGGAAATTGGAACCTTAACAAATACTTGGCAGTTGTTATGCCCATGTAGCTCAACTAATATTTTTCTATTTTCACCTACGGTACCAAGAAAAATGGAATAACTATAAGGCTTATATTTTTCTAATAAATAGAAGATCACCGAATCTTCTGAAAAATCACAGCTTATTTTTTTCTTGGCTACAAATCGACTTAGTCCTATTTCAAATAAAATTTTTATCCCTATGGCAAATAGCGATGCTTTAATCGATGACTGATTATAAAAACTTAAGAAGGTCGGGATAGAAGAACTCGAAGGGTAAACCCAACGCAGGGTACCATCCTTATTGTTTACACCTCGTAGCTGAAGAGAGTGCTTTTTATCTAGCCTATCTTCACCTTCCAGCAAACTTCTTTTAAAAAAGTCTGGTAACATTCTAACCTAACTATATGTTATTAATTATCTTATATTGGAGGATCACGTCTCGAAAGATGTCTTCTATTATTTTTGAAAATCCTACTTTACAAAACTCTGCATTATTTTCCTCTAACTCAGCCAAGTTAAGCTTTACAATTCTAACTCTAGTCAAGCACATATAACTCCTAAGCATTATTCGAGAAAAACTTTGGCGTGAGCCAAGTACCATATTGTAGTTGGTTAGGGACGCTATCAGCGAACCATTACTTCTTCTTTCCGAATTCGGCTTAGGCCAAACTAAATCAGCAGTCATGCCCAAGAATCTCTTTTCTGAAAATTCTTGGAACGAAGACAAAAAACCTTTCACTTCAACAGTATCACCTTCCAATTCAATAAGTGTTCCGAGAGGACTTATTCTTCTTCTAAGCTCGTAATGTATATAGCCAAAAAATTTGGTAGAAGTACGAGCGCGAGAAAAAATTTTTCTAACCCACAGACTCATACGAATCAGGTTTACTTTATTCGATATTTCAAGATAACGATCGTCGTCTAACAGTGTAACAACTTCGGAAGCCCGCCTTGCACCTACAATCTCTGACATTCTTTCCAAAAAACATGCCCTTTCTTCAGCAATACATCTCATTATAATACATTTATATTTTTTTCGTGTGGCTCCGCCTGTTAATAGCGGATCCAACAGGCAAACAAGAGATCTATTGACAACTGAGGGAACATAAAAAAATTTGTATTTTTCTTTATTTTTTAATAATTCTTCACAAGAAGAATACTCTACGCCTCTCCAAAATTCTCCAAAATGCACATCCAGTTTTAGGAAAATTTCCGCATCAAAATTAACCAGGCAATACCTTTTACCATGATAGTGAGTTTGAATCACACCAACATGCATTGATTTTTTTCTAGCGACCTCCTTTAAAACCTCCTCCCACTTTGCAGCATCACCTTCCTTCAACACCAAATCAATATCGCCACCCAGCGTGGACTCAGGTAAGGCCTCAAAGTTACGCAAGATGCAATACTCAACTAATCTACTGTTTGCACAACTAAATAATTCAGTGATAGTGCCTTCCAAAGTTGGGGCTGCCTGCATAACTCACCTAAAAAAATTCCTAAAAAAATAATTTGCATATCTACCACAATAAACAAGCGAAAAAAGCAGTTTACTTAGCCAATATCAAATTAGCATATACTTTCCGCAGCTGTTCGCCTTTTACGCCCCAAGTATAATGAGCGTTAGCCTTTTCATAAGCACCCACCGAGAGAGACTGCAATAAATCTCCATCACAATAAATCTCATGCAAAGCTAGCGAAAAGTCTTCTATGCTTTTTTGAAATGTAGAGTATGGTATTTTTTTTCCACAGCTTGAGTCCACCATCTCACCTGGCCCATAGTTATCAAAGCAGATAATCGGCAACCCTAAAGACAGCGCCTCGACTACGACCATTCCAGCTCCTTCGTGCGAAGGATAAACCATCGCACTAGCCTGTAAAAAATATTTTTTGAGCTCATCTTTTGAAACCCAGTTTTCAAAACGAACACTACCTTGTATATCTAGCTCTCGCGCAACGTTCCTTAAATAATCTTCACTTGGACCGCGACCGATCAAGATTAATTTAACGTTATTCGAACTTCCAATTTTCTCAAGGAATAATTTAAACGCATTTAATGCAATATCGACACCCTTTAATGGTGTAAATCTCGCTGGCAAAATAAGTACGAAATTTTTACCTTTTTCTTCACGCTGCCATTTAGTTTCAACAGTTCCTGAAGACTGAAAAATAATTGATTTTTTTTTTGCTAATTTTAAACGCTTTATAACACTTTTATTTCCACATAAGACCACATCTGATTTACGTTTTGACAAATATAAAAAAGGATCTAGATTCCATTCAAGTAATTTAACAGCCCACACTAAACGATCTCTAAACACAGACCAGAATCCGTATCTAGCTATGTAACTTAGCTTTATCACTTCATGATGATTTATTGGCCCCCATACGAGCGGCTTGTTCAGCAGCCATAAAAATGTGGGAATTGAATCGGATGAAAAGTTCAAACCATGCACAATATCAACATCTAGTTTTTTCCATCGATAAACCAATGCAAGCGAGAACTGCCAAATGTAGAAGTATGCTAACGCGCCTCTTGCCCCAGACTTCCAAAACCTTAAGTAATAAGGTAAATCAAAATATTGGAACTCGAGGTTATCACAGCCTATATTGTTCTCCGTCATAAACCGTTCTATATTACGTCGATTGTTTTGTCTTGTAACGGCTACGACCTTATTAAACCTTGAAGCTTGGAAAATAAAATTCCAGCCAAAACCTGACTCAGAACCTTGGTATGGGTCAACGTCATATGCTGTAATCAGAATCTTTGGCATAAATAAAGTGCCTATTTATTTGCTAGAATTGATATTATTATAATATGATTTCTCTTACCGCCAATTCAAAAGGTGTCACACTTACGCCTATACTTTTCATTAATGAATTATTAAACGAGGTATCTTTCGGACGCTTTGCAATTGTGGGAAACTGCTCAGAAGAAACTGATTCGATCAGAGTAGCGGGCTTCCCTAAAATATCTGCAATTGTAATACCGATTTCATATCTCGACATGCTCTGATCCCCAGACACATTTAAAAGCCCCCTAAAACCAGTCCGCATAACCTGTTTTACGCACCTTACCAAATCCTCGACATACAGAATATTAACTATAACATCGTCTACTAATTTCAAATTTTCATCACTTACCAATTTACCTACTATGAATGAAACAGGGTTAAGCCTACCCCCCACAACATGCCTCCCAAATAAAGTGATAGGCCTAAGAACAACGACCCTTTTGTCATTCGCTCGCAACAAAAACAGATCGGCACTAAGTTTTGTACGACCATAAAAATTTAAGGGAGTACATTCCGACATCTCCGAATATGGAGGGTTACGGCCATCGTAAACGGCATTTGTTGAAAAATGAATGAGCATTTTAAAATGTCTATTTTTTATATTCGAATAAAGTGATTTTACAAACTCTAAGTTAAGCAAAGTACACTGTTCTTGATTCATTTCACAAGAATCAACATCTCCCATTGATATACAATTAATTACCACAGTATTTTCATCGATATTTAACCGATCTATCAACTCAACCACAGACTGCTGAAGCACGCCCACGTCATCTGGCACCGCAAAAGAAATTGTACTAGGTCTTTTACTTTGACTACGACTCACATTCACTATCTCAATTTCTGGCTCGGAGGAAAACCCACTAATAAGATTACTTCCAACGAAAGAGTTAGCGCCCAAAACAATTAGCTTCATTTATTATTAACCCACGAAAATTTACTGTCATCTAATCAGCTATATTATTAAAAATATCAACCAGCGTCTAAAATCAACATTCAAATAACACCTACATATATGTGCGGCGTGTAAAAGAATACAAGAACGAACATAGCGCGACAATCATCATGTAGACCGGAACTATAGGTGTTGTCATGCCAACTATACCGTACTGAGTTAGACTTGCCAAAATACAGACGGCTAAAAGTATCACCACTTCGAACATTCTACTTTTCTCTTTGCCTGCCGATCGTATATATAAAAATCTTACTGTGCTTACTACCTGAACGAGATGATAAAGCAAAACTGCTAGACCTAGTATTCCTAGTCCGGCCAACGTCTGTATAAATGTATTGTGCGCATTTGATACTACGTATGCCTTATCGTCAAACGTCTTATATAACCCGTCACTGCTTAGCATTTGATACCCATATCCCACTATTGGCGATTCATTTACGGTGTCTTTCGAAATACGAACCCAAAAACTGACACGTTCGGTTAAATTCAAAAGGTCACCCCATTCTTGACCTCGCAATATATACTTCATTAAATATTCCCAGTTCCCGAGAACTATAACGCCTAACGAAAGAGATAATATTGGATAGAGAATTACTGAGTATTTTAATTTAACGTGGTAAGCACCTACAAAAAAAACAACAGCCAATAATATAAGCATCCCAGACCTAGAGCGAGTCAAATATATAGTAATAAAGAGAATCGACATAAAAAGCATCCTAGAAATTATAGAGCGCCCTCCCTCAGATAAAAACCGATGAAATATTATTGCAAAAACGGCTACCGAAACATTAGCCAAAGTATGCACTTGCAGGATATCCCCACCAAAACCACTTATGTCACCAACAATATGCCGATACGCGTATTGCGGAAACAGCAAAGCAAAAAACCAAACAATAAAAACCAAAAATCCGCAAGCAATCAAAGTGGTATTCACACTATAATATATAACTCTTTCAAAACTACCGTATCGATTAAAATAACAAATAACAATTGCGTATGAAAAAATCAAATAACCAACATGTTCCACCAATCGAAAAGCGCTATAAAAGCGATCGGACGAATATATTATCGACAACAAGGCAAGAATAAAAAAAAGACAGATAGAGCTAAAGGGTTTTTTAGTATTGGAGTTAAAAATTTTTGAATACTTAATCAAGAATAAGATGGCAGCAAAAAAAGTGGCCAACCTAATCAACACTTTCGCGACCCCTATCAAGTCTACCGAGGAAAGTCCGCTGAACCCACCGCCCCACATAGATAATCGAAGAAATACCAAATATGAAACGAAGTATGAAAAAAGTAGAAGATTATCCTTCCGCATCACAAACATTATTTAACCACCCAGCTGTAATTTACAACCAACAACGGATGAATAATTAGATAGATGTTTTTTGGTAATTTCCTGATAAGTTAGTTCCGCCAAAACCCATTCCTGAGCTTTCGAACCGATCTTCTCAAGATTATCGCAATGAATAGCTGATTCAATCCCCTTGACTATATGACCTACATCGCCGTTTACAAAAAAGCACCCCCCACCTTTCCCTACTTTTTCATCAATATTTGTTTCTGGGGTTATAAGGCAAGCCAACTCAAATGCCATAGCTTCAATTACGGAGGTTGGCATTCCTTCAGTTCTGGAGACCAAAACGAATAAGTCTGAGTTAGCATAAATTTCGTATTTATCTACGCCAAACCTTTCTCCACAAAATACTATATTCGAGGATAGATCATAATTCTCAGCGATCTCAATTATTTTTTGTTTCCCAGCATTCCAATCAGGCCCAATGAGATACAACAACACATTATCAAATCCTTTATCTTTCACTAGTACTCTCAAAGACTCAACCAACAAATCTAAGCCTTTAAAATAAAAGTCTAACCTTCCACAATACACCAATCTAAAAAACCCATCTTTTGAACGATAGGGTATTTTCCTCCTTAAAGATAGAATACTATTCACATCAACGCCGTTTGGAATTATAGAAATCTTCGAACTACGGACGCCATAAGCGATGCAATTTGTTTTTTCATTTATGGTTAAAGCATGAATCAAGCTAGCCCTTTTAAACATTCTCTTCTCGAAAAACTTTTTGTATATTTTCTTAATGATGAAATTTTTCCTATTTGAGTAAGCTTGATATGCTCCTCGAGGGCTAACCACGTATGGAATTTTAAATTTAGTTAGCTTAGATGCTATCCTCCAATATTCTGGATGGTATGCAGAATGAAAATGAACGACACCCACGGTACTTAAGTTCGCAGTCAAAAAACACGCCAACTCATCATCCAAAAGAAACCTACTACGCCTTAATGGAAAGGTATGCATTACCACATTTTCCGCAACAACATCGAACCCGGAACAACTAACTTTTCGAATGCTGACTATAACCACCCGACGACCGCTTCGCCCTTGCTCAACTGCCAAATGGTACACTGATTTCAACACTCCGTTAGAAGCTTCTGGCTTGGGTCTTCCAATCACGACATGCATAATATTCATAGGATGTTATTCCCAAAGCCCCGAAATTGCTTACCAAGCTTCAAACACACTAAGAGCAAACCTATCGAAAGCACTACCGAAGATGCAATCTTCCAGAGAATCACTCCTTCTAACTCAATATAATTAATCAACAATATACCGGGAATCAATGTAAGCAAAAATTCCATTGCGCTAATTTTAAAAATACTCTTAGGCTTCTCAATAACCCTCAATACGATTGTTGAAACAATCTGTAAAACAATGAATAGATATTGCACGCCAACCAGCCAAACTAACGAACTATACTCAACATATTTTTCTCCAAAAAAGCTTCTTAATATTAGCGGCCCGAAACTCACTACAACAATATAATAAAATACTACTAGCGCCAGGGCAAAAAAGGACACTTTCACAATCGCTGAGGCAAGCGCTGAAAAACCTCTATCAAGATAAAGCCTGCTACAATACTGGGGAATAACCGACTCCATACTCAACAAACCTAAATTCAGCGGACCAAATATCGTTTGCAAAGTTCTTATAACTGCTGGCGCCACAGGACCAAGCATAAATAGCGCGGCGTAATTGATAATATTTGTTCTACTCCACCCAATTAAATTGCTCCCCAATAGCCACTTCCCATGATTTAAATTTCGAATGCAATCTATCAACACGCGACTACTTTTAGGACTTTTTAAATAACGCCGGCATTGGAACAAACCATATATAAACGAAGCGAATGCGGAAAAACTCAAAGATAAGAATATTGAATTTATCTCCAAGCTCTCCGCTTTAACAAGAATTATGATAAACAGAATCTGTAAAGAGCTAATAATCAAATCGTTAATTAAGGCGGAAAGAAATCGGAACTTGGATAGCAGCACTGATCTTATAAACAATTGCCCTAAATAGAAAACACTTGTAACGGACAATATATTAACTAAAGTGGAATCATATACCCAGTCGAAGCCAAACTTCGACATCGCATGGGATAGCTGTATCAAACATACGATACTAAAACATAAAAAGGCATATCCATAAAAAATACTTCCTATAAAGTTTTCACCTAACCGCTCTTTTCTTTGTGGAACTATCACAATTAACGGCGAGCAGACTAATGCCGCCTGAACACTACTAACAAACAAAAGAAGCGAAAAAACAATTACGTAAACACCAAACTCATCAATTGGCAGATAGCGAATCAATAACACATTTATCGCAAAGTTTGTAGCCGAAAGAATAGCTTGATCAAGGATTGCTATCGAAGTGTTTTTCCCGAAAATCTTTAAAATAGGCTTTTCGTTCATATACTTGAAACCATTAAAAATTAGCCTCAAGCCTATAAATTTAACCCGAAACCTTTTTTGGAAAAAAAATGAAGATTTTATAAAGTATCGATATCAGCATCGCTTACCTGCCACGTAAAGCGAAAATCAATTAGTCTATCCCTTGCTAGAAAACATTAAACCTCTGAATAAAAGGGAAACATTCAACACCTAGGTATTGGATACATCCAAGTACTGATTCAACAAAAATCTTAGCTCTAATTGCCAGTCTTGATATAACGACTCACAACTTATCAGATTCTTATTGCTTTCTAGCCGGGAGTTCTTTGGGCGACTTGCTAACGTCTTATAATCTTTGGAGCTCAAAGGGCTTACCTCTGTGGGCTCAATTAAACCCAGGGCACTGGCCTCAAAGATTATAGCCTCTGCAAACTCAAACCAACTCACAGAGGGGCGTCCGGCAAAATGATAAATACCCGACTCAACATCTGACTTAAAATATCTATTCAGAACTTCAACAATATAGTTCGCCACAGATCGCGCCGATGTAGGTGTTCCGACTTGATCATTTACAACTCTAATTTTCTCCCGATTTTTTGCCTTTTGCAGTATGCTATCAAAAAAATTTTTTCCATTACCGCTAAAAACCCAACTTGTACGAATAATCAAATATTTTTCCAACAACTCTTCGATCTCTTTTTCACCGGCTCGCTTGCTTTCGCCATACACGCATATAGGATTCGTTCGATCACTCTCAGTATATGGGGATTTTTTCAAGCCATCGAATACATAATCCGTAGATATATGAACCAACAAAATATGAAGTTTTTGGCATACTATTGCTAAATTTCGGACTCCGATTTGATTAACTGCGTAGGCCAGCTCTACCTTTTCTTCAGCTTCATCTACCTTAGTATACGCAGCTGTGTTTACTACACATATAGGCTTCAAAAAATTGATATATTTCTCTACAGACTCAATGTTAGTAATATCAAGTTGTTTTCTCGAAGTCCCGACTGCTTCCAGCCCAACATCCTTCGACTGCCTTATAATTTCTGCTCCGATTTGACCATCAGCACCAGTCACTAAAATTCTCATAAATTCAAATCTTTTAGTGCCAACCCTAACGCATCTTTCTCAGACAGTATCGGCACGCCAATAGGCCAATCAATTGCGACATCAGGGTCATCCCAGCTCAAGCAAACTTCATCGCTGGGATTATAAAACTCTGTACATTTATATTCGAAATCGGCAACATCGCTTAACACAACAAATCCATGAGCGAACCCAGGAGGAACCCATAGCTGCCTAAAATTTTCCATTGAAAGTGTCACGCCTGCCCACTGTCCAAAGCTCGGGGAGCCTTTTCTTACATCAACTGCCACATCAAAAACCGCACCATTGACAACACGCACCAACTTTCCTTGTGGATTAGTTTTTTGGAAATGCATTCCACGCAAAACGCCCTTGCTGGAACGGGAATGATTATCTTGAACAAACGAGCATTCAATTCCAAGCAGTTCACGGTAGCGCTGCTGGTTAAAAGTTTCCAAGAAAAAACCTCGCTGATCGCCAAATACTTTTGGATCGATAATTTTCACATCAGCAATACTTGTATTAACAACCTTCATATTCTTACGCCTGTTTCCGACACAATTATTACTAACATCCTGCATCGGCCAATATGTTCAACAAGTAAGTACCGTAACCTGACTTCTCTAACTTCTTCGCCTGATCTTGTAATTTTTCCGAATCAATCCAGCTTTGATTAAATGCAATTTCCTCTAAACAAGCAATTTTCAAACCCTGCCGGCGCTCTATCGTCTGCACGAAATGTCCTGCGTCCAACAAAGAATCATGGGTACCCGTGTCCAGCCAGGCGAACCCTCTACCGAAAACCTGTACGTTTAGCTCATTATTGTCAAGATAAAATTTATTGACGTCGGTAATTTCTAGCTCACCACGTGAAGAAGGTTTAATAGACCTTGCGATATCAATGACTTTGTTGTCGTAAAAATATAAACCGGTAACTGCAAATTTTGATTTCGGCTTTTGAGGCTTCTCTTCAATACTAATGGCTTTACCTGCCGCATCAAACTCAACCACGCCAAATCGTCGCGGGTCATTAACTTGGTAACCAAAAACTGTAGCTCCGTTAGCTTGATTAACAGCTGCTTTTAGTTGATCTGAAAAGTGATGACCATAAAAAATATTATCACCGAGAATCAAACAAACCTTATCACCTCCAATAAAACTCTCACCAATAATAAATGCCTGCGCCAACCCATCAGGTGAAGCTTGCTGCGCATAATTCAGCTCAACTCCAAATTGCCTCCCATCACCCAACAACTGTCTATAACTTTGCAAATCTTCAGGCGTAGAAATAATTAATATTTTTCGAATACCCGCCAACATCAATACCGACAACGGATAATAAATCATAGGTTTGTCATATACTGGAAGCAACTGCTTCGACACACCCAAAGTAATTGGGTGTAGTCGAGTACCCGAACCACCCGCAAGTACAATACCTTTCAAAACACCTCCCCTATATGTACATTAACAAATTCCATCGCAAAAATTTTCCTTCTAAAAACCTATATTTTTAGTCCAACTCGCTGTCCTTGATATTTTTCATTTAATATTGGCCTCCACCAACTTTCATTTGCCAAAAACCAATCTACAGTTTTTTGAATACCGCCAACAAATGTCTCTTTGGGAGTCCAACCGAGTTCGCGCTGAATCTTACTCGCATCAATTGCATAACGCATATCATGTCCCGGGCGATCTTCAACGTATGTAATTTGGCTCGAGTATTTTCTGGATTTGTTTTTCGGCCGAACATTTTGCAAATAATCACAGATGGTATTCACGACTTCAATGTTCTGCATTTCGTTATGGCCGCCGATATTATAAGTTTCACCCACTAAGCCATTCTCTAGAACAACTTGCAGCGCTCGAGCATGATCATCGACATACAACCAGTCCCGAATTTGCTTACCTTCGCCATAAATGGGCAAAGCTTCCCCCGAAATCGCGTTTAAAATCATTAAAGGAATGAGTTTCTCAGGAAATTGAAAAGGACCATAATTATTGGAACAATTTGTTATTAATACAGGCAACCCAAATGTGCGCTGCCATGACCTTACCAAATGATCTGAAGAAGCTTTAGATGCTGAGTAAGGCGAACTCGGTTGATAAGCAGTTGTCTCCAAAAACAAGTCCGTTGTTCCACCAAGATCACCATACACCTCATCAGTACTGACATGGTGAAAGCGAAAAGCTTCTTTTTCTGCTTGCCCCAAAGACTGCCAATATTTACGTGTCACCTCTAGAAGTAGATACGTACCCACTATATTAGTTTGAATAAATTCCGCAGGACCATCGATAGATCGATCAACATGGCTTTCTGCAGCCAAATGCATTATAGCTTGCGGTCGGAAATCGTCTAAAATTTTAGAAATAGTCTCGGCTTCACATATATCCGCTTTTTCAAAACTATATCGCGGATTATACGTTACCGATTCTAACGAATTTAAATTTGCAGCATATGTTAATTTATCAACGTTCAGTACAAGATGATCTGTATTGTTTATCAATTGGCGAATAACTGCCGAACCTATAAAACCGGCGCCACCCGTGACGATAATTTTCATTCACGACCTTCCATAAGTATCATCAAAACGTACGATGTCATCTTCACCCAAATAGCTTCCGCTTTGTACTTCGATCAATTCTAATGGCAACTTCCCTGGATTAGTAAGGCGATGTTTAACGCCTAATGGGATATAAGTTGATTCGTTTTCTGAAAGCATTATTTCTTCTTCGCCGCGTTGCACTATTGCTGTTCCACTAACGACGATCCAATGCTCGGCGCGATGATGATGCATTTGTAACGATAAACTGGCGCCTGGCTTTACTGTAATTCTCTTGACTTGAAAGCGCTCACCGTAATCGATGGAATCATATGAACCCCACGGGCGGTTAACTTCTCGGTGTGTAATGTGCTCATCGCGATTAGCTTCACTGAGTATGTCGATGGCTTGCTTGACATTCTGAGCGTGGGATTTATCAATAACTAAAACTGCATCGGCGGTGTTAATAACAACCAAATTCTCTACGCCTATTGTCGACACCAATTTGTCCTGGGTGTAGATCAATGTGTTCTTAGTTTCGATGGGCATCGCATCACCCACTAATGAGTTGCCATTTTCATCCTTCTCCTTCGCCTCCCAATATGAACGCCAACAACCTACATCACTCCAACCGGCATCGAGGGGAACGCAGTAAACATTCTCAGCTTTTTCCATCACTGCATAATCGACAGAAATGTTCGGCGACTTTTCAAATGCTTGCTTGTCGACGCGTAAAAAATCGATATCTGATTTTATTTCCGCGAGTGCTAGCTGGCTCGCTTCATAACACTCGAAATTATATTTTTTTAGTTCTGTTAAGAAATTCTTTGCGGTGAACACAAACATACCGCTATTCCAAAAGAAATTTCCATCCGCTAAATATTTTTCTGCCGTCGCTCGATCAGGCTTCTCGACAAAACTCTTTGCTTTTCGTGCGATTGAGTCTTCAGTTTGACTTTCCACTTCGGCGTTAATATAGCCATATCCAGTTTCGGCATGAGTCGGGACTATTCCAAAAGTAACCAAAGCACCATTTGATGCGCACGTTATAGCAACATCAACAGCGTTCTGAAAAGACTCGATATCTTTAATCAAATGATCTGCTGCCAGCACCAACATGTTTGCGCTTGGACTAATTTTTTGCGCTTCCATTGCCGCCAATGCAATAGCAGGGGCAGTATTGCGAGCTACAGGTTCTAAAATTATCCGGCCTTTTAATCCAATCTCGTTCAACTGCTCAGCAACAGTAAAACGATGATCCTCATTACAAACGATTATCGGTTCGGCCAAATTAGCCAGGCCGTTTAAACGTAATAACGTTTGTTGCAACATCGTATTATCACCAAACAATTTCAAAAACTGCTTAGGGAATTGCTGCCGGCTAAGTGGCCATAAGCGGGAACCAGAGCCACCGGCCAAGATAACGGGGATTAACATAATTGTTTTACCTATATAATTCTTTACGCGCTCTCAATTACGACCCAAACAATCAACTACAACCACTTCGCAATCCCTCAGGGTAAGGCAAAGTCGCTTATTTGAATCAATTACATTTGATACAGTTAAATATTTTTCAGTTAAAGCCAATATCAAAAATTGAAATGAATTCGCTTTTGACTCGGTACATATTTCCGTACCTAATTGTAGAAACGAAGCAAAAAATGCGTATTACCAGCCAATATCAAAGCTATATTTTTGAGAATTACTCGCGGTCAGGCCCATCATAACTGCGGCTTTTTTAATCAATTTATTTTTAAGTCATGATCAAAAATTTGCCACGAAGTATAGAAGAAAAGCGTTTAAAATGAAATCGATCTTATAACGCTAGAAACGCTGGACGTTTTGATATATACGCTTTTAAGTTTTTCAGGCGACATCAAAAATTGGCGCCATTTTCATCCAACTAGGCTACCTATATCACTCCCCCTCAACACCCTTAATTGCGCGCACTGTATTCCACGATTTACAGCTTGGGCATAGCCAGTGAAGGTGGTTGCCGTTGAAGCCACATTGAACGCAGCGGTAATTAGGTTTCGCTTCGAGCAATTGATCGATGAGATCTTTCAGCAGCCCTAAGTTGTCTTTCGCCTGCTCTTTGCTGTTGTCCAAATAAAAATCTAGTAAGCGGCTCACGCCTCGTAAGGAAGGGCGGCTTTTTAATTGGGTTCCAATAAAATCTGCGGCAGCTATATCGCCTTGGTTTTTCTGGATCAATGTGGTCAAGGCGAGAATGACAGAATTACCTGGGTGATATTCAAGCAGCTGTCGTAAATAGCGTTCAAATCCTGCCTTATCCCCAAGCCGCTCGAAGCACTGGGCAAGTAATTCAATAGTTTCATTGATGAAATCGGGATCCTGGGTAGGTATTTTCTTTAAAATTTTTATCGCTTCTTTGTCGTTACCGAGCTGTTTTTCCAAGCGCCCCCAAATTAAGCTCGCTCGCACCAAATTTCTATCGTAGCCCAATGCAGATTTTAAATAACGACGAGCGCTTAAGTAATCATCTACTTGCAGTGACGATTCTGCGAGTTCGCAACAGAAATGCGCTTGTGAGTTTCGCCACTTTTCGGGAACCTTACTAAATCGTCGACCTACTAGATGCTCAACCGCTTTGATCGCTTTTTCCCATTCTTTTTCTTCACGATAAATCTCTACCAAATGCTCTAAGCAGACGTCGCGGATTTCGGGAGAAGATTCGATTAGTTCACGCAATAGTTTTTCAGCACGATCAAAAACACCGGCTTTAATGTAGTCTCGAGCAAGCTCAAATTGAGCTTGATGTTGCTGGCTAGTGGTAAGACCCGGTCGGGCGAGAAGGTTTTGATGGATTCGAATTGCGCGATCGACTTCACCTTGTCGGCGCAACAAGTTACCCAAGGCGAGATGTGTCTCTAAGGTATCGCTATTGACTTCCAAGGCTTCTATGAATGCATCAATAGCCGCATCGGGCTGCTCATTTAATAGTAAATTAAGGCCCTTAAAATAAGCTTGATCCCAAACGGGTGCGATTCGATCTCGTTTTAGTTTGACGGAGGCGCCTCGCCTCCCCCAAAGAAATCCTATCGCTAAAGCGACTAAAAACAAAAATAAAATCAAAAAATCTGTCATACAGTTTTAAAAATTTACCTTGATTAATCGCGCAGGGCTTTCGTTCTAAGCTTGCTAAGTTCTTGCTCGCAATTCTTTAATTTCCTACTTAATGCGCGCTCTCTACCGCGAACATTCAGTCCGCTAATCCAACTCAGCACATAACCCAGCATGGTGCCAATAAAAAGAACCAACAACAGCCATGTACCGAGATTAAATTTTGGCATCGTGTAGCCAAAGAGTGTTGGACTAACGATCAAGTTGTTTTCGGAACTAATCCACCAACCTATTACCATCACGAAGATGATCAGTATCGCCATTAATATGAATTTTATCTTTGCCACACCAATCCTCTCGAAGACTTATCCAGGGTTACCAGGCACGATGATAGAGTATGCCAATAAACTTGCATAGGAGCGATAAATATCAGTTGGGTGAGTGCGGAAAGACTCGATACTTTTAAGGTAAATAACAGAGGAATCCTTCGCCGTTGTAGTGAATAAGGTATCGAGATTTTGTAGGCAAGCGCTTGTTAAGCGACGTGGGTTTGCAGACTTTCGTTTACCCGATCACGCATTTCTTTGCCGGGTTTGAAATGAGGAACGTACTTGCCATCTAGCTCGACAGAATCGCCGGTTTTAGGGTTACGGCCAATACGAGGCGCCCGATAATGGAGGGAGAAGCTTCCGAAGCCACGGATTTCAATTCTATCTCCAGAGGATAATATTTGAGACATATGATCCAGAATCAGCTTTACCGCCAATTCAACATCTTTTGGGGGTAACTGATCTTGTCGATCGGCGATTTTTTCAATCAATTCAGATTTGGTCATTGTCTTTATCCTACTGAATCCTTGCCCAAGACTACTGTAATTTATCTTTAGTGCCAAGCTATGTTACTGATTTGGCTAAAGATTCCGAAATCAAGCCATGCAATTACAGCATAAAATTGCTCGATTGCCTTAGAAAATAACTGCCGTGAGGTACTCGGCGGGTAAAACAGGCGACCAAAGGACGTGGCGCCAACGACTTAGCCAAGAAAAATGGAATAAATAGAGGAAGTCACGCTAGGTGATTGATAATAAAGGAAGATAAGAGACTTGAAAATCTAAAAGAAAAGCCCCGTATAGTAGCTTGTCTGCTATACGGGGCTATATTCAACTACAACTAAAAGAGCAAAAGGCTACAAAAACTAGCTGTTTCTGCTTTCCATCTGAGCTTTAATCAAATCACCGATTGTCGCTGGTGAGGATTGCTCATCTTGCTTAGCTGAGTGTTCTTTAACCGCTTCTTGCTCATCTTGTGAATCTTTCGACTTAATAGAAAGAGTGATGGCTCGGTTTTTACGATCAACGCTAGTGATTTTCGCTTCAACTTCATCACCAACGCTCAAGGCGTTACGTGCATCTTCAACTTTATCTCGACTAATTTCAGAGGCTTTTAAACTGCCTTCGATATCGTCAAGAAGCGTGATAACCGCACCTTTCGCGTCCACTTCCTTAACAATTCCTTTAACGATTGCGCCTTTGTCATTTTCAGCAACATAGTTAGAGAAAGGATCTTCTTCTAGCTGTTTAATACCGAGAGAAATACGCTCACGTTCAGGGTCTATTGCCAAGATAACGGTTTCGATTTCGTCGCCTTTCTTGTATTGACGCACGGCTTCTTCACCGGCTTCATTCCAAGAAATATCTGACAAATGTACAAGTCCGTCGATGCCGCCATCCAGGCCGATAAAGATACCGAAATCGGTAATAGATTTGATCTTGCCTGAAACCTTAGTGGTTTTAGCGTGGATGCGACCGAATGCGTCCCAAGGATTCTCTTGGCACTGTTTAACACCGAGAGAAATACGACGACGTTCTTCGTCTATATCCAAGACCATCACTTCGACTTCATCACCTAAATTAACGACTTTAGAAGGATGAATATTTTTGTTAGTCCAATCCATTTCAGAAACGTGAACAAGACCTTCAACACCTTCTTCTAACTCGGCAAAACAACCGTAGTCAGTTAGGTTAGTAACAGTTGCCTTAACACGCGCACCTTCTGGGTAACGCTGAGTGATGCTGATCCATGGATCCTCACCCATCTGCTTCAAGCCTAAGGAAACGCGGTTACGCTCACGATCAAACTTCAATACACGAACGTCAATTTCATCACCTACGTTAACGATTTCACTTGGGTGCTTGATACGCTTCCAAGCCATATCAGTGATATGTAGAAGGCCATCAACACCGCCCAAATCAACGAAGGCACCGTAGTCAGTAAGGTTCTTAACGATACCTTTAACACTCATGCCTTCTTGCAGATTGGCAAGTAACTCATCGCGTTCTTCAGAGTTCGCTTGTTCCAATACAGCTCGTCGAGAAACAACAACGTTGTTACGCTTTTGATCAAGCTTGATAACTTTGAAATCTAATTCTTTACCTTCGAGATGTACGGTTTCTCGAACAGGTCTAACATCTACCAATGAACCTGGTAGGAAGGCACGTATACCAGCGATATCAACGGTGAAACCACCTTTGACCTTGCCGCTGATAATACCTTTAATAACTTCGTCGCCTTGGTTAGCGCTTTCTAATACTTTCCAAGATTCAGCACGCTTAGCTTTCTCGCGAGAAAGCTTAGTTTCACCGAAACCGTCTTCAACAGTTTCCAATGCAACTTGAACTTCGTCTCCAACTTGTACGTTGAATTCACCTGAGTCTGTATAGAATTGGCTGGCGGGAATAACGCCTTCTGATTTAAGGCCGGCGTGGACTGTAACCCAGTCTTTGTCGACATCGATAACAACACCGGTAACGATTGATCCGGGTACGAGGTCAACGGTTTTTAAACTTTCTTCGAATAGATCTGCAAAGCTCTCGCTCATTCTTAAAATACCTATATATGTTCAGCACAGAACCATTGGGCCGCCTGAATACAATCAAATACTCCTACATATGTAGAGAAGCATTAGATCCTTCAATAGCAAACCGTATCGAACTGCTCTACCACGCCGCCAGATTGCGTGGGCCAATGGATAAAACTGCATGTGGTGAATTCTGGCTTCAACCAAATACAGTGAGTTAAAATTCTTTCCGATGAGAACCGGACTGCTGATGTCCTAGGTGACAGGGACAAGTCCCTTGGCATCGATATAAAGAGATGCCTGTTCAACCACATCGTCAATCGACATAGTCGTGCTATCTAGTAATAAGGCATCTTCTGCGGGTTTGAGCGGCGATACTGCCCGTTGGCTGTCGCGCTCATCCCGTGCCTCTATGTCCTTCAGCAGGGCGCGCAGGCTAACAGATTCTCCCTTTTCCAGCAACTGCTTATAGCGTCTCTGGGCACGCTCTGCAGCGCTGGCGGTCAGGAATATTTTGGCCTCAGCATCCGGAAAAACCACTGTTCCCATATCGCGGCCATCGGCCACCAAACCCGGGCTTTTCTGGAAGTCCTTTTGAAGGTCAAGCAAAGCCGCTCGAACGCTTTGATGCGCCGCAACGGTTGAAGCTCCCATACCGATCTCTTCCTTCCGAATCGCGTCAGTAACTTCTTCGCCTTCTAGCAAAACTCTAATGCCTTTAGCACCTGGCAAAAACTCGACCTTCATCGTTTTGGCAGCTTTAGCAACCTCATCGGCGTCTTCCAGATCCAAACCTTGCGTTATCGCAGCTAAAGCGGTCAGACGATATAGGGCGCCGCTATCCAACAAATGAAAACCATATCGTGAGGCCAAACGCTGACAGATAGTCCCTTTGCCGGAGCCGCTGGGACCATCGACGGTAATAACAGGGAAAGCAATTAAAGAGGGAGAGTTTTTATCGGCGGGCATAGGGTGCTAATTTTCCAAAGAATGGCAAAACCAAATGACGACAAGGGAACGCAATGTTACTGAGTTTAAGTCGCTGACCATAACGAATTGAGTTAAAAACGCTGAATCGTCGCGAGGATTTGTTCACACGCGAGCGCTGGGTCATTAGCCGCGGTAATCGGTCGGCCAATAACTAAATAATCACTACCTAACTCGAGCGCTTGCTCTGGAGTGAGTATTCTGCGTTGATCATTTGACTCTCCACCAGCGGGACGAATGCCCGGCGTCACCAATTTAAAGGATTCGCCAAACCTCGACTTTAACAAGGCTGCCTCCTGTCCAGAACAAACCAGGCCATCCAATCCAGATTGCTGAGCGAGTGAGGCCAAACTGAGCACTTGCTGCTGAGGATCTTCAATATGACTAAGTCCAATTTCTTTGAGATCTTCAATTGCCATACTGGTCAAGACACTAACACCTATTAATAGCGGTGGGTTTTCGAATTCATTGAGTGCGTCCCGCGCCGCCTGCATCATGCGCGATCCACCGGAAGCGTGAACATTGACCATCCAAACACCTAGTTTCGCCGCAGCTTTAACGGCGTGAGCGACGGTGTTAGGAATATCGTGGTATTTCAGGTCGAGAAACACGTCGAAGTTTTTAGACGCCAGATGCCTAACCACATCCGGGCCACCGGTAGTGAAAAGCTCATTACCGACTTTAAGTCTTACCTTCGCTGGGTCGAGCTGCTCAACTAATTGGTAACAGCGCTCGACGGAATCATAGTCGAGAGCAACAATGATTCGCTTGTTTTCACTCATTCTATTTTCGTTCGTCGTCATTAATAGCTCTTCAATTAAGTTAATTTAAGCGCGTATTTAAGCGCGATTAAAACCTAGGAGCCTTGAGCTATCACTTTAGCTGGCGGGCTATAAAGTCCCGCATTGTAACAATTAAATCGTCGGTGTACTCGGAGGGACGATGCCCAAAGGCATGAGGCATTCCTGGATAAAAAGCATAGTCAATTTTACTACCCGCATTTTGAAACGCGGCCATCACGTCGAAAGTCATTTCACGAGGAATATTGCCATCCTCACCGGCTTGCACAATTAACACTTGAGGGAGGTTCTCCGTCGCTTCTTTTTCATTAAGTATTCTAGCAATACTCGCCGCGCGCATATTTTCCTGGTTACCAAAATAATCATCGTGCATTTTAACCAGAGCATCTCGACCAACACGCTTTGCATAATCATAACGATAACTAGGATCGGAGACCGGCCAAAGTGCTACGACGTAAGCAACTTCTGCGCTCAATTCATCTACGTCAATTGCTTGATCTCCTGAAGATTGCCCTGCAGAGGAAGCGCTATTTGAAACAATCAAAGTCCCTTTGTGCAAATCCTGATTGGGTTTCAAAGCGGCTAACAAAGCAAGATGTCCGCCAGAGGAGCTGCCAACTAATCCAATACTGCTGCTATCAATATTTAATTCATCCGCATGCGCACGCAAATAACGAACTGCCGCGGTGGTATCGCGACTACCGAGGGGGTGTTGGAAATCCGGACCTTGACGAAAATCAATTGCCAGAACATAAATACCCGCCGAAGCCAGTGCTTTGTTGTAAAGTTCACCAGCAGTTCGGTCGTAAAGGTTCCAAGCACCACCATGAACTTCTACAAGCGCGGGTAAGCGACCATCTTTTTTGGGGCGATAGCTTCGCGCGAGCAATTCAAGATCACCTACCCGTGCATACACAAAATCTTCTTCGACGACCTCGTAATGTCCAACCGCTTGTAATTGCATTTTCGAGACCTCCTGGCTAGTACTCTCGTCATTGGCTAAGGCACTAAAGGCCAAACCGGCAGAACAAGACAAAATCAATACCTTGATGAAAGCTGAGAAGTACGAAGCAAATAACGATAAGCGCATAATTTCTGCCCCTAGAATTATGATTGTTGAGCGAAATAAAATAAAAATTTATCTGGCACGGGAATTACCGCGCATTCTACCTCAAACCATTTATTTCTGTCGCGCTGAACTAAACAAGTCAATCAGGCATCACGGGATAATAAAGAGGGTTCGAAGGCTAGATAACAGTTTTGCAAGGAAGCAATACAGAGATGATAAGAAAATTTATTAGAAAATCGAGGACAAGAATAATTTGAAGGAGTAAAAAAGATCAATGTCGACGCACACAGAATAGGAGGAGAATGTACGTCGACACCATTGATGGAAAACGACTAAGCGCTAGAGATCGATACGATCCCGATTGGCTTCCAGCGTTGATTCACCAATTCCTTTCACTTCCATTAATTGTTCAACAGAGGTGAAATTTCCGTTTTCATTGCGCCAGGCAACAATCGCTTCAGCTTTTTTAACGCCAACCTGATGCAAACTCGATGCTAAAGCATCAACATCAGCGCTATTAATATTAACTCGTTCAATATTATTCACGGCTGCAGCTGTCGGTTTCGCTGGCGTCTGCTGACCCGACGTTTGTGCAAAAGCACCCGCGCAACACAGGGAAAGTAAAACTGCTGCCATTACAGTAGTAACATTTTTCATAATCAACATCCTTATTAATTGATCCATGTAAAGTTAACAATAAATGATCTTCACTGATCACCTATATCGCTCAAAATTATCTCTAAGCGACGATGAGACTGTAAAAAATTATGCGGGAAAGAAATAGCGGGTAAAAGCTGAATTTAACGTAAGCCATTGGCCATGAACTGAGGTCAATGGCTTACATTTTTTAAGGGGCGGAGTTCAAATCAAGTGAATTCAAAAAGTTTACTTGTTATGTTCTTTTAATAATTCCTCAAGATTTACTGCACCCCAATGAGGAAAGTGTTTGCGTACCAAGGCATTTAGCTCCACTTCGAAGGGGGTAATATTGGCAAGCATACTGCGATCAAGATCTTCACTCTCTAACAAGTCAGAGACCATTCCCGCTGCCACCGTGATATTGGTCAAACGATCAATTACGATAAATGCGCCAGTAGCGCGATTAATTTTATAAGGATCGGCAACAATTTCTTGATTCAGCTTCACAGAGACTACTGCAATATCATTCAGTTGCAATGCATCAATCTCGCTGTGTTCTTGAGTATTAACATCAATTCGATAGTGAATATTACTGACACTACCAGTCGTATATTTGCTGGCGAATTTGAACCCGTACTCTTTACCTGGTTGCAAGGCCTGTTCAGACATCCACACCATATGCCCGGTTAGGTGATTAGATTTGCTCACCTTATCATTCGCTAAAACCAACATATCACCACGACTCACGTCGATTTCATCAGCGAGGGTTAAGGTAACTGATTGGCCGACAAAGGCCGATTCTAAATCCGCATCATAAGTAACAATGGATTTAACTGTGCTGGTTTTACCGGAAGGCAGTGCACGAATAGTGTCACCTACTTTCACAATGCCGGAGGCGATCGTGCCACAAAAACCACGGAAATTTAAATCTGGACGATTGACATATTGAACGGGAAATCGAAAATCAGAATCGTTTCTATCACCAGAAATATCAACCGACTCTAAGGTTTCCATTAAAGTCTCGCCTTGATACCACGGTGTGTTTTCACTTCTAGCAACGACATTATCGCCATCTAAAGCAGATAAAGGCACAAAACGAATATCTTCGATATCAAGTTCTTTGGCGAATTTTTTATAATCCGCTTTAATCTCTTCATATCTTGATTCAGAAAATTCAACCAAGTCCATTTTATTAATGGCAACGACCACGTGCTTGATTCCCAAGAGAGAAGCGATGTAACTATGGCGTCGGGTCTGCGTCATTACCCCATGACGTGCATCAATTAAAATAATCGCCAACTCACAGGTCGATGCGCCGGTCGCCATATTTCGAGTGTATTGCTCATGTCCAGGCGTATCGGCAATAATAAATTTTCTTTTCGCCGTCGAAAAATAACGGTAAGCAACGTCGATGGTAATACCTTGCTCGCGCTCGGCTTGCAAACCATCGACTAGTAAAGCCAAATCAATTTTCTCTCCGGTTGTCCCGTGCTTAGTATTATCGGATTTAACCGCCTCCAGCTGATCTTCATAAATCATTTTCGAATCGTGAAGTAAGCGTCCGATCAAAGTACTTTTACCGTCATCAACACTACCGCAAGTTAAAAACCGCAACAGTTCTTTATGCTCGTGTTGCTTTAAGTAAGCGTCGATATCCGCTTCGATTAATTCAGATTGATGTGACATAAGATAAAACTCTAATTGATGCTATTAATTAGTTTTCAATTTTCAAAACTTTTAAAATTTCGTGTCCTGGGGGCCTTTGAATAGGTGGAGATTTTTGCGCTAGCAAGGAAGAGGCGCGCGGAGAACCGGAGTTTACACAAAGTAAATGAGGATTCGAGCACGACTCTGACGCCGCTAGCGTGAAAATATCCATTTATTCACAGGCCACCAACTTAGAAGTAGCCTTCTTGTTTTTTCTTCTCCATCGACCCAGAGCTATCGTGATCAATCACCCTACCCTGTCTCTCTGACGTTTTCGTCAACAACATTTCCTGAATAATTTCAGGCAGTGTTGTCGCCGTTGACTCGACTGCTCCAGTCAAGGGGTAGCAGCCGAGCGTACGAAAGCGAACCATTTTCTCCTCAGGTTTTTCATTTTCACCCAGAGGCATTCTGTCATCGTCGACTTTAATCAACACACCGTCACGCTCAACAACGGGTCGCTTGGCAGCAAAATACAATGGCACAATCGGAATACTTTCTAAGTGAATGTACTGCCAGATATCCAACTCAGTCCAATTCGACAAGGGGAAAACACGAATGCTCTCGCCTTTATCGACTTTACTGTTATAAATATTCCACAATTCGGGACGCTGACTTTTTGGGTCCCAACGATGGTTTTTATCTCGGAAAGAATAAACACGTTCTTTCGCGCGGGACTTTTCTTCATCGCGACGTGCACCACCAAAAGCCGCATCAAAACCGTATTTATCCAAGGCTTGCTTAAGCGCTTGAGTTTTCATGATGTCAGTGTGCTTAGCGCTGCCATGGGTAAATGGCCCGACGCCCATTTTCACACCTTCTTCGTTGATGTGAACGATCAAATCCCAACCCAGTTCTTTCACGCGCTCTTCACGAAATTTAATCATTTCGTGAAACTTCCACGTCGTATCGACATGCATTAAAGGAAAAGGTGGTTTGCCGGGATGAAAAGCCTTCATCGCCAAGTGCATCATTACTGCTGAATCTTTGCCAATTGAGTACAACATTACCGGGTTATCAAACTCGGCCGCGACTTCGCGAATAATATGAATACTCTCTGCTTCAAGCTGTTTGAGATGCGTTAATTTAGTTGAATCTGTCATAACTTATAAAACCAACGTTTAGTGAACGGCGAAAATTATAATGAGCCAGCCAATAAGAATTAACTAGTTTTTTCTTCTAAGCTTATACCGACGGATCTGGCTAGCTCGACAAAACCGGGGAAGGACGTCGCCACATTGGCACAGTCATTAATGGTTATAGCGCTTTTTGCCCGCAAGGCCGCGACCGTAAATGCCATCGCTATGCGGTGATCGCCATGGCTTTCAACTTGCCCTCCACCTATCTCACCGCCCTCTATCACCATGCCATCGCGAGTAGGTTTCGCGTCAACACCGAGGATTTTCAAACCATCGGCCATAACTTGAATCCTATCGCTTTCTTTAACACGCAACTCTTCAGCGCCGGTCAAAATTGTTTTCCCATCCGCACAAGCAGCAGCAATAAATAATGCAGGAAACTCGTCAATAGCCAAAGGAACTTGCTGTTCTGGAATTTCAATACCCTTTAAAGGCGCGTATTTAACGCGGATGTCCGCAATGGGCTCATCTCCCGCTTTACGTTTATTCGCCATACTAATATCTGCGCCCATGAGCTTGAGAATACTAATTACACCCGTGCGTGTTGGATTAATGCCAACATTCGTCAAGGTTAAATCAGATCCTGGAGTAATACTCGCGGCCACTAAAAAGAACGCGGCTGAAGAAATATCCCCTGGTACGAGTAATGTAGTTGCCGTTAATTTACCGCCACCTTGCAAGCTGGCAACAGCACCGTTTGAAATAACATCATAGCCAAAGCTTCTTAACATACGTTCGGTATGATCTCGCGTTACGGCAGGCTCCGTCACTTTCGTTTCACCGTCAGCGTATAAGCCCGCAAGCAACACACAAGACTTAACTTGGCCGCTAGCCATTGGCATCGAGTAATCAATCCCTCGTAGCTTTTTACCACCGATAATTTTCGCAGGTGGTGTGCCATTTTTTGCTGTTTCAATCTCGGCACCCATTGCGGCTAAGGGTTCGGCGACTCGCTTCATCGGCCGTTTTGAAAGTGATTCATCCCCGGTTAAGACTGAATCAAAAGATTGTCCCGACAAAAGCCCAGCCAGTAAACGCATCGAGGTGCCGGAATTTCCCAAATACAAAGGGCCGGAAGGTTTTTGCAAACCATGCAAGCCGAGACCATGAATTTTAAGCCGCCCTTGATCCGGACCTTCGATCTGCACTCCCATCGAACGAAAACTTTGCAAAGTAGCCAAGGCATCTTCACCTTCTAAAAAGCCTTCAACTTCAGTTATGCCTTCCGCAATTGATCCCAACATGATTGAACGGTGAGAAATTGATTTGTCTCCGGGTACTTTTAATGCTCCCTCAACTACTCCACCAGCTTGCACAATATATTGACTGTTTTTTTGATTCATTTCTCGACTTGCCCAATTTCTCTCTTTTGTGGATCCCGCTTTCGTGATTCCTGTTAGCGATACAAAATGATCCCGCGCTGATTTTGCACGAGTAAAGGTATTCATTAAACTTGCAGCATCTTCGTTTTCTATCGCACTGCGTAACTGGTCTAAATTATTAGAAAATAAATCTAGCGCCTTTAATATACTGCTTCGATTCGCGAGCATAATGTCCCGCCACATGGTCGGATCACTAGAGGCAATACGCGTGAAGTCTCGAAAACCTCCCGCGGCATAACGAAAAATATTCTCGTTTTCTGCATCATGCGCCAGGGTATCTACTAATGAGTAGGCGATTACGTGAGGCAAATGGCTCGTCGCCGCCAACACATCATCATGTTCATCAACCGGCATTGTTAATACTTCTGCACCAAGTAACTCCCACATTGTTTTCACGCGATCTACATGTCGCGAATCTGTTTCTGTGGTCGGCGTTAAAATAACGCGATGGTTTTCGTACAACGCCGGATTCGCGGCGCTGACGCCACTTTTTTCTGAGCCCGCAATAGGATGCCCGGGAACAAAATTAGCAGGTACACTCCCAAACACTTCTTTTAAAGAAGCGAGGACACTGCTCTTTACGCTGGCGCAATCAGTAACAGTCACCGCGTCAGCCTTTAGCGTTTTTAAATCTTTAATAACAGTGGCCATCGTTAAGGTGGGAACTGCAATACAAATCAAATCATCGGAGCCGGGAGCTTCCGGCAATTCTGACAAATCCCTGAAAGCTTGATTAGCAAAACCCAACTCCACCGCTAGCTTTCTAGTTGTTTCGCTGCGCGCCAGGGCCGTAACCTTTCGACAAGCGCCGCGTTGCTTCAAACCGGCCGCGACACTTGCGCCAATTAATCCGAAGCCGATAACGATGAGATTATTAATTAACATACGGGAGTGATTTTTTAGGGCTTACGTCAGTTATGGAAAAGCCGCAATTAAATTTAGAGTAATAGCGGCTTTTTATTTAAGGCATTCAACAAAACATCAGTTAGATTTTTATCAGAAATAGTTCGCAACAGAAAATCGCAAAACTTACAGAACGGCTTTTGGATAAGAGCCCAATACCTTCAATTCCGCCGCTCGTTCACCAATCTCTTTAAGGGCCGCTTTAACGTTGTCGTCGTCTTGGTGCCCGGTTAGATCGATAAAGAACACGTAATTCCAACGTCCACTTTTCGAAGGTCGTGATTCAACACTTGTAAGGTCAACTTGATAGCGGCGAAAGGGTTCTAACAAATCATACAAGGCGCCGGGCTCGTTTTTCATCGAGATAATAACGGATGTTTTGTCTTTTCCACTAGCCGGAACTTGTTGATTACCAATTATTAAAAAACGGGTGGAATTATCAGGAAGGTCTTCTATTTTTTCAGCGTGCTTTTTAAGCCCATAAAGATCTGCCGCCATTTCTCCGGCAATCGCCGCAGCATTCCATTCACCTTTAATACGCTTCGCTGCCTCCGCGTTACTGCTGACGGCGACGCGCTCAGCTTTTGGATAGCGAGAATCCAACCACTTACGGCATTGAGCCAAAGATTGTGAATGAGAATATATACGAGAAATGCTGTCAGTTTTTGTGATGTCCGATACCAACAAGTGATGGTGAATTCGCAATGCAACCTCACCACAGATTTTCAAATTACTATTAATGAAAGTATCGAGCGTATGATTAACCACGCCTTCTGATGAATTCTCTACCGGCACAACGCCGTATTCAACAGCGCCAGCTTCTACCTCACGAAATACCTCATCAATTGCCGCCATCGGCATCGAAATCGCAGAGTGGCCGAAATGCTTTAGTGCCGCTTGTTGCGTAAACGTCCCTTCGGGCCCTAAAAAGGCAACTCGAATTGGGTGCTCTAATGCTAAACAGGCAGACATGATTTCGCGAAACAAACGCGCCATCTCTTCATTCGAAAGCGGGCCTTTATTTGCTTCCATAACTTTGCGCAAGACTTGCGCCTCTCGCTCTGGGCGGTAGTACTGAATATCACTTTCGCCCTTTGCCTTTTTGACATTCGCCACTTCTTGAGCACAATGGGCTCGCGCGCTAATTAACTCGCCAATTTTTTCATCGATGCCGTCGATCTTATCTCGCAACTGAATCAATTCTTGACTGTCTTGATCAACAGCCTGATTTTGATTTAACTTTTTTTCTTTTGAATTAGTCATGGGGAAAACAACAATAATTGACGACCTAAGTCATCATTTTAATTAAATGGGTTATTCTGCGAATCGTTTATGCCAACGAAATAAAAAAGCGGCTTATTAATTTAATCCGCTTCTTCTTCGCCTTCTTCTTCGCCAGTTTCTTCGATACGTTCAACGCCGACAAGATGTTCACCGGTTTTTAGTTTTATTAAGCGTACACCCTGGGTGTTTCTACCTAAAACGGAGACTTCATCTACCCGCGTTCTCACCAACGTACCTTGATCGGATATCAACATGATTTCATCGCCGTCCAATACCTGGACTGCACCAACTAAATCGCCGTTTCTATCAGACGTTTGAATAGCAATAACACCCTGTGAACCACGGCCTTTAGTCGCGTATTCAGCAACATCCGTACGCTTACCGTAACCATTTTCACTCACCGCAAGGACTTTACCGCCCTCCATTGGAATGACCATGGATATAACTTTGTGAGAGTCTTTTAAGCGAATACCGCGAACGCCGCGAGACGCCCTTCCCATTGCTCTCACTTCGGTCTCTTTAAAGCGTGCCGCTTTACCACCGGAAGAAAATAAAATGATTTCTTGGCCGCCGTCAGTTACCGCGGTATTTACCAAGTTGTCGCCTTCTTCCAACTCTATCGCACGCAAACCAGTGCTACGAGGTCTGGCAAATTGACTCAGGGTTGTTTTCTTTACCGTTCCATTAGCCGTGGCCATAAAGATGAAGTGTTCATCATCATAGTCTTGCACTGGCAAAATCGACGTGATTCGCTCATCTGCTTCCAAGGGCAACAAATTGACCATTGGACGGCCGCGAGATTGACGACCTGCAACGGGAATTTGATAAACCTTCAACCAATAAACCTTACCGGCATTGCTAAAACACAAAATAGTAGTGTGAGTATTGGCTATTAATAAATGCTCAACAAAATCTTCATCTTTAACTGCCGTTGCCGCTTTACCCATACCACCGCGTCGCTGTGCTTGGTAGACGTCTAGTGGTTGAGTTTTAGCGTAACCACCATGAGAAATAGTGACGACACGATCTTCTTCGGTAATTAAATCTTCGACGGTTAAATCCATCTGAGATTCTTGAATATCAGTGCGTCGCGCATCACCATATTCTTTTTCGACAGCTTCCAATTCTTCACGAATCACTTCCATCAATCGCTGGGGATTTGACAAAATGCCCATGTATTCAGCGATCTGAATTAATTTTTCTTCGTACTCGGTGAGCAACTTACCGTGCTCCATACCCGTCAAACGATGTAAACGTAACTCTAGAATTGATTGTGCTTGATCGGGAGAAAGGAAATATTTGTCTTCACGAATACCATATTGAGGATCTAACTCATCGGGACGACAAACACTATCACCGGTATCGCTTCGTGCTTTCTCTAGGAACTGATTAACGTCAGCTAAATCCCAACCACGAGCGAGTAGCGATTCTTTAGCCTCCGCTGGCGAAGGTGAACCTTTGATTAATTCAATCACGAGATCGATATTGGCAATCGCAATCGCAAGGCCTTCAAGAATATGGCCCCGTTCGCGCGCTTTTCTTAACAAAAACACTGTTCGGCGGGTAACAACTTCACGCCGATGCAGAATAAAACATTCCAACAGCTGTTTTAGGTTTAGCGTTTTCGGCTGGCCATCGACCAAGGCAACAACGTTAATACCAAAAACACTTTGCAAAGCGGTTTGCGAAAACAAATTATTCAACACTACGTCGCCGACTTCGCCACGTTTAATTTCGATAACCACGCGCATCCCGTCTTTATCAGACTCATCGCGCAACTCAGAAATGCCTTCAATTTTCTTTTCTTTAACCAGTTCCGCAATCCGCTCAATTAAGCGCGCTTTGTTAACTTGGTAGGGAAGCTCGTGAACAATAATTGTTTCGCGACCGGTTTTTTCATCTTTTTCGATAGACGCTTTTGCGCGCACGTAAATACGGCCACGCCCGGTACGATAAGCTTGAACAATTCCCGCTCGACCATTAATAATTGCGCCCGTTGGAAAGTCCGGGCCAGGAATAAATTCCATCAACTCATCGACGGTAATCTCTTCGTTTTCAATAACCGCCAAACAGGCTTTTACAACTTCACTCAAATTATGAGGAGGGATATTGGTCGCCATCCCCACCGCGATACCGGAAGAACCGTTAACTAATAGGTTGGGAATTCGCGTCGGAAGGACGTCGGGAATTTGCTCCTGACCATCGTAGTTGTCAACGTAATCGACGGTTTCTTTATCAAGGTCAGCCAAAAGATCGTGGGCAATTTTCGCCATACGAATTTCGGTATAACGCATTGCTGCCGCTCTATCACCATCGATAGAACCGAAATTTCCCTGACCGTCGACCAGCATATAACGTAGAGAAAATGGCTGCGCCATACGAACGATAGTGTCATAAACCGCTGAATCACCATGGGGGTGATATTTACCGATTACGTCACCTACCACACGAGCCGACTTTTTATAGGATTTATTCCAATCATTGCTCAGCTCGTTCATCGCAAACAACACACGGCGATGGACAGGTTTTAGGCCGTCACGCACATCAGGCAAAGCCCTTCCTACAATTACGCTCATCGCATAATCGAGATAGGATTGCTGGAGTTCATCTTCGATGTTAACCGGGAGGATTTCTTTAGTTATATCGTCGCCCATAAGGTGCGGCTTTCCTTACTTCTATGATTTATATTATTTTACGAGCAGTTCCAAAGAATGAGATTTTCTAGAGTTGCCCTGTGGGAAATCTTAATAACCTCATTCGATTTGAAGCCAAATTCTAGTGAGGTACATTTTCTTATAATCGTACGAACATAGCCTGTATTTACATTACGTTATTATCACTAACCCTAAGGCCGTATCAGCGTCCGGTAACAAGCTTCGCTATAAAGCAAATAATCAAAGCCAGCCTTATATTAAAGAAGCACGAACCAGAAAAAGATACTTTAGCTGCCGAGGGAACTACCAGCGCTGAAGAATTTCAGCCATTTCCCCAAGTTAAGAAGCAGTTTTATCAGGCGTCTCTGAAGCGCTTTTGAGGCTCTTTGTAATCGCCGAAGTTAAGCCCCCGATACTACCATAAAATCAGCAGGATAGGCAGTTTTTACGCGCACATCGCAGCCAATCTCGGTATACTTGCAAGCCTTTATAGCTATGGGCATTTTTACCGTTAAATTCCATGTTTTTCGGCAAGCAATGCCGTGATCTCGCTTGTGTTAGGTGCTGGATTCGCAATTATTACTCCGTTCTAACAGCGCCGCTAAGGAATCTTCATGTCTGGCCTACAAAACGTCGATCTTTTAATCAACGCACGCTGGATTATACCAGTCATACCTGAAGACAAGGTTTTCAAAGATTGCAGTCTCGCAATTAGCGATGGCCTTATCGTGGCTATCGTCCCAAGTGCCGAAGCACGCAAGCGTTATTCCCCGCGGGATGAAATCAACTTGCTGGATCACGCTCTCATTCCTGGTTTAATCAACACCCATGGTCACGCGGCGATGTCCTTAATGCGCGGCTTTGCCGATGACAAACCCTTAATGGATTGGCTAGAAAATCACATCTGGCCAACGGAAGCAAAATGGGTCAGTGAAGAGTTTGTTTTTGACGGCACCCAATTAGCCATGGCTGAAATGTTAAGATCCGGCACCACTTGCTTTTCAGACATGTACTTCTTTCCAGATCAAGCAGCCAAAGCGGCACAACTCGCTGGCATGCGCGCGCAAATATGTGCCCCTATTCTGGATTTTCCAAGCGCGTGGGCTCAAGACGCCGACGAGTACATCAATAAAAGCCTGAGCGTCCACGACGATTTTCGCTCAAGCGATTTAATCAATGTAGGCTTTGGTCCTCACGCCCCCTATACAGTTTCCGATGAACCACTCAAACGCATAGCGATGTTAGCCGACGAAATGCAAGCACCGGTGCAGATTCATCTGCATGAAACCGCATTCGAGGTTGAAAATGCCATTCAACAACAAGGCGTACGACCGATTGAGCGCTTACAAAAACTAAATTTATTGACGCCTCTAGTACAGTGCATCCATATGACGCAACTGATCGATGCAGATATCGAAATTTTAAAAACCACCGGCGCCCATGTTGTTCACTGCCCGGAATCAAATTTAAAACTCGCCAGTGGTTTTTGCCCAATTGGAAAATTATTTGATGCCGGCATAAATGTTGCGCTGGGAACTGACAGTGCTGCCAGCAACAATGACTTAGATTTATTTAGCGAAATGAAAACCGCAGCTTTATTGGCAAAAGCGGTTTCCAGCGACGCCACTGCTCTAGATGCACATCAAGCTTTACGGATGGCAACGATCAATGGCGCCAAGGCGATTGGTCAGGAGACCACCATAGGCAGCCTAGAACCCGGTAAAGCGGCGGATATCTGTGCGGTTCAATTAAATGATATAGAGTCCTCTCCGATTTATAATCCCGTTTCCCATTTGGTTTACACCAATATTGGCCACAAAGTTTCAGATGTTTGGGTAAACGGAAAGCGACTCCTTAACAAACGCCAGCTAACAACGCTCAATAGAGAAGAGATACTGCAAAAAACACAGCACTGGCAAGCGCAATTGAGCACGAAGAAAAATTAATAGGATTTCGAATTATGAGTAACGTTGACGCAAGTGAAATTGCAAAGTTTGAAGCCCTAGCCAGTCGGTGGTGGGACGCCGAAAGTGAATTTAAGCCACTGCATGAAATCAACCCCTTGCGTTGTAACTTTATCGACTTGCACTCTCCTGTAGCTGAGCAAGACGTGCTTGATGTCGGTTGTGGTGGCGGTTTACTTTGCGAAGGTTTAACACAACGCGGCGCTCAGGTCGTCGGTATTGATATGGGAGATGCACCCTTAAAAGTCGCACAACTCCATAGCTTAGAAAGTAAATTAACCATCGACTATCAAAAAGCTACAGCAGAAGAATTTGCCGAACGACACAGCAACGCTTTCGACATCGTAACTTGCCTAGAAATGCTAGAGCATGTTCCCGACCCTTCGGCTATCGTCAAAGCCTGCGCAGAATTAGTTAAACCCGGGGGCCACATTTATTTTTCTACTATTAACCGAAACCCAAAAGCCTACGCTTTCGCAGTAATTGGCGCGGAATACATACTTAAATTATTACCCAAGGGAACTCACGACTACGCAAAATTCATCAAACCTTCCGAATTAGCTACTTGGATTCGTAACGCAGGCTTAGAAATTCATCATATGACTGGGATGACCTACAACCCTATCACCAAGAACTACAAATTAAACCCGAATGATGTCAGCGTAAACTACATGATTCATGTCACTAAGCCGCAAGAATAAAATGTAATTATTTCTACTATACGCCATTCATTTGTCAACATTAAACAACTGAGAACTCATGAATCTAAAAGCTGTACTTTTCGACCTTGATGGTACCTTACTCGATACCGCTCCCGATTTTTACACTGTAGTAAATACCTTAAGAGAAGAGGAAAGTCTTTCACCTCTAGCCGATGAAAAAATTCGCGCTTCGGTTTCAAACGGCGCACGTGCACTCGTTGGCATGGCCTTTCAGTTAGAACGCGATGCCCCGGAATTTGATCGCCTGCATAATCGCTTACTAGAACTTTATAGCGCCAACCTTGCTGTACGGACTCGCACCTTTCCAGGCATCGATAAATGTTTGGCGTTTCTCGCCGCAAAAAATATTCCCTGGGGAATCGTCACAAACAAATCACACGCTTATACCAGGCCGATTTTAGAAGCCATGCAATTTAACCCACCACCACTCTCAATTGTTTGTCCAGAGGATGTTAACAACACTAAACCAGATGCGGAGCCACTATTACTGGCTTGTAAGCAAATGGGCTGCGAAGCGAATGAAGCTATTTATATAGGAGATCATCGCCGAGATATCGACTGTGGAAAAAATGCCGGCAGCATCACAGTTGCAGCCGCTTATGGCTATGTTGACGCAGAAGATCATGCAACCCGATGGCAGGCTGATCATCTCGCTGAAACCGCTCACGAACTCGAAGTCATCATCCAAAATTATCTATCGGAATAATATTTTATTTATGAACAATTTATCAGACGTTTTACATTATCAAGCACCTAAGGAACTACTCAAAAACAAAGTTATTCTCGTAAGCGGTGCCGGCGATGGTATTGGGCGTGTCGCTGCTCTTCAATATGCCGCCCACGGCGCTACAGTTTTGCTTTTAGGAAAAACCACGAAAAAACTCGAAAAAACCTATGACGAGATTGAACAAGCCGGTTATCCAAAAGCAGGTATCTACCCGATTAATTTTGAGGGCGCGATAGAAAAAGATTATGAAGACATGGCCGCAGCAATTGAAAAAGAATTTTCTCACCTTGATGGCATACTTCACAACGCGAGCGAACTCGGCCCGCGCACACCGCTCGCCCAATACCCAGAAGAAACCTGGAACAAAATTATTCAGGTCAATGCAACTGCACCCTTTTTAATGACAAAAGCTTTATTACCACTATTAGAACGCGCACAAAACCCTTCAGTAATTTTTACCGGATCTTCGGTAGGTTATGTTGGACGCGCATATTGGGGAGCCTATGCAGTCTCCAAGGCAGCGACAGAAAATATCATGCAAATTTTCTCGGCGGAAACCGCTGAAGCGACGACGATTCGAGTGAATAGTATCAACCCCGGAGCAGTTGGCACCAAAATGCGTGCTAGTGCTTATCCTGCAGAGGATCCGCGCACGCTTAAACAACCGATTGACATTATGCCGACTTATCTTTTTCTAATGGGAGAAGATAGTGTCGGTATTACAGGGCAACAATTTTACGCGCAAGAAAAATAAACTGATCACGATATGTTAGATTTATAAAAAAAAGCCCGCACATGGCGGGCAACAGTTAGCGTGTTAATTTTTTTTAAGAACAGCGTTGCGGCTTTAACAGTTAACGCTTTTCTGCTTCATCACCATCGCCATAAGTGCGGTTTCTGAACTCGATAGTTCGCAGCGTTTTGCTACCTCATCTTCACTCATTCCGCTCTTTAGTAGTTCGCTCGCCTTATCGAAGCTATTGAGATGACTCTGGCGGCCCGCTTCATCGATCTGCACCGCTTTTAATTTTGGTGGTGATATCTTCTGGTCGACATCGTGCTTTTTAAAGGTTTCTGACAAATGATTTTTGTTGGTCTTCGCTTGTGCGGCCTTAGCCTCAAGCGCGCGAGATGAGCTTAGCGATTGCGATTCGCCAGCAAAATCGACTTGCCCGTTAATTTTTTTCTCCAAAGAAATAATGCGCTGCCCCATTCCTATTGCACAACTCGCTGCAATCTGTAGATCATTACGCAAGCAGGTACATAACTCTTGGGTTTGTTCTAGCTCTCTTTTGTTTTTCTTAGTCAGAAAAAATAGAATGCTTAAACTAATTATCAGAACGGTCGCTAGTGATACGATCATCATTTCCAGCCCAGCTGCATAGGAGCCACCTCGCGCAACTAAAAATTCGCCGATTTGGCTACCACTATCTGCAATAGTATTTATTGTTTCGGACTCCATAGAGACATACCCTGATATTTATATACGTATAAAACAACTTAAAGGCTTTCGACCTGTTCCCACTGATCTTCAGTAAGTAATTTGTCATGTTCAATTAAAATAAGTAACTCATCATTCTTGTGACAAACACCCTGGATAAATTTTGCGTGATCATCATTGCCAACATTTGGAGCAGACTCAATTTCCGATCGTCTTAGATATACAACCTCTGCAACACTATCGACGAGTATACCGACCACATGCTTATCAGTTTCCACGATTACAATTCTCGTACTGTCCGTTACATCAACAGACTTCAAACCGAATCGATGGCGAGTGTCAATAACGGTCACCACGTTGCCGCGTAAATTAATAATGCCCAACACATATTCCGGAGCACCAGGCACTCGCGCTATCTCTGAATATCTGAGCACTTCTTGCACGTGCATTACATTGATACCGTAAGTCTCGCCATCAAGATGAAAAGTCACCCATTGCTGTATGGCGTCATCGTCTGCTTCGATGTCTGCTGCAATATTACTTCCGGTCATTCCAGGCTACCCTCACATCACTTCGTCAAATTATTGACAGATTAGAAATATCTTTCGTGAATCATTACGTTAAAGTCTGATAAAACTAGCTTCCTCATTTAACTGTAGCTCGCATTTCACTTTTACTATTACTTTTTTTGACTAAAAAACATTCTCCAAGATAACTACTTTGCGAGCAGTCTTAGATTGCGAAGCGATAATTTTCTTTGCCAAAAAAATACCACCAAGGATTCAATGAATTACTTGTAGCAGCATTTGTGCCAGCGAGATGAGAATTAATACGTTTCTAATTAGTTGCTCTGGGTAAATCGGGATCGTTGGTAAATAGCAGGCCACCGTTATCTAACTGTATTGGCGTTATCGACGATTCTTCTTCAGCCTCAGGCACCGCTTCCGCCTCGACTCCAAGTTCTTGTTGCGGAACTTGCTCAGCGATTTCATCTGTATTATCGACTATAGAATCTACATTATTTTGTGTCGGAATCTCTTCTAGTGAAGATTCGCTGAAAGGGACATCTTGTGCGATTTCGCCAATCGCATTCTCAACATCTTGTTCGCTTTGAATTTTCGGCCGCTCTGCCGCTTGTTTTGAAATCATCAACACGACTCGACGATTTAAACTGCGGCCCTCCGCTGTAGAGTTATCAGCTTTTGGTCGGAACTCGCCGTAACCAACCGCCGACAAACGATAAGGATCAACGCCATTATTAGCTAATAATTTAACAACCGAAGCGGATCGTGCCGAAGATAATTCCCAATTGCTTTTAAAGCGTCGATTATTGATAGGCACGTTGTCGGTAAAACCTTCTACTTGAACAGGGTTTTCAAACTTCGACAACATGCCGGCCATTTCTTCAAATATTGCTCGTGCTTGTAAACTAGGGTCAGAATTACCGCTGGGGAATAAAATATTCGAATTTAATTCCAGCTCAAGCCACAGCTCATTGCCCGTTACTGTCAGCAGATTGTCCTTAACCAAGTCTGCAAATTGTTCTGAGAATGCATCTGAAAGTTCATCGAGATCTGCAACATTATTGTTGCTACTAGTGGCGTCTACATCTGTGCTAACGCTACCGGCGGTCTTGTGTCCATCACCCGATCTATAGGTTTCAATCGCGCTAGGATCTGCAGACAAGCTCGGCGTACCGACCTGAATAGGTTTTATCGCAGACTGGGGAACATCGAACGCTTCAAGTAATGTACTCGATAACACTCGATACTTACCTTCATTAACTTGTGAGATCGAATACATCACCACGAAAAAGGCGAATAACAAGGTCACGAAATCCGAATAGGAAACCAACCATCTATCATGGTTTACATCGAAATTTATGGTTGATCTACGACGCATAGCGTTTGGCCAGGATCATGGACTTAAGGCAAATATCCATTCAGTTTCATTTCTATCACCCGCGGATTTTCACCTTCCGCAATAGCAATGATGCCTTCGATAACCAATTCACGAAATTGTGATTGCTGACTAATGCACATCTTCAATTTATTCGCGATGGGAATAAGTAATAAATTTGCAAACGCAACACCGTAAATTGTTGCAACGAAAGCGATCGCAATACCTGGCCCCAATTCGTTCGGGTCGGCAAGATTACGCATGACGTGAATCAACCCAATAACGGCTCCAATAATTCCGATTGTCGGCGCATAACCACCCATACTTTCGTAAAATCGAATCGCATCTTGATCCCGCTGCTCGGCAATATATAAGTCGCTTTCCATAACCCGGCGAATGGATTCAGGCTCACTGCCATCAACCAACATTTGCAAACCTTTGCGAGCAAACTGGTCTTTCTCTGTTTCCGCGATGGCTTCGAGGCCAAGCAGACCTTCTTTTCTTGCCGACATCGACCAATTGACAATTTTTTTTATTCCGCTTTCGAACAATATTGCCGGAGGACGCAACACCCAAGAGAAAATATTGAGCGCACGACGCAAAGTGGTCTTTGGTGTTTGCAACATTGCGGCACCGAATGTACCACCAAAAACGATAATGGCAGCCGGGCCGTTTACTAGAGATTGCCAAGAGCCGCCCTCTAGTAAGTTTCCTCCTAGTAGCGCGCCAAAACCGAGGAGCACGCCAATTAACGTCAAAATATCCATGGTTCGCAGTGGTTTCCTATTGAGATATTGAATGTTGCTTTCAATTCATAGCGCTACAAAGCGTCATTTTTTTAACGCATTCGCCGAACTTAGGTATTTTTGCAATAACTATTCCAAAACGAAAAGCGAGGCGGTTTTTAGCGGAGCGCTATACAGCGAATGCGTAATTAGCTGCCAGCGGCACGGAGTTGTCGAACCGGGAAGGCGCGAAGTATTTGATCAGGGATATTCGAGAGAGAAACAATTTTATCTGAGAGCTTTTGTTTTTGAACGGCCATTGGCATTCCAAAAATAACGCTGCTGCCCTCATCCTGCGACCAGACTGTGCCACCTTGTGATTTTAACAATCTCGCTCCATCACAACCGTCGTTACCCATGCCCGTCAGAATAATTGCTAAAGCCGAGGCACCGTAGGTTTTGGCCGCCGAACCGAAAGTGATATCAATGGAAGGCTGATAGGTAACGCGCTCGTCGCCGGGGATTACTTTAACTCTCAATTTATTACTCGCATCGATCATCATTTGCATCGAGCCTGGCGCTAACAAAGCCAACCCTGGGCGTAGTGAATCCTTATCTTCAGCTTGCTTCACATCAATATTACAAATACGGTTTAAACGCTCCGCGAAGGCCTGCGTAAATGTCGCAGGCATATGTTGAATAATGATAATAGGCACGGGAAAATTTTTAGGTAACTGAGAAAGTATTTGCGTAATAGCAACCGGACCACCGGTAGAAGCTCCAATTGCTAATAGTTCATATTTTTTATACTGCGTATCAGGGCGAACGCTAGAACTTCTTTCTGCAACCAGTTTCGCGGTTTCAATTGTCGGTTCTGGCTTGGCTTCTGATTTGGTTTTTGCTGATGGCTTATCAACTGTTGGAGAAAAAGCTCGTACCCGGTGGGTTCGAACAATATCAAGCAAGCGTTGATGAATCTTACGTTTTAATTCTGCGGAATTTTGAGAAACCTCTGCAAAATCTTTCGGTATAAAATCGACTGCACCCGCTTCCAAAGCATCAAGCGTTATCTTAGCGCCTTCATAAGTCATCGAGGAAAACATTAAGATAGGCACCGGACGATGGGCCATAATTTCACGAATCGCAGAAATACCATTGAGTACCGGCATTTCATAATCCATAGAAATAATATCTGGATTTAACGAGATCGCTTTGTTAACGGCTTCGCGACCATTAATGGCTACATCGATAACTTCTAAATCTGGATGTTCGTTAATGATTTCCTTTAATCGACGCTGAAAAAAACCCGAGTCGTCGACGACCAATACCTTGTAGGCCAAATTACCACTCCCTTTTTTCGTTTAGCCAAGAAATTGGCTAGCAAAGAAATTCTTATTAAGCTGTACCCGCGTATTGTTTTAGCATTCCCGGCACATCGAGAATCAAAGCAATAGACCCATTACCTGTTATTGTTGCGCCAGCCATTCCTGGTGTTCCTTGCAGCATTTTTCCAAGCGGCTTGATCACCACTTCTTCTTGTCCGATTAAGTCATCAACGACGAAACCGACTCTCATGCTTCCCACTGAAACAATAACGACGTGAGAAAACGAAAGATCACTGACATCACTGGGTTTACTTACCAACCAGCGTTTTAAATGAAAAATTGGCACAGCCCTATCGCGAATCGTTACACATTCTTGGCCATCGACGACATGAGTTCGCGTTAGGTCCATATGAAAAATTTCGTTAACGCTTACCAATGGCAGTGCAAAGGTTTGGTCTTCTAAGAGAATCATTAGTGTCGGCATGATCGCCAAGGTGAGCGGAACTTTAATGGTTAAGCTAGTGCCCTCACCAACAGTGGAATCGATATCTAGCAAACCGTTTAACTGTGTGATTTTTGTCTTGACCACATCCATGCCAACGCCACGTCCCGACACGTCTGAAATATCCGTTTTAGTTGAAAAGCCTGGAGCAAATATTAAATCAAAAGCTTCTTTATCCGTTAAACGTGCGGCCGCGTCTGCATCCATTATGTGTTTTTCCACGGCTTTTCGACGTAAAAAATCCGGATCCATACCAGCGCCATCATCGGTAATTGATAACAGAATATGATCGCCTTCCTGTCTCGCGTCGAGTACGACCTTACCGACTCGACTCTTACCAGCCCGCTCTCGCACCTCTGGCATTTCAATGCCATGATCAGCCGCATTACGCACTAAGTGGATCAATGGATCTGCGAGGGCCTCGACAAGATTTTTATCCAAATCTGTATCTTCGCCCTTGAGCTGTAAAGAAATTTCTTTATTTAAACTACGAGCGAGATCACGAACCACTCGCGGAAAGCGACCAAATACTTTTCGAATTGGTTGCATTCGCGTTTTCATGACTTCGCTTTGTAAATCTCCGGTCACAACATCTAACAAACTAACCGCTTTTGTTAACTCTTCGTCATTTCGATTACTTCCTAATCTCACCAAACGATTTCGAACCAAGACTAATTCACCAACCATATTCATGATGTCGTCAAGGCGCTGTGTATCAACTCGAACCGTTACATCAGTACCGCCTCGGGCAGAAGATTTTGTCGCCACATCTTTGCTTTTGTCTTTAACCGACGCGCTGGCGGGGCTCGAACTAAGTTTTGGCTTCTGAATTTCTTCAGTGACTTTTGGCGGAGATTTTAATTCCGACACATCCTTAGCGGGGAGGCCAATATTCCTCGGAGCTGATGTCTGGCGCTCTGGTTTTTTTGGACTCATTTTTGAGGGTTCAATTATCGAGGATTCAGCATTACCTGGGCTTTCAATTGCCGCTTTGTTCTCTACAGGCTTTTCACCAACGCCATGCAGCTGATCTAATAAATCTTCGAATTCGTCTTCGGTAATTGTGTCTGAATCACTTTGAGAATACGTTTTGGAGGGCTCATTTATTTTTCCCGGTGCCTTTCCCGAACCATGAAGTTCATCAAGAAGGTCTTCAAACTCGCTATCTGAAATATCTAAGCTTACAGGTTCTGTTTTAGCTTTTTGACTACTACTTTTTTTACTGCCATCTTGCTCATTACCAGCAGATTCTTGATCACTGACGGGCGCTTCTTGCACATTCTCAACGCTGGACTCTTTGGCAATCGTTGGCGCTTTTCCCTTCCCATGGAGCGCGTCTAACAATGCTTCAAATTCATCTTCCGCTATATCATCGGGTTCATCGTCGCTGGTACTTACTTTATCTTTTGCAGCTTCTCCAACACTTTGGGTTTCGCCTTCAGGGCTTTTACTAGAAGTTTCTGTAACGCTTTCAACAGGCTCAGGCGCATCGGTGCCATCAACTAATTTGCTTAGGGCGGTAAATAATAGTGGGTCTGCCGGTTCTGGCGTTTGCGAATTGGAAATTTGGTCAAACTGGAGATTGACAGAGTCCAACACTTTCAGGACGACATCCATCAAGTTTGTAGTGACTTTACGCTTGCCCGTTCGGAGAACATCAAACAAGTTTTCGGTAACATGACAAATTTCAACCATGGTATCGAATTGTAAAAACCCGGCTCCGCCTTTAACAGTATGAAATCCGCGAAAAATAGCGTTGAGTAACTCAACGTCATCTGGTCGTTGCTCTAAGTCAACTAATTGTTCCGACAATAACTCAAGAATTTCGCCAACTTCTAGCAAAAAATCCTGGAGTATCTCTTCGTCGTCAGAAAAGCTCATGATTATCCTTTAAAAACCTAAGCTCGACAAAAGCTCGTCTACTTCATCCTGCCCCGAGACCACATCAGAATGTTTTCCGGGATGAATTTGCGGACCAAAACCTTCATTTAAATTACCGCGAATTTTCGATTTACTACCTTCAATATTTAATGAGTCCTCACCTTTTTTGGCATTTACCTCATTAGAACATTGTCCAGAATCTACCAAAAGTTGCCCTTTATTTTCCTCATTCGGATGAAGACCAGCGACTAACTCCACATGACTCGCCATAGTCACCAAATTCACTAGGTTATCCTCAAGCTCTTTTACCAAAGCAATCACACGCTTCAGCACCTGTCCTGATAAGTCTTGAAAGCCCTGTTCCATAACGATATTTTGCATATTGGTATTTAATTGCTTTGAGCCCGCACAGAGATCTTGTAAAAAACCATCGACTCTGCCAAACAATTCGACGAAATCTTTTTTGTTCATCTCGCGCCTGCGAATTCGCGACCATTCGGACAGCAAAACTTCGGCCTCTTCACCCAGCGTGGCCGCAATTGGTGCAGACTCTTCAACCATATCCATGGTTCGATTCGCTGCCTTTTCCGTCATATCCATCACGTAACTAAGTCGATCAGATGCATCCTTAATTTCTGAAGGTTTATTTTGTGGGAATTCAATTTTTAAATTCCCATCGACATTGAAATCAACAATCGCGCTATGCAATCCTCGCGTTAATTGCCCAACGGCGATATAAACATGTTCATCTCGCCCCTGAATCAGCTTGTTGATGGTCATTGCCGCTTCGTGATGTAAATCATTTTGCAGCAATTCGATAATATGTTCTGAGCAATCTTTCAGCGCGTTTGCTAAACCCAAGTCACCCATATTTTTTACACGTATACCCATTTTTATAATCCGAAACAGCTTTAGGTCGCTTCAATTCTTTCGAAAATTTTGTCAATTTTTTCCTTTAGGGTTTGTGCGGTGAAAGGTTTAACAACATAGCCGTTAACACCCGCTTGCGCTGCTTCAACTATTTGATCTCGCTTCGCTTCCGCCGTTACCATCAAGGTTGGTAACGATGCCAGCGAACTATCTGAACGGATTTTTTTCAGTAAATCGATGCCCGACATGCCAGGCATATTCCAATCGGTGACTAGAAAATCATAATCTCCGTCTTTCAGAAGCGGCAAGGCGGAAGTACCATCATCTGCCTCATGGGTATTATTAAAACCCAAGTCACGTAGCAAATTTTTAATTATCCTCCGCATTGTCGAAAAATCATCGACAATTAGGATTTTCATGTTCTTGTCCAAAACTTCCTCCATCTTGCCTGACATGGGTGAATGTGTAACATGTTCAAGCAGATCAAACCTATTATCAAAAATTACTACCGTGTTTTTTTACCATTCGCTATTTACCGAAGCCAAGTAAATTTCGCATACCTTAAATCGTTACTTGCCAATCAATCAGTCGGGCACGCAAACGACTTGCCGCTTGACTATGGATTTGGCTAACGCGAGATTCACTAACGCCTATCACCTCGCCTATCTCTTTTAAATTGAGTTCCTCATCATAATAAAGCGCCAGAACGAGTCTCTCTCGCTCGGGTAATTGAGAGATTGCTTGCGCCAGTGACTCTTTCAAGGATTGTTTCTGCACACCTTCAAAGGGACTAATTAAAGGCTCACTTAAATGGTTATAGTCCACTTCTCCATTTTCTTCATTGTATGTTTCTTCAAAACTATACAATTTGCTGGAGGCGCTATCTTGCAACATCGCGTAGTAGTCTTCTAAAGACAGCTCTAATTCTTCCGCAATTTGCTGATCACTGGCATCGCGGCCAGTACGAGCCTCAATGCGACTGATAGCCTCAGACATTTTTCGACCATTTCGATGTACCGATCGAGGCACCCAATCCCCGCGACGCATTTCATCAACAATCGCCCCGCGTATGCGTATTCCAGCATAGGTTTCAAAACTCGCGCCTTTACTCGCATCATATTTTTTTGCTGCTTCCAGTAGACCAATCATCCCCGCCTGAATCAGATCATCAACTTGAACACACGGCGGCATCCTCATCATCATATGGTGGGAAATACGTTTCACTAGGGATGCATATTCTTCTACATTGATCTCGCTTTGTTGAACAGCGGATTTATTGTAGATGTCTACGCTGTCGGCACCCATCATCATCAAAAGCTCGCACTCGCAGCAGGTTGCTGTAATAAATTTTCAACAAAGAACTCTAGATGACCACTCGGAGATTGTGGGACTGGCCATTCAATAACTTTTTGTGCGATCGATCGAATCGATTGCGAAGCTCGGCAACGGGGAGAAAACTCCAATAAAGGTTTTTGTTTTTGAACCGCTAGGCGAACATTCTCATCAAAGGGAATATGTCCTACATAATCCAAGCTGACATCAAGATAGGATTCACACACTTGATTTAACTTGCGAAACAACTGACTACCTTCTTGCGCGCTGCGAGTCATATTCGCTACCACGCGAATTCTAAACATACCTTGCTCTTTATTGAGTAATTTAATTAAGGCATAAGCGTCTGTTATCGAAGAAGGCTCATCACATACGACAACGATTACTTCGTGACTTGCTCTGACAAAATTAATAACGGAATCGGAAATTCCAGCGGCGGTATCAACGATCATAATATCCAGTTGATCGCTTAGCTCAGTAAAGCCGTTGATTAAAGCGGCCTGCTCATGCGCGTTCAATCCCGCCATTCGTGCTACGCCGGATGACGCTGGTACGATACGAATACCACCAGGGCCGTTAACCATAACTTCACGCATTGTGGCTTCGCCAGAGATAACGTCAGCCAAAGTTTTTTTAGGCTTTAAGCCCAAAAGAATATCGACATTGGCTAAACCAAGGTCAGCATCAAATAGCAACACTCGGCGTTGTTGCTCGGCTAATGCCATGCTCAAATTAACGGACAAATTTGTTTTGCCGACGCCGCCTTTGCCACCCGTTACTGCGATGACCTGTATTGGTCGAGAGTGGTTCACTGATAACTCCTCTGCTTATTCAAATTCTAAATTTCAGTTCTAATGAAAAGACCTGAAGCGTAATACTGTTATTTTTAGCGCAATCGCCTTGTGAATGACCAAAATCAAAGGACCCTACTGTTCAACCAAAAGAAAAATAACCACCCTTTTTTTGAGTATAGACTGAATCCCTATTTCATCTTTATACCTACACCAATAAACCCAGCTATTTGGTTATTTACAGAGCCTTAGTTATAAGCAAATCGTTGGGGTCCAGTATTATCTCGCTTTGCCGGTTTGTTCGACGTAGGACCGTGCTTGTTTTCGCCGGAATCTTGGTTTGCTTTTTTAAACAACGACACAGCGAAGGTAATTAAGTTATGCGAACGCGCGACGCCAATATGACGAGTAAAATCGCGACCATCGGTATAGTAGGAAACTGGAATTTTTTCGTGCATCACAACACCTAGGGTTTCCCCCAGAGAAATTGTTTCGTCGAGCTTAGTGAGAATGCAGCCAGATAAACCTACATTTTTATAGGCGTGTACAGAAGCTTTCAACACTTGAGTTTGCGCATTGCTCGCCATCACTAAATAATTTTTAAGGTGGGAAAATCCACGGAGTTTTGCGAGCTGCTGCTTCAACTCAGCATCCCCTTGCCGCAAGCCCGCGGTATCGATGAGAACCAACTTGTAATCACAACAATCGAGCATCACTTGGGAGAGCGTATTCGTTTCGTTAACGTGGTGAACTTCAATGCCAAGAATTTTTCCGACCCGTCGCAACTGCTCAACCCCAGCCATGCTTTGATTGTCCGTGCTAATCAACGCTACACCTTCAGCACCGTGTTTAAGGACATAACGAGCTGCGAGTTTGGCAACGGTTGTGGTTTTCCCTGCTCCCGCCGATCCAACAAAAGAAAAAAATCCGCCGCCATCAACCACATCGTTCGACGTCGTCGGCAAACGATGCGCGAGGGTCGCTAGCGCCTGCGCCCATCCATCGGCCAAACTGGACCTTAATTTCAAACGCGAGGTACATTTCACAATATCATCTTGAGGGATGCCCATATTTTCTAGGCGTTTTGCAATTGTCGTATGAACGGTATTGCTTACAGACAATGTGTTGAGATTATTTGTAGCATTAATTTGGGCTCCGTTCCCAGCGTTTGATTGACCGAGCTGAGATAACTGCAATTGCAGTAACTCGCGCATATCGAGTATTTCTTCGCGCAGCGCATTTAATTGGCGGTCTTCCTTCGCTTGTCGTTTCGACTTAGCGGCGGTAATGTCTTTTTTACGTGTCGCAGAATCAGTAGATTCAGGTCGACTGATTTGCGAATCATTGGTTTTAACTTGAACAAATTGCGAAGGATCAAAATTAAGTGAAACATTCACATTCCCGGGTTCGTAATTAAAACTTGCCAAACGAAACTCTTGTTGCTGAGAAATGTTTTTAAGGCGTTCCGCCTCAAGGGATTTATCAAGCTCGGATTCGTTAAACCTTTTTTCAACAACGGCACTTTCGAGAGATTTTTTACTTCTATCAGCAGGCTTAGCTAAATCGATATTCAGTGAATTTTCCCGCGCCCATGCCGCATCACTTGGTAATGGTTTCGATTGCTCTTCGCCACTTTCTGACCGTTTAAATTTCGACAACAACTGTTGATTCAGTGATGACATTGCAGAACCGATCTCTCGTTTATTTTTTTTGACCACGCTATTGGCATCGCCGCCTTGGAAGGGAGAGTCATAACTGGTGAGCACCTCAACACCGCCCTCGGTTCTGCCGCTGGAGAGAATAATGGCGTCCGGGCCCATGTCTTGTCGCACCAGTTCCAATGCTCTGCGCATATCAGCTGCTACAAATCGTTTTACTTGCATAACCCTACTCCTCTAACACCCGGTTCTAAATTCATCTCGATGTTAATAATCACTCTATGACTTCTCGGCGTCATCACTGATCACCAATGTTGGCGTCAATATTTAGACGCTTGTTATCTGGCACTTCGCTGTAAGCAAGGACAAAACCGTCTGGCACACTAAGGCGAACAAATTTAGCCAACATCACTCGCAATGGCGCCGCCACTAGCAATACGACGGGTTTTCCCGCGGCTTGTTGTTTTTCCGCCGCTTTCGTTACCGAGTCTCGCAAACGCTGGGCGAGTGATGGTTCAATGAACGCACTGTCTTCAGCGCCATTATTTTGTGCTTGCTGAATTGACTGGAGCAATATCTGTTCCAGCTCAGGCTTTAAGGTGATAACCGAAAGTTCGTCTTCAGACCCAACAATGTTTTGAACGATCTGTCTCGACAGCGCTATACGTGCTGCGGCTGTTAGTGCGCCGATGTCTTGGTTCTTAGTACTATGAGCCGCAAGCGCTTCACAGATGGTGCGCATATCACGAATGGAAACCTGCTCTTTTAATAAATTTTGTAAAACTTTCAACAGCACATTTAAGCTGAGAGTATTTGGAACCAACTCTTCAACTAATTTTGGTGAGGATTTCGCGAGCAAATCTAGGAGGTGCTGGACATCTTCATGGCCCAATAATTCGTAGGCGTGTTTCTGCAATATTTGATTGAGATGCGTTGCCACAACAGTACTCGCATCTACGACCGTATAACCAAGTGTTTGCGCGTTATCTTTTTGACTGGATTCAATCCATACCGCCTCTAAACCAAAAGCGGGATCAGTAGTTTTAATGCCTTCTAGCTTGCCAAATACTTGGCCAGGATTTATCGCCAAATCTCTATCAGGATGTATATCTGCTTCACCCAAGGTCACACCCATCAACGTTAATCGATAGACCGTAGGTGTGAGATCAAGGTTGTCCCGAATATGCACAGAAGGAACCAAGAACCCCACTTGCTGTGATAATTTTTTCCGAACACCTTTAATTCGCCCCAATAACTCACCGCCCTGATTTTTATCGACTAAAGGAATTAAGCGATAGCCTACTTCAAGTCCAATCATGTCTACTGGGGTAACATCGTCCCAAGTGATATCTTTCAAGTCCTCGGCAGGTGTTTCGATTTTTTCCGCGCGTAAGGTAGGTCCTGCACTTGAGGATGATCCGCTCGGTGATTGCCGACGTGAAAAATGTTGTTCTGGTTCTTCATCGACAATTTCCGGTAAGGCATGCTTCCGCGCAATAAAATAAGCCAAACCGCCGGTTAAAAACGCGAGCCCTAAAAAGGCAACATGGGGCATGCCTGGTATGATGCCCATAATAAATAATATTCCCGACGCAATTGACAATGCTTTAGGAGAGTCAAACATTTGCGTCATTACTTGATTACGTAATTCTTCAGCGCTGTTGACACGCGTCACTAATATCGCTGCGGAAGTTGATAGCAACAGCGAAGGAATTTGCGCAACCAAACCATCACCAATGGTTAGCAAAATGTATTTTTCCAAAGCGTCGGAAAAATCTAACTCATGCTGCACCATTCCAACAGTAAGACCACCGATAATATTAATAACTAAGATTAAAATCCCCGCTATCGCATCGCCTCGCACGAATTTACTCGCACCATCCATTGCGCCGTAAAAATCTGCTTCATTCGCAACGTCTGCACGCCGCTCTCGTGCCTCATCTTGCTCTATTAGCCCTGCATTTAAATCGGCGTCAATGGCCATTTGTTTGCCCGGCATCGCATCCAAGGTAAAACGCGCACTCACTTCCGAAATTCTACCCGCGCCTTTCGTAACCACCGCAAAATTAATAATCATCAAAATAATGAAGACTACTAAACCAACGGCGTAGTTACCGCCAATCACAACTTCGCCAAAAGATTGAATAACTTTACCCGCCGCATCACCTCCGTTGTGGCCTTCGAGCAATACCACACGAGTAGAAGCGACGTTCAATGCGAGACGAAACAATGTCGCAACCAAGAGAATGGTTGGGAATACCGCGAAATCTAATGGGCGCAAGGTGTAGATGCCAACCAACAGAACGACGATCGACAAGGCAATGTTAAAAGAAAAGAAGCCATCTAGCAGAAAGGCTGGCATGGGTAAGATCATCATTCCCATCAGCATGATGACCATTAGAGGTATACCCAGGTTTCCCTTGCTAGCAATACGCAAATTGCGGAAAAAATTACCGCCGTTAGTCGATCCAAATTGCCCTGCTGAAGAACTTGCCATAAAACGCTTTACCCGAGCCGTCAAATTATTAGTTGTTACCGTACCAATTGGCTTCTTTGTCACTTAATCCCGTCGTTTACCGCTTAACTTAAGTCGGTATCTTGACGCTAAACGCCGGGCTAATGAGTAGATCGCAAGTTCTGTACCGTTTTGATGAAAGCGGCGAATATTTATTTGGACATGTTTGAAGCGCTAGCACGATCTGCAACAACGGTAGATTTTTTGACGATGGCGAGAAGTTATTTATCGTCGTGACGTAAGTCAGGAGGGACGAAAAGGGAACGAGGATAAACCGGCCGACGACCGCGGCTTTTACGGTAATCTCTTAACTGAAACACATAGGCCAGAACTTGCGCCACTGCGACATAAAGACCGCCTGGTATTTCTTTATCAATATCGGTGGTGTAATAAATCGATCTCGCCAATTGTGGTGACTCGATAATTTCGATGTTATGGGCCTTGGCGATCTCTCTTATTTTTAACGCAGTTTGATCGATACCTTTTGCCAACATGACGGGTGTTTCCATCATCTCCGGATTATATTTTAATGCGACAGAATAATGTGTCGGATTGGTGATGATGACATCAGCATCCGGTACTGAGGACATCATGCGACGATTTGCCATTTCCCGTTGGAGCTGCCGAATTCTACCTTTAACTTCCGGTTTGCCTTCAGAATCTTTGTGCTCGTCCTTAATATCCTGACGGCTCATTTTCAATTTTTTGGAGTGATCCCATAATTGAAAAGGTACGTCGATCAAAGCGATCACGATAGTTGCTGCAGATAAAATGATTGCTGCCCACAAACCGACCCAAAGAGAATTAATTATTGACGGTTCTAACGCTTGATTCGATAACGATAATATATGCGATTGTCGTATCAATAAAAAAGTAATTGCTACGGATAGTAACAAAGCGACCTTTGCAATTGCCTTTGCTAATTCCACCAACGACTTAATCGAAAACATACGCTTTAGGCCTTCGATGGGATTCATTCGGTTGAGCTTTGGCCCCATAGCCTTACCACTTAATAGCCAACCGCCCAAACTGATAGGGCCCAATACCGAAGCGACTAATAGAATTCCCATTAGCGGCAAGATACTCCAAAAAACCGTGCCAAATGCTTTTGCGAGCTTCGCGATCATCATACTGCTGTCAAAAATAGATTCGCGTTCGATCACGAATGAGTAGGCCATAATGTCTAACATACTCGTCGCAACCAAGGGGCCGAAGATCATCAAGCCAAAACTACCGCCTAATAAAATTGCCGTTGTTGTTAAATCTCGAGAACGAGCTGTCTGCCCCTCATCCCGCGCTTTTTCTAAGCGTTTGGGGGTCGGCTGTTCGGTTTTTTCTTGGCTACTGTCGCCGCCTTCTGCCATAACGGTATAACGCTCAAATTAAATTTAAAAAATTACCGGATCGTAATCGTATCATTTAAAAATAAGAAACCTTCGTCGACCAAGGCTTCATAACTCGGAAAAAAGCTTGTCAGACTTAACCAGATAAGAACCAAACCAAAAATAAGCGTAATTGGAAAACCAACGGTGAACACATTGATTTGAGGTGCAGATCGACTCATTACACCAAAAGCCAAGTTAACAACTAACAGCGATGTCAGCACTGGCATCGAAATAATAATCGCATTGGAAAACATCCAACTACCTAACTCAGCAATTCGCCAATAATTCTCAATAGGTATTCCTGATTGACTTATCGGTAAAGTCTGAAAACTATTGACCAATATATCGATCATCACCAAGTGACCATTTAAACTTAAAAAAAGCAAAGTCACTAACATTAGATAGAATTGTGAGACGACAGTGACAGTTATGCCGTTACTTGGATCATTCATTGATGCAAAACCTAGACCCATTTTATTCGCCATCAGTTGGCCCGCAACAACGAAAAGATGAAAAACGACCTGTAGAACAAAGCCCATCGCTAGACCAATTAGCACTTGCTGAACAACAACCAAAAGAGTTTCGACAGAAAAACTAGGAATACTAGGAAGCGGTGGTAATAGAGGAACAACAAGTATTGTCGTCGCTGCCGCCAAAATAAATCTCACTCTGGCAGGAACCAATTTTGTTCCGATAATGGGTACGGCTAAAAAGAATGCACTGATTCGACAAAGTGGAAAGAAATATCCACCCACAAATTCGAGTATTTGTTCGTCCGTAAAAAACCACATACAGTGCTAACCGATAATGATCGGAACGCTGGTAAATAATCGATTGAATAAATCCATTAATTCCGTAATCAACCATGGTCCCAACATCATAATAGTCGCCAAAGTCACCAACAGCCTTGGCAAAAAACTGAGCGTTTGCTCATTAATCTGGGTAGCCGCTTGAAACATGCTGACCACTAAACCGACCATCAAACTTGGCCCTACAATCATTGCCACCATAACGACCGTTAAATAAAATGCGTCTGCGAATAAGTCCATTACAATTTCGGGTGTCATAAGCCAAAACTCGCCGCTAAAGTACCAATTATCATTGCCCAACCATCTACTAATACAAACAGCATTATTTTAAACGGCAAAGAAATAATGAGCGGAGACAACATCATCATCCCCATCGCCATAAGAACACTCGCGACAACAATATCGATTACTAAAAATGGAATAAAAAGAATGAAGCCAATTTGAAATGCTGTTTTTAATTCACTAGTGACAAATGCCGGGATCAAAATACTAAAAGGCACGTTCTCCGGCGTATCTATCGCCTCGGACTGTGAAATATGGACAAAAAGTTCTAAATCCGTTTCTCTAGTTTGCGACATCATAAATGAATGAAACGGAGTCGCGGTGCGCGCGAGCGCCTCTTTACCGGTAATTTGTTCTTGCAAGTATGGCTGCAAAGCCGTTTCATTCACTGTCGTAAATACGGGAGCCATGATAAACAAGGTAAGAAATAAAGCTAAACCAATTAATATTTGATTTGACGGCGATTGCTGTAAACCAATTGCTTGGCGCAAAATTGAGAAAACAATAATGATTCGAGTAAACGACGTCGCCATCATTAACAGCGCGGGAATAAACGTTAGCGCTGTCATTATCGCCAGAATCTGAATCGTTACCGTGTAATCTTCAGACCCATCTTCATTTGTCGTCACACTAAATGCTGGCAGCCCGGGAATACCCGAATCCGGTACCCAATCAAACACTTGTGATGCAGGCGGCGGGGCTCCAACCGAAGTAGATGCGTCTTGTTGAAGATCACTAGCTTCGGCACTTTCGGGGTTTTGCTGAGACAAAACACCAGCCGATAAAGCCAGCAACAGCGCGACAAGAAAACCTTTTGCGATAACTCGGATCACTTAACGCTACCCTTACGCATAATTTCCAGAATTTTCTGACTGAACTCTGATACTTCTCGCTTAGTCCTAGTATCTATCGCTGGCTCGTCAAATACCTGTAAGGTATTAATCTGTTGTGCGGTAACGCCGAGCATTATTTGCTTTTCGCCAACTTCTACGACAATCACTTTTTCCCGTGTACCCACGGGAAGTTGACTGACAATTTTCATATTTTGATTTGATGACGTGATGCCATGACCGAACTTTTTCACCAACCAGGCTATTGCAAAAATTGAGATAAGTACTAAAGCGAGACCAAGCAAAACCTGTATCACATATGCGCCATTAATCGGTGATGTACCTGTTGCGCCATCAGCAAAACAAATCGAACTAGCAAGTAGCGAGGTACCGCCAAAAGTGATCTTAAAATATTGTTTTACGGCGTTCTTCCTGAGTATTTTTTTCATTCGCTCAATCATTTCCACTAGCGCAATTTTTTAATTCTTTCCGCAGGACTAATGACATCAGTCATACGTATACCGAATTTTTCATTCACTACAACGACTTCGCCGTGTGCGATTAACGTTCCATTAACCAATACATCGAGCGGCTCACCGGCAAGGCGGTCTAGTTCAATCACCGAACCTTGGTTTAATTGAAGTAAATTACGAATCGTTATCGAGGTACTGCCAACTTCCATCGACATTGAAACAGGAATATCAAGAATGACATCAAGATCAGGATTGTCACTTGCGATACTTAATGAGTCCGCATCACCGGAAAAATCATCCAAGGGCGGAGACTCACCCTCTGATTGTGCCTGCTCATCCATTGCTGCATTCCAATCATCTGAAGCGCCCTCTTCGCCACCTTGTTCTGGGCTTTGATCTTCGCTCATGGCTTACTCCCGTTTTTACTCGCTGTATTTGCTACACGTTTTGGTTTAATAATCTCATCAACTTTCAACGCAAAATTTCCCCGACACTGGCCCAAACGGCTATGAAACATCGGGATTCTATTCGCGGTGACGGTATGTTGTTTCGGTATATCGATTGGAATGATGTCGCCGACCTCTAGAGCCACAACATCACGTAAAGTAATTTTACGCTGAGCAATATCACATTCTAAATTGACACGAGCATCCATAATGTCCTCGCGTAAACCGTTTACCCAACGCTCGTCGACTTCGCCAGAATCAACTTTTAAGCCGGCATCTAACATTTCACGAATGGGCTCGATACTCGAATACGGCATGGCGATATGGAGTTCACCACCGCCGCCGTCAAGCTCAATCGGAAATGTGCTAACAACCACGACTTCACTAGGACTTAAGATATTTGCCATTGCCGGATTTGCTTCTGAATTTACATATTCAAATTCAATCGGCATCGCTGCATTCCACGCTTCACCCAGGTTTTTAAACACATCGTTTAATACCATCTGAACCATGCGTAATTCTGTTGGCGTGAATTCCCTGCCGTCAATTTTCGCGTGTCTGCCGTCACCACCAAAATAATTGTCAACCAATTTAAAAACGAGCTTTGCATCAAAGATAATCAGTGAAGTTCCCCGCAAAGGACGAAACTTCACCATGTTTAAACTGGTAGGCAAATAAAGCGTATGAATGTATTCACCAAATTTTTGGATTTGTATACCGCCGACGGAAACATCCACGGTTCGTCGTAGCATGTTGAATAAGCTGATGCGCGTGTTTCTAGCGAATCTTTCATTAATTGATTCCAACGTTGGCATACGACCACGGACAACACGGTCTTGACTCGTAAGATCGTATGCAGCAGCAGCACCAGACTCGATATCCGTTTCTGTTTCAATGTCTCCGTCATCAACGCCATGTAGTAAGGCATCGATTTCGTCTTGTGAAAGTAGATCTTGCATAAATTTTTTTAATCTTTATGAAAATATGATGATAAAAGGCTTCGCACGCACACCACTATTCCATCACAAAATGTGTAAACAACACTTGTTCAATGCCCGAGGTGCCGGTTTCCGCTTCCATAATCCGTCCAAGCTCATCCGCCGCCAATTGCCTTACCATCTCTTTGCCTTCAGCGGTTTGTAGTTCTTCATAAACTTGCCCACCTAAAAGCATTACCAAAGCGTTTCTCACCATGGGCATATGGGACTCGATTGCGTCGACAACGGATTCATCTCGAATTAACAAAGTGATTTCCGCTTGTAGAAAACGTTGTTTGCCACGTGCTTGAAAACTTACGACTATTGCGGGCTTGATTGGAAAATAAATCGCTGGGGATTTTGGTTTATCTTTTTCTTCTTCTTCTGGATCAACAAGTGCCGAGTCGGCCATTTCGTCTTCAGCGCCACTAAAAGATTTGAGGGCAAAAATCGTCCCCCCAATGGCACTACTGAGAAAAACCACAGCAATTATTGAAATTATGATTAATTTCTTCTTTGAACCACCTTTAGCGGGTGCCTCCTGATCATTTTCTGACTCTTCGCCTTTTTCTTTCTCTTTGTCTTTGCTCGCCATGTCAAAATTCCGTCGAATTGTGAAAATAAAACGCCGTTAACAGTGTTGAGCAAGAGCTATGCCATTGGAGAATAAAGCGTTCACGTTTCGGGAGCTGGAGATATCAAGGCGAGACTAGACAAGCCGACAGAACACCGACTTAAGGACTGGTTAATGTGGTTATTCTAAATTTTTACGTTTGTGGATCAAATGAATCATCGCTTGCCGTTATTTTTAAACATACTGATCAACCAGGTTTACTAATTCCAGCACCTCTGCGTCTTGCGTCAATTCATTGTCTGTTTCTGAGGTATCCTGGCCGTCACCGCGAAAGTCTGAATTCCCCTCGTCACTCATAGATTGTTGAGAGTTTCTATCGGATACATTGACATCGACCAGATCAATGCCTTCATCACCAAACATTTCTCGAAGTCTAAAGACATTTTGATCTAGCGCTTCACGAACGGATTGATGATGACTGACAAACTGAATGCTCGCCTGATCTTGGTGTACCGAAACCCTCACTTGCATAGGACCCAATTCTGGTGGATCTAATCTAATTTCGGCGGATTGGATACGCTGCCCGGATAGCCATAGCACCTTGTCTGCAACGGCATTTGCCCATTGTTCGCTATTAAATTTTGTCGGAATCGCGGTTTGCAAATTATTTGCTTTAGTAAAGAGTTGGGTCTGCTCAATAGAGTGAGTCCAGCGTGAATTTGCGATTGGGCTTTTCGCAATTGTCGTCGCCTCCGTCACCTCAGCTTTCTCAGCGACCACGGGCTGATTCGTTTTATCGAGATTATTTATTTGCGCATCTAAAACACGCCCGATATCTGGGTTATAGGACTGGCGCAAATTTGCGAGACTGGCATCTTGTTGCGGGCCGGTAGTAGTTTGCGTACTTTTTAGATTAACAAAATGGCCGGGGTCAGTTTTTTCATTCAAGATACTAGCTTTGCTTTCATTAGCGGGGTTTTTATCTCCACTAATGCGTGAGTGCGCGTAAATATTTTGATCGTTAATTTTATAATTCTTCATCGGATTCAATTGTTCATCGGCCTTTAACTCTTTCAAGTTATCCGCAACATCGGCAGCTTGGTCTTGATCAACGGGTAGGTTAACTTGCTGTGATTGCATAGTAGTTTTTTCATTTCCGCTTGACTCTCCATGCTCATCAAGCGAAGAAACATCCAAGGGCCCCGATTCCGCCGTTGCTTTTTGCAAGCCAATTTCCCGCTGATCAGCTGAAGTTATGTTTTCTTCAATAGCGACGCTTGTCTGTGGATTTGCATTACCAAGTACTTCTGGATTTGAGGTGACAGCGCTCTGAACAGAACTTGGCGTAAGATTTTGCGTTAACGGCCGATCACCAAGAGGGTCTTTCGAATCGTTAGCACGGGCGATGGCCTGATCAGAAGTGACTTGCTCTTGTTCTAAGACATTCCCTTGTAAGACGTTCTCTTCTAAGACGTTCCCTGCCAAGGCCTTACCTTTTAAAGTGCGCCCCGTCGTGGCGTTTTCAAGTGTATTTTCTAGCGCCACGTATTCTGAGTATGATTCGCTCGACAAGCCCGCCTGTATTTTCTCCGCTATTTCGGGTGACTTGTTAGGCGGTAATAGTTTGCCGCTTTCGTCATCAATTGCTGCCGCTTCTGCCGTTTGTGTTCTCTCAAGCGGTTCTGATCTCAACACCGTCTCGGATTGTGGAGTTTCTACTTTTTCTTCTCGCCGAGCCTTATCAACACGCTTATCGATTTGCTGATTAGAAGGAGTATTGACTCGCTCATTTTCCTTCTCGCTTTGACCTTCGCGTTGCGAACGACTTGCTGTGACTTCTTCCCGTTGTGCCGGCGAATTTTCTTTTTGAAACTGTTCTGACGCTTCGTTTCTTTTTTCATCCTCGATTCTCAGCGCGCTTCTTTTCTCTTCGAGACGGCTGCTTTGCGCGTTTCTTGCCTCGACCCTATCTTGTTGAATTTCTGCTGATTCACGCCTGTTTTCGATGCTTTTCTTCACCGTACGTTTTATCTCTAGGTCACGCTCTTTACGCTGTTCTTCAAAGGCCGAACGAAAATCCTGCCTCTCGTGATTATCCGCAGCTGCACTATCCGAATGCTGTTGTTTCGGCTTCAGCACGGAGGTTTCGAGTGACAGTAATTTTTCACTTTGATTGACATTGACACTCATTAGCGGCCTCTCTACACCTGTTTCTGTTTACAAATTTGTGTGCTTCTACCCAGGTATTAAAAACGACTTAGCGCTTGGGCATCATGGTTATATTATTCATCTTCAATTGCACTTACGGGGAGGAAATTGCAAATGCGATGCCAACACCGTTTTAGAATCTCAAGTTGATTACAACAAGGTTCATATTGATAAATAAACCCAAGCCGGTAAGATCCTTGATCACGAAGTGGCGTCAAGTTATTGGTTTTCAGAGCTGGAGTAAATCGAATGCAGCAAGATCAACAAATTATTGACTTCTGGTTTCAAGAATTGACACCAAAATCTTGGTGGGTAAAGGACTCTGCACTCGATGAAGAAATTCGATTGCGCTTTGGTGATATCCATCGTAGCGCAGCACAGTGTGAATTATATAGCTGGCGTCTGACAGCCCAAGGACGTCTAGCCGAAATTATTATTCTTGATCAATTCTCGAGAAATATTTTTCGCGATAATGCTCAAGCTTGGGCTTGCGACCCCTTAGCTTTGGCTCTCGCGCAAGAAGCCGTTGCCATCGGTGCAGATCAAGAGCTTCCCCCGGCGCAACGTACATTTATCTACATGCCCTACATGCACAGCGAATCTCTTGTGGTTCACCGACAAGCGATGGAATTATTTAGCAACAATAAAGGCGAAAACAATATTGAGCATGAACGCAAACACAAAGAAATCATCGATCGATTCGGACGTTATCCTCATCGAAATGAAATATTGGGAAGAAAATCAACGGAGGAGGAATTGGAGTTTTTACAATCTCCGGGCTCTAGCTTTTAAAATTTTTACAGGCGTGAACTTTTTTCAGGTGTTAACTTTTCGCTCGTTATAAGAAGTTGTTGTTAATTTTTCCTGGCTTCAAGTAATCAGACATCTTTAATCATATGAACGGTTTTTTCTAATTCGCCTTCTAACTCATCAATAAATTTAAATTTATTCCAAGCCATTCTTAGTAAATCATTGTGATGAAGACGTACTTTACCAATTACTTTTTCATCATTCACGAACGTACCGTTGGTGCTGTTTAAATCTTCGATAAAGTATTCTTTATAATCTTTAAAATGTGGGTTGGTACTACCAGAAGCCACAGCATGATACCCACTGATAGCGTCTTCATCGATATGAATATCATTTGAGGGATGACGGCCGATGGTCAGCTTATCGTTATTAATCTCAAAACGATTCACCACTACGTCATCAACTAACTGAACTAGAAATGCCATACTCTCGCCTCTACCACTATAATCAAAGCCACCTGCCGAACATTAAACAGTCGATTTTAATTCGCGGGATTTATAAATCAACTAATAATTTTTTTATTGCTTTCGAAAAATCGGAACCCGAAGTATAACGCTTACCAGGCTCTTTATGCAGCGCCCTATTAACAATTCTTGTTAATCCTACCGGCAATACCGGGCGAATATCTCTTACGCTCTTATGCTTCTGATGAATGATGTTGTAGGTCAAGTTCGCTATATTCTCCCCGTTGAAGGGTAAATCTCCGGTTAAGAGCTGAAAAAATGTCACTCCCAGACTATAAATATCACTTTGTTCCCCTACTTTTTCACCTTTGAGTTGCTCGGGTGACATATACAATGGACTACCCAGAATATCACCGGTATTGGTACGAGCACTGTCAACTATTCGCGCTACACCAAAATCCGTCACTTTAATTTCATCAGTATCGGCCCTGTATAGAATATTACCTGGCTTAATATCTCGATGAATAATTTTTTGACGATGTGCATAATCTAAGGCGTCAGCGACCTCACTCACTATTTGGCAAACAACCTTAACCGGCAATAAACTATCAACTGAAACGTGATCGCTCAAGGCCACACCTTTCACATAATCCATAGCGATAAAAGCCAGATCGTGCTCCTCACCCACATCGTAAATAGTCACGATATTCGGATGACTTAATCGCCCTGCCGCCTCTGCTTCGCGAAAAAAGCGTTCTTTAAACTCACTCGTCTCCTTCGGATCTATTTGGGAGTAACTTAAGGTTTTAATCGCTACCTGGCGAGAAATCTTCGGGTCTCTCCCCAAATACACGATCCCCATAGCTCCGCGACCGAGCTCTCTTTCGATTTCGTACCGCCCCAGTACTGGCTTATGAATAGAGGTTTCCGAAACTAAGAGCGTTTTAGCAATATCACCATCAGCGCCAAAACTGGAAGCACCTCCGCTACTAAACGCGATCAATTTTTCAATTTTTTCACTGACATCTTTATAATTTTTATTTCGTGCTGTAATTGCGCCATAGGTTTTAACTGCCTCACCATACTGTCGCTTGCGCTCCTGCTGCGAAGCGATATCGTACATCAAGGTTAAAACCGCATCGCTTGGATAACATTCTTTAACCGCCAACAAAGCATCATCGCTTCTTCCATCGCGAAATAATTGCAAGCCCAGCTGGTAACGGGCGCCATGCGCCGCAGCCTGTAAAGACAAATTATTTTCTGATTGCTTTCGCCATAAAAACATCAAACCAAAACCCACTAAGAGGTATTGAATCAACAGACCAAAGGGCAACCACTGGCCTTGAGTAATTTGCCAACCAAGCTGTGCGACTATCATCGCGAACAACAATAAAAAAATTGCCAACACGCCTGCACCCGACGACATGCGTGGAATTATCAACAATAAAAACAGTAGCAACGTAAAGGCAATGAATAGCTCCGCTAATGAAAACCAGCTAGGTGTATAAAAATATTGTTCGCTTTCCAAACTTAATAAGGTTTTCGCTAACGAATCCACCAAGGGCGATCCCGTTTTCCCAAGTAGAACAAGGTCTTCGCCAAGACGAATATTTCTCGCTTCCGCCAGCGAAAATCTTTTTATTTGCCTTTCAGTAGTGCTTAAAACGACGTTAGGTAAAATCGTACCATCGCTTGATACATTCACCTTCACATCGCCCAAATTAAGTAGATTATTTCCTAACTTGTTTATCTGATCGTTATTCACATGGCGATTAAAGATGGCGAGGGCCAAAGACGCCTTTTCGCTCTCGCCGGACTGAAAAATGAGATGTCGATCTATATCTCTATCTTTAGTAAACCCTGCGTTCTCTTGGGGAGGCGACACACGCAACCATGGCGGAATCCACTTCTCAAAAATTGGCTCAGGAGCCTCGTTTTCTCTGATAAAAACTGGCGGGTTTAATGCTGACGGAAGGCTCACAAATACTTGCGGCTTTTCGAACAAGGCTATGAGATTTTCCCGAGTTGCTAAATACCCAGGAATATCCGCTTCTTCTCCACCCTCTTCCGTTTCCTTTATATTCACACTTTTATTTTCACTCAGCTTCGTTGACTGAAGTAAGGTCAGCAGCTTCGCTTGATCATCGAATTCCTCATCCAAGATAATGCCGATAGTGACGCCTTCACTATCGGTCATGCGTTTAAGCAGGCGATAAATAATGTCAGCATTGCCAGGTTCGCTATAAAGCTTTGCCATTTCGTCTTCTGGGATTTCGACAATCGCCAAACCAGTGCGTAGAGAACTCGGTTTTGTAAGAGAAGCGCCTACAGGAAAGATGAGGTCATTTAACCAGGAGGTAACATTGGGACGGGCTGGAAAGAAAAATAAAATTATAGTAATCAATACGACTAGCGTTTTTAGATTGACATAATCACTTATACGCTCGAAGCTTGTTTTCATCACGAAGGGACCTTTGAACAAATGTACGTTTTCGCACTTACTGCGTCACAGATTTTGCTCCTGCAAAACCTGCATACAATACATCCTGTATATAAGCGCAATGCTCGAAAAAAAGTGTTTGGAGCACTTTTGATTGCCTTTACAACCCGGAGGATGAAAACCAATGTGGTTTTCATAGATCCTCATTTACTCCATGTACACTGTGGTTCACCGCGCGTTGTTTTATTGCCATGGATGGTATGTATGCAAGCAATGCAGGAGCAATTGATTGTCCTTACTAGCACAAAAACTTCCGAATTATTTAGAGGCTCCCAAGACTTTTTAGTTTTCTGAAAAGAAAGAATAGGAAAGTACTGTCCGGCGAATTCAGTTACTCGGTATAGTAAACCCCCGGTATCCAACTCTTTTTTATTTTTAGCGTCTTCTCAAACTCGTGGGGGAGCTGGTGAACAAATTCAAATTCGTGAGTGCCGATCGCGATAACATCACCGTCGGCAAAAACATGTTCATCAACTCGTTTACCGTTAAATAAAATACCATTGGTACTATTACAATCGACCATCACGTAGAGATCACCGTGAGCCTTCACCATTGCGTGCTCACCACTTACCGTTCCGTCATCCAACACAATGGTATTAGTATTATGTCGACCAATTGTGACGGCCTCGCCCAGCTCAACTGCACCAATCGGGCTACCGTTTGCGAAATGTCGAAGATAGGGCATATGGTTTCCATTTAAACCAATTGTTAAAAATCCATGGAGCTAGCTTAACTGAATTGTGACCCAAATAATAAGCGCTACCGAAACCTAAATCACAAGATCATATTTCAGTTTAAAAAAATCAGGTTCCCTCAAAAAGCGTGTTACAATTTGAGCGAGAAAGCCATCACAAAAAATTCATCAACATTCGAAATTTTTCCGCTTCAACTTAGCGATTCGAAATCAAATAAAAACCTTTCAATTCGCGGCAGAAACCGAGCCGCCATTCATACCAAGCTTATAATTATTCCAGGCAGATATCCTAATCATTTCTCATCGGCAGTTAGATACTACATTAGGGACCGCTAACCGATTGACTGAAATTAATGACAATCACTAAAAGTCATTCCATTTGCATCCCAAATACGCGTTTGGCAAACGAAGGGGCAATTGTAAGCATACCCAGTAAAAACTCTTACATTACTAGCACCCATCAAATCTACAGCTTTCCAATTAACAGGGCCATCTGAATTGTCTAAAACTAATATTCCATTAGGATTTAGTTTCTGCCGAACTATTTTCATAACCTCATATCTTGAAGTATATGCATTCATGCAATCTACCAAAATAACATCATACTTCTGGTTCAAACTGTTTAAGAAAGTTAACGCTTCGTTTCCTTGTCTTTTTTCTATTACTAAAGCGCCGCCTAACACACTCGTGGAGGAGTCTGCCCTACTTAGGATCTCTTTGGCCCAAATTTCATCATGCTCAACAGAAGTAACATCACAACCTTTCCCTAGAAACCAAAGCGTAGAATTCCCCGCACCTACCTCTAGAACTTTTGTTCCTTTTGATATTCTTTTCTCAATAAATTTTACCGCATCCACCACAATGAACGGCTTTGGAGATTTCATTATGTAGGTATTAGTGAGCTTGTTAATGACATACCCCAAAAGTATAAATGGAAAACGCACAGCACTTGCTAATGATGGGAACCGCCCTTCATAATCACAAAATCTCAAAGGAATACGAAAATTAAAGCCGTTAATGTCTATGCTGTATAACCCTATTAACCTACTGATAACACTTTCGTTTTTATAAAATATTTGAATATTTATTTCATTTTCATCTAACTGCGTCAGATTTTTTCTTACTTCAGAAAACTTATGATTCTTTGATTTCATGCCACCAACTCCCCAAGCGTTAATTCTATCTCAGCACATTGACTAAACATCACACAGTAAAAACTCGGCATTTCTTTCTGCCTCGTAATGATTGATTTGAACCAACTAAAAACTATTTTAATCACAAATCACTATAACAACACTTTGTTGCTGTTCAAAAAGCAGCCATAGCTACCACAAACCTAATACATTTGACCGCATTAACGGCTTCGCAGTCGTCTTATTAATTTGTTACAGTCGGACAGTTTGATTGATTACCTTTGACCATTCTTGAATCTGACTCACCTTTCTTCCCTGCCAGAACGATAAGGCCGTCAATTGTAACGAACTTCAGTTCCAATACAGCGCACTTTTTCATTAATTGCGTGACATACTTTCTAGAGCGATTAAGTAGTTGGAGCGCATGATTTAACCTAAGGCCTTTTGGCTTCAAGATACAAACTTTGCCACTTATGGTTTGGTCTATCAGTAAATTCCTCTATACAGGAACCACCAAATTGAGATTTAACAATATCAACGAAACCAATAGACGAAAGAACTTCACGTAACAAGTCGAAATTCCAAACTGACATATGAAGATGATTTTGCGTTAAATTTGAAATTGCTTCAGGTAGAGACGCATATCGATTCATCTTAACTTCACTCTTCCTCAACAACCCCCATTCAAGATACTTATCCAAATCCGGCACTACGATTCTTAGTGTTCCACCAGGCTTTAATGTCCTAAATACCTCACTCAACATAACAAGGTTTTGACTGTAAGAAATATGTTCGTTCGTATGCTCAATAAACACTCCATCCCAATATTTCGATTTACACTTAAAAGGTTTGGTTATATCGAGCATCCAATCTGAACGATTCATACTAAATATTTTATGAAGGCGATAAAAGTCAGCATTTACAAAGCCAGGCACCAAATTACCTCCCGCACCCAGATTCAATAACACTCTACCACTTGTCGTTTCCGCAGTAGGGGGGTATTTTTTAAAAAATGTGTTTCCTAGCCTACCAAATATTCGCCATAAGAATCTCTTAAGTCCAAAAGGAGCTATACGAGTTCCCTCAAGCTTCTCGAACCTGGCCTTTAACTCATCATGCTTTTTCATACCAACAACTCTCTATGTTTTATCCCTGTCTTTGTGTGCGTACTAAAAACTACACAGCTAAAATCTTAGCAACGCTGGGTCTACAGAATTACTGGGACAACGTGAGAAATTAATTCAACGAAGCCTCAAACACCAGCTGCCTTACTGTAAACTTGGTCCGAAGTGTTACCAATATGTACTTAGCACGGCAACCACGAGCATCGCACAGGACCCGCCTTCTCAGCGACTTTCCTCACGGCGGTCTAAGTTGAACAGTGCCGCTCCACCCGTAAATTTTCAATGCATAGGTTTTTGGTAGATTCACACAAACCTTTCAGAGCTCACATTGCAAATAAATTCGAACCTTGTTAAAAACCTCAATTTCAACTTTACCAAATCGAGTCTTCAAGCGGTTAACACTTTCAGGAGTCTCAAATTTTTGCAACATTCAGAAGTACTCAAAAGAACGCAACACCACTATATAACCTAGTAAATCAAGTAATTCAACAAGTTACATAGCCAAAACTATTCCCACTCAATCGTCGCTGGAGGCTTGCTGCTGATATCATAGGTGACTCGCGATACGCCTTCGATCTCGTTGATAATCCGATTGGATACTTTCTCGAGCAATTCATAGGGAAGATGGGCCCAGCGCGCGGTCATAAAATCCACTGTTTCAACCGCACGCAGAGCAATAACCCACTCGTAACGGCGGGCATCACCAACGACACCAACGGATTTTTGCGGAATGAATACAGCAAAGGCCTGGCTGGTCTTGTGGTACCAATCGGCCTTATGCAGCTCCGCCAAGAAAATTGCGTCAGCTTCACGCAGAATTTCGGCGTACTCTTTTTTCACTGCCCCTAATATTCGCACACCCAAGCCCGGACCCGGAAAAGGATGGCGATAAACCATGTCATAAGGTAAACCTAATTCCAGGCCAATTTTACGCACTTCATCTTTAAACAATTCCCGTAAAGGCTCCACCAAGTCCATCGCCATATCATCAGGCAAACCACCGACATTGTGATGAGACTTAATGACATGGGCTTTGCCAGTTTTTGCTGCGGCGGATTCAATGACATCAGGATAGATAGTTCCTTGGGCCAGCCAACGAACATCTTTTAATTTTGTCGCTTCTTGATCAAAAATTTCTATAAAAGTATTGCCAATAATCTTGCGCTTTTTCTCGGGGTCGGAAACATCTTTTAGTTTTGAAAGAAAAAGATCTTCGGCATCCGCTCGAATGACTTTCACTCCCATATTTTTAGAAAACATGTCCATCACTTGATCGCCTTCATCCTTGCGCAACAAGCCGTTATCAACAAACACGCAGGTGAGCTGATCGCCAATCGCTTTATGTAACAAAGCTGCAACCACTGACGAATCCACGCCGCCGGATAATCCCAACAAGACTTTGTCTTTGCCAACTTTTTCTCTGACGGTTGCGATTGCGTCTTCGACAATGTTTGCTGCCGTCCACCTAGCCTCGCAAGCACATATGTCGAGAAGAAAATGTTCGTAGATGCGCTTACCTTGCGTGGTATGGGTGACTTCCGGGTGAAACTGAACTCCATAAAAGCGTTTTGCTTCGCAGCTCATCGCCGCAATCGGGCAGGTTTCAGTCGCAGCGTTCAACTCGAAGTCTTCCGGCAATTGACTAACTTTATCGCCATGGCTCATCCATACGTCGAGCAAACTATTTCCGTCGTCATCGACATGATCTTTTATGTCTTTGAGTAAGGCGTTTTCTTTTTCGACACTAATTTGCGCATAGCCAAACTCTCGTACATTTGAGCCTTGTACTGCTCCGCCTAACTGCACAGCCATGGTTTGCATGCCGTAACAAATTCCAAGTACCGGAATCCCTAGCTCAAAAACAATTGCAGGTGCACGAGGAGACTCGCTGAGATTTGCCGACTCTGGACTGCCCGCCAAGATAATACCTTTTGGTTGAAAGGCTTTTATCTCTTCGTCGCTCATATCAAAAGCACGAATCTCAGAATAGACACCTATTTCTCGTACGCGACGAGCGATTAGCTGCGTATATTGAGAACCAAAATCCAAAATCAGAATTTTTTGTGCATGAATGTCTTGGGTCATTGCGCTTGCTTACCTTGTTTGCTTTTACAAATTGTTAAACTTTTTATCTATAAGGGTAGGTAAAAAATAAAAAGAAAATAATACTGAAATACATTAAAAAGAATAAAACCATTGCTGATTAAACGACAACGGGGCCATGATTGGCCCCGTTGTCTTCAGCAAAAATCTTATCGGCCGCTGATAGGATAATTCGGCGCTTCCTTGGTAATTTGTACGTCGTGTACATGTGACTCACCCATTCCTGCTGCTGTCACCCGGATAAATTTTGGTTCCGTGCGCATGGTTTCGATATTCACGCTACCGGTATAGCCCATGGCTTGACGTAAACCACCCATCATTTGATGAACGATAACGGTTAATGGGCCTTTATAGGGTACTCGGCCTTCGATGCCTTCGGTGACTAATTTTTCGGTACCGGATTTTACATCTTGGAAATAACGATCCGAGGACCCTTGGGTTTTCGTCATTGCGCCTAGAGAACCCATGCCACGATAAGATTTATACGTTCGGCCTTGGAACAATTCAACTTCCCCTGGTGCTTCCTCCGTACCAGCGAACATTGATCCCATCATCACAACACTAGCGCCGGCAACGATCGCTTTAGCGATATCGCCAGAATACCGAATCCCACCATCAGCAATTACAGGAACTCCAGTTCCTTTCAACGCCTCAACCGCATCGGCAACAGCTGTTATTTGTGGCACACCGACACCACTAATAATTCGCGTTGTACAAATTGATCCCGGACCGATACCAACTTTCACCGCGTCGGCACCGGCATCGGCTAAGGCTTTCGCCGCTTCTGAGGTCGCAACGTTACCGCCGATGACTTGCACATCCGGATAATCTTTTTTGATTTTTTTGACACGATCGAGAACATTTTTTGAATGCCCGTGCGAAGTATCGACCACCAATACGTCGACTCCCGCTTTAATCAAAGCCGCAACGCGGTCATCTGTATCAGGACCAACGCCTACCGCCGCTCCTACACGCAAGCGTCCTTCAGGATCTTTACAAGCGTTGGGGAATTTTTCGGCTTTATTAATATCTTTTACGGTAATCAAACCACGCAATTCAAACTGGTCGTTAACTACCAATACTTTTTCAATACGATGGCGATGTAATAAACCCCGTACTTCATCGGCCGTCGCTTTCTCATCCGCCGTCACTAATTTCTCACGTGGCGTCATGATACTAGCAACCGTTGCATCGAGATTAGTTTCAAAACGCACATCTCGTCCGGTCACTATCCCCACTAAGTCGCCATTCTCCAATACAGGAACACCGGAAATATTGTTGCTTTTAGTGAGCGCCACCAATTCTTTAATACTCGCGCTGGCTTCAATAGTAATGGGGTCTTTTACGACGCCAGATTCGAATTTTTTTACCGACCTGACTTCCATAGCCTGCTCTTCAACAGACATGCTTTTATGAATGATGCCAATACCACCTTCTTGAGCGAGGGCAATTGCGAGGCGAGATTCAGTAACGGTGTCCATGGCAGCGGACATCAAAGGGATATTCAGATCGATGGAACGTGTAAGCTTGGTTTTCAGAGATACGTCGCGGCCAATCACGCTTGAGTAGCCAGGAACCAGAAGCACGTCGTCGAAGGTCAGCGCTTCCTGAGCAATGCGGAGCATAGGTTAACCTCCTTAGGTTAACGCGGCATTATACTCCTATATCAGAAATGTCGTAAAGATATATGGAGCCTCCAACAGTTCCAAAATACCCTTTATTTATTACCCGTAGATAATTTTTTCTCGATTCAACTGTTTAATGGTTACCCCAGCCAAGACGATGGAAATGGCCAAAGCCACGCCTACCGAGGCGACATAGGCCATTAAGCCAACGGAATTTCCGGAGAGGATATCCTCTGTCAGAGTTTGAGAGCTCATAATGGGCACCCAATACTGCCAAGGCTGGCTGAGATCGGTAAATATTACGTAGTAACCGGAGGCCATCGGAACCATGATAAGCAACGCAATATAACTTTGGGCTTCCTTGAAGGATTTAGAAAAGATCGCAACAAATAATTGGAAAATCGTCGCCAAAAATATTAGTGGGATTGCCACGAGGCTCACTAAAAATATGTCGGAAAATGTAATTTTTGACCGCACGCCTAGCTCATCAAGCGGCAATATCGGAATTAAAAAATAAACCGAGAGATTGACAAACAATAAAACGAACAAGGTACAAAGAATTCCAGCTCCCCATTTGCCAATCAATATACTCCATCTCGGCACCGGGCTTAGCAATAAGGGTTCCAATGAGTGTTTCTCGCGCTCACCTGCCATCATATCAATCGACAAGCCCGTACTGGAGGTAAACACGGTGATGGTTAAAATCAACGCGAGCATTCCATACAAGGCAGAGGCCGCATTTGATTCCTCAGCAACATCAACATCCTGGATTTCGATCGGACTCAATAGCTGCGGCGATACGCCCCGATTGATCAAACGCAAGGTAGTAATTTTATTCGACCACTGTCGAACCAGCGATTTGATGCTATAGATCTTACCTTGCAAATTATTTCTTGAGCGATCGTAAATTAATATGACTTTTGCAGTTTCAAAATTTTTGAAATCTTCGGGAAAACCCTCGGGTATCACTAATACAAAATCGACGCTTTGATCTTTTACCGCTTGATAAGGATTTTCAGGCGCTGCTTTAAGTGTTAGCCCCTCCTCTTCAAACCAGTCCATTAACGGTGAGGCTCTATCGAGACCACTTACGGACAAAGTAAAACCTTGAGTTTCCTTTTGTAAGTACACTAAATAATGCGAACCTGCATAAATCGTGAAGAGAATCAAAATCGGCGCGAAGAAAATCGTCATCAATGAACGTTTATCACGCAGGCCATCAATGAGTTCTTTTTTAAGAATAGGAATACTTGATTTCAATTTAGACATTCACTGCTTCCTTGCCGTAGGCGAGATCGACGAAAGCATCTTCAATAGTGCTTTGTTCCGACTGCAGTATTAACTCCTGCAAAGTGCCTTGCGCAGATACCCGCCCCTTGCTCACAATCAGGGCTCGATCACATAAATAATTTACTTCGTGCATTAAGTGGCTTGAAAAAATAATCGCTTTTCCCTGTTCTTTTTGATTGAGCAGCAACTTCCGTACTGCTCGTGTTGTGAGAACATCCAAACCATTCGTCGGCTCATCCAACAAGATATAATCTGGCGAATGAACAATTGCCCGAGCCAAACATACCTTGGTTCTTTCACCATGAGAGAAACCTTCCGCTCTGCGATGAGCAATAGATTCCATGCCTAAAATGCCCACCAACTCATCAATTTTTTGTTGTAATTTTTGCTTGGGAATTTTGTGAAGCTCACCGAAGTAACGAATATTCTCAATAGCTGTCAGCCTTGTATATAGACCACCGCCATCGGGCATAACACCCAGTTGCTGTTGCGCTCGCTGAGGCTCCTCGTCAACGTTAATACCATTAACTAATACACTTCCTGCGGTTTTTTTTACCAAACCCGAAATAATACGCATGGTCGTTGTCTTGCCTGCACCATTAGGGCCAAGTAAGCCGACAATTTCGCCTGGGTTTATTGACAGCGATATATCTTCGACGGCGACAACCTTGCCAAAGGTTTTTTGTAGATTATTGACTTCTATCATTCGGCCCTACTTTGCTTGTCGCTAGCCGACATTGACGGCCCGGCTGGAGAAATAAATTGCGCAACAGGTTTAATATTTTCTACGCACTTAGCATCCAATTGAGCATGTGATCCCGCTTCAATAAATTCAGCCACCAAATCCTTTACGCAACCTAATGGCGTCGAACCGTGATGAGCTCCAGGAACAACAACATGTAAATTATCACTCAAGGTTTCGCCAGCCAATTCCGCCCAGCGCGGAGGTGTTACCGGATCGAGGCTGCCGGATAACATAAGAACGGGGGCATCGCTTTTTACGGGATCAAAATAATTCTCTGGCAAGCTACCTTGAGGCCAGTATTCACAAATACGTCGAGAACTTGTTACTGCATCGAGTTGCAAAACGCTATCGTCTGCTGAAAAGATTTTGTCTTTAAACTGAGTGACATCTTCCGCGCATAAAATCGTTTGGTGCAAGCCTACGCTAATGCCACTCGGCACTTGCTCAGCAATCGTGAGAATAACTGCGAAGCCTCTAAAATCGCCATTAATGGCAGAGTCAATAATTAAGGGAAGAGTTGGCGCTACATCACGGGTATATAAAATCAAACGAATGACTGATGCGAACATCTGTCCGCTTAATTCTATTTCTATTTTTTTCTGCGTGAGAGGATGTTCAATTTCGATCTTGCGCGGTGATCGATCAAGATCTTTGATAAAACCTTGGGTTTTTTCCAAAAGATTGGGAAAACGAGCGCGGCACTTGGGGTCTTGAGTGCAGTTCTCGAAAATATACTTAAAGGCTTGGTCAGCGTCAGCAAGGGCATTATAGGGGAGCGCAATACCAATCGGCGCGACAGCATCTAAAGTAATAGTTCGAACGCTCTGCGGATGCCGTCTCGCATATACGAGTGCGGCACGAGTACCATAGGAACCGCCCCATAAATTTATTTTTTCGTAGCCCAATGCTCGCCTAACCCGATCAATATCATCAACTGCATAAGGCGTTGTATAAAATGCTAGGTTTGCGTCGTAGCCATCCAGACATTTTTTTAATTGTTGATCTTGAATCGACAAATTTTCTTCTAAAGACAATGAATAATCTTCAAATTCGCTACGGTCGCAATTTAAGGGATTAGATTTTCCCGTTCCGCGCTGATCAACTAAAACAATATCCCTAGTGCGATTAACTTTGAAAAAAAGATTTGGCAAGCTAGGCGCTAGATCAGTAGCCGCTTCACCTGGACCGCCACTGAATAAAAACAAGGGGTCGGTCTCAGACTGACTACTCACGGCCGGTAAGCGAACAATATTTAAAAATATAGATCGCCCGTCTGGGTTTTCAGGATCTTCCGGTACCTGCAAACGGCCACATTCATATGCGCCTGTTGAAAGGATGCTATCAATTTCTTTTACATCAATATCAGCGTCACCGCTTCGATCTACTTGCGAACAGGGCTGAAGAATATTCGCCGTTTGCTTGGAAGCCGAAAGACCCGGGCTTTCATCCGTATCTTGGGTAAGATCTTGGGCGAGGGAACTTGTATTTAGCAGGCCCATTAAGCACAGCGTCGCAATAACAAACCGCAACAAAACAAAGCAAAAGTTCGATAAGGTTTTTAGCTCTGGAAAAACACGCATAAGACTATTTACCATGCTCTATTATTATTGTTCCTTGTCTGCCGTAGTCACTATTAACGCGATTACTTGCTTAACGGTGAGTTTCTAGATCTGGGCCAAAGTCACTACCCATGCTATGGTAATCGACAGCAAACTTTGGTCGTCATTCTCCAACAATCAAATTGTGGTTATTATGCTGAAACCGAGTCCAAGCCACAAGCTTATAGACGAGAGGCACTCTATAATCGCCAATAAATTCAAAGCCTTACTATCTCTTCGACTTGCTCTTCGGCTTGCTCGCCAACTTAGCCGGGTTGTTAATCAGCTATTGTTCCGCCCCGGAGCGCGTAAGCTGCATCTACCAATAAAAACCTGCGCTTATTTTTTGCTCTCAACCACGATAAGCCACATTTGTAGCGCAGCGGGGCAAGATATCGAAATATCATCTATTGACCGCCACCTTTATGGTAAAAGCCCTTTTTCTATTTGGTCGCCATTAAACGATTTTGAGCTTAATACTATTGCTGGTTTTCCAAATCAGCACGATCGTAATCCTGAGAAACTTCTCGCGTTATACCTAATTGCCTCCGGCGAAATACGAACACAAAGTGAATTTAACACCATCAATACTCGCCTGGATCAATGGATTGAGTCTAACACCCAAAACTTCAAGGGTTCTCGTTCGCAATTTGAAATCGGAAAAAATTTGCTTGCCGCCATGCATGACAGCTTTTTTATTCCCAGCAGCGAAGAGAATCCGCTTGGCAGCTACGATCTAGATCAAAGCCAACTAACCAATATATTGGAAACTAAAAACTACAACTGCATCAGTTCTTCATTACTGTACATTGTCTTGGCGCACAAGCTAGGGCTGAAGGCCGAGGCGGTACTTGTCCCCTCCCATGTCTTTGTGCAACTTAACTTGGAGAATGGCCCTATTGAGATTGAAACCACGTCTGCAAACGGCTTCGATGTTGTGCATGACGAGGAATATTATGCAAAAAATTCTGCACAATGGTTTTCAGACAGACAGCTCAGAGAAGTAAACTACGACGATTATCTTAATAGAAAAATCTTATCCCCCGCTAGAATCGGTACTGAAAACATGTGGAGCCAACATACCAAAGCGGAACGAATGAATTACCGCGATCGCATGCGCTTAGCGGAAATAAAAAGTTATCTTGAACCCGACAATTATCTCGCACAAAAAAATCGTTTAAGCTATTACAGCTCAGAATTTAACGCCCTTCTAAACCAGCAAGACACCGACACCCTTGCCTATTTATTCAACCATATCGAAGCTTATATCAACAACATTCCCAAATTTTCTTCCAGCGATGCCGCGAAAGCTGACTTGGAATTCCAAAATTTACTCGCGTGGACTTATTCAAACCAAGCTTATAGCTTTGTTAACAGCATCGATCCTGACAAAGGGCTAATGCTCGCTCAAGACTTCCTTTCAAAACTTCCAAAAAATATTTTGGACAAGGAAAAAATCAAAACGAATCTTTATCTAAGTATTGGAATTTATGCAGACAAGAAAGCCCAAGAAAAGGATTTTGCAAAAGGTAAGGCTGCTTTTGAGGGCATAGAACAACAATGTGCTGATCACCATGCCTGCGAAGTGGGCTTAAGAAAATTTTATTCGGCTTGGGGGAAACATTATTGGGAGTTAAAAAACTGGAAGGAATCGATAAATATTTACACTCGTTTCTTGTCCTTAAATAACAGCGGCGATCACGTCGATGACTTTAGAACCAATGCTGAATCAGCTTATCTAAATCTAGCAAATGAATTTTTGCTTGATGAGGATTGGGATGCCGCAATCGAAAACCTAGAAAATTGCCTAGCGCAGCTACGAGACCCCGAACGCTGCGAGAAGAATTTAGAAAAAATCCAAAATGCTATATCGCAAATGGAAGAGTAAAAAACGCCAATAGAATCTAGTTCAATCAAAAACACTTATTGCCAAACTGCGTTCCAATGATTTATTTCATACTGATCCGTTATTGGAAATAAAGGCGGCCTATTATCTTCTAAACGTTTATCAAATCTTATTTGCGTTGCAAATCTCGGCTCAGTGGCTGACAAAGAGCCCGCTGAAACGCTACCCAAAATTGTCATCATCGCATTCGTTCTAACTCGGTATCGCCTAACACTAAATCGACGTTTTGCATAAATCGCCGCATGAATCTCTAGATCACCCTCCCCCGTCACTTTTGGCCCGGCAATTTCTACATTTTTTTCACTCACTAAGCCCAGATAATCATTCGACTCGGGAAACACTCTAGGGTCTTTCGAATAAACAATATTCCCTACGATGGTGATTCGCTCTGGAGAATACACAATAACTTTTCCCGACACCTCACCTTGCACGCTAAGTCTGACGCCTTTTTTTGCCAGCAAATAAATCGTGTCGGACTCAATAGCTCGCGATCGCGTCCAATTATTCGATTCACTGATTGACCACTCATAGGCGCCATCAGCAAGAAATCGAATCGAACTATCCTCATCAAAGTAGTGAATTTGTTCGTCCTCAGGAGACATTACTGCGTCGAGTGGCGATACGCCTTTTGGAAGAGTGATCTTTTCAGCACCAAGTTCCAGTCCAGCTTTAAAAGTTTCTGAACTACGATATTTTCGCGGTGGATTTCGAAATGTGGCGATAGTCACCTTCCCCAAAAATATCGATTCAAATTTTCTGCCGGTATCAATATTAATACTCGAATTGGAATGAAATCGCCCTTCGAACACATCTTCTGAAATATAAACATCATCATCCCATCGATTTACAATTTGCGCGTAATTCGAAAATGCTAAGCGCTTATATTGGATTTCGGTCGACATTTCCTGCTCATTTTGAATTCGCTTCAAATCTACCGCAAGAGATTCTAGCTCCATGACATCGCTTAGATCTTTCTTGGTAATTGTAGCTTGATAGGAAACACCTTTTTCTTGCCAGCTTAATGACGTGCTACGCGACTTTGCATTTTTCCTCTCAGCAATAAATTTCCGAAGCTTCTCTTCGATCATTTTCCGCTCACCGGTTTCTATCGGCGTTGATTTTGATAATGAGTTATTGACATTTTTTGAGGTGATTTTTTTAAATTTTTGTACGTCGGGATTCGAAACCAGAACAACTTCAGGCTCTCTGCTAGTACGCGCTTGACTCGGAATATCTTCATCTACAATACTTTTATTATGAGCTAAGCCAATGTCATCTTTCTCTACCTCTTGTTTCTCCAAAATTATTTCGGTTTCACCTTGGCTGAGGAGTTGTTCAGTATTATTTTCTTTTGTTGCAGGATCTTCTTGCTCTATAAGAACTTGTTCATCTATCTCAAGGGCTTGAGGGATATTTTCCGTAGCTTCTTGCGATGATGCTGGCGCTGGTGTTGAAGAAACATGATTTGAAACAGCGGGGCTGATCGACACTTGAAACAATTGTGTCATGTTGTCTACGGGTCTGTCGGGGAGCTGCATCCACCATAAAACGATGGCGATGAGAATAATGGCGTGAAACGCTAAAGAGATGGCAATGGCATTACAAAACCGCGCACTAGCTTTCGGTTGGCTAATATTATCAGTACCAACATCCTGATGTAGATCCACTCCTTCTGTATCTAGAATCGAGCTTTTGTGTAGCGTATCGAAATCGTCATCAGAGAGCATGCGCTGGCCCTGAAAAGAGTTAGGAATGTACCGAGTATAATCAATAAACCCGCTAGTTAGCAGCGAGATTTCAAATTAATTCGAGATTTCAAATTAATTATAGGAAACACCGTTAAATCAAATTTCGAACCAAACCTCAGAAAGCCTCATTTGTGTCACATCATAGGCCTCAACAACCATGACTAGAACCTGTTTCAAAGTCGACCTTCTCTAATGGCAAGGGCTCCGTACCGGCGTCTTACTCGTGCAACCTTACTCATTAGTATATAGATCTCTTAAAATTTCCGGCAAACTCCTCAGTGCAGTTCCTTGCGGCAACAAAAAAGAGCAGCCAATGCTGCTCTTTTTGAGAAGAAATTAGAACAATTCCGAATACTAAAATTTATAAACTATATTCACTGACGTTATTCGATCAACACTTTTAAAACCAGGTTCTGGATCAGAGTGATGTCTTACTTCATGCTTTAGTTTTAGCGCCAGCGCCGAATTAATTGCAACACTTAATCCCGCAATATTCGTACTGTAATTGTCATCCTCGGCCAACAAAATCTTGGTGAGATTTTCAAAACTCGTTGTTTCCGTCAACTGATGCTTGTAATCAGATTCGAACACGTAAGCGATACTACCGATATCGACTCCAGTTGTTTCAACTGTAGTATCACGATAACCAACACCTGCTGAAAGATTCCAAGTTTGATCCTCTTCCATGATGACTTTGTAACCAGCACCGAAAGAAATTGTATAAATTCTATCGAATGAATCGAATTCATCCTCAGAATAACTCGCCTCACCAAAACCAAATGTACGCTCTGAAAAACTATATTCGGATCGCCAGCTTGCGGCGCGACTATCTGCGCTTTGCACACCGTTGCTCTTAGAATCTATGGCACCTATTTTTGCAACATGCTTCCAATTATCGTGTACTTTTTCAAACTCTATGCCCACGTTTAGCACTTCGGATTTTGTGTTTCCCTCAACCAGCACATAACCAAGCTCACCTTTGCCGGTCCATGGATCAGCTGCCGTCGCAGCGCTCACCGTTGCCAATAAAAGTACGCCAGGTAAGGTTTTTACTAAATATTTATTATTCAACATCATTCTCCTCTCAAGATCTTCGATCCTAATTTTCTTCGGAATCGCTTATATAGCTCTCTAATCGCACCTGTTTCACGACAGCTAGCGTCAACTACTAGCCATCAATATCAAGCGGCGCAATGTTAACATATGAGAAAAAAATGTCTTGGTGCGAACTGTAAATTCATGTCAAATCTGGGGACCCCGCGTAAGCTGGCTCCCTAGTAATAAGATTATTTAAATGACTCACCATAAATCATTATTGGCTGTAAGCTGCTGCCAAAGTGGCAGCCAAGTTGTCCACCGATGCTCTCCTTCTATGGTGAAAACATGTTCATCATTAAGGAATTCGGCAAGCTTAGAATTTAGCGCACTAAAATCATCCTGTAATCCGTAGGCTAAAAATATTTTGTTATTTACTTCTGGCGGCAAAGTCGACAGCCAGGGCCAGAGGTTCCCCTCGGAAAAATCGACTGGCGTTTCTGAATTAACGAAGTCGACGTATTCATCATCCTCACCCAAATAAGGCGCCAACAACATTGCCGATGTCACATCGTCAGGAAATTCACGTAGGTACAAAAGCGCTCCGTATCCGCCTAGAGAAACGCCCATAAAATGGATTTCTTCATACCCCAATGTTAAGGCTGGATCAACAATGTCTGCTTTCAATCGCTCTAATAAAATTCTCGAGCGATAGTAAGCAAAATTGGCGTTGACATCGAGAACATCTATATCAACATTTTCGTATTCCAAGGTTTTTAAAATTGAGTCGAGAGTTTTCGAATTAGGTTGGCCAGCGATCCCAGGCAGCATGACCAATAGGCTCGTCGAACTTCTATTCGACAACTCTGGTGCTTGGACATAACGATCATTGTCTAAAACGTACTTCTCAAATTCCATGGGTATACTCGCCCGCTGAAAGTATTGGCATCCTTGTAAGAAAACCAAACTAAAGACTATCAAGACAAAAGCTTTTATTCTTTTCATAAACTTCCCTCTGTTAAGGTATGTAATTGCCTTACTATAAATCAATTACTTACGTTATACGCATTTCACGCTGATTTGGCCCAACAACTGATTAAGTGTAGAATTTATAACCCTCATCTCGAACAAAGCTAGCACGATAATATTTCTTCAAAAAAGGTAAGCACTATGAATCTTAAACCTTCTCTATTCAACGGCTTGGTTATATTGCTTTCTTTGACGAGCTTTAATTGTTTCTCGCAAACGTTTGGAGCGGCTTTATCTGACAATGCCCCAATTTCACTCAATACCGCGATCGACTTCCTAAACGACCAGTCTTCAATCAACGTCGTAGTCGAAGCGAAAGTCGATAGTGTCTGCGAGAAAAAAGGTTGCTGGATGGCTTTAAAGTCGGCGGACAATGAAATGCGAGTTACGTTTAAAGACTACAGCTTTTTCGTACCCTTTAATATCGTCGGCAAACAGGTCACCGTTGAAGGCGTTCTCGAAAAAATCCAAATGAGCTTAGAAGAAAGTAAGCACATGGTGCAAGATGCCGGAGGTGACCCAAAGAAGGTAACTCAACCCATCAGTGAGTTTCGAATGATTGCTTCAGGAGTGAGAATTAAGCCAGAATAGAACTAGCGGCTCTCGACATTCACCAGACGTAAAAACCTAAGGTATATTAAAAACCTTAGGTATACACCATGACATCTAAGGTTTTTTGTTTGAAGAATATTATTTCGTCACTTTCTTCTTTTTAGATTTCCGTTTAATAGCGCTTTTTAAATCTTTCTCCCACCGGGCTCGCGCACGCTGAACGGCTTGAGGTAACTTGCCCTTTTCAAAGTATTCGTGAATCACTTCTTGAGACCTGACATTCCCATTCATTTTAATCTTTCGAAGATCATTCGAGAGCTTCGCATCTAGACTTCGCGCTTTAACATTGTCGCACCACTGGATATCAATGATATCTTGTATTCGGGCTTGTAAGTGTTGATCTTTAATTGGTACCGTGACTTCAACACGAAAGTCGAGGTTTCTAGTCATTAAGTCAGCGGAAGAAATAAAATATTTTGGCTTTCCATCATTGTGAAAAATAAACACTCTTGCGTGCTCGAGAAAGCGATCAACAATACTAATTACTTCTATATTTTCAGACATGCCTGGTATCCCAGGTACTAAAGAACACATACCTCGACAAATAACGCGTACTCGAACTCCGTGGTTACTGGCTTGATAAAGTAATTCAATAATGCTGGGATCCACTAAGTTATTACACTTTATCGTAATCGTTGCTATTTTGTAGGCCTTCGCGTTATCGATCTCATTGGTAATTAATTTTTCGACACCAAGACGATTCGATAATGGCGAGACGAGTAATTGTTCATAATGGTGACGTCTATAAGTATACGAAATAAAGTCGAAAACATTATCTGTATCTTTGCCAATTTTTTGATCGTAGGTTAGCAAGCTAAAATCGGTGTAGACCTTCGACGTTTTTTCGTTAAAATTTCCCGTGCCTATGTGTGTGTAATAGCGAAGAGTATTATTTTCCTGGCGGGTAATTAGTATTAGCTTGCTATGTACTTTCAAACCCGGAATACCGAAGATCACGTTAACGCCGCCTTCAGTCAACTGGGTCGCCCAATCGATGTTTGCGGCCTCATCAAAGCGAGCTTGTAATTCGACAACGGCGGTTACTTCTTTGTCATTCCCACGTGCACTCAATAAGGCATCAACAACGCGCGACTTGCTCGCCACACGATAGAGGCTAATTTGAATCTTCTTAACTGCGGGATCAATTGCAGCTGTTTTCAATAACTCAATAACAGAGTCAAAAGCATTGTAAGGATAATAAAGTAGGACATCACGATTCCTAATAGACTCAAATATGTTTTTATCTTCGTCGTCGAGGTCGGCACTTGGTACTTTGGAAAGGGGCTTAAATTCTAAATACGCAGGGCCGTCGTTTGGAAAATCGATGAAGTCCTTCGCGTTATGGTAGCGCCCGCCGGGCATTAAGCTGTCGTACTTATCCAAATTGAGTCGCCGTGTTAGCAGATCAAGCAGATCTTGAGGCATCATACTGTCGTAGATAAAACGTTCTAAATTGTCGCTATTTTGGCGCTTCTTTAATGAGGTCGCTAAGCGATTAACTAGACTTTGATTAATTCCATCACCTAGTTCCAACTCAGCGTCCATAGTTAATTTAAATGTATAGGCCTCTACCGAATCGATATCAATAACACCACGAAAAACTTTCGGTAAGCAATGACGGATAATATTGTCGAGAACAATAAAGACTTTACCTTTTTTGCCCTTTCGTGAGGGAATACGGTTGAAACGGTGAATTCTGTCTGTCGGCACTTCGACGATGCCGTAGGACACTTGATCACCAGAGCAAATTTTCACAGCCAAGTAAATTAAACCATCCACCAAGGGTGGAAAAGACTGAGGGCTATGCAATAAAATCGGATCGAGCTCCGGCAACACTTGAGTATCAAAGAGCTGCTCCACGTAAGCCGCTTGATGTTGATCGAGTTGCTCTTCGTTAACCAAATAGATTCGCTTTTTACGTAAATCCGCGAGTACATTTAGATACACACGATCGAACTTATTTTGAAGTTGTAGAGCGCGTGCCTGTATATCGAGTAGTAACTGATTATATTTTTCCTTCAATCCTGATTTGGCGGAAAACGCCGCCAAGCGGCTCACATCCGCCACTCGAACCCGAAAAAACTCGTCGAGGTTGTTCGAAAATATTCCCAGATATCGAAGCCTTTGAATCACCGGCACGTTCTTATCTGACGCCTCTTGTAATACACGTTCATTAAAAGATAGCCAGCTCAATTCTTTCGCAATAAATTCATTATCTTTAGACATTTTCAATCAATTCCATAATATTTCAGATTTTTAACAATACCGCTTTTATATTTCTGCTCAAAAAATTGATCACCACTTCCGATTTATAACAATAGTTCATCCATGCCATTATTAGAATGTGCTAAGATCGCTTTCAATAGTAAATTATCGTTAGGGCTTCGCTGAGGCAGGGGAAAGTTCAAGACTTAAAGGGGATGTCAACGCGTCACTATTCTCCATAGACTTACTTATAATTTTTCACCAACGAGCGCTTCATTGTAGTTATTTAGCTTCCACTTTTTCGACCGCAAAAATATTTTCGGCCAAAAGCGTAGATACAGGTTTTTAAAACTACAGATATGAAAGACTCACAAAGCCCATTGACCAAGCACAAAGATATGGTGATTAAGCTATAGCTGAGTTGCTAGATAGTAACTCATTTTATCTCACTTGTTCTTTACACTTTTATGACGCAGTAGGTAAAACTCGTGATCTCTTCCGACATAACACCACCTTCTCCCTCAGAAACCACGGCCCCAGTATATGCCGCCCTCGACCTTGGCTCGAACAGCTTCCATTTGATAATTGCACGCTTTGAAGCTGGCAAAATGATCATTTTAGACAGCCAAAAAGAGACAGTCAGGCTGGCCTCAGGTCTGCGCAGTGACGGAATACTTTCGAAAAACACCATTAAGCGAGCTCTAGCTAGTATCCATCGCTTTGCCGAGAGATTGCAAGCGGCTCACATTACTCAATTTCGTGTGGTCGGCACTAACACCTTGCGAGCCGCAAAGAATGCTGACGGCTTTTTAGAACGAGCGGAAGAAATTCTGCAATCGCCAATTGATATCATCAGCGGAACAGAGGAAGCGCGAATAATTTATTTGGGTATTGCGAATGACTTCGCCCCAACAGATAAGAAAAGATTAATCGTTGATATTGGAGGGGGCTCGACAGAACTCGTTGTCGGCTTAAAGAAACCAGAGAATCTACAAAGTATTCACATGGGTTGTGTTACATATAGCCAACGCTATTTTGAAGATGGCATGATAACTCGCAAAGCTTTCGACAAGGCACTACTCGCCGCCAGATCCGAAATACAAGAGTTTGTGAATCAATTCTCAAGCAAACGCTGGCAGGAGGCCGTTGGTTCATCTGGCACTATTCGCGCAATCGAAAGTGTCCTTGAAGGTTTAAGCTTAAACAACGAGCACGTCATTACTTTGGAAGGACTAAGCACTCTAGCGAACAAGCTTTGCGAGTTCGACTGCGTCGAGAAACTTAATCTGCCAAACTTAAATGATGACCGCAAAGCGGTGTTTCCTGGTGGCTTAGCTGTACTGCTCGGCTTGTTTATTGAATTGAAGATTGAACAAATGCATGTATCGAGCTATGCCTTACGTGAAGGCATTATCTTCGAACTCGCGGGTAGAAAAACCAGTACAGATATTCGAGAACAAACTGTTCAGCAAATGATGAAACAATATTATTGTGATGAACAACAAAGCAAGCGAATCACCGAATTTGCCAGCAAGATGCTAGAACAAACCAAAAACGATTTTGAACAATACGACCAATCATTACAGACGCTCAGATGGGCGCTAAGTCTTCACGAAATTGGCTTAGCAATTTCATATAGTGGTTACCACAAACATGGTGCTTATATTTTACTTAACTGCGATATGCCCGGTTTTTCAAAACGCGAACAAATACTTTTGAGCTTTATTGTTCTCAATCATCGTCGCAAACTTAGGCCATTGCCACAAACCTACGGCTTTGAGCCAGATTGGCGCCTCGTTCAAATCGCTCGTGTAGCATGGTTATTTTGCCGTCGCCGAGATGACAATGTTCTACCGACATTCATTAATATTTCATTTAAGGGTGATACTCTAAAATTAGCACTGAAAGAGCAATGGCTTTTAGATAATCCACTTATTGAAGAAGACCTACTAAACGAGCAGAACTTTTTAGAACAACTTAACTTAACACTACAGATCAAGAGACTCAGTGATGACAATTGAATTCGACACTTCTCAACATAAATCTCGACATATAAAACGAACCGCCGGTGTTTTGGTACTAAAAAAGAAACACCCAATTATGAAAAAATTAAAAAAGAAAAGTCCAGCGCCAGTAATTCATGGTGATAAGATTTGGTCATCTAGCTACTTAATCATCAACCACCTGGCAAACAACCCCATTGCAAAGAGATCCAAAGTCATGGAGGTCGGTTGTGGCTGGGGCTTATTAAGCGTCTACTGCGCAAGTGCATTCAATGCGAAAGTGACTGGAATCGACGCAGATCAGAATGTTTTACCTTATTTAAAAGCTTTATCAACGGTTAATAGTGTAAAAGTAAAAGCGAAAAAAGATCGTTTTCAACGAATCAAGAAAAAAACCTTAGCAAAACAAGATTTGGTAGTCGGTGGCGACATTTGCTTTTGGGATAAGCTAACTGAACACCTCTATAAATTAATCAAACGTTCTGTAAAAGCGGGGGTCAAGAAGATTATTATCGCCGACCCCGGTCGTACCCCATTTTTTAAACTAGCAAAGCGCTGTGCGAAAAAATTTGGCAATACGAAGTTGTTAGAATCAAACATTAAGTGGCCAGAGAAAGTTCGCGGCTATTTGTTAATTATTGAACCTTAAGGGGTTCACCTAAATATGACTTGGCGAACATACACGGCTAATTAAACTTAAGTTTTCACGCTATGCAAACTATCATTTCTTTTCACCTTCTTGACTAAGATCCCCACGTAAGGCAATTAGCTTATCACGATAATTCTCCGCATCACCGTATTCACTAAAATTTTGGTATCTGTCATGATGGCCTTTTAACTTCACGGCGTGCTTTATAGGGCACCAAAATTGTTCCGTTCGAGCAAGTATTTCCCGACTGTAAGCAACCACACCATTGCCATAACTACAATAAAGGCAATTTACTTTTTCAATAGTATTCAAATAGCTAAGCAAATGCCTGTCTAACTTAAAATATTCGGCTCTCGCTACTCTTGGGATCTTGTAGGCCCGAAAGCAAATATGCTGATAAATCGTTAACGTCAGATCAAAGAACACGATTGGAAAAATCATGCCATAGATCACCGGCGCAGTTATTAAATGAAAAAAATTCGCGTTAGCAAGATAACGAATCGAGCTAACCCGATAAGATCTGTGAAGTTTTTTAATGGTTTTATCAAATCGAACTTTGCCATTCTTAATCGAGTAATCAAACTCCTCGCGTAACTGGCTCCAATAGCCCTCCGCTTGCTCTTGAAGCCGGAGAATTTCAGCATAAATTTCTTTAAGTTCTTTTTGCATCATCGCTACCCTTCAGTCTTCACAAAACGGTCAACATAAGCGTAAGGTCTCATAGAGATCAAAGACATTCTATCAAGGGTAATTGATCTATATCAAAAGATGTCAATGATAAAATGAAATGGCCTAGACTGGCGACTGAAAAGAAATTTTGGGCACAATAAGGAATGAAGAGAGAACTAGAACCCGGCTTTTAAACCAAGTTCTAGCAATAGCTATCGTAACTAGGGCTTTTCCCAACCCGATTTAGAACCAAGATCTTGGTTAAACATCACTGCCTCAATATCTCGAATCCCACCATCAACGACTTTAAAAAGCTCAGCGATATAAAGACTACGAGGAATCTTTCGCGTGTCGACACGCTTCTTGCCATCAGGGGACGGTGTATCAGACGGCCCCCAGGGCCCGTCGCCGACGTCGATATTACCTGGAACATCGAAGTAGGCCCACATCAATACCAAGCCGCGCTCTTCATCTACGACCGGTACACGGCGATCTCGAATATCAGTAATATAATTAAAGCGGTGGAAACCAATTGGGCAGGGTTCAGTCTCGGGGTTTTTGTTTTGCAAAAGTAATACGCCGTTTTCTCGACGATTACATTCTGGGTGCATGGGCACGCCTTCATCTGTGCTGTTGGCAATACCGTCGAAATACGCGTGCGCAGCATCTATTAACTGTTTTCGCGAAAGCCGATCAGTTTCAGGAATCGTTTCATCGTAAACTGGGTTTGGTTCTTTTAACTGTGAACGAAGAATCAAACCATTCCTATCATCTGGTCGAGATAAAAGGTTTTCAATTTCAGAAATTTTTGAGCCTTCGAAGCGAAAGCGAATTGCCATCAATAAGGGATCACTGCCCTCCTCGAAGGCGCCAAAGAAAACCGCCTGATCTTCATTTGAGTCAATAAAGGTTTGTCGATAACCACCTTGCGCAGTAATCGTTTCCCAAACACCCTCACCGACATTCACAATAGATCCGTTCTCGGTGATTCTAATATCTTCGCTTAAGTCGAGCGCCGAGGGATCTTGCTTAAGCATGCTGTCCACATAGGCATCGACAACAGCGCTTATGCAGGCTCGATCACAAGTTTGATCTTGTTGCGAGCAGGCACTAAGTGTCAACAATATACTGGCGATAGATACCAGACCGACTCTACTCAAGCCGAGTTTCAAAAAATAGGTGTTCATTTTGTTCTCCCGATGGCCACGCTGTTTTATTAGAAGTTATGCTGTGTTATTGCTTTTTCGTAGACTAAAAAATTTTTCATTGGATTACGGGTAATATCAAAACCGAATTTTTATCGCCGCCATGATAAACCGTTACTTCAGGTTGCGGATCAAGCTTCGCGGTTCTACGCTCGTCAGCAAAATTCAAGGTTAAACGGATTTTATGGCCTTTTTTAAATAGATTTGAAATTACATAAAAATCAAATTCCATTTCTACCGCTTCGCCAGGTGTCAAAGGCTGAACAGAATCTTCTGTAAACGGATGATAGGGCAAACCAAGATTATTGTATGGCGCTGCTTCGGTTTTACGAAGTGATGCGCGTAAGCGGCCTTCTACAGTTCGATAGGTGGCGGTTCCATCAGGAGCAATATCGTCAATACGAGCGACGACATCAGCATCTACTGCCGAACTAGACAACCACAACTTCAACACCGGATGCCCGGTAATATGCAAATCTTCTTGCAAAGCATCGGTAGTAAACTGCAATCCCTTTTCCCAAAAGTTATCGTTATTGATATCGTAATCAACAGCCACCGTGGTTTTTTCTTCCGACCCTTCTGTTAGCGGATCCCCAGCCATACGAAGGGAGTTTTTAGCTAAGGGAAACTCCGTTAACTTTTGGTTTGGTAGTGGCCAAGAGGTTGCCGTGCGCCAGCCATTATTTTCGTCGTGATTATAGGTGTAATAAGTCACGGCATTTTCATCCATGACATTATTTTCGACGCCTTTCAACCAGTGATCAAAAAAACGAAGCTCTTCAACAAGAATATCGAAACCGGTATCTTTTTCGACACTAGTCCAATCGCAGTGCGTCGCGGGGCCAATAATAAATTTCCGTGGATTAGATACATTATTAAACGTAAAAGCGGGCCCATAACCCGGACCTTCTTCGTCAAGATTCATAGCCGAGTAAATAGCGATGCCGGAATTCTCAATCGTTTCTTTGTAGCGATACGGACTACTCTTTAACCACCATTGCTCGGGGATATTTTCAGAAACGCTATCTCGAAAAGGTGTGTAACCTGCCGTTTCGATATTATCTTCATGCTCAGCAATTGCTGCCGCCAACAAACTCCCATCATCGTCACCATCAACGGCGACAGACATTCTATCCCGTGCTTCTCGTGAGCCACCGCGCATAATCCTTGTTGGGACACCTTCCGGTGGCGACATTCCACCAAAAGAGGAAAACGGATAAACATCCCACTCGCAACTCATTGGGAAAACTGCTTTCAAACTCGGCGGTGCGACACTAAGCGCTTGCATTTGACTACCACCGGTTGCCGAACAACCCCACATGCCGATATTGCCGGAGCTCCATTCTTGGGCCGCTAGCCATTCAGTAATATCGTAGGAGTCCATTCGTGCACTATCAGTCCACTCGCCGCGATTGTAGGCGACATTTTTTCCATAACTGGCAAACAAGCCTCTAAAGTCCGCGATCGCAACGATGTAACCGTACTTAGATAATTTAAGTGCTTTACCGGGATAGTTTTCGCCTGTTAAACCATCGCGATAATTCCGACGGTTGTAAGGTGTGTGCATCCATAGTACCGGTAACTTTTCCTCAGCATGAGCGCCGTCTAAAGTCGGTCGAAATACGTCAATGGCGATTTTTGTACCGTCGCGCATTTCAATGTATTGCGATTGCAATTGATAGCCGTCATATTTTTCTTCTGCGTAACCTTGATATTCGCCGGGACGGGAAATCTTCTCGCTGACTTCTGACGAAGGCGGCACTACCGCAGCTTCACTGTTTGCCACTTGTTCATTTGACGATTGCGAACAAGCCGCTAACGCAATAACCGATGCCGCAATAAATAGCGGCGAATTTTTTTTACAGTTGATTGTCTTCATTAGGCTAAACATCTTCACTCCGTATTATTTTTATTTGCGATCGCAATGTCCGTCATTTATTTAAGGTCTAATCTTTTTCCACACTTCGCGCTCTGCTTTACCGGGATCATTTTGCAAAGCAGAAACATCGTTAAAGGTCATCGTCGCGCGATTTTTTTCATCATAAGCCTTCCATTCCGGCAAGACCGCATTGTTTGGATTGCCTGTTCGTGCAAACTGAATCCAGGTTTCGCTCATTATTGCTGCCAGCGCCACTGCATCTGGACCACCGCCGGTAAAGGCATGACACAATTGCGTATTATCAAAAGCAAAGGGAATTTCTAAAGCATGGGACGCTCGCAACAAACCATCCCAAACGGGAGTTTCCCAATCAAAGCGATACATGTATGTCGGTGCTCCGCCTTGTTGAACACGCCTCTCGGCGATTTTAATTGAATCCATTCGGTAGCGATCATCTGCTAATGCCAACAACAAAATCCCGCGTAATTTTTCTTGCGGGTATTGTTTTCTGTACGTTGCAATTAAGTGGTCGGCGTGGTCACCAGCAAAAGATTCGACTTGATTTTTTAAGGTCGCTTCATCAACCTCATCTAGGTTTTTATTGGGAGAAATAAACAACGCCATTTCATGACGATTACTGCCAATAATAATCGGAATATTCTTTGCTGCCGGCGAAGCAACAGGATCGAAAGGCCACTCTGGCAAATCAGGGCCCATCACGGGCGACCAGCCATAGCCATCGAAAAACGAAGAGCCTTCAGGGAGTTCAGCGACCACTTTTCTCTCAGCCAAAGCTTGTACTGCAATTAATTTTTCAAAAGGTATTTTTTGCAATTCTTCAATTTGATTAGTTTTCAAACCCAATTCATTCATCACGATTTCAGCGCGGCGAGTTGCGATTTTTACTGCAGGAAAACGAATGCCCGGACCACTATGAACGACCGCACGATGAAACAGACCTTTAGCACCGGGCATCGCCAACAGTGTCGACACTTTACGTCCGCCACCCGACTCACCAAAGATCATGACATTGTTAGGATCGCCACCAAATTGAGCGATATTGTCTCGCACCCACTCAAGCGCTTTAACAATATCCAACATACCAACCATTCCTGATCGAGCAAACTTTTCACCACCAAACTCAGCAAGATTTAAGTGCGCCAATGCGCCTAAACGATGATTAAGCGTGACGACAACCACATCACCGCGGCGACATAAATTCGTACCTTCATACAAACTCGATGCACCACTACCGGATGTAAAACCTCCACCATGTAACCACACCATGACGGGGCGAGTCGGCGATTGATTGACACCACGAGACCAAACATTGAGATACAAACAATCTTCCGAATGCGCTTGAGAATTTAACGGCGCAAATAAAGTGCGAGTTACACGAACCGATGGCGGAGGGATCGCACCACCAGGACCACCACCGCCTTGCGGCGCCATATTGCCGAAGTTCAAGGTATCGCGAATCCCTTCCCAGTTCGGTGGCGATTGAGGCGGCATAAAGCGATTCTTACCACTTGTATCTGCACCATAGGGAATACCTCGAAAAATATGAACGCCATCAGAGATGCCACCGCGAATTTTACCGTTAGCAGTTTCCACCACCGCTTTGGGGTCGGGATTGGGTAAAAACTCCGCGAAAGATTTTTCTGCCATTAACTGACTGAAACCGATAACACCCGCCGTATTCAAAGAAGACTTCAAGAACTTGCGGCGATTAATTGCTGAAGCGTTTTTATTGTTTTTCATAACGATGGTCTCGTATATTTTTTCTAGAAAAAACGAACATCAAAATTTAATTCCGAAAGGAAAAATTAAGCTTAACCGTTTGGACCCATTTTCAAGTGATCAAACCAGCGACGCTCTACTCCGTTAATATCCTTCGCCACTTCAGGTTCTAGATCGAAGGTCATACTGCTGCGAGTTTCTGTATCGTAGGCCGGCCATTCCGGCAGCAAGCTATTGTTTGGATTACCTGTACGCGCGAAGGCAATCCACGCTTCACTCATCAAGTCGGCAATTCTCTGTTGCTCTTTGCCAACACCAGACATTGACGCCGACTTCTCGACATTATCAAATACGAAACCAATTTCTAAAGCGTGAGGCGATCGCCAACGACCACCATCAACAGGGGTATCCCAATTCAACATATACAAATATGTCGGGGCGCCGCCCTGCACTGCTTTTCGCTCTGCTTGCGCAACATGAGCGCGAACAAATTGCGCGTCGGTTGTCGCGGCAAAAAACACGTCACTTGCTGAATAGTCAGGATGAAGCGCTTTGTATTTACCAATAATATCGTCAGCATCAACCGCAGGAATTGCCTTCGCAATAAGTGCCGGCAATGTTTCCCAAGTTGCATCAAAAGATCCTCGAATTCTAGGGCCAACGAGCAAGGTACTTTCGGTTCGATTAAAACCAATAAGCATTGGGATATTTTTTGAAGCAGGAGGTGCGTCAGGCGTGAATGAATGACGATGAAGATTTTTATGGTCGATCACCGGCCCCCAATTTAATCGGACGTCACCAGTGGCTGATGCTCGTGCCGCCGCCTGAATTTTCTCTAGGGGAATAGTGTCGATCTGCGCTATGGTTTCTTTTGTAAGTCCGAGCTCTTTAATAATCGCGGAAGACAAAACCGTGGCATCTTTTTGCTCAATGAAAGACAACCATGCACCGCTTTGAACAGCAGCGCGATGAAATAAACCTTGCGCTTTTGGCATTGTCATTAGGGTTGTTACTTTTGCACCACCACCGGACTCCCCGAAAATCATTACATTGCTAGGATCACCGCCGAACTCTTCGATGTTATCCCTGACCCACTCTAAAGATTGGACTAAATCAAGGATGCCGACATTGCCAGAGTCAGCATACTCTTCACCAAATTCTGCAAGCGATAAATGACCAAAAATATTTAAGCGATGATTAACCGTTACCACAACCACATCGCCACGCTTAGCCAAGCGAACCCCATCGTAACCAAAACTAGAACCCGAGCCACTGGAAAATCCACCACCATGAAACCACACCATCACTGGACGTTTTTTTCCGTCTCGTAAAGCGGGTGTCCAAACATTTAAAAACAAACAATCTTCACTATCTTCTTTACGGTTTGCCCACGACGCAAATAAACCACCGCCTCCACCTCCCGATGCTTGTGGCGTTTGCATTCCATAATCAAACGCATCGACTACCCCCTGCCAAGCAACAGGTTTCGCGGGCGCGCGGAAACGAGTGGTCGCAGTGTCAGCACCATAACGCACTCCTTTGAATACATTAATCCCTTCTTCAACGAGACCGCGTACTTTTCCTGCCTGAGTTGACGCTTCAACCGTAGCCTGACCTGCGGCAAAAACTGAGTTTGCGGTCGCTGCCACAAAAACAGTCACTAGGGCGCATAGAAAAGAATTCACGCTGAATTTATTGTTAAGCATAGTGGTCTCCACCGCGTTTAATTTATTGGAATTAATGTGAAAATATTGCTGAAAATACTAGCTCGCAAACAGCGCTTTTAAAACGATATAAAATTAATCGATTTTTAAAGTGGCTTTCTAAACATGTACTTATTTGCAACTAGAAACTACCGACCTTAATTATTATTTTGGTTTATTAGGATTTCGGGAAACCCAGGGACACGAGAAATATAACCCCCTCTGGTCACAGCTCTCTTTCGCCCTATATTGTTTGTACTACAAACTATTTTTGCAAAGATTACCAGATTTCACTGGGTAATTCATAGAGCTTTTTACGCATTGCTGGAAATTTACAAAAATTCAATTTCCAGCATAAAGATTAAGCTTTACAGATGTTTACGATGCATTGCTTACTAGTTTAGATCTGAGTTGTCGGTTACAACAACGCAATCAGTGTGAGCACATAACCACGCCACTCCTAGAGGGTTATTATTGGTTAATATTTCTTTCTGCCAATATCAGATTCAGGCAGGTAGAATTCGATTTTTAAACTAGCTTACCAATTAAGGCTGCACTGACGATGAAGCATGAAGAGAATTGTTTTACCAACAGGATCGCTAACAATATTGCGTATCAGTTTTGGCTCCCGAACCAAAACACACAGCGCTTAAAAGGAATTATCGTCATATCCCACGGCCTTGCCGAACATGGCGGACGATATCAGCATGTCGCCCTCTATTTCGTTTCCCTCGGTTATGGCGTCTATGCCATCGACCATCTAGGCCACGGAAAATCAAGTGGCACCCCTTGCTTTGCGAGATCGATGGATGATTATGTCGAATGCCTGCAAGATTTAATTCAGATCGTAAAAAAAACGCACGGTGATATACCCGTATTCTTGCTTGGTCATAGTATGGGCGGCTTGATTGCTAGCTTATATTTATTGGATCACCAAGATGAACTGAAGGGAGCAATTCTTTCTGCCCCGCTCATCGCATCACATAGTAAACCAACGAGAATTCAAACTTTTTTAGTGAAATTTCTCGCTCGTTTTTTTCCTAAAGTGGGTGTTCTACAACTCGACCCTCGTTTGGTAAGTCGTGACCCCGATGTCGTCCAAAACTATATCGAAGATCCGCTAGTTTATTCAGGAAAAGTGACAGCAAAACTGAGTATCGCGCTAGGCGCAGGAATGGCGAAAATCCATCGGCTTGCTCTTAATATCAAATTACCGATTATTATTTTACAAGGCGAAGAAGATAAACTGGTAAAACCTGAAGGTGCGAAAGTTTTATTCAATAAAATATCTTCAACAGACAAATCGTTAGAATATTTCGATAATTGCTATCATGAAATTTTAAACGAACCGGAACAGAATGAAGTATTAAGCTCAATAAGTAATTGGCTAGAGCAACGGCTTTGATTGTTCAAACTACTTTAGATTAAACGCTTCTGCCTGCAAACCGATATTCATCGTACCCCAGCGACGGCCTTGTACATACAATGGGATGATAAGATCGAACACAATGACGCCACTAATAACAGTGAACGTTGATATGTGAACGGTATTAACCGTTTTCAAAAGCTCCTGACGTTTTTTATCCGAAGCGATATATTTTTCACGTCCTCGTTTACGATCTATCTCTGGATCACCTACCTGAGGGTGTGATAGCTCACTTCGATTCACCGCAATCAATCCGCCATCGTCTACTGGCAAGCAAAAATATAAACCTTTGATTTCGCTATTATGAAACCATTGATCCATTAAAGGTTGCAGCATTTTTTTAAGCGGTTCAGCCCATTGAACATTATACTGTTGTGGATCGGTATTCGGGATCGGAATATAATTTCGATCAAACACATCGATACCACTATCAAGTATTTCTGAAAGCATCTTAGCGACAATTTTTTCTCTTTTTCGAAGTAAATCAATGGCGGTTTCTAGACCACCTCGACCAATATGGATACTTAAATAATCATCTACCGCTTGGTTGGTGGTTTCGTTCATCTCATCGGCGTGAGCAAAAGCCTGCTCCATACCATCATGAATACGTCGTCCCAACTCGCGAATCTGATTACTACGCTCTAAAGATTCGCGATTTGTTATTGCCAATTCTTCCACTGCAGAACTTACCATTAACAAATCAGCGTGAGACGATTCAAAATCATTCACCATCTCTTGAAAACGTTCAGTCGATGCCGAGATCGTTTTTAATGCTTGACCAGTATTTTCAACAACGCCGTGGGTTCCTTCTGCCGCTTGTCGAACCGCTGTACCCATACGATCTACAAGTTCATCGATTTGATCCGCGGCTCCACCGACTTTACCCGCCAGCGCTCTCACTTCATCTGCCACAACGGCAAACCCCCGACCCTGCTCACCCGCACGTGCCGCTTCAATGGCCGCGTTCAGCGCCAACATATTGGTTTGCGCCGCGAAAGACTGCACGGTGTTTAAGAGTTCACGAATACTATCTGAGCTAGCAACCAATTCTGTCACCTTACCTTCAAAGCCGCCCATCATTTCCGCGACTTGCTCAATATCACTTAACACTTCAGTAAATTCCGCCAATGATCCACGAGCAGAATTCAAGTTACGCGAGTTCATATCTGCCAGCATGGTACTGCGTTGAGTCAATTCATCGAGAGACCGCCCAACTTGATCACTGGATTGAAAATTCAACTCGGAGACAGTCTCTTGCTGTGATGTTTCGTTTCTGGTGGCAGTCGCCAAATTTCGAGCATCTGCACCAATATAAGCAATTCGTACGTTCAATTTTTGTTGGCGATCAAAGGTAGCCCGCAACCTCTCCATAAACTCGTTATATTGCAGTGCGAGATCCTTAACCATACCCTTACTAGGAACTTCTACATCGAGAGAAATATCAGAAACTTTTTGATTTGCACGTTCCAGCGCTTCCAGCACGCGAACGATACCACCACCATTACCGACCAAATGCCTAATCATCGCGGTGATAAACAAGCCGACAACGCCTAAAAAAATCGCCAAGGCCCGGATCCAGCCATCGCTCAGTAAAATACAAATACTCAATAATCCTAACTGAGAAACGACAATTCCCAACGACGCCCAACCGTTAAGAACAAGGTCAGTCCATTTTAGTTTTTTCATAGAGGAGCTACTTTAGATATAAGGTTTTCGTCTATAGAAAAAGTATAGCCAGCCTTTTAGCTTGTGCCTAAATTCTTTGTTGCAGAGGGACTGTAATAACTCGCTAGAATTTGCGGAAACTCGGATCTGGGCGCGTAAGCTTGATACTTATCGTTTTAGGAAATATAAAAAATATGTTTTATACAAGGATGCAGGCCGTGAAGTGTTCATTGCGAGAGGAAGACTAGCGTAAAAACTGAAATCGCTTAAGCACTACTCCTCGATTAAAAATCTGAAATTCTCTCTAACGATCCGCGTATTAAGAGGTCTTTCTAAGGCATCGAGGAAATCTGGATAGGCCGAAAAGAAAGTTCTAACTTTCTGCTTTGAATCACCATCAAGGCTACGAAAATAATCATACGGTCTTTGCCACATCCACAAATTTGCTGGCGCAATACTTCGCTCCTCTGTCACACCTTCGACGGTAAACTCATGCATGCCGATACTGCGAGGAATTTTCCTCTCTCTTGGATTCTCTTTAGCCCATATCTCAACTTGCCGCGCCGTGCTCATCAACACAGGAATATGTTCGTCAAACATTCTCGCAAGTAACGGTATTAAAGTATTTGGAACTTCATCGTCAGCAAGAAACTCGCCGTCAAAATCCTGTGATTCATGTACTCGCTTAACCCATTCAACAACCTTGGGGGCATTTTCTTCCATGATTTTTCCAGAAGCGGGATCGAGATATAAATGCGCATACAATGGCCCTATCAACCCGTAGTCACCAATAGATGGTCGTGAACCCAACAAGTAATTGTGTTGCAAAAGGTGAGCTTCGAAATCTTTTAGAAACTGAAGATAGCTCGCCTCAATCGCAGATCGATTTTTTTCGGTAACACCTAAGCGCGGTACCATTCCAGAAAATTTTGCAGAACGATCCATACCAATTGCTAATTGTTCTTCCGCCGTCGCCCGGGGTTCTGCCGTTGCGCCAAACTGTCGGAGCGCATATTGATAGTTTTCGGGAATATTCCACCGGTAGTGCATTGCCGGTATCACTAGCCACTCATCACCATAGACTTCCAATAACAAAGCGATGAATCTTTGTAAGGGTGTCTCAGGGTATATGCTGGGTTCAGGATAAAGTCTCTCTAAATAATCAATAATTTCCGTACTGTCTTGTAGTGTGGTGTCATCTTCTGTAATGACAACGGGAATAATCGGGAAACCAATACGAGGAAGCAAGGTTTTTTGAAAAACCTCAGTTGATGATAATACTTCGGTATATGGAATTTTTTTGAAATTTAAATAGGCGCGTACTTTTCCGGTGTAATACGAAATTGGCGAACCGAATAACTGCAAAGAAGACATAAGTATTACCTAATTTTTAAAATTATATTTAAGCGCCAAATTTTCTCGCTAACTAAAACAAGCGGAATGAAAACGCGAAACTAAAAACCATTTACTGACAAGGTAAATAAATACCCGCGAATAAGAATATTCACGGGTAATTCTTAACAGTCACCGACCTATTGTCGACTGTTCCGCTTCTCGAATCGTTCTTTCCGCAGCAAAAGGCAAAATATAGCCATCCGCTAGATTTTGATTAACAACTGCTTTAACCGCGTCGACATATTTTTTATGGCTTGGATAAAGCTGCTTTAATTGTTCCGCGCTAAAAGCTTGGTGAGAACCATACAATCGGCAAAAACGATTACCGCCACTGTTCATACCGGTGTTGGTCGCAGTAGCGACTTCATGTGTTGCCAGTCGAATACCACCAAGAATATTACCCCGTTCATCTCTCGCGAACTCTACTTGCGGGAGCATTCGCACCAAGGCTAAGGGCTCTGCGGTGGGCGGTACTGTACCTGTTTCGACCCACACTTGCATGTGTTCGAACGCAGCATTCATCACATCGCGAAATGGAACGTGACTGTAAGCAGGTAAATCACAATCCTGTGCGCGTGGTGCGGCTTGATCAAGCGGTTTGCCATCGGCTAACAAACGCGCCCGGGCGTATTCAACTTCAAAGGGAACATCAACGTGAGAACTACCTGCAACTTCCCATTGACGAAAATATTGAGTGTTTGGTTGCGGGTCAGCGGCCCTACGTGCCATATCGGTTTCGGCCATCAACTTAAATATTTTTACATTTTGATCATCACGAATTTTTCCGCCGCCACCATGAATAATTGCACCGTCAAACAAAGGCTCTAGTGGATGAACATTATTAAAATAAACCGCTAAGCGTGACGCTGATTGCGAATGGCCCGTAGCGATAATTTTATCGGCTTTTAAACCCCCCAAAATATCCACTGACTGCGCTGAGTTTTTACCATCTTTTCGAGTTACAGCTTTAGCGACTGCTGAAAAAATATCGTAAGACAAGGCATCGTTGGTGATAGCGCCTCCGTTGGTAACATCCAATTTACCGTATCGTTCCGGACTCCATTCTTTGAGCGACTCAATACCCACACGTTGCGCCGATACGCCAATATAAGCGTAGCCATTGCGAACAAAGTGATGCCCCGACTGCCACCAATCAATATCTTTATCAGTTCCCCCAGTGACATTCAGCCATTCGATAACTACTGTCCCATTAAAGTCTTTCGCTGGCGGTCTTCTTACATAAAACCTGCTTAGATAGGGATGATCACTGTCAACGATATCTGCATTTTGCATTTCTGGGCTACTGTAGCGATTAGCTTTGCCTTCAATATAAAACTCTTCTTCAACATAACCATGTTTTTTTAGCTCAATTGCCGAGGTATTGTAGATGAAATTATGATTGGGACTGCCTACGGTATCAGATTTTAGCGGCCCACTGATTGATCCTGCTGATGCCTGAGCCAAGGCCGATTCAGCAGATATAAAGCCGGATATTATCGTCACAATGAAGATAAGCTTTCTGACGTTTGTTAATTTTATAGTCATTTGTTTTCCCTTGTTATTTATTGGAGTCGGGGAACCATTAATTTGGTTTTTCTTCTAAGCTTGCTACGATAATCTCAATGTGTAGCTTACAGACCTCAAATCACTTCTAAGCTGAACGAACTAGAGCAAAAAAATGAACCGGGAGAGTTTAATGTTTTTAAATACGATTCGCATCACCCAATTTTGTACCGTCTTGGTTTTTGCATTTTCCACTGCTGTAAACGCACAGGCCCCGAATCGGCCAAATGACCTACCTGACGGCGAGGGAAAAGATTTAGTGCAATCGCTCTGCTCTACTTGCCATACCCTCCGAAACATTACGCGCTCCGCCGGATTTTCTTCCGCCGAAAAATGGCGATGGCTATTTTCAACAATGATCACCCTACCCGATGCAGAAGCCACCACCATGGCCAGCTACCTCGCAGAACATTACCCCGAAGACGAATCGCGCCGCCCTAAACTAATTGAAGGCGACGTTGAAATTGTAATTCAGGAATGGCAAGTGCCGACCTTAGGCCAGCGATCACGAGACCCAGTTGAAGCCCCAGACGGTTCAATTTGGTGGACAGGGATGTGGGCCAGTCTAGTCGGTCGTTTGGATATTGAAACCGGTGGAATGAAAGAGTATCCACTTCCACCCAGCGCTCGACCACATTCAATTGTGCCCGATAGCGAGGGTTATATTTGGTATACCGGTAACAGCAACGCCACTATCGGGAAACTCGATCCAAAATCTGGAAAAATAACGGAATTCAAAACGGAATCCCGCGACCCGCACACTGCCGTTTTTCATCCGAACGGGAAGTTATATTTCACCGCCCAACAAGCGGGCATGATGGGCAGGCTAGATCCTAGTTCTGGTGAACTAAAAGAAATTAAAACCGAAGCGCGACCCTATGGCATTAAAGTTGGGCCCGATGGCAATCTTTGGATCGCTCACAACGGCACCAATAAAATTGCGCGTATGCATCCGGACACCATGGAACTAACATTTTTCGACGTTCCCGATACTCGAACCCGAATCCGGCGCTTGGATATTGATAGCGAAGGAATTATTTGGTTTGTAAATTCAACACTAGGAAAAATTGGCAGACTTGACCCTAAAACGGGTGAAATCAAACAATGGGATTCACCCAGCGGTTCAAACTCTCACCCCTATGCATTAGCAGTGATAGACGATGTGGTTTGGTATAACGAATCTGCTATGCGTCCAGACGCTTTAGTCCGCTTTGACCCCGAGACAGAAAAATTTCAAAGCTGGGCAATTCCTACTGGTGTGGGAATCATCCGCAATATGTGGGTGACGAAGGATAAGAATTTGTTGATTCACCAAACAAGCTCAAATCAAATAGGACTGGTGAAAATTAAATAATTACTATTGGCTATTTTTTCCAAACTGCGAACGCTTTTAAATTCGAGACGCTTTGCAAGTTATGTCTTTTCAAACTACTAAAACTTTTGTTTATTAAGTAGATGTAAATATTCAATCGCGATTTTTTAACTGATCAAGGTAATCGAAATAAAAAAATAGAAATAAAGATCGATAAAAAAAGGGGGTAAATGAATGCTCTAAAACAAGCAACTTACCCCCACTAACTTCATTTTTTAATTTTTCCCAAAGCAAAACATCGACAGCAAAATGGCGTAGCTTTAGGGCTTTAGTTTCTCCTCGGTGCTTGGGTGTTATCAGGGTTAATCAAACCCTTATCCTGCATCCTGCCAATTTCTAGCGCATTCATCATTGCATAATTTCCTTCATGGCAAGCATATTCGTAAACACCAGCAGAAGGATGAAACTCGTATTCACCGCCCCAAGGCTCTTCCCACACTAGCGGGTCTTCCACGTGGAAGGCATAGTGCAAACGATCGGGCGCAACCCGGGTGAAACGCTCTGTGACTTTCAGCTGGTCAGAAGCGTGGTGAAAATATTGCTTAGGACTGTAATTAATGGTTTCTACTACCAGCGTGTCACCTTCATACCAACCAATTGAGTCCCCCATCCACGGGCGTGTCGTCGCCGACTCAGGGTTGTGTTCGGAATTCAAACGAATGATCCGAACATCATGAATAGTTTCCGCAAGGATCATCACGTGGTCTGGCGATTGTACGATCTGATAGTTAGCGTTGTAAGCACCTTGATGTAAAACCGCGCCGGCCTGGGACGGCCAGAACAAACAGCGCTCAACCGCCGACCTGGTCTCATAGGAAGTGAGATCCCCCACCTCAGGTGTAAAAAAGATCGTGTGCCAACCATCGGTTTTCTTCGGCGGAGCATCATCTCTTCTAGCTGGGATGCGGCCATTTTTAGGATAGGTAATTAGTGAGGTCCGCGGTTCATCACCGACGCGCATCACACGATTTACGTTGCCAGCCCAAAAGGCGTTATAGCCACCCACTCGCTTGTAGGTTGGGGCGCCCTCATTAGGATCAGTCGGTAGGTTTGCAGTTTCATATCGCTCATCTGCCCGCCCTTCCATCTCCCTGACTTCTTCCTCGGTAAAAACGGCAGTATCGCCATAGCGAGTAGGGCGCTGAAATCGCGTAAGGGTTTCATTGGTCCAGAGCCCAGCGATATCAGGTTGGCCCATTCCATTTTGAGGCGATGTGTAGCCTGATACGGTATCCGTATCCGCCTTATCAGCACTACAAGCCACGAAAGAAACAACGACAAAAATCGTAAGAAAGACCGCAATACCCTTACGTTGCAAAATATTTGAATTACTTGACATATCGCCCTCCTCGGAACCAGCAGAAAATATTATATTTTTCGCATTTTCCCACGGTTATCCTGATCGAAGCAACCGATAACCCTGGATTCTTCTTAGCTAGAACAAAGACAAGGCTGACTCACCTATCAATACACTGCTTGGTTTAGAAGTACGTGGCAGACCTTAGGTAATGCAAAGTAAAGAAATCACCAAGGTTCTACTTTTCTTAAGAAAGTCCAAAACCCAGGGCAGCAATTGAGGTTTGCAATAAGCTCGGCAACAGAGACACTGCGTTCGGCGTCTCGAATCCCCATGAATATATCGCCTTTATGAAGTTAGGAATTTATGCAATAGTGCGCACCGCAAACTATTTAGCTGCAGCAATTTAACGCTAATCTGCCACTTTTTTAGAATTTTATTTTTTACGCAATGTTTTTTAACTATGACAATTCGAATTGACTCCGAGACCGGCCTGAAAATTTTTAATACTCGCGCGACAAATATCAACACTAGCGCTTCATCACAAGGCTATGCTGTCGTAGAGGAACAATCTTTAAAGACATTGCCGGAATCTTCTCAATACGCAGAGTACAACGACACAGCGAAACAAAAATATCGTGACTACAAAGATGTTCGCTCAGGTGTAGCAGATTATATAAGCTTGAATGGGGAATTCGGTCACTATCTCGAAGATGTATATTCCTCTGAAATCGTTGACCGCGAAACCTTGGACGATGAATGTGAAGTATTAGTTATTGGAGCTGGCTTTTCCGGCCTGATGCTTTGGCACAAATTGCAGCAAGCCGGGTTTCAGGATGTGCGTTTCTGTGAAAAAGGTGGAGATGTTGGTGGCACTTGGTATTGGAATCGTTATCCCGGAGTCGCGTGCGATGTCGAGGCTTATAGCTACCTGCCTCTGCTTGAAGAGATGGAATATTTTCCGCAGACGAAATTTGCTTCCGGTTTTGAAATTTATGAGTACTGCCAAAAAGTCGCCGAAAAATATAAATTTTATGATCGCTGTTTATTTCATACCACGGTAGAAAAAACTTTATGGGATGAATCTCTTGACCGCTGGCGAGTTATTACCGATCGCGGCGATGAAATGAAAGCCCGCTTCGTCATTCTCGCCAATGGCATTTTAACCACACCAAAACTTGCGCGCATAGAGGGTATGAATAGTTTTGCTGGTGATTCCTTCCACACCTCTCGCTGGAACCATAAAATAGATTTGCAAAATAAACGCATCGGCATCATCGGTACTGGCGCCACTGCCGTACAGGCAGTTCCTGAACTGGCAAAAATAGCGAGTGAGCTTTTTGTGTTTCAACGTACGCCATCAACAATAGACGTGCGCGACCAACGCAAGACCACAGCGGAAGAAATTGCACAATGGTCTCAAGAAGAAAACTGGGCTAAAAAGCGTCGCGAACGCTTTTCAAAAATTTCCGCCGGACGAGCAGCACTGCAGGGTAATGATGATTATCTTTCTGGAAAAATTGACCAAGCCAATAAAAAGAAAAATAACCGGCCAGTGTTAACAAAGGAAGAAATTCTTTCAAAACAACTCCAAAGTAACTTTCGACTGATGGAACAAATTCGCGGACGCGTTGATAGCATAGTAAAAGACAAAATAACGGCCGAAGCTTTAAAACCTTATTATCCTTACGGCTGCAAACGCCCAACTTTCCATGATGAATACTTGCCTACGTTTAACTTACCTCATGTCAAATTAGTTGACACCGCACCAATGGGCGTTAATCGTATTACACCGAAAGGAATTATTCATGACGACAAAGAATATGAATTAGACGTAATTGTTTACGCAACAGGGTTTCAATGGATGGCGACCTCTTCATTTAATATGATTTGCGGACGCAACAGCCAGCCCCTCTATGAGAAATGGCAAAGCGGCGGCACCAAAACCTTTCTCGGTATCCACAGCCGCGGCTTCCCAAATTTATTTATCATGACCGGCCCACAAGGCGGAGGTGGCGCCTTCAACTTCACCGAGACTATCGATGAACATGTAGATTACATCGTGTGGATGCTCAAAACGCTACGAGAACGTGATATTGATGTCGTCGACGTAAAACAGTCTTTCGAGAATGATTACGCCTTGCACTGCAAAGAAAGTGATGAAGCGTCACGACCGCTACGCGATTGCGCCTCGTACTACAATGGCGAAGGCGAAGCTGAACCGGGGAGCCTAGCCTATTATGGAGGTGACGGCTGGAAACGTTATCGCGATGAAGCGCAAGCGTCTTTGGAGCCGTATGAGTTTATAGATGGGAAAAAAAATAATTGCGTCGAATAATTTTTGTGGGCTAAATAAAACATTGTACTTTTGAAAAATATATTTCTTTAAGATGTCTGATATCAGTTAAGCACTAACTAATTTTATTCGGAGGTTCTTTTGTAATCTCTATTAATCATCACTCTGAAAATTCTTATCTGACCTCGATTGCTAACCCTTTGGGACTAGCCTCCAGCTATCCTTTAAAACAAAGCCGGAAAAACTTTTCGAATATCAAGCACGATCTAAAAAAATCAAGCCATTAGCCTATTTAACTATTAATTCGGATGCTTAAAGCAGGATTATATGATATCGACTATACCAATGGTCTGATAAACCAACACCCTATCTTTCATTGTACTAAACCAACTAGAAATCATCAGTATTCGAGATAAGCTCCATTGTGCTAACAAAGCTCAAAGGATTTACGATAATTTAAAAAGGGGATAACTATGTCATCTACAGATCCATATTCCGCGCCGCAATCTTCAATAGCGCAATCGGAAGAAGCAGAAACATATCAACCACAATTTTTAAGCCTTTCTGGCCGTATCGGGCGTTTACGATATATCGCTTATGGGGCTGCTCTCAACTTAATCTACTATGGAGCGACGATGGTCATTTCCTTTATAGCAGGTTTCTTAGGGGTTTTTGGAGGAAACGGCGAGCCTTCAACCGCATTTGTCGCAGCAGTTGGGTTAGTGTTTATTCTTGGAATAATTCCAATTATGATATTCGGTTGGGGATATATGGTAAGACGTCTGAATGATATGAATATGTCAGGCTGGCTATCTTTATTGATGATTATTCCCTTCGTCAATTTAATTTTGGCCATCATGCTGTTATTCTTTCCAGGCACAAAATCAACAAATGACTACGGTCCACAGCCTAACGAAAACAACACTGGGATTTATATTTTAAGCTTGGTCGTACCCGTTTTCATGATCATCTTTGTGGTTGGAATTTTGGCGGCCGTCGCTATTCCCGCCTATCAGGACTATGTCCAACGTGCTGCAGAGTTTAGCGCTCAATAACATATAAACTATTACTGTGTTTAGGGGCAAACAACCATTTTATTTTTTGCCCCTAAGGTTTAAAAGAAACATATTTATTTGTAATTCGGCTTGAAAATAAAAATAACAAACTCAGATTGATAATGCGAATATGGAGTTAATAGCAGCACAGATTTTCTGAGAGTTAAAAAAAACAGGCTCGCGTAGTAACGCAACGATTTGCTCTTCGAGCAGCTCATCTTGAAAGAGCATCATGCCTTTCAGTACAAGGATTTTGGAATTCAGATACCGCTGAGCAAGTATTCGATTCCCCACAAAAAACCCCAGTTGCTTTCACAACTGGGGTTTTCTAG
>NZ_BAAFSK010000004.1:0-514639 GCF_054767315.1 Aurantivibrio infirmus
AGGATTTTGAAGAATATGACAGCTTAATTAAAACTAAAAATAAAAATACTCAGCGAGCAGCCAGAAGTAGAGAAAAACTTATTAGAACAAGACCTTAGTCAGACCAAAATGCATCCGCAAATTACTTGGCCAAGCGGAAATGAAGTCCGCCTAGGTTTCAGAAGAAGCGCCCTTATTCTCGCCCCGCTTAAGACGCTTCCACAACCAAATACTAGGCCCGGAAAGGCCGTAGGTAACCGCCATGCAAAGCAAGACAAAGCCAGGACCAGTAGCGAACAGCGCGAACATTAACACTATGATTGGAATGGCTACGAAAGGCACGCGGCCCTTAAAGTCGATACTCTTAAAACTGAAGTATTTAATATTAGACACCATTAACATAGCAGCAAGTGCAGTCACGAGCGCCGCCACAACGGTTAAAGCCATCCCAACTTCCGCATCGTGACCAACCCAAACAATACCTGCCAACAAGCCTGCAGCCGGAGGACTAGATAGCCCCACAAAATAACTCTTATCAACAGTGGACACTTGAGTATTAAATCGCGCCAACCTTAATGCGGCACATGCTGAATACGCGAACGCGATCGCCCACCCCATCTTCCCCAGCGAGCTCAACGACCAGTTGAACATGACTAACGCAGGTGCCAAACCAAAAGAAACCATATCGGAGAGGCTATCGTACTCAACACCGAAGGCACTGCTGGTATTGGTTAAGCGCGCAATCCTGCCATCTAGAGCATCAAAAATACCAGCAACAACAATAGCCGCCGCTGCACTGTAAAAGTCTCCATTCATTCCCGCGATAATCGCGTAGAACCCACTAAATAATGCGCCCGTTGTTATGAGGTTTGGCAACAAATAAACACCTCGACGACGAACCTTTTTGCCGTTTTCAGACACCTCTTCAACATGCTCATCGATGGGTAGCTCAAACTCACCCAAACCTTCATCTCTTTTTTCATCCAAAGAGCTGACTGAGCTTTTTCTTTCATTGTTCTGATGAGGGTCCATTGAATCGCCTGCCATAAAACCACCTTTATAAATGCGCCTCTCAACAACCACACCAATCTTCGATGGCACATAGTAATAATAATTGCCGGCCAGTTTACTCTCTGCCTAAACAAGCGCAAGGCGATAACCAAAAACAACATTTAAAATGAGGATGCGTGATCTAGTGAGTGGACTTAAAAGACCGACATTCTCTACCATATAAACAACGATCATTGGAGACCAAAATTTATGAACAAACCACTGCTTTTTACCTTGCTAACCTTACTCTCGGTCAATGTGGGCGCTGATGAGATATATGGAGAACTCAGTGGCGGCGATGTCGAACTGGATTACGGGTCAAGGGAAGTTGATGATAAGTATTTTCGTATCGGTGTTGGGATCCAATTATCGGACCATATCAGCCTGGAAACTGGCTTATGGGATCTTGGTAGCGGCAGAGATCGCGGCGTACGCATTTCTGCAAAAACGATCTATGCCGCCGTCAAAGTGGGCGCAGACTTAGGTGGCGGACTGGAATGGTATTGCCGCGGGGGCGCCCACCATTGGGATCGCGATATTGGTTCTGATGACGATGACGGCAGAGATTTGTTTTTCGGTGCAGGACTGGCTTTAGCGACACCGGTTGGTAAGTTTGCTTTAGAATTCCATCGTTTAGATTTAGATGAAGTTGACGCAACCACATTTGGCATTGCTTATCGATTACCACTTGGCTTCTAAATTTCAAAACCCACCAACAAAAAAACCGGCTAAGCACCTAGCTGGTTTTTTATTCTTGAAGCAATATGCGCCTGATAGAAAACCAGACAAGCGCTATTAATCATTCATTTTAAAATTGCCGAACTGCTCTTGAAGTTTTTGCATGCCACGAATCCAACGCTGGTAATCAGTAGCTTTATTTCTAAAATACTTTTCAACTTCCGGATGCGGAAGAATCATAAATTTTTCTTCATCGAGCCCAGCGATAACCGTATCAGCAACTGCCTCAGGCTTTAACATGCCGTCTTGTCCCGCAACACCGCCGTCACTGCCCGCTGTCATTTTTGACTCAACCGCTTGCGGACATAACGCAGAAACTTTAATACCTTGCGCGCCATGAGTAATCAAAACCCATTCTGCCAAAGCAAGTGCGGCATGTTTCGTCACTGAATAAGTCGCCGAACCGACTTGCGACAACAGTCCAGCAGCAGATGCCGTAATAAGAAAATAACCTTCACCGCGCTCAATCATTTTAGGCAAAGCATGGCGTGTCGCATAAACATGAGCCATGACATTAACCGCCCAGGTTTTTTCCCAGGTTTCGTTCGAAGCTTCAACGCCACCTTTAGAAAGAATTCCCGCGTTACCACAAAACAAATCGATATGACCAAATATTTCTTCCGTCATTCGAACCAGGTTTTTAACTTGCTCCTCATCACTCACATCGCATACATAAGGCGTCGCACCAACCTCATCTGCAAACTCATTCAACTCATCAGAATTTATGTCCGCAATTACTATATTGGCCGCGCCCTCTTCTTTAAAACGTCTTACTAAGCCTCGACCAATTCCACTTGCACCACCAGTAACTACAACAGTTTTACCTTGAATTTTCATAATGAAAAACTCGTAACTTTAAGGTTGAAATAAAAACGGCAAGTGAGATGCGAATCCAACACTTGCCGTTACTCGTTCTAACTTTTTAAATATAAATTAAACTACGCGACTTCAAACAAACCCGCAGCACCCATACCACCGCCAACACACATAGTGATAACAACGTATTTAACACCACGACGCTTGCCTTCAATTAATGCGTGTCCAACCATGCGTGCGCCGCTCATGCCGTAAGGATGACCAACAGAAATTGCACCACCATTAACGTTCAATCGCTCTTGTGGAATACCTAAAGTATCGCGACAGTAAAGCACTTGCACAGCAAACGCTTCATTGAGCTCCCACAAGCCAATATCATCCATAGTTAAACCGTTGCGCTTTAGCAATTTGGGCACAGCGAAAACCGGGCCAATTCCCATTTCATCAGGCTCAGTACCTGCAACCGCCATTCCACGATAAATACCTAATGGCTCGATGTTACGTTTTTCAGCAAGCTTCGCATCCATAATCACCGACGCTGACGCACCATCGGATAACTGACTTGCATTACCTGCAGTGATTACGCCGCCATCGCGAACGGGGTTCAATCCTTGCAAACCTTCTAAAGTTGTTGATGGACGATTACCTTCATCTTTAGAAAGCGTCACTTCTTTGTAAGACACTTCTTTTGTTTCTTTATCAACAATGGCTTGGGTTGTCGTGATCGGTGCAATTTCATCATCAAACTTGCCAGCTTCTTGAGCTGCTGCGGTACGACGCTGACTTTCTAATGAATATTCATCTTGCGCATCGCGGCTAACGTTGTATCGCTTCGCTACCGTTTCGGCAGTATCAATCATGGGCATGAATACGTCGGGCTTAATTTCTTTAATCATTGGATCTTGAATTCGATAAGAATTCATTTTGTCATTCTGAACCAAAGAAATTGAATCTAAACCGCCGCCAATTACTACTTCCATTCCATCAACAATAACTTGCTTAGCCGCTGTCGCAATCGCCATCAAACCTGATGAACACTGACGGTCCATACTTTGCGCTGCTGTGGTTACTGGGCAACCACCAACTAATGCAACACGTCGTGCGAAGTTACCACCCTGACAACCTTGCTGAAGCGCGGCGCCAAACACCAACTCTTCAACTTCTGCAGGATCAATACCAGCTTTTCTTACAGCTTCGCGTACAGCGTGACCACCTAGAATTGCTGACTCAGTATTATTGAAGGCACCGCGATACGCTTTACCGATTGGGGTTCTTGCAGTTGATACGATGACTGCTTCTTTCATAACTTGATCCTCGTTAATTTAAATCTAAAAAATAAAAATGAAAAATTTATAAAAAAATATTTACACAGCGATGAGCTATCCAACAATGGCCATTCCTAAACTTTCTGTGATCAATGCTGGTTTCTCAACACCCTCGATCTCGACTGTGACTTCATGGCGCAACAACAAATTACCGGGCTTCTTTTCTTCGAAACCAAGAAACTTATAGCGTGCACGAATTTTTTTACCGACTCTTACGGGGTTTAAGAACCGCAATTTATTTAAACCATAGTTGATGCGAACTGTCGTCCCCTCAACACCCAAACCTGCGCCTTGGCCACCAAAATATGACAGCAGAGACAAAGTTAAAAAACCGTGGGCTACCGGGCCGCCAAAAACTGTATCTTTGGCTCGCTCTGGGTCGACGTGAATAAATTGTCGATCTTCTGTGACTTCTGCGAATTGATTGACACGCTCTTGCGTGATTTCAAACCAATCTGACACGCCGACTTCTTTGTCGATATAACTTGTTAACTCTTCCTTTGCTACAACTGGCATAACATTACCTCTGTATTGTCATTTAATTGGTCGTGATAACAACTTTGCCCTGCGCCTTTCTGTTTTGCAGAGTGTTTAAGGCCTCAGCAGTTTTTTCTAGTGGGAAAGTTTGCGATACATGGGGTTTTACTTTTCCGCTTACAAACATTTCCAATAACTCTTTATTGTTTTGCGCGGAATCTTCTGGCTGCATCCGAGTAAAGGTTCCCCAGAATACGCCGACAACAGACAAGCCTTTAACCAAGGTTAAATTGATTGGCAATTTAGGAATATAGCCGCCAGCAAAACCGACCACCAACACGCGGCCATTCCAGCCTGTTGCTCGCACAGCGGGCTCAAATAAATCTGCGCCGACCGGATCGTAAACTACATCAACGCCTTTACCGCCAGTCAATTCTTTTGCGCGCTCTTTTAGATCTTCTTTTGTGTAATCAATTAACTCATCCGCACCGTGCTCTTTCGCCAGTGCTAATTTTTCTGGCGTGCTAGCAGCAGCAATAACTCTTGCACCCATCGCCTTGCCAAGCTCGACCGCCGCCAAACCAACACCACCGGCCGCACCCAACACCAACAATGTTTCACCGGGTTGAATATTCGCGCGCTGTTTTAATGCGTGATAAGACGTTCCATACGTTAACAAAAATCCTGACGCGGTAACAAAATCCATTTCTTTTGGGATCTGTACAATGCGCGAAGCATCAATGGCAATTTCTTCAGCAAATCCGCCGTGACCACACAAAGCGATAACACGATCACCTTTTTTAACCGTGGTGACATCATCAGCAATCTCAATCACTTCACCCGCAATCTCTCCGCCTGGACTAAAAGGCAAATCCGGTTTTGTTTGGTACTTACCCTGAATGATCAATGTATCAGGAAAATTAACCCCACAAGCACCGACCTTTACCAACACTTGTCCAGCTTTAACCTCTGGTGATGGTATATCTTCGACAACTAAGGACTCTGGTGGCCCCAATGTTTTACACAGTACTGCTCTCATTCGCTCACCTTTTATAAATTAATTCTGAATACTTTTAGAACTGAAATTTAAAAACTGGAATTTGGCATTTCTAAACACGTGTCATCCAACTGCTTTAACAAAGCAAAATCGGTATGGATTGAAGGCAGCTCATAACGGAAAAAATAACGACAAGCTGCGAGCTTACCCGTATAAAAATCTTTATCTTCACCGACAGCAGAAGCAATACCCTTTTGTGCAGCAATAGCCTGCTTCAACCACAACCAAGACACAACGATATGACCAAAGGCTTCGAGATAAATCGTCGCATTGGCGGTTGCCAAACGAATTTTATCTACCGCCACTTCTTTTAAGGCTTCCGTTGTTGAAGTTAATTCCGCACAAGCGAAATCCAAGGCGGTTGAATATTCTTTTAATTCAGCAATATTTTTAGCTTCCGCTGTAGTTTCGGCGATATATTTCATCAGCAAGCCATAGGCATAACCGTTTTTCATACGAACTTTTCGCGCCAACAAATCCATTCCTTGAATGCCGTTCGTTCCTTCGTGAATCGGATTTAAGCGGTTGTCTCGATACAAACGCTCAACCGGATAATCGCGGGTATAACCAGCGCCGCCTAAAACCTGAATCGCCAACTCATTTGCTTTTAAGCAAAAATCGGAAGGCCAAGCTTTTACGATCGGCGTTAACAAATCCATAAAAATAGCAAGATCTTCTTTTTTCTCTGGATCACCAGTGCGCATATCATCAACTAACTTGCCGCAGAATAAAGTCAGGGCAAAACCGCCTTCAACATAGGCTTTTTGTTGCAACAACATGCGCTTCACATCGGCATGCTCGATGATATTGACTTGGGGAGTGCTGGGATCTTTACAATCCGGTAAGCGACCTTGCGGGCGATCTTTTGCATAAGCCAATGAATGCAAGTAACCCGCATACCCCAGCATAACTGCACCCATCCCCACACCGATGCGCGCTTCGTTCATCATATGAAACATGCATTTTAAACCTTCATGCTCAGAACCCATCAAGTAACCAACACAAGGTTTATCTTCGCCAAAATTTAATAAGGTATTTGTGGTGCCGCGGTAGCCCATTTTGTGATTTAGGCCGGCTAGTACTACGCCGTTACGCTCGCCAACCTTTCCTTCGTCATCAACTTTGAACTTAGGTACGACAAATAACGATATACCTTTAACACCATCGGGGCCGCCGGGAATTTTTGCTAGCACCATGTGAATGATATTTTCTGAAAGATCATGCTCACCCCCAGAGATCCACATTTTGGTACCGCTTAAATGATAAGTACCGTCGCCTTGGGGTTCTGCCCGTGTGCGAATGTCCGCCAAGTTCGAACCCGCATGAGGTTCAGACAAACACATGGTTCCGTAAAAACGGCCGGCGCGCATGGGCGGCAGAAATTTTTCTTTGAGCTCATCACTGCCCCAAACATTGAGCATATTTGCCGCAGAATTAGTTAAACCCAAATAACCCAAAGCGGGAATATTTGCCGAGCAAAAAATTGCACGGGCCGCTTGGGTTATGGTCAGCGGCAATTGCATGCCACCTTCTTCATAGGGACTGGAAGCCGACATAAAACCTGCTTCAATATAGGCTTCATGGGCCTCTTTTACTTCGGGAATAATATGAACAGTTTCGCCATCGAAATGCGGTTCATTTTCATCAAGCTTGGCCGCGATCGGCGCGAACTTTTCTTCCGCTATTTGCTGAGCTAAATCCAGTACTGCATCAAAACTAGTACGATCATGATCAGAGTAAATTTCTCGCTCACATAGCTCTTCAACATTTAAAAATTCATAAAGTAAAAAACTAAGATCACGACGATTAATTACTGTAGACATAAACTATTCCGCTTAAAAATTTTCGCACCAAAATGAAAAGCCCGACGTAAAAGGCTAAATTAAAAGGTCAAACTAAGAAATCAAACTACCACCATCACAAACGATAGAAGCGCCGGTTGTGTAGGATGATGCATCAGACACCAGATATAAAGCCGCGCCTGCCATTTCACTCGGTTGAGCTGCACGCCGCAGCGGCAAAGAACTATTCACCTTCTCTAACATCTGCTCATTGCTAGTCAAGGCCGACGCAAATTTTGTATCTGTCAAACCGGGCAATAATGCGTTACAACGAATTCCCATAGGCCCGCATTCTTTCGCAAAAGTCTGCGTCATATTAATAACTGCAGCTTTAGTAATAGAGTAAATCCCTTGTGCAAGACCTGGTTTCACACCATTGATTGATGCGGTATTTAAAATTACACCACCACCCTGCTCTTTCATTAATTTCCCGGCTTCGACCGACATAAAAAAATAACCGCGGATATTTACATCAACGGTTTTTTCGAAAGCACCTAAATCAGTATCTAAAACATGGCCAAAATAAGGATTGGTTGCCGCGTTATTAACGAGAATATCGAGTCTGCCAAACTTCTCTTTAATCGCAGCAATCGTCGCAGAAATTTGTGCCACATCACCAATATGACAAGCCATCGCGTGCGCTTTACCACCATCCGCATTGATCTTATCTGCAACGACCTGGCAACCGTCAATCTTTCTACTCGTAACAATCACTTCAGCACCATAATCTGCCAGCGTTGTTGCAATCGCCTCACCGATACCGCGACTAGCGCCGGTGACCAAGGCAATTTTTCCACTCAGATCAAATAATTCTTTGTTCGGCATAACTTCCCCATTTTTTCTTTTCAATGACGTTTAATTCAAGCTTCTACAAATCGGATTCTTCAATGACTTTTTCACACATCAAATGCAAGCTTTCGACTTTATCGCGCAATCTTGCGAAGCGTTTATCTTTCGTTTGGCCATGATAATAACGATAAAAAATTTGTTGGCCGATTCCCGCCAAGCGGAACAAACCAAAACAAAAGTAATAGTCAAAATGATCAACTGAAATATCAAGGTTTTTACTAAAACGAGCTACGAGTTCCGCGCGGGTTGGCGCACCTGGACTTGTCGTAGGCATAGTTAAAAACTTTTTAAAATGCTCGGGGTCATTCGGCTCGGCCCAGTAGCCTAGAGTACAACCCAAATCCATTAGCGGATCACCGAGTGTTGTCATTTCCCAATCAAGCACGCCGATTAACTTAAGCGGATCGTCTAAAGACCAAATCACATTATCCATTTTGTAATCATTATGAATAATGCCGACCTTTTTACTTTCCGGCGGCATTTTATCTTGCAGCCATTGCATGGTTTTTTCGAAGGTTGGAATACCGTCTGGTGTCATTGCCGCGGTATAGCGCTTTGACCAACCATCAACTTGACGGCGCACATAACCTTCCGGTCTACCCAGCTCCGCTAACCCTACCGCCTTGTAATCAACCTTATGTAATTCCGATAGCCCGTCGAGCCAATTATAAAATTGTTGGCGAACTTGATCCGGTGTGAGCTGTAATTCTGGTGGGTATTGTGAACGAATGATGCAACCTTCTAGGTACTTCATCATATAAAACTCGCAACCTAACACTGACTCATCTTGACAAAAAAGCAGTGGCTCAGGGGCGTAGGGATACGCACTATGAATTGCACTCAGTACTCTGTATTCACGGCCCATATCGTGCGCGCTTTTTGCCTTAGTGCCGAAGGGTGGCCGCCGCAGCACCCATTGATTCTCGCCCAGAGTGATTAAGTAAGTGAGATTAGAAAATCCGGAAGGAAACTGCTTTATCGCGATGTCACCGCTCAAACCGGGAACCGTAGCTGTTATGTAATCTTTCAGGACTATAGGGTCGAGCTCTTCACCCTCACGGATGTCCGTTGCTTTATCGAGGAGTTTTTCTTCCACTATTCAGGTTCCACCATGATCAACAAATTGAAATTAAAAGTCGCTTAGCTTATCGCCGAGTTAGAACGCATACCTGGAAACGCACTATTAAGGCTACGGCACGGAATTCACCGGTCCCGTTAAAAGCGGGCCGCAAGTTTACACCATCCGAGAGATTGCCCAAAGCGTCAAGATCAGGACTTGTACTTAGCGATAGGTAATTTTGTCAGTAAAACCTTGTCGCTCTAGATGCGGAATCGCATTAAAAACCGATAAGGACTTACGTGAGCCACTAAAAGGAATCCGCGTAATTGAGGTGTTAAACACCATCCAATTGAGATTGATCGCTTGCTCATCGGGAATATTCAAGACACTCTGCACGGCCAAAGCAATTACACCACCAGAGGTCGCCACCACAACTTGACGCCCTTTTTTATTGGCACCAATAATTTGATTAAGCGCATCAACAACTCTTTCTTGAAAGTGAGCGAATGGTTCAATGTCACTACTCGAAAGTTCGTTTCGCACCCAACGTAGACAAGCACTTTCCAAAAAACGCTGGAAATATTTTCTCTCCCTCATATTACCGTTGAGGTCGAAGCCATCTTGCGCCGCAAATTCTTCACGGTAACAGTTAAGAATTTCTGCAGAACTGTACTCGTTCAAACCTTCTAATATTTCGCTTTCCGCGTGTACACAATTGGCAAGACCTTCGGCGGTTTCCCGCTGACGCTGTAAGCTGCCGGAATAAACCGCATCGAAATTGACACCAATACCCTGCCAATACTGCGACAAAATGGCGGCTTGCTCGTGACCAGTAGAACTTAACTGATCATAGTTATCAGAGTCGAAGGACGCTTGCCCGTGACGAACTAAAAAAATTTCACTCATATTTCATTACAACTTTTAAAAAAATAATTTCTCTTTAACGATAAAAAAAGCCGGAGACAATTACTTGTGCCCGGACTTTTGCAAGCTATGATTATTTACAAAACCTACTAAAAATAATGCACTTTTAAAAACTATCGATACTTACCAATCTCTTGTCGATAAACCGTACGACGATGAACCTCATCTGGGCCATCAGCCAACCGCAGCGTTCGCAAGCCTGCCCACATCGCCGCAAGCGGTGTATCTCCGGTAACACCCTCACCACCAAACATTTGGATTGCTCTATCCACAACATTACAAGCCATGGTTGGTACAACAACTTTTATTTGCGCGATTTCACTAGCCGCTTTTTTGTTGCCGACAGTATCCATCATATAGGCTGCGCGATAAACCAATAAACGCGCCTGATCAATTTCCATTCGACAATTCGCGATAATATCGACATTTCCACCCAGTTGATGGAGTTGCTTACCGAATGCCACTCGCTGCATGCTCCGCTCACACATCATTTTAAGTGCTCTCTCAGCCATACCGATCGAGCGCATGCAGTGGTGAATCCTACCCGGCCCAAGCCTCGCTTGAGAAATTTCAAAACCGCGCCCAGCCCCAAGTAATACGTAATCTTTAGGAACCCGAACGTTTTCAAGTAGGATCTGCGAATGTCCATGGGGAGCATGATCGTAACCAAACACGCTAAGCTGTCTTTCAATGGTGACCCCAGGAGCATCTAAAGGCACAAGAATCTGCGAATGCTGTTGATGACGGGCATTTTCGGGATTGGTAAGGCACATATAAATGGCCACTTTACAACGCGGATCGCCGGCACCGGAGGAAAACCATTTTCGGCCATTCAGCACCCACTCATCACCATCTAATTCAGCTTTCGCTTCCATATTCGTCGCATCAGAAGAGGCAACAGCGGGCTCTGTCATCAAAAAAGCTGAGCGAATCTCACCTGCCAATAGCGGTTTTAAATACTTTTCTTGCTGCTCAGGAGTACCGTAACGAGACAGTACCTCCATATTGCCAGTATCCGGCGCGCTACAGTTGAACACCTCTGAAGCCCAATGAACTCGGCCCATTAACTCAGACAGTGGCGCATATTCTAGGTTACTCAAGCCGGCACCTAAGTCTGTTTCCGGCAAAAATAAATTCCACAATCCTGCTGCCTTGGCTTTAACCTTTAAGTCTTCCAAAAGCTGAACTGGTTGCCATCGATCCGCCGCCGCTGCGTGCTGTTCTTCATAAGTCTCTTCATTAGGGAAGACATGCTCGTCCATAAAATCTGAGACGCGCTGAATTAAATCTTTAGTTTTTTGATTGTGATCGAAGTCCATAAACTTGCTACCTAAATGATCAAATGCTGAATGAAAGCTGCCTGAAGAATAACCGCTAAAATGCGATTCAAGCGATTTCGAACATAATATCCCCATCAGACAATAAATTGAATTGATTAAAATCAATGTTGATACATAATCCTGAATTATAGTAAGATGCCATTTCTAGATCACAGTGGTGGTGAATTGATCAATCGAGTGCTGTGTAATCGAATCAATCTAGATACACCCCACAGACTAATGCCCTAACAACACAAACGAAATTACGCTTATGGACCTCAATAAAGTCGACCTCAACCTATTCGTGGTACTGGATTCCATATATACCGAATCTAGTCTCAGCGCTGCTGCCAAGCGCCTTTATGTAACCCAACCTGCTGTCAGTGCGGCCTTATCGCGTCTGCGTACTGTTTTCGATGACCCACTATTTATACGATCTGGTCGCAGAATGGTGCCCACGCCGACCACCGAGAGCATTATTGGTCAAGTCAGAGAAGCATTGGCCTTAATTCGAACCAGCGTCGATAAAAGCTATCATTTTGTGCCCGCGAAAGAACATAAGGCCATTCGGTTAAGCATGAATGACTTTTCTGAAAGTATCTTACTCCCAAAGCTGTACAAGGCTCTAGAAACCCAAGCGCCGAATATGACTTTACAAGTGGTGCAACTCAATCGCAGAGAAGCACTAAAATCGCTAGCAGCCGGGCGACTTGACCTGGTGCTTGATGCTCCTGTTTTAACCAACGAACACCTGAATCACGAACCATTAATGAACAGCGGATGGGTTTGTGTAGTGAGAGAAGACCACCCGATAACAAAAGAAGAACTCACGCTAGAAAAATATCTGGATCTACCCCACATCCATATTTCTAGCCGTAAAAGTGGCCCCGGCTACGTGGATTACGCGCTTGAGAATATCAACGTAAAACGTCGAATCGTGTTAAGAACTCAGCACTACTTGATGATCCCGAACTTAGTGACACAGACAGATCTCTGCGCAACAGTATCCGATTATTTCTCTAACATACCTGGCACCGTTGCCCTTCCGATACCTTTCGCACTTGAGCCGCAAGGCAGCCATATTTATTGGCACCGTAGTCGAGAATCTGACCCCAGTATTCAGTGGGTAAAAAATCTAATTTTGGAGTTATCACAAGCGCTCGCCGCCGAGCGAACAACAACTTCAGAATAAAAGCGTGCCATTATAAGTCGACTGAATAACGGCACACAAAACCGAGTCTGCATAGTCATCAATTGACATTTAAGCTTGCTGCCGTAACATGCTGTGCTCTTTTTTATCGCTCTTCTCAGCGTGAATAATTTTTTTGAGGTCATTAATGAAAAGCCAAGCAATCACCAAAATAGGGCAGCCGCTCGAAGAAATCGAAACCGCCACTCCCGAACCGCAGGGCTCAGAAGTTCTTATTGAAATGCAGCATTGCGGCGTCTGTCATTCGGACCTACACATCCATGAAGGTTTTTTTGACCTCGGCGGCGGGCAACAAATGCCTGTGCGTGCCTTAGATAATCTTCCCTTCGTTCTTGGCCACGAAGTTCAAGGCAAGGTCGTCGCTATGGGACCAGAGGCGAAAGGTGTGGAACTTGGTCAAGAATACGCAGTTTACCCCTGGATTGGCTGTGGCCAATGTAACCTATGTGCGGATGGCCGTGAGCATTTGTGTTTGCGTCCCCGTGGTATTGGGACTTCTGTAGCCGGAGGTTATGCGGATCATGTGATCGTTCCCGACCCAAAATACTTAATCGATTTTAAGGGCATAGATGGCGGACTTGCAGCGTGTTACATGTGTTCCGGGATCACCGCTTACAGCGCTGTTCGTAAGCTTGAAAGCGTAATGCCCGCTGGGCCTTATATGATTATCGGTCTTGGTGGTGTCGGCATGATGGCCTTGCAAACCGCATTGGCCCTTTATGACGAATTACCCGTCGTTGCGGATATCGATGAAGAGAAACTCGAGTTCGCGCGTAGCCTTGGGGTTAAACAAGCTTACAACCTCAAAGAAGAAGGCATCTTCAAACGCATTAGAAAAGAAACCGATGGCGGACTCGCTGGCATCGTCGATTTTGTAGGTTCAGAAAAGACCGTCAATCCGGCAGCAAACATCATGCGACAGGGTGGCAAAATCGTGATCGTCGGCTTGCTTGGCGGCGCACTAAATATTCCTATCCCAGCAATGGCTTGGAAAGCCCTGTGTATTGAAGGTAGCTACGTTGGTAGCCTTCAAGATGCAAAAGATGTTATTGCTCTAGCGCAATCTGGGAAATTAAAACCCATCACCACAACAGCGAGGCCCCTTTCCGAAGCGAATCAAGTATTAGATAGCATGCGGAAAGGAGAGATTTTAGGGCGTGTCGTCTTAACACCTTAAACATTGCTTTTCCGCTTACACAACTAGCGGTTTTAGTCGATAAGAAGCCTTGGAAACCCCAGGGCTTTTTTCGATACAACCGCGTCTTCCAGCCCCCCCCTGCTCGACTAGCGTTTCCCTCCACCGCCTTCTCTGTGTAAAGCAAAAATCATCAACAAGGATTTTCTGTTTTCACTTCGACCTATTATCAAAAGCCTGTCTATACTGAAGAGATCTACCGTAAAACAAGAAAAATATGTATCGCGCCAAACTTCTCTCCCTTTTTCTGCTCATTTTTTCTGCGTCTTCGCTGGCGCAGCGAGCACCCGAGCAAGTGCCCGAGCAAAATAATGAAAAGCCAATCAATCTTGGCCAAGAGCTCCTTTACTTTGAAGACCCTGATGGAGAGTTAAACATTGAGCAGATTCTCAGTGGGCAAACCAACACTCAAAACTGGTCAATAAACACTCAAGAAAATTTTAGCCGGGGGTTTAGCCAATCGACATGGTGGCTATCGATTAACACCAAAATAGATTCGCCCTCCGGCAAAAATTTAGAAGTGGGTCACCCCTTACTCGACGAGCTAGAAATTTGGATACTTGACGATACGCGCATCGTCTCTCATTACCTGCTTGGTGACAATCTTCCTTATGCGCAAAGGCCTGTCATAAATCGGAATTTTGTTATTTCTTTAAGCGAACTAACAAGCGAAACCTATAAAATTATTATTCGCGTTAAATCAACTAGCTCGCTAACAATTCCCGTACTCTTATGGAATAAGCATAGCTTTTGGAATTTCAGTATTGCCTTAACGCTTATCCACGGCCTCATTTACGGCTCGCTACTTTTTATGGCGATCAATAATTTATTAACTGGAATTACGCTCAAAGATCAACTCCATATTTATTATGTACTTTATCTGCTTCCACTCTGCCTTTTGCTCGCTACAAGAGATGGATGGACCTTCCAGTATTTGTGGCCAAATGCAATCTCGTGGAACCGTATATCGATACCCATTTTTATTTTGCTTACTACAATATTCGCCATTCAATTTATTCGGAGGCTTATTGAACTCGATTCTATATCCATAATTCTTACTCGAATTTGCAATACCGCCAACGTCGCTTTATTTTCAATTCTAGGCCTTGTTGCATTCGTTTTCCCATACGAGACCGGATTCAAAATTGCAATCGCAGTATTTATATTCACCTCGTTATTGACCTGTATTTTTGGCATCATCGCTTTGGCGAATAAAATTCCCAGTGCAAAATTTTTTGCAGCAAGCTGGCTCACGCTCGTTCCTGGGGCGCTCACTTATGCCTTAGAAAGTAACGCATTGCTTCCAAACAATCTCTGGACCCACTCAGCACTCCAAGTTAGCGTAATGTTGGAAATGATAATTTTATCTTTCGCATTAGCTGCGCGCACCAACCGAGAAAAAACGATTAGTGCAGAAACCAGAAAGGCATCAATTGAATCCATGGCGAGAGCAAATGCGCGAAGTCAATTTTTCGCTACCATCAGCCATGAAATTAGAACCCCGATGAATGGAATTATAGGTCTTGCGGAATTACTAAAAGATAGCAAGCTAACATCGCCACAAAGAAAACACGTCGATGTAATCATTGCCTCCGGAAAAACCTTATTGAGAATCATCAATGACATACTCGATCATTCAAAAATTGAAGCGAACCAGCTTGTCGTCGAAAAAATTCAATTCAATATGACCGATCTAATACGTGAATGCATATTAATAATTACACCCGCTGCAAACAAAAAACATTTAAAAATTAATATCGACATCGAAGAAAATACTCCCACCGAGATCATTTCAGACCCAACGCGCCTCAAACAAGTACTCATCAACTTATTGAGCAACGCGGTTAAATTTACCGAGCAAGGTTCGATCACCGTTAAACTATCTATCGACGCGACATCCAATACACTAGACACTGGTAACGATAATTCTTCGCAGCAAAAATTTTTGAAAATAGACGTTATTGACAGCGGTATTGGTGTGCCGATTGGCCAAGATGCAAATCTTTTTGACCCCTTCCGCCAAGCAGATGAGACCACAACAAGAAAATATGGCGGAACCGGGCTGGGGTTAAGCATCTCAAAAAACCTGATAGAACTGCTCGACGGAGCGATCGGGGTAAAAAACAACGATACCGTGGGCGCGACATTTTGGTTTACCGTCCCATTAGTTGAACCTAAGGAATACTCCCCGCCAACCATCAAAACTAAGCAATTCAAGAACACTATTGCGTTAGCCAATATCAACCAAGACAGCGCAAATTTAGAACTAACTACAACAGAAATCGACGCCGAAACAAAACCTAGCGGACATACCAAGATTAATATTTTGGTCGCCGATGACAACGAAGTTAATCGAATAGTTATTCAAGGTTTACTGAAAAAACTCAATGCAGCTGCAACCATCACCACAAATGGCGTCGAAGCTTATGAACACTACAAGAAACACAAAGGGAATTTCGACTTAATTTTAATGGATTGCGAAATGCCACAGATGGATGGATACCAATGCACTAGGAAAATTCGCGAGTACGAAAGAAGCCAACGCAGACCCGCCACACCCATCGTCGCCATTTCCGCACACTTACCGCGGGAGTACCGTGACAAAGCAATTGCGAGCGGGATGAATGAGTTTCTTAGCAAACCAATTGATGTAAACGAATTAAAGATAGTTGTTTCGAGTTACACACCTGATTAAATACCACCAGTTCAACAATATGCGCTGGCGGTCTAATAAATTTAAACCAAAAAAAACGCCATCAGTTCTGATGGCGTTTTCGGTATATCTCTAAGTACTAATTTCTAAGCATTGATACTATCTATTGATACTAGGCGTTTTCTTTCGCCCAATCAGCGAAGCTTTTACCCGATTCAGCTAGCTGCTTCAACAGTGGTGCCGGTTCCCAAGTACCATCTTGAGTACGCTCATTGAATTCACAAATTCGCTTATACACTTTATCCAGACCCACTTGATCGGCATAAAACATCGGGCCGCCTTTCGCGACAGGAAAAGCATAGCCGTACAAGTAAACGATATCGATATCACTTGGCCGTTGCGCAATGCCCTCTTCTAAAATCAATGCACCTTCGTTTACTAAACCGTAAACACAGCGCTCGATAATTTCTTCATCGGATACTTCTCGACGTTCAAAACCGTATTTCGCAGATTGCTCTTCGATAATTTTAAGCACTTCTGGATCTTCTAATCTCGCACGGGTTTTCGGATCGTACTTATAAAAACCTGCACCAGATTTCTGACCTAAACGACCCGCTTCAACCAGCACGTCGGAAACGGCAGAGTATTTAGGGTGAGCACGCTCAGCTTCTGGCAAACTTTCTCTCGCCTTATACCCAATATCCAAACCAGCCAAGTCGCTCATCGCCACTGGCCCCATCGCCATACCGAAATTCTCCATCACGGAATCAACCTGCTTCGGCGTTGCACCTTCCATGTAACACAAATGCGCTTCGCGTCCGTAGTTTCGCAACATACGGTTGCCAATAAATCCATAACAAACTCGTGCCAACGCCGGCACTTTGCCAATGGTTTTACCAAGCTTCATTACAGTTGCGACGACGTCAGGTGCTGTTTTCGCACCGCGCACGTTTTCTAACAACTTCATTACATTTGCTGGACTAAAGAAATGCATACCAACAACATCTTCCGGACGCTTAGTCGAATTAGCAATCTCGTCGATATTTTGATAGGAGGTATTGGACGCTAATATACAACCTGGTTTACATACCGAATCTAATTTAGCAAAAACTTGTTTTTTCACTTCGAGATTTTCGAAAACCGCTTCGATGACCAGATCAACATCGCCGAGGTCATCGTAATTAGTCGTGCCACTTAGCAGCGATAGACATTGCTTAACTTGGTCTTCCGTTAATTTGCCCTTGCTAGCGGTGATAGCATAATTTTTTTCGATGATGCCAATACCACGCTGTAACGCTTCATCATTAATTTCCAACATCGTAACGGGGATACCGACATTCATGAAGTTCATGGCGATACCGCCACCCATTGTGCCGCCACCGATTATCGCGACTTTTTTCACATCACGTATTGGCGTGTCTTTTGGCAAGTCTTTTACTTTCGCAGCTTCTCTCTCTGCGAAAAATGCGTGACGCATTGCCGCAGATTGCGGAGAACTTACTAACTCAGAAAATAATTCCCGCTCTTTCTTTAAACCTTCGTCCATCGGCAAATTAACAGCCGCTTCAATACAAGTAATAATTCGGTCTTGGGCTATTTGTCCGCGAGCACGGGCAGCTAGTTTTGCGCGAGTTTTTTCAAAGTAACCTTCAGGAACAGAAGCGGGATCAATTTTAATATCGCGAACACGTTTTAACGGTGCATTACTCGCGATCAGTTCTTTCGCATAGGCAAGTGCACCTGCCAACAAGTCATCGCCATCAACAACTTTATCGACCAAACCCGCCGCAGCGGCTTTCTTCGCAGAAATTGGATTACCGCTAGTAATCAAATCAGTCGCTGCTTCAACGCCCATCAAACGTGGCGCGCGCTGAGTACCACCGCCCCCAGGAAGAATGCCTAACTTCACTTCTGGCAAACCAACTTTCGCACTCGCAATTGCACAACGGTAGTGACACGCCAAAGCAGTCTCTAAACCACCGCCCAGTGCCGTACCGTGAATCGCCGCGATGACCGGCTTTTTAGAATCCTCAATACTATCTAACACCGCTGGAAGAGATGGCTCCTTAGGTGGCTTACCAAATTCGGTAATATCCGCACCCGCTATAAATGTGCGGCCTTCACAAATAATAACGACGACTTTGGATGAATCATTTTGTGCTATTGCCAAGGATTCTTGAATCCCCTGACGCAGCGCCTGCGAAAGCGCATTCACTGGAGGATTGTTAATCTTGATGACACCAACATCACCGTTTAATTCGTAAGTTGTAACAGACATAATAAAACCCGTTTGGTTAGTAAAAAGTTAAGGTTGAAAATTTATAAATAGTTCTAACATTTGATTAATTGATAAGGTCGGCACTCTTAGAATTCGATAGTTACCGGAAACTTTTCTAGAATTGAGCGAGCTTCATCAAGCTGATCCGCTTTTTGCAATTTAACTCTCGCGACATGACCACGCTTCTGCTCAAAATATACATCGATGTCTCCGTTTATTTGATGCTCTTGCATTGCAGCATTTAACACAAATAATGTCGCTTGATTACGTAGCTCAGGCTTGAAAAACTTACCGACTGCAGTCGTGGGCATCGCATCAATGATTTCAATTCGCTTAGGGATTGCCGCTCTCTCAGAAATTGTTTCTGCGCAATAAGCTAATAGTTCTTCAGCCGTTATACCGTCTTTTTGACCAGGTTTCAGTTGAACATACGCAATCGGAATTTCCCCGGCATAAGCATCCGGCTGACCTATCGCAACAACTTGAGCAACGGCTGGATGTTTTGAAAGTGGCTCTTCAATAATGATGGGGTCTATATTATGTCCACCACGAATAATCAAATCCTTAGCTCGACCGGTTAAGGTGACAAAACCACCTTCATCAATAAAGGCAACATCACCGGTATTAAACCAATCGCCATCAACCCAAGCTTTCGCATTGTCTTCTGGGTCTAAATAACCTTTAAAAATATACGGCGCACGGACGATCAAAACGCCCGACTCGTTCGCCTTGCAGTCTCTAATCACTCGATTGCCGTCTAACTCAACGGTCCGAATTTCTGCATAAGGAAAACGAGTACCAACGCTACCCTCCGGCGCAGGAGCTTCCGCTCTTTGACGAGTCATGATGCAGGTGGTTTCTGTCATTCCATAGCCATTAGTCACCCTTACACCAAAATTTTTCTCAAAATCTTTGCGAAGTTGTTTTGGTAAAGGAGCGGCACCTGAACCCACATCGTGTAAACAGCTAACGTCATTGTCACCAGCGGGTACTTGCATCAATGCGGTTAAAATTGTCGGCACAGAACCAAAGGCTTCCACTTTAAAACGCGCAATGTGATGCCACCAATTTCTAAGCACATTGGGATTGCGAGAGCCATCTGGCGTCATCATAACGATGGTGCGGCCAGCAAAAGTAGTGGCGATGCCAGCAGAAATTAATCCATAAATATGAAATAACGGCAAGGAAACCATCGTCGCAAATCGGCCACGATACTTAGTTAAGTGCGCCAATATTTGCCCTACAAAAGCAATATTCCAATGGGTGACTTGAGCAATCTTGGGTCTACCAGTAGTACCACCAGTATGAAAATAAGAAGCGGTATCTTCGCCTTTAAACTGGCGCTTATTATTCAACTTATCACCCGCTTGCGTCGCGATAAATTCATCAAAATCATAAATTGCTAATGAATCTGATTTAAGTGCTCCTACTTCCTCGCAATCGAATGGCTTGGTATAACCATCAATAGCCACTAATAATATTGTTTCGAGATTCGGTACTGCACTAGCGATTTGCTTTACTTTCTCCCAGTGGTCACCACTCGCCAGCAAGGGTGCCATGGTCACTAGGGTTTTCGACTTAGTTGTTTTGATAATTTGAATCACGTGTTCTGATTCTAATAATGGGTTTATTGGACTGGAGATCCCCGCTGCTTGGCTGCCCCATATTGCATAATGACTGTGCAGTAAATTCGTTAGCATCACTGTGACGCTGTCGGTACTTGTAACACCCAGGCTTGTCAGCGCATTTGCAGTTTTCGTTATCGTTTCGAGCAATTGCCTATATGAAACATCAACTGGCTTTTCATTTTCTTCTGCCGTTAACAAAAACTGCAAAGCGAGATCATCGCCATAAAGTTCTGCAGCATTTTCAAATAAGGCATAGCTCGACTGAATAGGAAAACGTTCAATTTCACTCGCTTCCTTTTCATAAGCTTCGACATCAGCCAAACCATTGAGAAGTGGTGCTTCGGAATTCGGAACAAAGGCGTTTTTCAAATTACATCTCTCTTTATTTGTTTTTAATTATTTTATTATTTTGAGCATCAAATTCTCGGCAGTAATTAATGACTAGCGATTAAGAACGAAAAAATCAAATATACAATTGCTTCCGAGGCTCTGTCGCTTTTTCAACTACGCCATTTTCCCAGCCATCAAATAGAGGAGCGGTATGATATAGCATTCCACTAGAGCGAATCCAGCTATCCGGCCTATATATTAACGCTGTTTATATCGCAAATTAGATGAGAGTTTGCCAGCGGCTCTTATTCACCCTCAGCACTACAAAATGCCACCTGAAAGTGCAGGGCGCAAAATGCCGGGAATAAGCGTTGTGAATACAAGTATTTAAAAACCACCAGTCACTAAGTCAACAAGCATTTTTTTGTATAACGCGTTAGAATACTGCGCCGATTTTTTTGATATGTATTGAGGACAACTGCATGATTCGAGACCAGGAATTTCTAAACCAAATCCTGGACATGGTTTCTCGTTTTGTAAAAGAGAAGCTAGTTCCTTTGGAAGCACAAGTCGCTGAAGATGCGAAGATTCCTGATGAAATTGTTCAGGAAATGAAAGATCTCGGTTTTTTTGGACTCACCATTCCAGAAGAATACGGCGGTATGGGACTCACGATGGAAGAGGAAGTCTTAGTTGCCTTCGAACTCGGCCGCACGTCTCCAGCCTTCCGCTCGCTCATGGGCACCAACAATGGCATTGGATCAGCGGCTATTGTGTTTGACGGTACTGAAGAGCAAAAACAAAAATATTTACCGCTTTATGCCAGCGGCGAGTCAATCGGATCATTTTGTTTGACAGAGCCTGATGTTGGCTCCGACTCTGCTGCAGTTAAAACCACCGCTGTCCGCGATGGCGATCACTACATCCTCAATGGCACCAAACGTTATATCACCAACGCCTCCCGCGCTGGAACGTTTACTGTTATGGCAAGAACTAACCCAGCAATCAAAGGTGCTCGTGGCGTTTCGGCATTTTTGGTTGATGCTGACCTTCCCGGTATTACTTTGGGTCCAATCGATAAAAAAATGGGCCAAGCTGGCTCAACAACCTGCGATGTGATTTTTGAAGATTGCAGAGTACCCGCGGACACAATTATCGGCGGCAAAGAAGGTGAAGGTTTTATCACCGCAATGAAAGTACTTGATCGCGGACGACTCCATATTTCCGGTGTCAGTGTTGGCGCTGCAGAACGCCTTATCGAAGACGCTCTAAAATTTGCAATGGAAAGAAAACAATTTGGCAAACCGATCGCCGAGCATCAATTGATTCAAGCCATGTTAGCCGATTCAAAAGCTGAAGCTTATGCGGCACGCTGCATGGTATTAGAGGCCGCCCGCAAGCGCGATGAAGGCCATCAAATCAGTACGGAAGCATCGTGCTGTAAATTATTTGCTACAGAAATGGTGGGTAAAGTTGCCGATCGCGCTGTGCAAATTCACGGCGGCGCTGGCTATATGTCGGAGTATGCCGTGGAACGCTTTTACCGTGATGTAAGACTATTTCGTTTATACGAAGGCACATCGCAAATTCAACAAATCGTTATCGCCCGAAATATGATTCGGGACGCTAGTTAAAGCACCCATCAGGAGTTGGCATTATGAACGTAGATTTTTCCGATGAAGAGTTGGCCTTTCAAGAAGAAGCGCGCCAATTTTTAGAAGAAAAGTACCCAAAACATATTCAAGAGAAAGCCCGCAAAGGCCTGCACCTTGAGAAAGAAGATTGGGTCGAATGGCAAAAAATTCTTTATGAAAAAGGCTGGGCAGCGGTTAACTGGCCGGTCGAATATGGCGGTACTGGATGGAGTGCGGCGCAGAAATATATTTGGGCAAACGAATGTGCGAAGGCTAGCGCTATTGATGTAATGGCCTTCGGTATGAAAATGGTTGCGCCGGTTATTTATACCTACGGAACCGAAGAACAAAAGCAACGTTTCTTACCAGACATTCTCGCGAGTAACGTGTGGTGGTGTCAGGGATATTCTGAACCCAATGCTGGATCGGATCTCGCGTCATTAAAAACCACTGCCGTTCGTGATGGTGACGAATACATTGTCAACGGCACTAAAACCTGGACTACATTGGGCCATTTCGCGGATTGGATTTTTTGTTTGGTAAGAACTGGTTCTCCTGAAGAAAAAAATCAAACGGCGATTAGCTTTTTACTAATTGACATGAACGATCCTGGTATCACGGTATCCCCGATTATTACTCTTGAGGGTCATCGTGAAGTGAATGAAGTTCATTTCGACAACGTACGTGTTCCTACCGAAAATTTGATCGGACAAGAAGGTCGCGGTTGGACTTACGCTAAATTATTGCTAACTCATGAACGTACGAATATTGCTCGTGTTGCAACATCAAAAGTTCGCTTGCAAAAACTCAAAGAAAAAGCGGCAGAAACTAGCAATGGCGGCCCAGCGTTAATGGACGATCCGGCTTTCAAACTGAAAGTTGCGGAACTAGAAATTGAACTGACCGCACTTGAGTACACAGAATTGAGAACCCTTTCCGCGGTTACCACAGGTAAAGCACCTGGCCCAGAGTCATCAATTCTAAAAATTGCTGGTACAGAAGTTTATCAAATGATCGATGAACTTAATGTCGAAGTTGCCGGCTATTACTGCTTACCTTTCGTAAAAGATCAGTTTGTATTGGGTTACGATGGCGAATGGATTGGACCAGATAGCGCGTGTAATTCTGCCCCTTACTATTTCAATAATCGTAAGGCGTCTATTTACGGTGGCAGTAACGAAATTCAAAAAAATATAATTTGTAAAGCCGTCCTCGGTTTATAACCGTCAACAGCATTCGATTTTTGGAGAAAAATGATGGATTTTTCGTATAGTGAAGAACAGCAAATGTTACGCGATAGCGTCGCGAAATTTGTCAACAATGATTACGACTTTGATACACGCCGAAAAATTGTTGAAAGTGAAGGTGGTTTTAGTAAAGACAATTGGAAATTGTTCGCCGAGTTAGGTTGGCTAATGGTTCCTTTTAAAGAAGAAGATGGCGGCCTCGGCGGAACGGCTACGGACATCATAGGGTTAATGGAAGAGTTAGGTAAAGGCATCGTCGTTGAGCCTATTCTTGCCACCGTGATTATGTCAGGCGGCATCATCGCTGAAACTGGCAGTACCGAGCAAAAAACAGAATTGTTAGGCGCGATAATGGAAGGCACCTTGCAACTCGGATTGGCCTTTAATGAACCACAAAGCCGTTACAACCTCGCGGATGTTGCAACAACCGCAACCAAACAAGGCGATAATTATGTGCTTAATGGCCATAAAGCCGTTGTACTAAACGGTAATAACGCCGACAAGCTTGTTGTTGTTGCTCGTACCTCCGGTGATCAGCGAGATTCAAAGGGCATTAGTTTACTTTTAGTCGATGCCAATGCGAAAGGCGTAAGTCGTACAAGTTATGAAACCGTCGACGGGCAACACGGTGCGGAAATTCGTTTTGACAAGGTATCGGTTCCCGCCAGTGATTTATTGGGACAAGAAGGTGAAGCCTTGGCGGCCCTAGAAAAGACTATCGACTTAGCGGCGCTTGCAGTATCTGCCGAGGCAGTTGGTGCAATGGAAGTCGCTTACAAGAAAACTGTGGAGTACACCAAGACACGCAAGCAATTTGGCGTGCCGATTTCTAGCTTCCAAGCGCTTCAACATCGCATGGCAGACATGTTCATTCAACACGAACAGGCGAAGTCAACTTTGTTAATGGCAGCGATGAAATGTGACGGATCTACAAATGGAACCGATCCGAAGGCAATTTCTGCAGCTAAAAGCCGTGTCGGAAAATCCGCGCGTTTGGTAGGTCAAGAATCTATTCAAATTCACGGCGGTATCGGCGTAACCGATGAGTTGGATGTAGGTCATTATTTTAAACGCCTAACAACAATTCAATTTATTTTCGGCAGCACGGATTTCCACACTCAGCGTTTTTCTGAGTTATAAATTAAATGATAATTGCAAATAAAAAACCCGCGAAAGCGGGTTTTTTTATGGTTGCAAACAAGCCTTCACCCGCTCTTGTAAAACAGGTACAAGTTTTTTTTCAAACCAAGGGTTTTTGGCAAGCCAAATATTATTTCTAGGGCTTGGGTGCGGTAATGGCATAAGCCCTTCCCCGTACTCTTGCCAAGATTCAACGGTTTCTGTCAGGGTTCTTTTTCTTGTAGGAATATGCCAAGCATGCGCATATTGGCCGATCGGCAGCACCAACTCGATGTTAATTAAACGATCGAGAATTCTTTGCCGCCACGTTTTCGCGCACAAGGGCAAGGGGGGCAAATCGCCGGACTTGCCTCTTCCCGGATAGCAGAAACCCATAGGGACGATGGCAATTTTTCTGACATCGTAAAAAATCTTTCGGTCGATTCCCATCCAATTGCGAAGACGATCACCACTCGCATCATCAAAGGGAATACCCGACTGGTGAACCTTCGTTCCTGGCGCTTGACCCGCAATCAAAATTGAGGCTTTCGGATTAATTCTTACAACGGGCCTCGGCCCCAAGGGTAGATCGTCCGCGCACAAGGCACATGACTCAATCTCGTCAACAAGTTTAACAATGCTCTCTCTCAACTGATCACCTCAATTGATCACTTTAACGAATACCCTATTGCCCCAACCCTTCTTCTAATTGCAGCTTGGCGCTTGATGATTTCCTGCTTGCGACTCTGTATTATCCAACTCCCAAACAGGATTAAAACTATGGCAAATTTGACACATATCGACGAACAAGGCCACGCCCATATGGTCGATGTTGGTAGCAAAGCTGATACGGAGAGACAGGCCACCGCACAAGCGCTCGTCACAATGCTGCCAAATACATTGCGCCTAATCGTTGATGGGGGGCACAAGAAGGGAGACGTACTCGCCGTTGCGCGCATAGCGGGTATTCAAGCGGCAAAAAAATGTTCCGATTTGATCCCGCTTTGTCATCCCTTAATGCTCACATCCATAAAAGTAGAGCTCACCCCCAACACCGATGACAATACCGTACTCATTGAAGCGACGTGTAAACTTCGTGGCAAAACCGGCGTAGAGATGGAAGCTCTGAGCGCAGCATCCGTCGCAGCACTAACGATTTATGATATGTGTAAAAGTGTTGATAAGGGGATGGTAATTGGCGAGATAAAATTATTGGAAAAAACCGGCGGAAAATCTGGAAATTGGACAAGTAAATAACGACCTTCCGAATAAGCGATTCAAAATCATGAGCATCACAATTTTATATTTTGCGCGAATAAAAGAAGCGCTAGAAATCGATAGAGAAGAACTAGATTTCGAAAAAGACATTTCGACGATCCAGCAGCTAGTATCGTTTCTCGGTCTGCGCGGTGAAAAATGGCAAACGACGTTGGCGGAAAAAAGTATTTTAGTGGCCGTCAATCACACCGTCGCAAACTTTTCTACCGCGCTTAACGACGATGACGAAATTGCATTTTACCCACCAGTAACGGGAGGGTAGTTATGATTAGAATCCAAGAAGAAGATTTTGATTTAGGTGATGAATACGCCGCACTAAAGAAAAACTCACGATCTCCGGGCGCGATAGTCACCTTCACCGGCTTAGTACGTGACCTTGACGGCAACGAAAAAATAACCGGAATGACGCTGGAATATTACCCAGGCATGACTGAGCAATCGCTGGCCGAAATCATTTCTGAAGCGAAACAACGCTGGCGCTTAGACCAGATAAAGGTTATTCACCGAGTTGGCAAACTAGCCGCTGACGATCAAATAGTTTTTGTCGGCGTGAGCAGCGCCCATCGCGAAGAAGCCTTCCTCGCTTGTCGCTTTATCATGGATTACTTGAAAACCCGCGCGCAGTTTTGGAAAAAAGAAACCACCACCTCAGGTGAACGATGGGTTGACGCTAAATCGTCGGATAGAGATTCCGCAGAAAAATGGAAGCAATGATTTATTTTTAGAGTGTCAATGCTCGTTTTTCTATTGGTTTAGCATAGCTATCAATTGCAACGCCTCTTTCGGCTTGAATAATCGCTTTATACAGGTTTTTGTATTCTGATTTTACTGCATCATTAAATAGCGGGTCCCTGCCCACCCTCACCTTTTCCGTTATTGCATCCCACTCATCATCAGAAATATTTTTATCGAGCAGTGGGTATACTAAGCGATTCTCTCGATTAATATGATCAACTTGCCGCGCAATAAATATTTTTGACGCTGCCACTAAATCCGCGACAGGAACAACCGTGTCGTTCGCGATAGATGTAAAAAGCTGCGCCGCGTTATGCGTCAGCTGCTCAAGTTTTTTATGTTCTGATTTAATCCCCCAAAGCTCATCGGAATGCTCTACTTGCTTAACAAGCAAAAGCTCGAAGACCAAATCTTCTATTGGATGATGAAATTTCTCGGGGTAGACCTGAACGTAATCGAATATATCTAGAATTGTTGACAGCTTAGCTTTGCCAGCTTGGTCCGCTTCATAGCAGGTCAATTCAGCTTCTAGGCAACGCAACAAGCGTAAAAAGTTATAGTGGTCGGCATTTAACTGTGACTGTGTTGGGTGCATCGTTCACCTCCGGTCAGTAGTTAATAGACACTACCATACCTTAGTTTGGATTCTATTGACCTGCTTCAATAGACTTCACAATTTGTCGATTTGTTGTTTAGTTGACAGATCAATGCAGAATAAAATTAAACATCACTTAGACTTTATAGCTCTTTATAGCAATATATATAGTGGTTTGTGTGCGAGCTGGAATGTAAAGAGCGGTAAATGATGAAAAAGACGCCGCTAAACTTGGCGGACCAAAAAATCCTTTGCCATACTGTTAAGCAAATAGACAAAATTTAACATGTGTAAGTTCGGTGGGCCAAAGCCATCGTCGGACCCAAAAATGACAAGCATTAAAAATCAAAGCAAAAATAAAAAAGAACTTAATTCAGCCGATCTTAGTTTCAAGCAATTTAAATTAGGTGCTTCGATTTTCTTTCTCGGGTTTGTATTGCTTTATTGCGCTAACGTTCTTATTGTTCCGTCCCTTAAACAAGAATTGATGGCTCTATTAAGCATCTCATTAATTGGTCTCGGTTTTTTATTGGCCGTTGTGGCGGAAGTGAGGTTTTTACTTTATCGAGGCATACAGTTTTTTACTGAGAAAAAATAATTTTAGCTTTCTCGCCAATCTTTTAAGGACTTCAAAGTATACACGTCAAAACGTATCGTTTTTCCTTTGATCTGATGGCTAGGTCTATGCGCCGACAAGAGTTCTGCATGCAATGGCCGCTTTACAACAACGCGATAAACCGCGGCTTGCAAAGCAAGCTCAAGCAACTCCGAAGAATCACCATCTGCGCCCACTAGCTGATGAAAAACCTGCATACCTTTTTTTACTTTTGCAGATTTACTTCTTTCTGGAAACATCGGATCGATATAAATCACATCCGGTTTTTCTGCGTTTAGCAAACGCAATGAATCTTTACTTTCCGCATTCGTTAATTCTATTCGCGACAGGATCTCGACGAGTTCAGCATCATTATTTAGTTCTGCATAATTTTTTGCTTTCGCTAAACCACTTTCCAACAAGCAATAGACTACCGAGTTTCTCTCAATAAACTTTACGCAACAGCCAAGACAAGCCAGACCGAAACCGTCTGATCCAAACCCTGCAGTAAGATCCCATACCTTAGGCTTTATTTTACTTTGGACACCGACTGCTTTCGCCAAGTCTGACTGAAAAGATTGCTGTCTTCGGCGAAAACCCAGCTTACCCTCTACAAAGTCGACCGAAACGTCCCCCATCGCCATATCGCTCAAATTGCGCAACACTACTCCGTTTTTTTTATAAACCAAAGCCAGAACACTAGATAAACCTTCACCCTCTCGATCCAGTTGAGGCTCATAACTGGAGGAAACGCAAGCCAATTTATGTGTCGACGCGAAAGCCTCTGCGATTGAAGCTTGTTCTGAGTCATCGCAAATCACCACTATGTCTTGCTTATTCAATTGATACTCTCTTGTTGGCTTTCATCGTCACGGACGAACTGAATTTTATTCACTGTGAAACTATTTTCAAAATTCTCACGTATTGAATGTGAACGTCTTATTCCATGCATCCCCCCCTGTTTGACCAAGAGAGGAAGCAAGTAAATTAATGTTGGGAACCCCGACAATTGTGAGCGTAAAGTTACCTTTTTATCTAATCCAATTTCAAGAACGCCACGTACAAGGAATTAATACCGGATACTAATTTTTCATTGGTACTACACGATTCGAGGGCCTACAAACTTTCTTTTGAAGATAAAACCTGATCCCCGAGAGAGATATATAGCACTAGGGGATCCAGCTATCGGTAAATAAAACATTTAATACAGGTAATAACTATGTCTAGCCTCACCACTGCATCAATAGAATCCAGTCAAAACTTTAACTCTGAATTTCCGGTTAAAAACCCGACTCATAAAGCCGACAAATCCTATCACCACGGCGATTTGAAGAAAACGCTAATTAGAACAGCGTGCCGTCGAATAGATGATGAAGGAACGGAAAAGCTGAGTCTTCGTGCTTTGGCTCGCGAGGCCGGAGTATCTCCTACCGCACCTTATCGCCACTTTTCCACCAAGAGTTCTTTGTTAGCGGCGATCGCAACAGAAGGATATTTAGAGTTATTAAACTACCTTGATAAATACATCGCTGAAAGCGGAGATGATATTATCGATCAAATTACTGCGGGGGCACGCGCTTATATCGATTTTGCTTTAGCGGAACCAACAAAGTTTAATCTAATGTTTGGCGGCGTCGTTGCGGATTTCAGTCCTTATGTCGATTTGCAGAACATTGCCAATACCACTTTCAATCGTTTTTTCTCTATCGTATTGCTAGCGCAAAAATCTGGGAAGATTGCGCCGGGGCCAATTGAAGAGATCAATGCCTATCTATGGTCGGGTATCCATGGCGCTGCCAGCTTACTAGTGAATAGAAAACAACAATCAAATGATAAAGAAACAACAAATGGACAAAAATCAATTCAATGCCTGCGTGAACAACTGGATAAAATAATAGAGCGGCTGGTTAATGGGTTATTGAAATAAAAGAGAAATTGTAGGCTTGCCCATGAAACAATTTCTCGGTGTTTGCGCGATGAGAAATAATTGAATTTTTCGAGAAGAGAATAGATTAAGCGTTTAGAAAAAAGTTATTTAGTGTTTTCGCGGTGAGAATTACTCAGCTCGGTCAATGGACTCATTAAAGGCTGCATTGCTTCGATCGAGATCAAGTCCTTGCAACTAAATACCTGCAATGAATTTCTATAATTACTCGTGCCGAAAACAACATACTCACCATCAAGTTCTAATTGATCCATGCAATCCGTTAAATCGACACGAAATTTCACCGTGTCATCAACCGTATGTGAGCCTTTCCAATCCTTCAGGACAGAAGCAGAATATCGATACCCTTGAATCGCCACATAAGGCTTGGTCTGGGACATCGCCTGATTCACAAGACTACGCACCCCTTCTATTTTCAGAGTAGAAACCCATTCAGCTTTATTAAAGCTTTCAGTAATCATCGCCTCATCTGGTTGCAATGCATCAGCCATAGAGAAGCTTGCGAAGAAAACGCCACTTACCACACTAAAAATAAGCTTATTTTTAAAATTCATGGGGCTTCCAGAAGGTCTCAGAAAATTAGCGTAATTGTGAAAGTTTTTATTATCAGCTACGTACGGCGACAAGAATACACCTTCAGCCTAAAAGCTCCAATACTACTTTTTCCTGTCGCCGATTCAATAAATAGCCGAGATTAATTTTGCGCTTCTGAGAGAAGTGACAAATTTTCCAGATTCAAAGTTTAATGCCAATAAAATCAGCAGGTTACAGCAACAGTCAATCTGCCAAACGAGCGAGCGCGGTACGAAGAGAATCGCTCGTTTGGTTTTGAGCCGTTAAAAATACGCTTAAAGCGGTAGAAGCTCCAACTCTACTCGCCGATTAATTTGTCTGCCCTCCGCCGTATTATTCGTTGCGATGGGGTAGCGAGGGCCATAACCAATAGCTTGTAGGCGACCGGCCTTAATTTTCTTATTAATTAAGTATGACCGTACACTCTCAGCACGCTGCTCACTTAAGGTCTGATTAAACTCCGCTGAGCCCGTCGAATCCGTATGCCCAGACACTTTTATCGCAGTCTTATCGAATTCGATGAGCACCAAAGATACGGAATCTAACACTGAGTAGAAATCACTTCTTATTTCATATTTCGATGTCGCAAAGGTAATATTTCCGGGCATTATCAGCTGTATCGTATCGCCCTCACGCTTTACCTGCACGCCACTGCCACGTAACTTTTCCCGTAATGCCGCTTCCTGACGATCCATGTAGTAACCAACCCCACCTCCGATAGCGCCCCCTACAACAGCGCCAGTAGCCGCTCCTTTCTTTCTATCTTTGTCGCTGGCAGACGCCGCGCCAACGACGGCACCTGCTACGGCGCCCACTACAGCCCCGGTCGTCGTATTACTGGTTTTACTCTCACCCGTATATGGGTCTACCGTTGTACACGCTGCGAATGAGATTACCGCCAACATTAAAAATATTATTTTCATTCAAATTACCTCACGTTTTACGAATGATGATTAAAATTGATTTTTCATTGATACTTTTGCTATCAGTATTTTTACTTACCATAACCCCCTATTCACCTAGGTCTTACGACATAAAAACTAAGACCCCTACTAAACAAACCGCCGTGACCTACGGCTAAATTAATTCATCTCTAGCCCTAACATTAGATATTGAGTTTACGCCCTCTTTATACTTTCGTTTTTGCGACACCTTGATTCACATCTGAGCCTAGCGTAGCCTTCATAGCCTATTTTTACCCAATCTACATTCTCGGAGTGTGATCGCCATCAACTGTTCTATGAAATTGTTTTTCTCGAAAGCTTTTTGTTCTCGCGCTGCCTCGATATTACTTTGCGCTTTGATTAGCTGCGGATGTGGTCAATATAAAGTGAGTCTAAATAACCAAGAATTATACCGACCTCCGCAAATCGCTAAGATCACTCAAGTGGCAGATATCAATTTAAAAAACTGTATTGAACAGACCTTAGCTGACAATAAAGTGACAGAGTTACATCAACTTGAAAGGCTTAGCTGCACATACGCTGGAATCGAATCGCTCAACGGACTGCAGCAACTTTCAGGACTAAAAGAACTGAACATCAGCGATAACGATTTACAGGATATATTAGCAATATTTGATTTAGAGAATCTGACAACACTCCATCTTCGCAACAATCCAAAACTTAAGTGCTCTCAACTAAGGTTATTACGCGGTAACAGCAAGAACATAATCTCAATAAGTCCGCCAGGGCATTGTGAAGAGAATTAGCTTAGGTTTTATCAATTAGAAATTTTAACAACAAGAAAAATCAGTGTTAGCGGAACAATTAGTTGGCGGGATGAGTTAGAAATAACACTTAAAAGAAATAACGTGACATATGAAGCATGTTCTTAGCAAAACTTAGATCTCAGGCAAACATTAAGCCTACTAAGTTTTTATGTTGATGCATCACCTTCATCGATACGGGGTCTTCGTTAATTGCGCCAACCATGCGCTTAAACTTAACGCTCACCACTGTGCCGACTGGCGGGTTTGGTTGATTATCAACTTTAACCGATGCCCCACCGTCTGAAATATCCTGAGTAAAACCAACAATAGTTCCAAATGCAGGATGAGTAATTTCCACTCGTATTGAAGTAGATGTTCTTTCAAAGCGCCGACGTTCGTCCAAAAGTAAATCTCCCGAGAAGATGAAATTGTGGCCCACGAACACGGGTGATCGTTAAAATCATCCAAATCTTTAGGCTTAATTTTAATTAAAGCCTATAAAACCACAATTGTCCTGCGAATTACAGCGTCAAAATGTGGTCGCCGAGCTTTTAGATAGGATCTACGTCAAAGTTTTGAACATTAGTTTCAAGTAATAGGCTCTTATAAAAACTAAGCGTCGAAGTTCAGACCTAAGCGCTTTCCTACTAATTCATATGATTCCACGACATTACCCAAATTCTGTCGAAACCGGTCTTTATCCAGTTTTTCACGAGTATCTTGATCCCAGAGTCGGCAGCCGTCAGGAGTGAATTCATCACCCAAATATACTTTGCCATTGCTAACACCAAACTCCAATTTGTAATCCACTAACAGCATATTACCTTCGAGAAACAATGCCTTCAGGATGTCATTAACTTTAAAGCTAAGCTCTTTCATGATGTCCACGTACTCGGCCTTGGACCAACCAAAAGATTCTATGTGGTATTCGTTAATCATGGGATCACCAAGATCATCGTTTTTTAGGAAAAACTCAAAAGTGGGTGGATTCAGATCGATCCCCTCTTCTATCCCCAAGCGTCGACACATAGAACCGGCAGCGATATTTCTAATCACACATTCAACCGGGATCATATCGAGTTTTTTCACAACAGATTCGTCATCTGACAATAGTTTTTCAAAATGCGTTGGAATTCCACCAGCCTCAAGCTTCTCCATGATAAAGGCATTGAATTTGTTATTTACCATGCCCTTACGGTCAAGCTGTTCTATTTTTTTGCCGTCAAAGGCTGAGGTATCATTGCGAAAATGCAAGATTAATAGTTCTTCATTATCGGTCAAATAAACAGATTTCGCTTTACCAGAATATAGTTCTTTGCCTTTTTTCCATTTCACACCTTTAGTCATTCTCAAATAAAATTAATAAGACATCAGCACCGTAACAACGATACCGATTCACTCAATAAACACATTAAAATTTTAGAAATTGGAATCTTCTGTAGAAGATAATTTCTCAAATACGCCAGTAGAATCCAACTGAAAGCGACGTAATCGCCATCAGATTAGATTTCGACGTATGATCCCCAATAGATATCGTGCGTCTCTTGGGGGTAGGGCCAGTCCATAGGGGTCGCGTATTGTTACCTCAATAACACTGTTTGTTTCACTTAAAACTACCAAGTAACCCGGCAATTTTTTCAATCGTTCCTGGGATTTGTCAAAAACGATCGGCGGAAATAGCGCTCTATTTGAAGGCGTATCATCAAGACCCATATGTGACAAAATATCCGCCAGCAAGAAAGTTTCGTCTTCACCGCCATCAAATAACCTTCCGAAAAAACCCTTCTCACCCTCAGGCTCTTTGTAATTTACATAATAAATATCGCTACTACTATCATGCTCAAAAGTTACAAATCCTTCTTGTTGCAGAGCATAACTCAAAGTCGCCCGACTACGATTGGCGTCCAAGTCCATCCGCAATTTTGGCTCGCTATTGACCGTTACGATAGAAATCTTACGATCGCCACCGATCGTTTGCGCTAACAACGACGCAGAACCCGCGCCCACTTCATCAGCCAAACTTGCTGATAATTCTTGGATCATCCACGATTCACGTTCTTTATCAGCAGATAATTTTGGCCATTCAACACTCTCGGGAATATCATCGTTACGGCTCATGGAAACATGTACCACATGTATTTCCGTACTATCCGGCTGCACGCCTTGCTCTATTTTTAGCAAATACTTATGGCGTGTGCTTTCATCACTTTGGAATTGCAGCCATACCGTTTCTATTAAACCTTTCTGCGCATCGGTCATCGCAACAGATAAATTATTACTGTTTAAAAAGTAACGTGCTCTCGGCCATACTTCGCTGGGAGAAATATTCACATAAATCCAACTTTCTTCACCTAGCTTTTGAATCTTAACTTTTTCAGAATAAACACCTGACGAAAGTGATTGCGGGCGAGGCACAACAAACTCTTCTGGATACTCGATATCTCTATTACTGTATTCAGGGACAACATAGAGCTGACCTAACGCACTAGCATCAAGATCATCGCTAACTTTCGTTGGCGGAATACTTCCGCTTTTTAAATAATCGTTGCCGCGATCACGAAAATATCCTTCTTTGCCAAAAAGCATGCCGCAACCGCTGATCTGCAACACCGCAGCCAACACGAACAGGACCATGAAAAATTTTCGAACACTTTTTAAATTGGAAATCATTAATATCAACTTTTTGTTTTTATGAAATAGCGTTTTCAACAAGGCTTTCTAACTCGATCCCCGCGCGACTTAAAGCGGCTAGCATGGATTCGTGAAATTGAGGAGCAAGCTCCGTCAACGGCAAACGAATTCCCGACTGAATCAGGCCCATCTGCATAAGCGCCCATTTTACGGGTATCGGGTTCGACTCCAAAAATAGCGCTTTGTTTAAATCAGCGAGCAAATCATTTTTTTTCCTCGCCGCCGTCGCATCGCCTGCTAAGCCAATTCGACAGACCTCTGCAACTTGTGCGGGAGCCACATTAGCAGTAACACTAATATTCCCTTTCGCCCCAGCCAGAATGAGCTCTAGGGCTGTTCCGTCATCGCCCGAAAGCACAATAAAATCGTCGGGCTTCTTCTGGATAATTTCACTCCCACGAGCAAGATCACCGGTCGCCTCTTTGATGCCGATAATGTTATCAACCTTCGCTAAACGCAATACGGTCTCAGGCAACATATCTACCGCGGTTCTACCTGGCACGTTGTAGAGCACTTGTGGGATCGCTACGGCCTCACCTATTTGCTTGAAATGCCTATATAAACCTTCTTGAGTCGGCTTGTTGTAATAGGGCGTTACTAATAAACAAGCGTCCGCACCGGCGTTTTTCGCACTCTCGGTCAATTCTATGGCTTCGCTCGTGGAATTCGCCCCTGTTCCCGCGACGACGGGTATCTTGCCATTCACGTGATCCACAACAGCCTTGATCACGGATGTGTGCTCGGCGACACTCAAAGTCGCTGATTCCCCCGTAGTTCCCACCGCGACTATCGCATTGGTACCCTGCTGAAGATGCCAATCAAGCAACTTATGTAGTGCATCCCAATCCAGTTCATTCGTGGCCGTCATTGGTGTGACGAGGGCGACAATACTACCGCTTAACATGTGCTTCTCCATTGGCTAGAAAGGTTCCAGCTCGGAATCTAAAAAGGTGGCAATCTTACTGACGCTGGGGTTTAGAAACAAGGGATTGCACCTAACATGATGCTGAATTGGGTGAGAAATTATGCGACTGAAGAACCACTCGTAAAACGGCTGACCAAGGCATGAGATCTACGATCAAATTACCGCCGGCGTCGCGATTTACGCTTGGGAATGTTGTAAACGTCCGCCTCGCCAGGTGGACGAGTTTTAAAGCGACGATGGACCCATAGGTACTGTTCGGGTTGACGATTAATACACGCTTCAACATGAGCATTTAATCGGGTGGCATCAGCAATGTCGTCGCCGGAAGGATAGTTCTCCAGTGGCGCCATTGCCTCAATCTCATAGCCTGAGTCATCGTCTTTACGAACACAAAACATCGGCACGACTTTTACCTTGGCCATCGCCGCCAATCGCGCCATCGCGACAACGGTTGCGGTCGGGATTCCATAAAAGGGAGCGAAGACACTGTGGCTAGCACCATAATCTTGATCCGGCAGGTAGGAAATACAGCGGCCATTTTTAAGCGAGCGAACCATGCCCCGCACATCCCCCGCTGCCAAGGCGGTAAAAGAAGGGTTTTGCCTAGCGCGGCGCCGAGCCTGAACGAAATCATAAACAGGATTACGGTGCGGCCGATAGGTGAGATCGGTAGAATGAATGAGATTGTTCATACAGATCCCAAGCATCTCCAGCGGCGTAAAATGTAAGGCCAACAAAAGAACACCTTGCCCATTATCGATATATTGCCGAATATTTTCTAAACCCTTCACTTCAAACAATTTCATTAAGCGGCGATTCGACCCAAACCAAGCCATGCCGGTTTCGAAAAGCCCGATTGCCGTTGCCTGAAAGTTTTTCTTAACTAACTCTTCGCGCTCAGCTTCAGAAAGTGATGGAAAACAAAGCTCAATATTTTTCCGAGCAATTAGGCGTCGCCGATGTGCAAATCGAAACATAATTCGACCTAAAATACGGCCAAAGAAAAATTGCAGCTTCATCGGTAACTGCGCAACCAACCACCAAAGTGCGAACAAAATCCAGGTTAGCCAATAACGAGGATGCAGCATTCGCTTAGAAAACTGTGCTTTAGATTTTGTATCCAAGTAAGAACCGTCGCCTGAATTGATTTAATTTTTTAAGCAAGAAATTGTCTTGAAATGTGAAATCGTTTTTAAAACCAGCTCATTTAAAACAAATGAGGCTAATATTACGATGTGCTTGCAGAATCTTTATAAGTCCATAACTCGTCACCAAACAACCAATGATCTTCGGCGTGTTTTGTAGCGCGGAATTCTTTTTCTAATTTTAATAAATGTGCCCATAAAGATAGCTTCGCAATTTTATAAAGGCGCTTATCAACGTCTGCATAAGCAAAAGCCATCAATGTGTCTAAATTCGAATTGGGCGAAAGTTGCAAAGACTCAACAACTTTATCTTCTCGTCGTAACCGATGAGCAACCAGGTCGTCGACGACTTGATAAGCCTCATTCATTAAGTGCCCATGTGCGGGGGCGATCAATTCTACATCGTATTGTTTTATCAATTGCAGCGATGCAATGTAATCCAACATATCACCACTGGGTGGGATGATGACCACCGTCGCTCCTTGCATTATGTGGTCACCAACAAACATCATTTTTTCTTCTGGCAAGCAAAAACAAAAATGATTGCCCACGTGTCCCGGGGTAAAAACACCTTCTAATGAATATTCTTGGGTGACTATTGCGTCGCCATGCTGCAACTGTTTGTCTGGTTTAAATGTGGAGTCTTGATGACCGTCATCTTCCAATACTGCACCAACTAAGGTGGCCCCAGTTGCTTGGGCGATGGGTAAAGCGGCGGGAGAATGATCGGGATGTGTGTGAGTGACGGCAATAGTTTTTATTCTGCCAGCGCCGGCTTCTAAAATAGCTTGGATGTGACTATCGATCTTTGGACCGGGATCTACAACGGTTATGTCCTGCTGGCCGATCAAATAAGTATTCGTACCTGGCCCCGTCATTGGACCACTATTGGGTGCGGTGATTCTGGTCACAAGATTGCTCAAGCGAACCGGAACCCCCGGAGAAATATCCTTTTCTACAATGCTGGTATGAAGATCAGCCACGTGAACTAAAAGTCTGCGTCAACTAACGGACTGGTGTCCGCTTCATAATCAACACCGTTCAAACCGAAACCAAACAAACGCAAAAACTCTGAGCGATAACCCGCAGTGTCTGAAATTTGTTGTACGTTTTCGGTGTTTACTTGCGCCCAAATATCTTCAACTTTAGATTGCACAGCTGGATCTAATTCTTTTTCATCCATACGAAAACGATTGTGATCGTCTAAGCGTGGAGTATCTGTATATAAACCTTCGGTATACAAACGATAAAGTTGCTCGATTGTTCCTTCGTGAGTACCGTTTTCTTTCATCACTTTAAACAAGATTGAAAGATATAAAGGCATGATGGGAATCGCTGAGCTTGCTTGACTCATAATTGCCTTTAAAACAGCAACATTCGCTTGGCCACCAATTGACGCAATTTGTTTATTGACTTCAACCACTGCGCGATCTAAATCCTCTTTGGCCTTGCCGATCGCGGCATTACCATAAATTGGCCAAGTGATTTTATCGCCAATATATGAAAGCGCGATCGTTTTACAATTGGGAGCCAACAAGTCGGCTTTAGAAAGTTCGTTGATCCACAATTCCCAATCTTCCCCACCCATTACTTTTACGGTACCGGCAATTTCTTCTTCAGTAGCAGGGTCGATGGTAATCTCACCCACTTCCAACTTATCGGTATTTAAATTTTTCTGCGTGACGCTAGCGCCAATTGGCTTTAAGAAACTGGAATACGTTTCGCCCGTATCAGGATCAGTACGCCTTGGTGAGGCGAGACTATAAACCACCAAATCAACGGCGCCCATTTTTGCTTTTAAAGCATCGATGGTCTGTTTTTTCACTTCATGACTAAAGGCATCACCGTTAATACTGGCGGCATAAAGGCCGTCTTGTTTCGCAAATTTTTCAAAAGCTGCCGCATTGTAGAATCCAGCAGTTCCTGTTTTTGTCTCAGTCGGAGGCCTTTCGAAAAAAATTCCGAATGTATCCGCACCGCAACCATAAGCAGCGGTGATTCTCGCCGCCAAACCAAAACCCGTTGACGAGCCGATGACCAATACCTTTTTGGGGCCGCCGCTAACAGCAGGGAGGGATTTTATATAGTCAATTTGCTCTTTAACATTTGCAGCGCATCCTTGGGGATGAGCATTGGTACAAATAAACCCACGGTATTTAGGTTTAATAATCATTTAATCACCTTGTTTACAAATCTAGTTCAACGTTAACGGAGGAATATGCCATTCTCTGTGCTTAATGGGTCATCTATGCAAACCATCGGGTAACGCTAAGCGAAGGAATCTGGCCGATCGACGTGTCCCTAATTCATCGACCGTGCATTATACCCATAACTTAACACTTGTCGCATAGTAGGCGTATTTCGAACGTTATTTGCCCAACCTGTCATCTTTTCTAGCAAATCAGTACACTACCGCCTTGAAGATAGTTTCAACGCGGAAATACTCCATGTTAAAAAAAATCCAAGCTTTTTTTGAATCACAAATAAACCCACAACAAGACGAACCCTTGTCCCAAGATCAACGGCAGCTCGCCTGTGCAGCTTTACTCATTGAAGTAGCGACCGTAGACCAAAACTTTGACGACGCGGAATTAGTGGTACTAAAAGAGCATTTGAAAAGCACCTTTGAATTAGATAAAGAGCAATTGGCAACACTCACCGAACTGGCGCAGACTGAAGCAGGCCAAGCGACGTCGTTATTCGAGTTCACTCAGCTCATAAACCAACATTGCAATACCGAAGAGAAATACAACCTCTTATTAAGCATGTGGGCGATCGCCTACGCCGATGGGGATATTGATAAATATGAAGAAAATTTGATACGCAGAGTGTCGGAATTAATTTATATTTCACACAGTGAATTTATCCGGGCAAAAATATCAGCTCGCGATCAAAGAAAGTAGAAAAGTTAAACCCGATTAACAGGCTGAAATTTTTTATCGCTAATCAAGCAAGGATTCTAAAGCCGCGACTAGTTCATCAACGACAACATCCGGAAGCAGCAATAATAAATCGCAGTTAAAGGGTCGATGCTCTAAGTGGTAATTGATTTCAATCGATACGACTTTGTTCCACCCTGCAATATCATCCAATTTAATCTCGCCCAAGGGTACGCGCAAAGACAATATATCGGGCTGATAGAATTCACATTCGGTTTCCATCATTTCCGCAAGGTGATTCAAACACGTCTTATTGATGGTTAGGGTTAATTCATTTAACAGTGCGGCGGCGTCTTCATCGCTTTCCGCAGGTCGTCCAACCGATTTCGCTAGGTCTTCAAAGCTCGCATCGGAAATCACCACCAATGCGTAGCCGCCGTGTTCACCCATAGAAAAAAACTGCACCGCACTAGATACGCTCGGCTCTCCCTCTAAACTTGTTAGGGCTTCGGCAATTTCCTTGGGTTGGATGTAACGAATTTTAGGGATCGACAAATTGACAAAAACTTTGGCAAAATCCGCCAAAGATTCGCCTGCCGCACCCATGGCAATGTTACACACTTCTTGCAGACAGTCCCGATGTTCTTCGCTAAAAGGTAGTGGCGAACTCATTAGATTAATCCATATTGTTGCAAAACTTTTTCTAATTTTTCTTTACTTATCGGCTTCTTAATAAACTCCAAAGCACCGAATTTCATCACCCGCTCTCGCGCCTCCGGCTGAATATCGCCAGATATAACGATGACGACACTTTTTAGCTGCTCTTCTTTAATCGCTTTCAGTACGTCATAACCGTCCATCTCTGGCATGGTAAGGTCGAGAAATACCATCTCACCCTTACCTTGGCGAATGGCTTCTATTCCCTCTTTACCATTAGTCGCGAACTCAATCACCACGTCCCAGTCCTCAGGTAAAGAACGTGCAACCTGCTTGCGAGCCATACTGGAGTCATCACAAATAAGTAAAGGTATAGACATGAACTTCCGAATTTCCTTAGGGATTTATTTCAGTATAGACAGCGATTTCAGCTTCGCAGGAATTTCCACAAAATCCTCGAAAATTTGCATAAGGCTCAAAAACGAACAATTTAACGCGACTCAGAACCTTGCTATAGGCCCATATATAGATGGGGTTTCAGGCTACCTGCTCCTCTGAGCTGATTACAAAGCTCTAGCCAAGGTCTGAGGGAAAGAGCCCAAGCAAGAATATTCTCGGTCCCAAAATACTAAAAATCGTTAATTTTTTGACGATCAATAACTACCTGGCCTGCATTCCAGATATCGGTTATCTATATCATCATTCAGGTTTTCCTCCCACAGCCTTAAAAAACCGATCTTAACGATATTTATCAGCAATCCATCTCTACACCGGCGATGATTCAGTTTGATATTTATATTTTTCCGGTACACTAACGCCCTACAAATATTCATGGCAAAAGCCAAAATCAGGCGATTAAACTAGCGCGTGTATTGATAGCTGAAAATCGCCAGATAGATTCAACAAGGACTCAAGATGCTCACCATTTACCACAATCCGCGATGCTCTAAATCGCGGCAAACGCTCCAAATAATCGAGGACAAGGGACTCGACGTGAAAGTAGTTGAATACTTAAAGGCCCCTCCAACAAAAAAAGAACTAAGCGAGATAATTCAAAAATTGGGTATCACTCCCCGCCAACTTTTAAGGAAGGGTGAAGAGGCCTATAAGTCCATGGGCCTTGACGACCCAAAAATTTCAGACAGCAAAATAATTAGCCATATGCTCGATGAACCAAAATTGATTGAAAGACCGATTGTCGTTAAGGGTGCCAAAGCTATTCTTGGCCGCCCACCTGAAAATGTTTTGGATATTATTTAATGAATCAACCTTATGTTCTTGTTCTCTATTACAGCAGACATGGTGCAACCAAAGAGCTAGCGATGCAGATTGCTCGTGGCGTCGAACAAATTGATGGTATCGAAGCAAAAGTTCGTACCGTACCCGCGGTTTCGACCGTGACCGAAGCGAGCGAAGCGTCGATCCCCGAAGACGGAGCAATTTATTGCACCGAGGAAGAATTAAAAAATTGCGCTGGATTAGTTCTTGGCAGTCCAACGCGCTTTGGCAATATGGCGGCGCCGATGAAGTATTTTATCGATTCCACGAGTAGTATTTGGTTAAGCGGGAACCTAATAAATAAGCCCGGCGCGGTTTTTACTTCCACCTCTAGTTTGCATGGCGGACAAGAATCGACACTGCTATCCATGATGCTTCCGCTCATTCATCAAGGCATGCTCATCGTTGGCGTGCCTTACAGCGAAAATGGATTAAACACAACAACGAGTGGTGGCAGCCCCTACGGCGCATCTCACTGGGCTGGCAATTCGAATAAAAACTTAAGCGCCGAAGAACAAACGATTAGCCAAACATTAGGTAAACGAGTTGCAGAACTTGCACTCAAATTAATGCGCTAACTCAGCAGCCGATAAAAATAGCTTGTTGGAGTGTAACGAGCACCGTCAAACTTTTAATTCAATCGATTCACATCAAAAAACAGTATGGAAAATATCATCAACACTACAAACGTCAACGAGAATGAAATCGCGCACGAAGTACAGCCAAACGTCCTTCCCCAACCGGCTAAATTAATCTATAGCCGAACGTTGACTTGGCTGGCGTATATAGCACTGGTGGCTTTATTTACTTCAATAAATGTAACAAGAGATAACGGCTCTATTGCCCGCTGGTTGATTCAATGTCTACCACTATTGATTTTTTTACCGGGTTTAATTAAGCAATCTCATCGAGCTCATAGCTGGGTTTGCTTCCTAACAGTTTTTTATTTTATCCCTGGTGTCACCAACACAATGTCTCCGACGGGAACCTGGGCTGATATTGTATTGCTTGCCTCATCCTGTATTTTGTTTATCGGCGCGGCATTCACCAGCCGCTGGTTACAGTACTGGCAGCATGAAAACTTTCTTCATCGCTCAAACAAATCCTCACTCGAAAAAACCACCAATAGTTAAAAAACTCTGGGAAATAGAATGAACAGCCAAACTTCAGCAGGGCCTATCAGAAAAATATTCTCATTTATCGGCGGCACTATAAATTGGTTTCGAATAGTCGTAATCAATCTAGTTTTTTTAATGATCCTAATTTTGATTATTAGCGCGCTAACTGGCGGAGGCTTAGAACCCATTCCCGATAAAGCGCCATTGCGTTTACAAATATCCGGCATGCTTGTTGATCAACGTGGTTACGTTGATCCGCTCGGCGAAGTGCTTTCATCCGTACAAGGCGGCACTTCTGAAACCGTCGTTCGAGAAGTGATTCAAGCCATTGATGCTGGCGCAAAAGATGACCGAGTGAGTGCTCTGATCCTCGATTTGCAGTTTTTTGGTGGCGGCGGCATTAGTAAACTTGAAGAAATTGGCGAAGCGTTACTTGAGTTCAAAACAACCGGTAAAGAAGTTATTGCCACTAGTGATTTATATTTACAAAACCAGTATTACCTCGCCAGCTATGCAGACCGAGTCTATTTGAACCCTATGGGTTCGGTACTTTTATTGGGTTATGGAAGCTATCGAAATTATTACAAAGAAGCCCTCGACAAGCTTGATGTCAACATGCATATTTTTCGTGTCGGTGAATTTAAAGATGCCGTCGAACCTTATACACGAAACGATATGTCGGACGAATCGCGGGAACACAACAGCCAGTGGATCAATCAATTATGGGGAATTTACACTAGCCGAGTCGAAACACAGCGGCAGCTACCTACCGACGCGATAAACGATTACATCAACAACTACGGCAATCATTTGGCAAACGTTAACGGTGACGCTGCCCAACTCGCGCTAAGCAGTCGACTGGTTGATAAATTAGCGACCCGCGATGACATACGAAAAGAGTTTATCGAGGAGTTTGGCCAAGACAAGAAAGGTAGTTACTTGGCTATCGATTATAAAAACTATATCGCCCACCTAAATTTAAAACCCTCTCTCGCAAAAAATAAGATCGGCTTAATCGTTGCCCGCGGCACGATTTACGATGGCAAACAACAGCCGGGCAATATTGGCAGTGAAACCTTATCGCTGTTAATTAGGCAAGCCCGCGAAAAAAATGTCGATGCACTAGTTCTACGAATCGATAGCGGCGGTGGTAGCGCTTTTGCATCTGAAATTATTCGCAATGAAATTACTGCAATGCAAAACGCTAACATTCCCGTCGTCGTTTCCATGGGAAGCGTCGCCGCATCCGGCGGTTACTGGATCGCAGCAAACGCAGATGAAATATGGGCAACACCAACAACGCTTACTGGTTCGATCGGGGTTTTTTCTATGATCCCAACGCTTGAAAACTCCCTCGATAAATTAGGTGTGAGCACTGATGGAATTGGTACCACCGAATTATCAAACGCAATGCGAATTGACATGCCTTTATCTGATGCAACTGCGCAAGTCTTGCAGCAAAACGCAGATTTTATTTATTCTCGATTTATTGGTCTGGTTGCCGAAGGTAGAGGAAAGGACCCAGCTGCTGTCGATAACATTGCGCAAGGTCGCGTATGGAGTGGAATTAGTGCGCAGGAATTTGGTTTAGTGGATAAGCTCGGTTATCTAGACGACGCTATCGAGGCGGCGGCAAACAAAATAAATTCTGAGGACTATAGTGTCGAACTCATTGAACAAACACTATCCCCCTTCGAACAGTTCGTTCAGCAACTAAGTTTTAACGTAAAAACAAGTATTGTGGCTAGCATCGTAGAGCGAATGTTAGGTTCTCATTCGTTTGACTCAGCGAATAGTGGAATCGATAGCGACTGGCTTAGCGTAAATAATTTTTCTGCGCTCAATACCAATTCTGCACTCAATCCTCGCTGGCAAATGGCGGAAGATTTCTTACGCTTAATTCAAGCCAGCCGGAATAGTTTGGACGTGTACGCACATTGTCTGCAATGCATATCTCCGTAAAAAAAGAGTGTTTTAAAAACTTTAGAAAAAAACATTTTTTAAAAGGTTTTAGAAAAAATGAGGGCGAAACACCGAGGAGGAGCAACAGTTCGTGACAACTTTAACCTGCGCACCCCTAAGAAAATGATTTAATGTCGCCTCGACAAGGGATGAGTCGCAGGGGCAGTGTGGAAAAACAGGGAAAATGTGTATAAATATAGTTACTTACCAACAATTTTTGTAACTCAATAGCCTAACACTTCTTTCACAAAAGGGATTGTCAATTTACGCTGTTCTCGTAACGACAACTCGTCCAAGCTATCCAGTATATAGAACAAATCATTCGTATCTCGTGGTGCTCGATTTAAAATAAATTGAGCAACTTCTTCTTGCATATCCATACCACGAGATTTAGCGCGCATTTGTAGTGCAGCGGATTTATCTGCGTCATCAAGCTCTTCAAGGTGATAAATCACTGACCAAGCCAAGCGCGATTTCAAATCTTCCAAACGCATTGGCAATTTATTTGGGTTTGCAACAGAAGAAAAAATAATTCGTTTTCCCGCATCCCGCATACGATTAAAAAAATCAAACAGCGCTTTTTCCCAGGCGGAATGACCAACCACTGCGTCAACACTATCCACGCAAACTAAATCTTGCGCTTCCAAACCTTCGAATATTGAATCGGGAGCGTAGCCGGCAAGGTCCTTTAAAGGTAAATATTGCGCATATATACCCCGCTCGTGGGCATCATGACAAGCCGCTTGTAGTAGATGAGTCAGGCCGCAACCCGCCGCTCCCCACAAATAAATTATCTGCTCACCAGAGTCTGATAATTGCGCCTTCAGAATATTCACTATTTCACTATTTTTACTTCCCTCTCGACAATAAAAATTTCTGTAGGTCGCCTCATCGCGCAGCGAAATACCCAAGACAAGTTGTTTAGGGGAGGAATAATGTGTCGGCATAAATAGTGGATTCGAATTTTCTACTGATTGTAAGTGTTATTGGCCGCAGTGCTTGAATACCTGCGGCCGTTGAAGCTTTGTGACAAAGTTTTTTTTGAAGAACCGCTAACGAAGAACGTAACGCAATGGATTTTCTTGGCTTCCCGCAGGATATACATTTTGTGATAAAGATTCGCTCGGCGTTAAGTGTTGCTCCAAATTTAAAGCATTTATTAGCGAAGATACGTCACCCTCAACTGTCAAATTCATGCGCACGCTATTGCCACTAACACCCACTAAGTCCGTACGCCGAATAACGGCTAAATTTTCCAAATATTTCATCATCGTAGCGTAACCCGCAAAATCTCCCACATCATCAACCTGTATTGCAACTAAATTTCCTGCGCCACCATCAAGAATAACACTGTATCGCTGTGCAAATTGCTCAGCGATGTTATCCATGCCTTCCGCAACAACGTCATTTATTTCTGTGCCAATACTGTCAAAAACAAAACTTCGACCTTCGTAATAAAGAGTCCAACTTGCTCGCCATTGCTCTTGTGATGTTTGATTTAGTCGCCCTACCACAATGCTATCCGATTGGTAGCGCTCGGAGGCTTTTTTAATCGCATCAACATCGCCACGCCATAATTGAGAAGTCGACAACGCCGCGCGATCTTCAAGATCTAACAAAGGAAAGGTTAAATTGGGCAGCCCGCGCCGCCGCGCTGAATCTCGAGCCGCCACTATGGCTTCCGGAAAATTACCGGCATCAACCAAAGTTCTACCCTGAGCGTTATCTACGACTATCCACAAAACGCTGGTTGGACGATTCGCGGGCCAAAGCGGTAACTGATTGTTTCGCAGAAATCGCTGGATTGCCTCCCCAGCAAAATCTAAGACGAGACGCTGGGCGGGCACTTCTCGATCGTCAACCATTAAAGTTTCGTCCGTAGGGTCGTAGCGATACCCTGCAACATAGCGAGAGGCGCTGGAGGTCAAGGTTTGAATAACCGCAGGGTTTTCAAGAATGCGTTTTTTCCCAGAGGCCCGCACAAACACCTCGGCAAGCCCATCGATAGTGGCGTTATTTCGCTCCCGATCACTTTGCGATTGCACCAAAGTTTGCGATTGATACAGATTGGCAACTGGCTCTGCTTGGACCACACCTACAGCAAGTGCGCTGACGTATACGCTTAGCAACAGCTTGAAGCAAAGCGATGGAGAAAATAATTTAAAGTAACGTCTCAAAACAACCTCAAAATGAGTCTAACAACGGGCCCCAGAGTGTATAAACTTTTTGCCCGCAAAGCGACTGGCCAAATCATGAATATTGTGACGATGGTACCGAGAACGCAGGAATTAAATAGCAAGCGCAAGAATAAATAATGGCGAGTGCGACACAGGGCAAAAGAAGCTGGTAAAATGCCCGGCTTTTACAGCCAGCACCTTCCAACCAGACGATGTGGAGAAATACGCAGATGGCCGACGGCCCCGAGACCCCAGTCAAGCAAAACACCAGAGAATCGCTCAGCTACAAAGACGCGGGAGTCGATATTGATGCGGGAAACGCCTTAGTTGATCGAATCAAATCCGTCGCCAAACGAACCTCTCGACCCGGCGTACTCGGCGGACTCGGTGGCTTTGGTGGCTTATTCCAACTCCCTAGTGGCTATAAAGAACCGGTTTTAGTATCGGGCACCGATGGCGTCGGCACCAAGTTGCGCCTCGCGATTGAATCAGGCAAACACGACACCATCGGCATCGATCTTGTGGCGATGTGCGTTAACGACATTATCGTCACCGGGGCCGAGCCACTTTACTTCCTTGATTACTATGCGACCGGCAAATTAGATGTCGATGTCGCCAGCGATGTCGTCACCGGCATAGGCACCGGCTGCGAACAATCTGCCTGCGCCTTAATCGGCGGCGAAACTGCAGAAATGCCGGGCATGTATCAAGCGGGTGATTATGATCTCGGTGGCTTCGCCGTCGGTATCGTCGAGAAAAGCGAAATCATTGATGGCTCCAAAGTAGGTGCCGGCGATGTACTTATTGCCTTGGCTTCGAGCGGGCCACATTCAAATGGCTACTCACTCATTCGAAAAGTTATCGAAAAGAACAAAGTCGACATTAACGAATCGCTCGGCGGTAAACCGTTAATCGATCACCTACTCGCCCCCACCAAAATTTACGTCAAATCAATTCTTAGCCTAATGAAGCAGTGTCCGATACACGCGCTTTCTCATATAACCGGCGGTGGATTACTAGAAAATATTCCCAGAGTATTACCTGAAAATACCAGCGCGGTGATTGATTCCAGCACCTGGACATTGCCACCGGTATTTAGCTGGCTGCAGGAGCAAGGCAATATTCAAGAAGCCGAAATGTACCGGACCTTTAATTGCGGAATCGGTATGGTGTTGGTGATACCGGCAGACCAACAAGAGATTGCGTTAAAACATTTACAACAAGCGGGCGAAACGGCTTTTGTTATTGGCGAAATCGCAGCGTCTGCGCCCGGCGACGACCCGGTAATTATCAAATAATAATTAACCTTGTTTAAGCTTAATTTTTCAAAAACTTTTTCACTCCGTTTCGGGAAGGTAAGCTAAAAAGCTAGCTGAAGTCTTCGATGCAAATTTAATTGCATCAATTAACATGCATGTCTAGGTATCGAGTTTATGTCTGTAAAATGCAGCAAAGTGCTGGTGCTAATTTCCGGAAGTGGAACCAATTTACAAGCACTGATTGACGCTCAGCTAAATGACAATTTACCCATAGAAATTTGCGCGGTAATAAGTAATCGCCCCGACGTCAAAGGTCTTGAGCGTGCAGAAAAAGCCCATATAGCGACGCAAGTTGTCGACCATAAAGAATTTTCATCACGCCTCGAATTTGATACCGCGATGATGAAAACCATTGACCAATACCAACCCGATCTCGTCGTGCTCGCAGGCTTTATGCGCATTCTCACCCCGGAATTTGTTCAGCACTACTTAGGCAAAATGCTAAATATTCATCCTTCATTGCTACCCAAATACCCTGGCTTACATACTCATCAGCGAGCAATTGATGCCGGCGATAGTGAGCATGGAGTCACGGTACATTTCGTTACCGAAGAACTCGACGGCGGCCCCGCTATCATTCAAGCCAAAATAGCGGTATTAAAAGATGATGACGCAGATTCCTTAGCGAAACGTGTACAGCAGCAAGAACACCGGATCTATCCCCTTGCTGTGCAGTGGTTTGCAGAAAAACGGATAAAACTGGTTAATAATTCTTGTCACTTAGATGGTGAACTTTTGCCCGAATGCGGCTATCTAATCGACCAGACACAAGAATAGATAATAGTTGTAACACCCGCTTAACGACTAGGGATAAAAATAAGGGAAGTATTCACTATGAGCTTTTACAGCACAAAACAAGGAAAGCGCGTGAGCAAAAAATACTTCTTTTTTAGCGCCATTCTGTTTTGTATTTATTCGACGCTAAGTGTTTCCGCATTGGCTGACCAGCCAAAGAATTTCGAGGCGATTTACAAAGCGAAAATAAATGGTATTTCCATCACTGCGACGCGGAAACTCGAAACCCTAGAAAACGGCAATCAAAAACTCACCTTTATTGCCGATAGCTGGATCGGTGACATCATTGAAACCAGCGAATTTCAATGGAATCAAGATGTTCGAGTAATTCCCGAAACTTACACCTACAACCGAACCGGTCTAGGGCGCAACCGAGAAGCTATACTTAAATTCAATTGGGAAAATAACCAGGTCATCAACAATGTTGAACGCAAACCCTGGAAAATGGATGTCCCAGACTTGGCACTCGACAAAGTTAGCTACCAATTGCAGATTCGTTCAGACTTAATCAACAAAATTCCGCTCTCAACTTACAATATCGCCGACGGCGGTCGACTTAAGCAATATGATTTTGAAGTATTAGGTGAAGAAGAGTTGGAGACCCGCGCAGGAAAATTTACCGCTGTTCGAGTAAAACGCATCCGCGAAGAAAGCGAAGATAGACAAACCATTTTTTGGTTAGCGAAAGATTGGGACTACTTAGTGATTCGAGTACAACAACAAGAAGAAGACGGCGCAAGCTACGAAATTGATTTGCGCGAAGCGACATTAGATGGTGAAAAAGTTAAAGGGCATTAAAAAATTAAGGGACGCCCAAAAAATAGATTACTGCAGTTTTGTTTTCTTTTCTCCGCAACGCGAACAACGATACACAGTCACCAACTTGCCCTGCTTAACATCAAACTGCTTCGCCTTATCAACCTCCCACTTATGAAAACCATCCCGACAAAGACTCTTGCCTTTAAATTTCTCAGATAGTTTTTCATTGGGCTTTTTGAATTCAATGACATCACCCATAACGTCGATCCAATGTTCTCAATTAAGTATTGACGTAAAACTTTAAAGTAAGAAATCACCTTGTTTGGCTTGAATTTGCGCTGTAGTAGCAAGGTGGCACGGAGCCGCTATGGCGCAAACCAGAGTCAACCAAACTGTTTCTCTAGGTTTGAGGGAGAGTCACGCCTCTCTGCCCCTGATACTTCCCACCGCGATCTTTATAAGACGTTTCACACACCTCATCAGATTCAAAAAATAACATTTGCGCAACACCTTCGTTGGCATAAATCTTTGCCGGCAAAGGTGTGGTGTTGGAAAATTCTAAAGTTACATGCCCTTCCCACTCTGGTTCTAATGGCGTCACGTTGACGATGATACCGCAGCGAGCATAAGTGGATTTACCGAGACAAACCGTTAACACGTTGCGTGGAATTCGAAAGTATTCAACCGTGCGCGCTAAGGCAAAAGAGTTGGGAGGAATAATACAAACGTCACTTTTAACGTCGACAAAACTTTTTTCATCAAAATTTTTGGGGTCAACAATGGTCGAATGAACGTTGGTGAAAATTTTAAACTCGTCGGCGCAACGTACGTCGTAGCCATAGCTTGAAGTACCATAGGAAATTAAACGCTCTTCATTTTCGCCATAGCGCACTTGGCCTGCTTCAAAGGGTTCTATCATGGCATTCTCTTGCGCCATACGACGCAGCCAGCTGTCGGACTTAATACTCATACCGTCTCCAAAAAGTCGCCGAGTAAAAACTCGGCGAGGGGATTTTAATTCGCAAATTTTCTATTGAATTGTGCAATTGATTGATTTGATCGATAGCGCGGAATGATACGGAGTTTTTAATGCTCTGTAACCACTTGAGCCAGTACGACCCAAAAACTAATCGTCACTTACCTCAAAACTGGGTACTGGCACTTGCGTTCGGTTCACGTGCCAGAGCAAGGCCCCGACCCCGCGAGCGATTGAGCGATAAGTCTGGCTGATAGAGGAGTCCGGGTCAGCAACCACCGAAGGTTTGCCGCCGTCAGCATTTTCGCGAATACTCAAGTCCAGCGGCAAAGCTCCCAATAAGGACGTTTGATACTGCTTGGCAATTGCGGCACCACCGCCCTCACCAAAAATATGCTCCTCATGTCCGCAATTGCTACATGTGTGTATTGCCATGTTCTCTACTATTCCCAAAACCGGCACATTCACCTTGCGGAACATCTCGATACCTTTCTTTGCATCCAAAAGCGCTATGTCTTGGGGGGTGGTGACAATCACCGCCCCGGTAACGGGAACACTTTGCGAAAGAGTCAATTGAATATCCCCTGTTCCTGGTGGCATATCGATCACTAAATAGTCCAAATCTCCCCAATCAGTTTGATTAACAAGCTGCTGGAATGCGCTGCTGACCATAGGCCCGCGCCAAACCATAGGAGTCTTCTCGGTCACCAAGTAGCCCATCGAATTGGACTTTAAGCCATGAGCCTCGATCGGCACCATGAACTGATTATTAATAATTTGTGGTTCTTTTTTACCCACTCCCAACATTTGCGGTTGGCTCGGGCCATAGATGTCCGCGTCGAGAATCCCTACCCTCGCGCCCTCCGCCGTTAACGCTAAGGCGAGATTAACCGCCGTTGTCGACTTTCCGACGCCACCTTTGCCGGAGGCGACGGCAATAATGTTTTTCACTCGACATATAGCATCGCCTTTGGCCGCAGGAGAACTTGGAATGATGGCTTGAACCCTGGCAACTACTTTCTCAACACCCGGAACAGCGGACAAGGCCTGCTCAATTTCTTTCTCCAGCGCCTGACGAATTCCAGCCACCGGATAGCCCAAAACCACCGATACTGAGACATCGCCACCTTGGATATCAACATTTTCGATGGCCCCTAAAGACATCAAATCTTGGTGTAAAACGGGGTCGTTAATTTTAGCGAGGGATTGTTCAATGGTGGACAGCACCGGCATAGCCATAAATAAACCTTTGAGTAACAAATTAGCGGGGTTTTTGGGTTCGGTATTATCCGACTATTTTACTAGGTCATGCAATGCAAATAGGCCCTGACTAACTGATTACTATGCAAAAAAATGCTATAGTTGCCGGCCTTTTTTGCGAGTCACTAAATAATTCGCGGGGTTGAATTTAGGGGATATGATAATGCCGGGTGGCAGCATAAGATTGAGGCGGCCCTGCTAGGGAAGAAAAGTAGAAAAACTTGAGAAGAAAACGTCGGGGGAATGCCTATTTGGATTACAAGATCCCAATAGGTCTTACATAGATTTGATTCAGTGCACCGTTCTTGATCTCTACAGATCTTTGTTATGGATGACAAACAATCTAGCTAAGCCTCAACACTCCTTCATATTTTTCTCATACCCTAATGTTCATGACCCTAAACTGTTCACGCCCGTAAATAGCATCGAGCGATAATCGAAGAATTTATAAACCTATAAGCTAGGAAACTAATTAAGCAATGACCGAAGTACGCGACATTCTTGTCACCAACGCCCTACCCTATGCAAATGGCCCAATACATTTAGGCCATCTTGTCGGTTACATCCAAGCGGATATTTGGGTGCGGTTTCAGCGTATGCGTGGCCACAAGGTTATTTATGTCTGCGCGGACGATGCCCACGGCACCGCCATCATGCTTAAAGCCGAACAGCTAGGTATTACGCCTGAACAACAAATCGCAAAAATCAAACAAGAACACGAGCAAGACTTTAGTGATTTCCGTGTCGACTTTGATAATTTTCACACCACCCATTCAGACGAGAATCGCGAACTATCGGAAACTTTTTACAAGCGCCTGCTAGCGAATGGCCATATTAGTGCCCGCACAATTACCCAAGCTTACGATCCCGAAAAAGAAATATTTTTATCGGATCGTTATATCCGCGGTACTTGCCCACGCTGCAAAGCCGACGATCAATATGGTGATAACTGTGAAGTCTGTGGCGCGACTTATCGCGCCGATGAACTTATCAAGCCGACATCAGTTTTATCCGGCGCAACACCAATCCAAAAAGATTCCGAACACTTCTTTTTAACTTTAGGCGAGTTTACTGACTACTTAAAAGAGTGGACACGCGCAGGGCATTTACAATCAGAAGTTGCCAACAAATTATCGGAGTGGTTAGACGATGGTTTACAAGAATGGGATATCAGCCGCGACGCTCCCTACTTTGGATTCGAAATTCCCGACCAACCCAACAAGTTTTTTTATGTCTGGCTAGACGCTCCCATTGGCTATATCGCGAGTTTTAAAAATTACTGCGAAAAAAACAATCTCGATTGGCAATCTTACTGGTCACCGGACTCTGACAAAGAGCTTCATCATTTTATCGGCAAAGACATTATCAACTTCCACGCGTTATTTTGGCCCTGCATGCTCACCTCAGCGGGTTTTAGAACGCCAACAAAAATTGCGGTGAACGGTTTCTTAACCGTGAACGGTGCCAAGATGTCGAAATCGCGCGGTACCTTTATTGACGCTCGTACTTATTTAGAAAACTTAAACCCCGAGTACTTGCGTTATTACTACGCAGCAAAGTTGTCGAGTGGAGTTGACGATTTAGATTTAAACCTAGACGACTTCACCCAGCGCGTAAATTCTGACTTGGTGAATAAGTTTATTAATATCGCTAGTCGCAGTGCCAAGTTCATTGAAAAAACTGGCGGCAAGCTATCATCAAACATTGACGATCCAGAATTGTGGCAACGTTTTGTCGACGCCAGCGACTCTATCGCAGCACATTACAATGCGCGGGACTTCAGCAAAGCCATGCGTGAAATCATGGAACTGGCTGACCTCGCCAATGAATACGTATCGCGCAAAGAACCCTGGGCTATGTTTAAAGATCCAAACAATGCGCAAGCCGTCAATGATGTGTGTTCCTTCGCGATTAACTGCTTTCGTGTTTTGGCAATTTATCTCGCGCCAGTGCTGCCGAATTTGGCTGACAAAAGCGAAGCCTTTCTCAATAGCAAACTCGAATGGACAGCAGCACCTGTATTCTTAGGCGACCATTCAATTGGTAAATTTAAAGCCTTAATGGCGAGAATAGAAAAAGACAAGGTCGAAAAAATGGTTGAAGCCAGCAAAGAAACGCTAGAAAGTCCGGCGAGCGAGAATGGTGCAGACAACAAAAACCTGAGTGGCTCATTGGCGGACGAACCTATCGCGGCGGAAATTAAGTTTGACGATTTTGCAAAAGTTGATTTGCGCGTTGCAAAAATCGTCAAAGCTGAACATGTCGAAGGTGCCGATAAATTATTGCGCCTAACCCTAGACTTGGGTGGCGAGACCCGCAACGTTTTTGCAGGGATTAAAAGCGCCTATGATCCGGCCGACCTCGAAGGGAAATTAACCGTGATGGTCGCCAACCTCCAGCCACGAAAAATGAAATTCGGCATGTCCGAAGGAATGGTCTTGGCAGCAGGCCCAGGTGGAAAAGAAATTTATATCTTAGAACCTGGCCCCGGCGCCGCGCCCGGCATGCGAGTAATGTGATTTTTAGCTCTTGATCAGAGAATAAACCCTATGACAGATTTTGCGATTATTTTAATTGGTGCAATTCTGGTTAACAATTTTGTCCTCGTACAATTTTTAGGTTTATGCCCCTTCATGGGCGTATCGAATAAATTGGAGAGTGCAATTGGCATGGCGGCGGCAACTACGTTTGTATTAACCCTTGCTTCAGTGTGCAGCTACTTAGTTAGCACTTTTATTTTGGTGCCCTTTAATCTTGTTTACTTAAAAACCATTTCATTTATTTTAGTGATTGCCGTCGTCGTACAATTTACGAAAATGTTCATCGACAAGTCCAGCCCACTATTATCACGCGTACTCGGTGTTTTTCTACCATTGATCACCACCAACTGTGCTGTACTTGGTGTTGCCTTACAGAACACGACGAAAGCACATAACTTTATTGAGTCATCTCTATATGGCTTTGGTGCTGGCATTGGTTTTTCTTTGGTGCTGATTTTATTTTCCGCGATGCGGGAACGCTTGAGCTTTGCCGATGTACCGGTGCCGTTTAAAGGTGCAGCAATTGGGATGATCACGGCAGGTTTAATGTCCTTGGCATTTATGGGCTTCGCCGGACTCATTTAAATTTTTAAAAATTAGTAAAGCTGATGATAGAAATACTTCAAGAATTTGTTATGCAACCTTCAGTTGCGCGCGCAGTACTTGCACTGGTGGGACTGAGTGTGGTTTTCGGTGGAATTTTGGGTTTCGCAGCAGTGAAATTTAAAGTCGAAGCAGATCCCATCGTCGATCAAATCGATGCTCTTTTACCGCAAACCCAGTGCGGACAATGCGGACATCCGGGTTGTCGCCCTTACGCCCAAGCGATCGCTGATGGTGAAGCAATAAACCACTGCCCCCCTGGCGGGCAAGCGACAATAAACACCTTAGCGGACCTGTTAGGCGTTGAAGTACTTTCATTGGATGAAGAACACGGCGAAGAAAGCGAAATACCCAATGTCGCTTACATTCGTGAAGACGAATGTATTGGTTGCACTAAATGTATTCAAGCTTGTCCGGTAGATGCCATTCTAGGTGCCGCGCAACTTATGCACACTGTTATTGCAAATGAATGTACCGGTTGCGATTTATGCGTTGAACCTTGCCCGGTTGATTGTATTGACATGATTCCATCTAGCACGGGAATCGCCGCTTGGCATTGGGAATTACCTAAAGACCCGGGAAAAAGTTTCGCAACAATAATTGCCTCGGATAAAAACCAGCAAGCAGATAATAATCACGACGACAAAAACTCTTCCGATGATCCAGACGATCAGCAAGGAGTTGCCGCGTGAGAAAACTCTGGGACATTCCTGGCGGTGTTCATCCTCCAGAACATAAAGAACAATCGACGCAATTGCCGATCGCGGCTTTACCATTACCTCCATTTATTGTCTTACCGGTTTCACAGCACATTGGTGCACCGGCTGAGCCTATCGTTAACGTTGGCGATCTCGTTCTTAAAGGCCAGTGTGTCGCGAGCTCTGAAAAATCTTTAAGCGCAAAAATTCATGCTTCTACAAGTGGGGTGGTTACTGCTATAGAAGAAAGGCCACTGCCTCATGCTTCAGGCTTATCGGGTTTATGCATTGTTATTGAAAGCGATGGCAAGGATGAGTGGATTGATTTACAACCTTGCAATAATTATGAAAACTACTCTAAACCAGAAATCATCGAGAAAATTCACAATGCCGGCATCGTCGGCATGGGTGGAGCGGGCTTTCCTAGCGCAATAAAACTCAATTCGCCATTAAAAATTTCGACATTAATTATTAATGGCACCGAGTGCGAGCCTTACATTACCTCTGACGATTTACTTATGCAGACCGAAGCAGAAGAAATTGTCAGAGGCATCGAGTTACTGAATTTCTTATTAGAAAGCCCAAAAGAAATTTTGATCGCCATTGAAGACAACAAACCAAAAGCGATCGAGTCCATGCGTACTGCGCTTGCCAACAGCAAACTTTCGCAATTGGAAAACAAATGCATTGAAGTCGTCCCCTTACCGACTAAATATCCCAGCGGTGGAGAAAAACAACTTGTTCAGAACTTAACGGGTGCAGAAATCCCAAGCGGAAAACTCCCCGCCGATATTGGCATTACCTGCCAAAATGTCGCTACCGTCCGAGCTGCCTATCGCGCAGTATATTTAGGTGAACCTTTGATCTCTCGCGTCACCACCGTTACTGGGAACGCTTTTTCAACACAACAAAACGTCCATGCATTATTAGGCACCCCCATTAGTTTTATTTTGGAGCAACAAGGCTACAAAGAAGACCAAGCCAGCCGCTTAGTCATGGGCGGACCAATGATGGGGTTTACTTTGTTGAACACCGCCGCACCTGTGGTAAAAACAACAAACTGTTTATTAGCACCAACTAAAGAAGAAGCGCCCGATCCCGGCCCCGCTCAAGCCTGTATACGCTGCGGCATGTGTGCCGAAGCTTGCCCAGCGAGCTTATTACCACAACAACTTTACTGGTACGCTCGTGCAGAGGATCCCGACAAATTAGTTGCCCATAACTTAATGGATTGCATTGAGTGCGGAGCCTGCTCCTATGTATGCCCGAGCCAAATACCACTGGTGCAATACTATCGCGCGAGTAAAAGTGCTTTACGACAACATGCCGCAGAAAAAGAATTATCTGACCGCGCCCGCGAACGCTTTGAATTTCACAAAAATCGCGTTGAACAAGAAAAAGCAGAACGAGCAAAAGCGCGAGAAGAAGCCGCCGCAAAAGCCAAAAAACGTAATGAAGAAAAAAGACTGCTTAAGGAGCAGCAGCTTTTAGAAGAACAAAACAAAGCTGAGCCAGGTAATGGAATTTCTTCTGCAGAAAGTAAACCAAACTTATCTACGCCTGATACTGAGGCCTCGCAAAATAATGAGCTCGCCAAACTAGAACGCGGCTTACTTAGCGCCAGTGATCGAGTTGAAAAATTAAAAAGCAAACTAGCGGAACTGGGATCATCAGAAACGAGCCAAGCTGATGCGACGAGAGCACGGATTAAAGAATCGGAACTGAAATGTGAAAGTTACCGAGAAAAAATCGCGGCTTTAAGCTCCTCGAAGCAAGACGAGAGCAATTCCGCTGGCGATGAACAAACGACGCAAACAAGCATTGTTAATACTGAGTCAGAGGCATTAGCAAAACAAGCGCATGTAGATCCAAACAAGGTATTACCAGAAACAACTGAATCGGAAAATGCAGAACCAAAAACTATAGATTCAGAAAACGTAGACCCAGACACTGTAGACTCAAAAACTAATGCATCAGATATTAACGCTGCTTCCGAAAACAACGCTAGCGATGCTCACCTAAGCGAACATCAACGTGAAGTCATTGCAAAATTGGAAGAACAACTGAACGCTACCCAACAAAAACTTTCTGTCGCTGACACGGAAGATGAAGAATCAATCGCTGCGCTTAATCTATCGATCAACATTTTGACTCAGCGAATTGAAAGTACGCGAAATCAAGGTGAGTTGGAAGTACAAAAAACGCTATCGCGGGAACAAGAAAACCGAAACAAAAACCACGCTGACGTAAGTGACGCCATTCAGCGCGCTATGGAACAAACTTTGACCTCAAATCACTCTGATATGAACGATGGGCTACAACAGCATATTGATTCCCTACAGAATTTATTACATTCCGCCCAGGAACAATTAGCCAAGAATCCCGACGCATCAAAAATGAGTGAATTAGAGCAAGCCGTAATCGCACTTGAAGAAAAATTAGCGGCGAGCGTTGAAGAATCTAAAACAGAAGAGAAGAGTTAGAAAATTAGCGTGTACTGCGTACGCTAATTTAATGAACATATTTTTATCGAGAACCCTATGGCACTGCCACAAATAAGTTCACCACACACCCACAATCACAATTCCACCCAGGAAGTGATGTTTTATGTCATGGTCGCAACAGTGCCAGGCGTAATTGCACTCACGCATTTTTTTGGTATTGGTAGCTTATTAAATATTACGTTAGCGTGCGTCACCGCGATCGCATGCGAAGCCGCCGTATTGAAAATACGTAAACGCCCAATCGGATTTTATCTTCGCGATTATAGCGCCTTAGTCACAGCCGTTTTACTGGGTATTGCCTTACCACCTTATTGCCCTTGGTGGATTGTAGTGGTCGGTGTTTTTTGCGCGATAGTATTAGCTAAACAACTGTACGGTGGCTTGGGTTACAACCCCTTTAATCCTGCGATGGTTGGCTACGTCATTTTGTTAATTTCGTTTCCCGCTGCAATGTCTCAATGGGCCGCACCCTCCCCTGCACTAGCAGAAGGACAATCGCTTATCGATCCATTAATGGCCCTCGGAAAAATTTGGTTGGACTCAGGGTATGACGCATACAGTGGCGCAACGCCACTAGAAATAATCAGACACAACGAAGGTGATACTTTACTGCAACTTCTCGCTAACGAACCCGTGTTCAGCCAGGCGAGATGGGCTGGGGCTGGGGCAGGTTGGGAATGGGTTAACATTGGATTTTTTGCTGGTGGAATATTTTTATTGTACAAAAAAATATTTACTTGGCATGCACCGGTGGCAATGCTGGTGAGCTTATCACTAATGGCCATTTTATTTTATGACAATGGCAGTTCCGAAAGCCCAGGCAGTCCTCTGTTTCATTTATTGTCTGGCGGTACCATGCTCGGTGCATTTTTTATCGTTACCGATCCTGTTACCTCGGCAAGCAGCCAACTAGGCAAACTTATTTATGGTGCGCTCATTGGCATGCTTATTTTCGTGATTCGTGCCTGGGGTAATTATCCCGACGCCGTTGCCTTCGCAGTTTTACTCATGAATTTCGCAGCACCTTTTATCGATTACTACACCGTGCCGCGAAGTTATGGGCATGCGCAGCGGAAGAATGTTATTAAGAAACAGTAAACACATATAAACATCACCAAAGGGTTTAGAACAAAACAACATGCTAGGAAACTCAATAGGATTTAACAGCATTCTGCTCGGCTTATTTGCCTTGGTTACCGCCGCCATTCTAGCAGTGACCAATGAGCTTACTGCAGATAAAATCGTGGTCGCGAAAGAACGTGCCGCGCAAGCCGCCTTGTTTGAAATTATTCCCCGTGATCAGCACGACAATGATTTGTTCGCCGATACAACACCGGTGGTTAGCGACTTCGTTGAATTTTTGGGTTTGCAGGAAAAATCAGACGAGCAACGTTTAATTCATCTCGCTCGCAAAGAGAACCAAGCTTTTGCAGCAATCATTCCATCCGTTGCCAAAGACGGGTATAGCGGCGACATTGAAATGATTATTGGCATTAATAGCGCAGGTGAGATAGCTGGAGTTCGCGTGACCAGCCACAATGAAACGCCCGGACTCGGTGACTATATTGACGTGCGAAAAAGTAATTGGATACAAAGTTTTGATGGCAAAGATTTGCATTCTAATTTTTCCGAGCGTCAAGAAATCATCCTTAACAATCAGGGTGAAGCCTATGACCAACTTACCGGGGCGACCATTACTCGCAAAGCCGTGATTCGGCAAGTGAGAAAAACCCTATCTTATTTCGATATCACTAAGCCCTTAGAGAGCGAATAAAATGAGCGATAACATCGACACGGATCAAGGAAACAGCTCTTCAGAAACAGGGTCTGAAGGTACTTCCAACATCATCGCCAAAGAAACTAGCATTAGCTACAAAGAAATTAGCGCGAATGGTTTATGGAAAAACAACGCGGCACTCACTCAGCTGCTAGGCTTATGTCCTTTGCTGGCAGTTACTGGGTCAGTTGTAAATGCCCTTGGTTTAGGCATTGCAACTATGGCCGTATTAGTGGGATCAAACTTGGCGGTTTCGATAATTCGTAATGCCGTCAGCGATGCGGTTCGTCTTCCAGTATTCGTTATGATCATTGCATCGTTCACCACTTGCACCGAATTATTAATGCAAGCCTATACATATGAGCTTTACCAAATCCTTGGTATTTTTATTCCGCTCATCGTTACGAACTGCGCCATTCTTGGTCGCGCTGATGCCTTCGCCAGTCGCAACCCGATTATTCCTTCAATCGTCGATGGTTTGATGATGGGCTTAGGTTTTGGTTTGGTACTGGTAACCATCGGCGCAATGAGAGAAGTGCTTGGTGCAGGTACGCTATTTTCCAATATGCATTTATTGTTTGGTGATGTCGCACTGAATTGGGAACTCACATTAATTAGCGATTACAGCGGCTTCTTAGTCGCCGTATTGCCACCCGGAGCTTTTCTTGCAGCGGGGCTTTTAATTGCCGGTAAAAACTGGATTGATGGTGAGATTAAACGACGTGAGCTATTAAACCAGCAACCTATCGTAAAAGGTGCGAAGCGCGTTAAAACAACTTCTGTACTTGGATAAACTGCCTTTGGATGGGAATTAACTTCTGAAGGGGTAAAAAACTATTGAGCTATAGACGAATATCGTTACAGCTCAATAGTTTGATTTTAAAATCTAGGCTTCTTATTATTCGAGGCCTCTCACCATCACAACATGCTCAACACCGCGAATAGCATCAAGCACTTCTTCCGAAGGTACTTGTTCAACATCAATGATATTGTAAGCAACGTCGTTTCGGCTCTTGTTCATCATATCGATAACGTTTACGTTTTTATCAGCAAGAATTCCAAGCACATTTCCCAATACACCCGAAACATTTTCGTTAATAAAAGTAATTCGGTAGCCACCGGCTCGGGACATTTTTACCGCAGGGAAATTTACTGAGTTAACAATGTTGCCGTTTTCCAAATAATCCATTAGCTGGTCTGCGCCCATAATTGCGCAATTTTCTTCCGCCTCTTCGGTACTCGCGCCGATGTGCGGCATGGCAATAACGTCAGTGCGACCAATCAAACAAGGCTCAGGAAAATCGCAAATATATTGGCTGAGTCCACCGTTATCCAAACTATTCACTACCGCTTGCGCATCAACAATTGCGTCGCGAGCGAAATTCACCAAGACAGCGCCGGGTTTAACAGCTGCAAGAGAATCACTATTGATCATGTGCTTAGTCGCTTCCAGTGCAGGAACGTGCAAAGTAATATAGTCGGCACTGGCCAATAACGACTGTAAGTTTTCTTTACGAATAACTTCACTGGGTAAACGCCAAGCGGCTTCGATTGAAATCGCAGGGTCATAACCTGCAACATCCATCCCCATCGCCAAAGCCATTTCAGCGACCATAGAACCAATAGCGCCTAAACCCACCACGCCGAGTTTCTTGCCTTTCAATTCGGAGCCCGCGAAACGTTTTTTCTCGCTCTCCAACAACTTACCCATTTCACCGGCGTCTTTCATATCACCCAAAGTTGAAACGAAATTCATCCCAGGAACAATTCCCCGCGAGCTTAACAATAATCCGGCGAGCACTAATTCTTTAACTGCGTTCGCATTGGCGCCGGGTGAATTAAAAACCACGACACCTTTCTTTGTGTATTCGTCGACAGGTATATTGTTCACACCTGCACCTGCACGAGCGACAGCTTTTACAGAAGCAGGAATTTCTTCACCGTGTAGCTTGTGCGATCGAAGAATAAAGCCATCAGGATCACTAAGATCAGCAGCCACTTGATACTTTTCTGGGCTAAAACGACTTAAGCCTTTGTCAGAAATTGCATTGTAGGTTTTGATTTTAAACATCATAACTTCCCATTTTTAAACTAAAAACTTTGATTGTCGTCAATCGATCAACTCGCTGTAGCGGTTTCATAAGCCCACTTCAGCCATGGGCCCAGCTTTCTCAAATCATCCGCTTCAACTGTTGCTCCGCACCAAATACGTAGACCAGGAGGCGCATCTCGATAAGCTCCAATGTCGTATGCAACACCTTCGTCAGCCAACAGAGACACCATCTTTTTGATTTGGTCAGCACTTGCATCCACTGTTAAACACACACTGGTATTTGAAATGGTTTCTGCTTTTTCGGCAAGAAATCCCAGCCAAGCATTTGCTCCGACAAAATCACTCAATACCGCTAAATTTTCTTGGGATTTTTTAATTGCGCCGTCAACACCTCCCAGGCTTTTTACCCAAGCCAGCGCGTCAAGATAATCCGCAACACAAAGCATAGAGGGTGTATTAATGGTTGCGCCCACAAAGATATCTTCAATCAGCTTTCCGCCCTTCGTGAGTCGAAAAACTTTTGGCAATGGCCAGGCTGGAGTATAACTTTCAAGTCGTTCAACCGCGCGCGGACTCAAAATCAACATGCCGTGTGCGCCTTCACCGCCAAGCGCTTTTTGCCAAGAGAAAGTCACAACATCGAGCTTGTCCCAATCCATATCCATCGCGAATACTGCAGAAGTCGCATCACAAATAGTGAGACCAGCACGATTTGCAGGAATCCAATCAGCGTTGCTAACTTTTACACCGGAGGTGGTACCGTTCCAGGTGAATACAACATCATTGTCGAAATTCACTTCCGCAAGATTAGGCAATTGGCCGTAGTCCGCTTCCATTTTTCGAACGTTATCCAGCTTGAGTTGCTTGGTAATGTCGCTAACCCAACCTGAACCAAACGATTCCCAAGCGAGAACATCAACACCGCGCTGACCTAACAACGACCACATTGCCATTTCAACCGCACCGGTATCTGAGCCAGGTACGACACCAACTCGATAGCCTTCAGGCAGGCCTAAGACTTCCGCAGTTTCCACACAGACCTGCTTGAGTAATTTCTTACCCAGCGATGATCGATGTGAACGCCCAAGAGATGCAATATCAAGCTTTGATACGTCGTAACCAGGTCGTTTAGCGCAAGGACCTGAAGAAAAATTTGGATTGTTGGGTTTAACCGTGGGTTGCATGGCCATCCTCAAAATTGCATATGTCTATTGGTTGTGAAAGTACGTCGTGATTGGCGACGAACGTGGTCGATATCTACGAAATGGTGATTTACCTTAGGGGCCTTGCATAAGTCCCGCTCAAATCGCAGTCAAATGATGGACTGGAGAGCCAAAATTTGGGGGCGCTATTATGCCAGTAAATATGCCTGGAACACAGAGAGGATTAGGAAATACCCGAGATTTCTATTTGGAATGACCAGAGATCTGGATGAGCTAAAACCCGCTAAACAAACCGATGCCGAAGATCACGTATCCAGCAATCGAGGAAGGGCCCTTAATAAGCTCGAAAATCAGAACCGAGAGGTATTACGATCGAAGGATGTTAATCGTCTAAACTGAGATCGACTTCAGGAAAGCGCCCAGAAAGGGTAATGATGGCTTCTTTGCGGTCTCGGGAATTTGTGATCAACCCATCTATTTCCGCAAGGAAGTATTTTTTCCACTCTAGGGTTCCACCAGCTTTATCGGCAAAATCAATCATCACTTTTCGATAGTTCAGCAGTGCATTCAGCTGAGCGTCTTCACTATCCAGCATGAAATCGGCTAAGTTGCTAGCATCCTCTATGAAAGCGGTAGTCTCTTCGCCCAAGAAGGCATTACGTGAGGTCTTCATGGATTCATCAAAATCGCTCACGGTTTGGCGATAGCCTTTGATCAACATATTCACTTGATACTGTGGCAACTCTTCAAAGGCCTGCATCGACTTTGACCCAGAATATATAACCACATAGATTGACCCTGCCAATAAACCTAAAACTAACAACAAAGCGATGGGGACGGCGACTTGCAAACGCCGCAACCGCTTTTTAAACAAAGGTAGGGCGCTAGCGAGTTCGTCTTCCTCACTAGGCGTCTGTTCCTTTTCTTCGTTTTCGTTCTCGCTCACGTATTTCAGCCTTTACTTCTTCGGCGGTTTTTTTTGCGCAACAATACTGGCTTTAATGTCGGCTTCTCGCTGTTTCGAAACAGAGACCGCGTCTTGAACCTTTTCGCTATAATTTTTGGTCCAAACCCGGGACCCTGGAACCATAGTCGCAAGGTTAGAAGTACTCTCCAAACTCAACTCCAGCAGACTGCGATGATCCACCTCTCGCTGTGCCAGAAGCTGTCGCAAGCCATTAATTTTTTCATCTTGATAAATTTTCCGAACAGCTTCCAATTCATCAGTAAACTCAAAATACAGCTTCGCCTCAGAATTATGGATGGCGATTAAGTGGTTAAGGTGTAAATCCAATTCATCTAACTGCTCGGTAAATTCTTCAGATAAGACTTCACGACGAGAGGACATTTGGCCGTTTATGACTAGCACGCAGGTCACTAAGATACTCACCACGATCACGGTAAAGCCGAATAAGCCAAATACCAAATTGCGATTGGTTTTAATCGACGCGCTCAGTTTATCCGCCTCGCTGAGGACCTCTTCCTGCTCTTCAGATTCTTCTTCTTTCGCCATTTCCGCGTACCTTGGCTGCCACTAACAGCCCAATTAGCCCAATTACGGGCATCTCTCTAACTATCGGCCATTTAGCCTATAAGTTTAGAGACTGTCAGTAGAGGACGTGAAAAGCCAAAAAACTCAGCTAAATCAGGGCAGTGCACGCCCGAAGTAGCCACTGAAGGGGTAACCTTAAGGCCCAAAAAGCTATACCATAGCCCGCTTCCAAAATTCTAATTTTCAGTACTCTAGGATAAAGATCGTGGCGCACGGACAACCCTGGCAAAACAACGACGACAACTTACTCCAGCGTTTTGTCGGCGTATTTCGCTACAGTCGCCACGCAATCGATTTAGTCTGGAGCACCTCCCAATCCCTCACCATCGGCTTCGCCATACTCACAGTCGCTGCTGGTGCCCTACCCATACTCATGGCTTACATTGGCCAATTGATTGTCGATGCGGTCGTCGCAGCAATTGGTATTTACCAAGCGAGTGGTGCAATTGAAAGTGGTGAAGCAATTCGCTATGTCATTTTAGAAGCCTTTGCCTTTGTCCTACTCGCCGCCTGCCAGCGCGGTATTTCGGTCATCCAATCTTTGTTACGCGCCCAACTCGGTCAGCGGGTTAACGTAATGATTTTGGAAAAAGCCCTAGAATTACAGATGTCCCATTTCGAAGATTCGGAATTTTATGATCGACTCACCCGTGCCCGCCGTGAAGCCTCTTCACGGCCATTGAGTTTGGTCACCCGTACTTTCGGTTTGATCCAAAACGGTATTTCTTTATTTGGTGCAGGCATTTTACTGGTTCAGTTTTCGCCCTGGGCCTTGCTGATTTTAGTGTTTGGCGCACTGCCTGTATTCATCGCAGAAACGAAATTTTCTGGCGATGCCTTTCGACTTTTCCGTTGGCGCTCTCCGGAAACCCGTATGCAAATGTATTTAGAAACTGTATTAGCCAGAGAAGATAGCGCCAAAGAAGTAAAACTTTATCAACTAGGTCCACTGTTACTGCAACGTTACCGTGACATTTTCACCAAGCTATATCGTGCAGATCGGGATTTAACCTTACGACGCGACTTCTGGGGTTTCGTACTAAGCATCATCGGTACTGTGGCTTTTTATGGCGCCTATGCTTGGATAATTATTTCAACCATCGCCACCAAAATTACCCTTGGCCAAATGACAATGTACCTGGCGGTATTTAAACAGGGGCAATCAGCGGTGAGCGCGAGCTTGAGCGCTATCAGTGGTATGTACGAAGATAATTTATATCTCTCTAATCTCTACGAATATTTAGATCAAGAAATTCCCGATCAAGTCGGCAATGCAACGGAAGGTTTCGACAAAAACGATGGCATTCGCTTTGAAAATGTCAGTTTCATCTATCCACATACCAAAAAGCCCGCACTAAAAAATATTAACTTGCATCTAAAACCTGGATCGAGTTTAGCTTTAGTCGGTGAAAATGGTTCCGGTAAAACCACCTTAATTAAATTACTCACCCGTTTGTATACACCAGACAGCGGCAGAATTTTATTAGATGGTTTGGACATCCAAGCTTGGAACCCGATACGTTTGCGACAGCGCATCGGTGTCATTTTTCAAGATTTTGTGCGCTACCAAATGTTGGTCGGTGAGAATGTTGGCGCCGGTGATGTCAATTATTTCACTGACAAAAAGCGTTGGCAGAATGCTGCCGAAAAAGGCATGGCGGTAGATTTCATTGACGACCTAAACGACGGTTTCGATACGCAACTGGGCAAGTGGTTTAAAGGCGGCCAAGAGCTCTCCGGCGGACAATGGCAAAAAATCGCTTTGTCTCGCGCCTTTATGCGAGAAGATGCGGACATTCTAGTACTAGATGAACCCACCGCCGCGATGGACGCGCAAGCAGAAGCAAATATTTTTGAACATTTTCGTAAACACGCATCAAACAAGATTGCGATACTAATTTCTCATCGATTTTCGACGGTGCGCATGGCGGACACGATAGTTGTTATGGACAAAGGCTCGATCGTCGAACAAGGTAATCACGAAGAGTTATTAGCGCTTGATAAGCAATATGCACATTTGTTTCGTTTACAGGCTAAGGGTTATCAGTAATCCATTCTTAAAGGGACAGGCAGATCGCTTACCGAAATGAAGCGTTACTTGAAATCTACAGGCACCATCCGTGCGGAATTCAAACAATAAGCACAAATAAAGTTAACAAATCAAATTACACTGGAATAATTATGATTGATCTATACACCGCTGCAACGCCCAATGGACGAAAAATTTCCATCGCTCTGGAAGAACTGAATTTAGATTACAATGTTATCGCTTTTAATCTGTCCGAAAAAAAACAGCACGAAAAAGAATTTTTAGCCATCAACCCCAATGGCCGCATCCCCGCCATCGTCGATCACAACAACGATGATTTTGCGGTCTTTGAATCCGGTGCGATTTTAATTTACTTAGCTGAGCAAACCGGCAAGTTAATGCCAAGCGATGTCAAAGGCCGATCCCGTGTAATGCAGTGGTTAATGTTTCAAATGGGCGGACTCGGCCCAATGATGGGGCAATCCAACGTGTTCTACCGATATTTCCCAGAGAAAATTCCCTCCGCTATTGAACGCTATCACCGGGAAGTAAAACGTCTGCTTACCGTATTGGATGTGCATTTAAAACAACACGAATACTTAGCAGGTGATTACAGCATTGCCGACATCGCCAACTGGCCCTGGGCAAAAATTCATAACTGGAGTGGCGTAGAAATAGATGGTTTACCCAACCTACAACGTTGGCTCGATCAAATTAGCGAACGCCCTGCGGTGATTAAAGGAAAAGATATTCCACCGCGCGCAGTGGAGGTTGATAAACAAATTAAGGGTGCGCAGAATATTTTGGTTTAGTTGCAAGGGAATACTAGAAACCAGGGTTAGAAACTGGGGTTAGATAAAAATTAATCCACGCTCTTTTATCGCCGACGCCCTTTCTTTTTTTGGATAATGATTAAGAGCGAAAGTATTTTTCCAATACTCTTTGAACATATGTTTTGGAAAATTCTAGTTTGTCACTGAGCCATCTTTTCTCGTCAAATAAATTTTCAGCATACGGTGGATATTCTTTATGGCTGTATATAAAACTCCAGGAAGCAACACAAATAACGCAGCAAAAAAACGGACCGCTCCCGTTAAGAAATTGGCCTATGGTTTGTTAGCTCAGTGTTTTGCAACTTCCTTTTGCTTTGCCCAGCAAGAATCGTCGCCACTTCAAGGTCGTACATTAGCCGATGGTGAATTTGATTATTGTTTTGAAGTGAATCGCCCGTGGTTAGAGAGCAATCCTCTTCCGCCAGACCGTCCATGGTTAAGCGAGTACGTAGAAGTCTATGACATCGTACAAGAACGTTTGCAAAAAATCGTTTTTGAGTCAGACGAATCCTTTTCCGTATCTGCAAACGTAAGTCATCTATATCAAAGTTATTCAAATATAGAACGGCGGAACACGCTGGGTGTTCAAGCTCTTGCGCATGAACTCGAAATAATCGAGGAAATGCGTACTCCAGAAGACGTCGCTCGAATAATCGCGCGTTTTAATCGCTTACATAGTGATAGATCGGGCGGCACTCGCTCTCCTGTGCCAGCGCCATTCTCGATTGATGTTTGGCCTGACTCGAAAAATTCGAATCGCGAGTTGGTACATTTACTTCAGTCGGGACTCAGCTTGCCTGATAAATCTTATTACCTCGACGACAACGCAAGCCTCATCGAAACTAGAGGTAAATTTCGTGAGCACATTACAAAAATATTCACCTTGGCAAATACAGAGGCTGACATTAGTAACATTGCTCGTACCGCCGCCGACGTGCTTGAAGTGGAAACTAAGTTGGCAAAGCTTCAGTGGAATCTAATTGAGCAGCAAGATGTACGAGAACGTTCTCGTCAATTTTCTATCGATGAATTAGAGCGCTTTGCTCCTGATTTTAAATGGCGTGTTTTCTTTAAGGAAGCCGCACTAGCTTCGGATATCGCTATCGCTCTTGAACAGCCGTCCTTTGTCCGCTCTGCAGCACAAATGTTCGTAACGCTACCTACCGACAAACTACGAGCTTATTTTCGCTGGCAGCTATTACAGCATTATGCAAATTACCTCAGCGAACCTTTTGGTGATGCCACTTTCGATTTTTATGGTAAAGAGCTATCTGGATTAAAAGCAAAGCCTAGCTTTCGACAAAGCGCGATGGAGCTTTTGCGATTCCAGCTGGAAGATGAATTGTCGCTAGTTTATTTAGAAAGATATTTTCCTTCATCAATGAAGGTGAAAGCCCAGGCGATTGCTGAAAACGTACGTCGTGCGTATATAGAAAGGATAGACAAGGCCTCTTGGCTCGCGTCAACGACCCGCGACGAAGCGAAGCGTAAACTCACGAAGATGCGAGTTGAAATAGCTTATCCCGATAGGACTATAGAGCCACCTTCAGTTACTTTGCAATCTGATGAGTTGATTGAAAATTTGATGCGTCTTAGTCAACGAGACTATGAAGGATTACTCAAAAAATTAACTAAGCCAACCGATAGACAGCGGTGGTGGAATTCGCCGCTAGGTTTTGGCGGCTCATACAGTACTAGTCGTAATATGTTGATTATCTCTGCAGGAAGATTACAGGCACCACTGTTTAGCGTTACCGCAAGCGACGCGGAAAACTACGGAGGCCTGGGAACACTGATTGGACACGAGATGGGCCATGCACTGGATAATCAGGGTAGCGAATACGACGCCGATGGAAACGTACGTGATTGGTGGACACAGGAGGATCGTCAAGAATTTGCGCGCCGCACAGAACAACTGGCTAAACAATATAGTCGGTATCAACCGCTGCCCGGAATGTTTGTTGACGGAGACGCGACCCTTAGTGAAAACATAGCTGATCTTGCCGGACTAACCATTGGATACCATGCCTTTGAATTAGCGATGAAAAATCAGTCCAAAGTTATCGCTGTCACTGACCAACGCACATTCTTTGAGAGTTGGGCGCGGCGCTGGCGCGTCCAATACAATAACGCTTTATTAACGCTTGTATTAAAATCGGATAGCCATCCTCCTTTGCAATATCGGTGTACTGCTCCGCTTGCAAATTTTCCTCTTTTTTACGAAGCTATTGATATTGAGGAAACCAACCCTGCTTACATCGTACCGGAGAACCGAGTCACCGTTTGGTAGAAATGGAAATAGTTAAAGTAATAATTGGCTTTGGGATATTCATTGGCCTAGTCGCCTTGGCAATGAAGCTACTTGAAAATCTTGCTAAGAAAGTAGGCGCTAAAGTTATCTACATAAGCATTATATTTGTGATTCCGACTTTGATTGGGTTGTCAATCGTGGCAAGCGGTTATCAAAACTTAAAGTGGTATGAGGTTATTTATTTTCCATTCTTAGGTAGCGCATTAATACTTGCGGCTATTCTACTAGTTCTCGTTCAGCTGACTCCGGAAATCATATGTTTGCCATTTCGATATATTTGGAAGTTGTTTGTAAAAAACAAAAAGTAACTCCACCAAATCGTAATAACTAAAAAAATAACTAAAAATAATCGTGGGTAGATATAAAGCTACTATTGCCCCTAATTTTCAATGATCAGAAACGTCCATTAGTTTTGACTTTAAGGTTCATATGTCTAACAAATTCTTGGCAATTGATCTCCAGACAATTTGTCCAGGTGGCGCTTAGTACCGAAAGCGGTTTTTAAAGTAACGAAACCCTGTGGTTTATTATTACGGCTAGTATTTTGTTCTAGCGTTATTTCAGAATCACTTATCCCAACATCGGCTTTTACTTGTTCGATATCAGATAACTCTTTAACCACTGCGCCAATTTTTTTTGCATTTTTACTCGCTTCATGGCGACTGAGTATCTCTAGCGTTCTATTGGAATCTTCATCTGGCACCACCAATACAAAGCGCCCCTCATTTGCAACGAACATAGGATCTAAACCCAAGATATTGCATAGCGAAGATACGGGCTCAATCACGGGAACAGAATTTTCTTCTATCTCAATATGTACTTTTGCACTTTGCGCAATTTCTATTACGCTCGTTGCTAAGCCACCTCGCGTTAAATCACGCAGACAGTGAAGGTCAATATCCGCCGCCAATAGATCGTTAACGACTTCATGCAAGCAAGCCATATCACTTTGCAAGTTTGTTTCAAAATTTATTCCTTCGCGGCTCGCCATTACGGCACAGCCGTGCCTACCGATGTCGCCACTCACAATAATGGCGTCGCCCATTTTTATTCTTGAAGGATTTGGATAAGGTAAAGAATCGATTAAACCGATCCCAGAGGTATTGATAAAAATGCCGTCGCCTTTCCCAGCATTAACAACTTTTGTATCACCGGTAACAATTACCACTCCGGCAGACTCAGCGGTGGCGGAGATTGATTCTACGATGGCATTTAATTTTTGCTTGGGAAAACCTTCTTCTAAAATAATTGCTAAGGAGAGATACTTGGGCTTCGCTCCCATCATTGCTAAATCATTTATTGTTCCTGTTACTGCCAAACTGCCAATATTACCGCCAGGAAAAAATAGCGGATTTATTACATAAGAATCAGTGGTAAAAGCCAAATGAACATCACCAAAGCTTAAAACCGCACTATCTTCTTGGCGCTCTAGGTGAATGTTGGCAAGCTTACTTAGGAAAACATCTTCAATCAGTTTCGCCGTTTGTTTACCACCTGCGCCATGAGCCATGGTGATAATGTCGGTATCAGCATCAGCGGGACACAATAAACTATCAAAATCAATCGCCATTTATCACCACGTTTTTCGGCAGAATTTGTTTTTATCAATCGACAGGCCAGATTATGCCGCGAAGCAAACCATAGAAATTAATACAATAATCTAGTCAATCAGATCGATAGAGTATCTGTACTGATAATACGCTGCGCAAGCACCTTCGCTCGACACCATGGTCGCACCCAAAGGGTTATCAGGATGACAAGGTTTACCAAAATGTGGGCATTGCTTCGGTTTTTTTAAGCCTTGTAACACTTCTCCACTAATACAGCTATTGTCTGATGCAAGCATTTCAAAACCGAACTTTGATAGAGGGAATTTTTCTTCCGCATCAAATCCTTTATATTTCTCTCGCAACACCAAACCACTCATTGGCACCTCACCAATCCCGCGCCATTCCTTGTCTGCTAATCTAAATACCTTATTCATAATTGTTTGCGCCGCACTGTTTCCTTGTTTCTTTACACTGCGGGTATAACAATTTTTAACACCATAAGAACCGCTTTCTAACATATCGACACTGGTATCGATGCCCATCATCATATCGACGGGTTCAAAGCCTGTAATGACGATGGGCACTTTAAACTGTTCCGCAATTGCTCGGTATTCGTTTTCGCCCATTACGGTACACACGTGACCCGCCGCCAGAAAAGCATCTATCTTGCGATTGGGGTTAGATAGAATTGCCAACATCGCCGGCGGCACGGTGACTTGTGATACCAGCACACTATAATTTTGCAAACGCTCTTTCGAAGCTTGTTCTATCGCAACTGCGTTCAAAGGAGCGGTAGTCTCAAAACCGATGGCCAAAAAAACAATTTCTTTACTCGGATTATTCCGCGCAATTTGCAAGGCATCCATCGGTGAATAAACATTTCGAACATCACCTCCTCGCGCCCGCGCATCCAGCAAAGAATTTTTAGATCCGGGTACTCGCAACATATCTCCAAAAGAACAAACGATTACATTCGGAAGCGCAGCACAGGCAATGGCTTGATCCAATACTTTTGCTGGCGTGACACAGACCGGGCAGCCGGGACCGTGGACTAGATGCACCTCATTAGGTAACAGCCGATCCAAACCATATTTAACGATGGTATTGGTCTGACTGCCGCATACTTCCATTAGGGTCCAATCACGTGTCACCCGTTGCGAGAGTTGTTGCCGATAATGCTCTACTAGCTCTGGGGATCTGAACTCATCAACATACTTCATTGTAAGCGCTCCATCTTTCGAAACGCTTCTAAAGATGCAATAGCTTCTTCTTGATCGAGAACTGTGATCGCAAAACCGGCATGAACAATCACATATTCTTGCTCGCGGACTTCTTCGACAAAAGACAAATTGACCGACTTAAAAACGCCCTCATATTCAACGCGGCCCATCGGCTGGCCATCGTCAGCAACATATTTCTCAACTAACAAACCTGGCATCGCTAAACACATCCTACTTCCCCTTTTTGAAGCACTGTGTCTGAAGACGTTTGTTCAGCACGATTTGAGTGTTGTTTTAAAAAAGCGGCAATCTGACCAACGGCAATACCTGAATCATTGGGGGGAATTTGTTGCGGCCAATAACATGCAATCTTGGAATTTTTGCAGGCTGTATTTAATAGCTCCAAGAGTAGGCGGTTTTGAAAACACCCACCGCTGACCACAACAGTATGCTGTTTCATTATCCGGGCAACATCTAAAGTAATCGATACTAAAGTCTGCCAAACTGCAAAGGCGATTTCACCAGTCTCGACGCCTCGTTTTTTCCGATCCATCAAGTCAACCACCATAGGTCGCCAGTCTAAGCGGAGCATATTCCGCTCTTGAAAAAAATCATAATTGAGATCTTTAATGTCACTTTTTATTTTTTTATCCATAGTTGCTTCGCTAGCCTGCGCCGCGTTCTGAGATGTCAGCCATTGTTGTGCCTTAGATTGCAGAATCATGGCGGCTTCACCCTCGAAGCTATTTATATGACAAAGGTTCAACATGCTCGCCAAACCGTCTATAAGACGACCCATTGCGGAACTCGTCACCAATCCAGTTTTGTTCATGGACGAACGATTCGACAATAGACGACTGAGTATTTTAATTTCCTTTTCGCTCCACCCGGGATCGCACTGCGCTAGAAAAACACTCGACAGATTATTGCTCTCGATCTCACTTAACATTGCCAACGCTATTCGCCTTGGTTCTTTTTGCGCTTGATCGCCACCCACCAACATTATCGGCTTAAGACTTGCCGCACGATCATAACTGGTTTCTCCAATTGTGAAAAACTCACCACCCCATATCTCGAGTTCTGTCACGTTTGCGGTAGATTGAGAATCTATCAATTTATTATCACCCATGCCGAAGCCTAGACCATCCCAAGTCACTGCCAGATAGGGAGCCTGAACACCGTGTTCGTATTCACAAGCGAATGCGTGGGCCAGATGGTGTTGCACCGTGGAAATCTGAGAACGCGCTAAACCTGCTGGAAAAGGAAACTCCCTATGGGTGTCTCCAACCACGCTCACATCCTTACCGCATCGATCTAGAAAATCATTCACATAAAGATCACGTTTTTCGAGCACGGATTTCGATTCTAAATCACCAATAAATGGACTTAGAAACAATGTCTTATCGCTAACCATCGCGACAGTATTTTTTAGGTAAGTGCCCAATCCCAAGCAAGGTAGCGTTTTGTCATCTAAATTTAATTTTAAAGGTGTATAACCGCGAGCTGGGCGTAATAACATTGGTGCATGTTCGACAATTTGAGCAATAGAATCATCGACCGGTTGATGAATTTTTAAATCATGATCCAGAATCGCAGAAAACGTATTCGGGAAGCTCTCTAATAGTTCTTCTATGCTGCCGATCAGCGTTTCGCCTTTACGATTCGCACTGGTCACGATCAAAGCTTTCCCCCAAAATTGTTGTAGCAAAAAATACAAACTGTTTGGTGGCAACATCACCGCTAAATAAGCATTATTCGGAGCGACTTCACTAAACATTTTCCGCGACCGTAACAAGGTTAATGGGCCGGCTTTATTTTTTAATAGACCCTTTTCTTGCGAAGACAAATAACAATCACGAGAAATTAAATCAAGATCTGGGTACATCAGGGCTAAAGGCTTACTCGGCCGGGACTTTAGCTCGCGAATTTTCTCGACAGCACACTTATTGTTAGGGTCAGCAACGATATGAAAACCGCTAGTTCCCTTAATCGCAACAACATGTCCCTCCGCAATATTTTTTGCCAGCGTTTGAATACAAAACTGAGAATTAGTTTCAATTTCCACGCCCTCTGCATTTTTCAACGAAAGGTGGGGGCCGCAACTAGGACAAGAAATCGTTTGGGCGTAAAAACGACGATTTTCGGAATCATTATATTCTTGCTCACATTTTTCACAGCGTAGAAAATGTTTAAAGCTCGTGTTACTGCGCTCAAAGGGGGAACCAAGACTTACGGAGTAACGAGGACCACACTCCGCACACGAGGTAAAAGCGTAGGTTTGACGGCGATTACCGATTGATAGCATATCTTTCTGGCACCGCTCACAAGGAACACGATCGGGAATCAAACACTGATTTATATTTAACTCGCTAGTCTCAGAATGATGAATCTGAAAAGATTCTCGGAACGACGCAGAGGGCGATGTCTCGAGCATCGTCAACGATTCGACTTGAGGATGAGAATCGAGAGTTTCGACAAAAGTTTTTATGCACGCTGCATCACCAAAAGCCATGATCTCAACGCCGCCGATGGTATTGATAACGCTACCAAAAATAGACAGACTATCCGCGAGTTTTTTTATATAAGGTCGAAATCCACAGCCCTGGACAATGCCTGTGACCTCTATTTTTATACATCTATTATTCATTTTGGGAAATTACATTAGTTTTCACAATAAAATCATTGACGAGTATCAAAGCATACATAATAGTAATTAGCGACAATTGCAGAGCGATTTTGAGTATTCTCCTCTGGAATCAACCCACAGTTTGAAAGGAGTGAACTTTGCGCTTTCTACCCATTGGGCCCTACCCTAGAAACGTATCAAGCGATAAAGTCCGAGAACTCATTGCGAACTATTGGCAGCATGGTATATCTCGTCACCAACTCCTTCAGGTACTCGTAGACTTACAACATAACTTCGGGTGGATTTCACCAAGCGCGATCGAGATACTCAGCGACTCTGTTGATTTAAGCGCAGGTGAAATCACTGGCATCATTGATTTTTATCATTTTTTACGTATTAAGCAACCCAGTGCCTGGCAAATTTATCTCAGTACTAACATTACCGATATGATGTTAGACCAAAACAATAATTTACGAACTCTAATTGAATTTGCCGAAAGCCATCCAGAAAAACTATCCGTTAACACGACGTCCTGTACTGGGTTATGCGAACAGGGACCAGCATTATTGATTAATGGCTTTGCTATTTCGAAACTAAATCCAGCACGCATTCAACAAATACTTAATCTGATTCAACAAGAAACGCAATTCGATCGTTGGCCAGAGCAACTATTCTCAATACCAGAAACCATTTTAGCTAGTGGACCTTTATTAGGTCATACAGTCAATCCAGGCGAGCTACGTGAAAAAATTACTAAGCAAGGAAATCATTATTTCCTCGAACAATTGAAATTATCCGGCTTACAAGGTCGCGGTGGTGCTGCGTTCAACACCTTCTTTAAATGGCAAAGTTGTATTGCTGTACCTGCTGATAAAAAATATGTGGTTTGTAACGCTGACGAAGGCGAACCGGGAACATTCAAAGACCGCGTTTTATTAAACAGTAAAATCGACAACGTACTTGAAGGTATGAGTATTTGTGCTGAAGTCATCGGTGCAACTCACGGCTTTATCTATTTACGCAATGAGTATCTATTCCTGGTAAATCATATTCAAAACGCCATAGACAGCAGACGCAAAAGTGGTTTGTTCGGTGAAAATTTTGACATTGAAATTCACCTTGGCGCAGGGGCCTATATTTGCGGTGAAGAGTCCGCACTTCTCGAATCATTAGAGGGCAAACGCGGGATTCCGCGTATTCGCCCTCCCTTTCCCGTTAGCCACGGTTATCTACAACAACCCACTGTCGTCAATAATGTTGAAACATTCTGTAATATCGCACTGATAGCGGATTTTGGTGCCGACAAATTTCGCGAAGCCGGCACCAAGGCTTCTCCGGGTACCAAATTACACAGCATTTCAGGAGACTGTCCCTCACCAGGAATTGTCGAGCTTCCGTTGGGGGCAACTATCAAGGAAGCATTACTTCTCGTCGATGCAAAAAATGCCGTCTATGTTCAGGTTGGCGGACCATCGGGAAAGTTGATTCATAAAGATCAGTTTCATCTCCCCTTGGATTTTGAAAATATTCATACTGGCGGCTCTTTAATGGTATTTAATGAGTCGCGCTCAATCAGCGATATACTTTCAAACTATATGCAATTTTTTTCTGAAGAATCCTGTGGCTTTTGCACACCGTGCCGGGTAGGAACTGCAGTTATCGATTCTAAAATGAAAAAAATTACGTCTCAACAAGCCGGAAAAAATGACATAGACCTCATTATTCAAACCAGTGATCTACTTTCCGCCGCTAGCCATTGCGGACTAGGAAAGGCCGCCGGCGATTGCGCTCGACAAATTATTAACGACTTTCATGTCCCAATGAACAATTCCATTAGCGATGATTTTGTCGGAGAAGAAATAGCGCGACAAATCGACCGAGTAACCCAGTAATGACTGAAACCGTACCAAAGGAAAAAAATGACGCTACCCATCAATTATTAATTGACGGTGTTGCGATAAATTTTTCACCAGGACAAACGGTTATTCAAGCCGCAACAGAAGCGGGAATTTATATTCCTCATTTATGCTTTAGTCCGAAACTGTCTCTTCATGGTAGCTGTAAGCTTTGTTTAGTGAGCGAAGGCGAAGGTTATTTCTCTGCCTGTACCATGAAGGCAAAACATGGGATGAACATCAGCAACAATTCACCACGATTACAAAAATTGCGTTTGCAACTTATTGAAATGTTGTTTTCCGAAGGTAATCATTACTGTCCATCCTGTGAAGTATCCGGCAATTGCCAACTACAAGCGCTTGCCTACGAACTTGGCATGACGCATAGCGAATTCCCCTTGCAATATCCACTTCGTCAACGTGATGGCTCTCACCAAGACATTTTTATTGATCGAGACCGCTGTATTAATTGCGAATTATGTGTGCGCGCTAGTCGTGAGTTAGACGCTAAAAATGTTTTTTCTTTGGGCGGACGAGGACAAGATACCGAGCTCCGCATTAACAGTGTGGATGGCCAACTACAGTCAAGCAACTTAATTGCCAGTGACCTAAGCACAAGTGTATGTCCTGTTGGGGCTATCATTCACAAACATAACAATTACACTGAAGTACCTGGTGAACGTCTTTATGATCACGACACAATCAGCGAAATCGGTAATAAACGGCCTGCCCTTATCAATGGTGGTATTGATGAAAACTAACCAGAGCGGGGAAAAATTAAAAATTGCTACTGGCTCGCTTGCCGGTTGTTTTGGTTGTCATATGTCATTTTTAGATATTGACGAACAATTAGTTGATCTTGAGAAACATTTCGAATTTGATCGCTCGCCATTTACAGACATCAAAGAATTAGGGCCTTGTGATATTGGCTTGATTGAGGGCGGTCTTTGTAATAAAGAAAACGTAGAAGTGCTAAACCTTTTTCGATCCAAATGCAAAGTGCTAGTTTCAGTCGGCGCATGCGCAATCAACGGGGGCGTCCCAGCATTAAGAAATCAATTTACCGTCGAGGAATGTTTGGACGAATCGTATCGTGACGGTTTAGGTTTGACTCCTCAATCAATAATACCCAATGACGAGGAGCTACCCGCGTTGTTGAATAAAGTCGTTCCGATTCACGAAGCTGTACAGATAGATTATTTTTTGCCTGGCTGCCCTCCACCCGCTGAAGCTTTCATTGAACTGTTGCAAGCGATTTTAGAAAAAAGAGAACCCAATATTAACTACGCACTTCGACGTTTCGATTGAATTAATTTTTCTAAATAGCTTAGCCAAAACAAGAGAATCGCAATCATCGTATGAACGAAACAACTAAACCAAAATCACGCCGTATCGCGATCGACCCTATTACCCGGGTTGAGGGTCACGGCAAGGTAACCTTGCTTATCGACGACAATGGGCATATTACACAAGCCCGTTTACACATCGTGGAATTTCGCGGTTTCGAAAAGTTTATTCAAGGCAGACCTTATTGGGAACTGCCTTTGTTAGTGCAAAGACTTTGTGGTATTTGCCCAGTAAGTCATCATTTGGCCGCTGCAAAAGCAATCGATCAAATTGCCGGGGTCAACAATTTATCTTCACCAGCGATCAAACTCCGACGCCTAATGCATTTTGGTCAAGTTCTACAATCACATGCCTTACATTTTTTTCATCTCGCATCGCCTGACTTACTATTTGGTTACGATAGCGATACCGCCAAACGGAACATTATTGGCGTCTTAAAAGAAAACCCTGAGCTCGCTATTAAAGGAATAAAAATTCGCAAGTTTGGCCAACAAATTATTCAAGCGATTAGTGGCAAGCGAATTCATGGTATTGCAGCGATTCCTGGTGGCATGAATAGAGCCCTAAAAATCGATAATATTAGCGGCTTAAAAATCGATATTAAGGACATTATAAGCTGGACACGAGAAGCAGTTATGCTTTCAAAAAAACTATGTCTGGCAGACGAAAAGCTATTCAAAAATTTCGCAAGGTTTGATACTCGGTATATGTCCCTAGTTGACGGCAAAGGTAACTTAGAACTATACGATGGAAAAATACGGGTTAAAAATAGCGACGGAAGCATTCATACGGATCAGTTCGCCGATAATAATTACTTAGATTTAATCAATGAGGACGTTCGAAGCTGGAGCTATATGAAGTTTCCCTTCCTTGTCAAAGAAGGACCGGAGACCGGGTGGTATCGGGTTGGCCCTCTGGCAAGGCTTAATAACTGCGACCAAATTTCTACGCCAGAAGCTGAATTATTTCGCCAAGAATTTCGCAACTTCAACCCCCATGGATTAGTGCACAACACTTTAGCATTTCATTGGGCGAGGATGATTGAAGCCCTCCATTGTGCCGAGTCTATCGCCCTCCTGTTGGACGATCCTGATTTAATGTCCGACGATTTAAAGCGTAGCGGTAATAAGCAGAACGAAGGTATCGGCGTTATAGAAGCACCACGCGGCACTCTGTTTCATCACTATCAAATAGATGAAAATGACATGGTAGAAAAAGCGAACTTAATCGTTTCAACAACCAGCAATAACCAAGCGATGAATGAATCTATCAGGCAAGTCGCCAACCAATATTTGGACGGCAAGGAAATTACACCTGAGTTATTGAACCTCATTGAAGTTTCCATTCGCGCTTACGATCCCTGCTTGTCCTGTGCAACACACGCCGTTGGTCAAATGCCTTTAAGTATTGAATTAGTTAACCTTAAGGGCGAGCAGATTCATCGCTTGGAAAAATCAAATCGCGGCGAGTTTTCATGAACACCAAAACGCATCTCACGATTATCGCTTACGGTAACCCAAGCCGCGGCGACGATGGTGCAGCGCCTCTACTTTTAAAAGCGCTCAGTGCCATGAACCTAGACCAAAATACGCGCTACAACTTTAATCTTATTGAAGATTTACAACTTAACCCAGAACATGTTTTTGATCTTGTAGGAACCGACACTGTAATATTCGTTGACGCTTGCCGCGCTACCCTAAACAATTTTAGCTTTAGTAGAATATCTGCGGAGGCTAGCAGCCACTTTTCAACCCATGTACAAAGTCCGGAAAATATTCTTGCACTCTTCGAATTAACTCAACAGCGAAACGCTCCGCCTAGTTATTTGCTCGCCATTGAGGGCAAAGAATTTGAGCTGAACACTGAAATATCGGACTCTACTTTGCAGGCAATCGAAACAGCCTTAGCTTTCCTGCAAAAAATATTTAGCACAGAGCCACAATCTTGGCTAAATTTAGTCACAAGCAACCACGAGCTGGCAAAACCAGGCAAGAAGGTGACCCATGCATGAAGCATCGTTAGCCGAAGAGCTCATCGAAATCATCAACGCCACGGCACGACGAGAACATTTTAAACATGTCAAGAAAGTGGAACTTGAAATTGGAGAACTATCCTGTGTCGATCCCGAATCTTTGCGATTCGCGATCGAAGCCTTGATATACGATTCCGTTTTAGATCTCGCGACCATCAATATTTCTCAAATTCCTGGGCGTCTCCAGTGTTTACATTGCAAAAAAGAATTTGAAGGAGATTCAGTCCATATCGCTTGTCCGTACTGCCAGCAATTTGGTACCAGGATAGTTGGCGGCGATGATATGCAACTTACCGAACTAGAAATATACGAGGAATAAGATGTGTACTATTTGCGGGTGTGATTCTTTGACCAAACATCAATATGTCAATAAGCGTTCAGATGCTTCTAAAAATTCTCTCCATCCAAACAACACGTGGCAGCCAGCTATAGATATTATTACGACGCAAAAACCTCCTCGATATCTCGCTTCGAACGACAACGCGAAAGATATCCCCGTGTTAAATTTCGGGGATAATGCCGCTGGCGTAACCGTAGCGGGTTGCGAATCGACAAGACTAGTTAATTTACAAAAATCTCTCTTCGCGAAAAACAATACCTTCGCTCAACAAGCGCGAGAACATTTAAAAACACAACATTGTCTTGGCCTAAATCTGTTATCGAGCCCTGGCACCGGAAAAACAACATTGCTAGCAGAAACGCTTAGTCGGCTGGTAAAGACCCTGCCCTGTTCAGTTATTGAAGGCGACCAACAAACAACCCTTGATGCAGATAGATTAGCCGCCACTGGCGCACAAACCCTTCAGATCAACACGGGAAAAGGCTGTCACCTAGACGCCCATATGATGATCCAAGCTTTCGATCGGATTCCCGCGCCAAAATCTGGCGTCGTTTTCATAGAAAATGTTGGCAATCTTGTTTGTCCCGCCGGATTTGATCTCGGAGAACATCATAAGATCGTCGCCCTATCCGTTACTGAGGGCGAAGATAAGCCATTAAAATACCCGGATGCTTTTTATCACTCCTCATTATTACTGATTACCAAAACAGATCTCTTGCCTTATGTAGACTTCGACATATCGAAATGTCGCCAGTACGCACAGGAAATTAATCCCGCGATAAAAATAATCGAAGTGTCGGCGAAAACCGGGCAAGGTATGGGCGATTGGCTTAATTGGCTCTATGAGCAGATAAGTGAAATGACATCTGAAAATCAATAACAGCCTTAACTCGTTGAATATTTATTGATTCGACGCAAATAAGACTACCACTTAGTTCGATAAGATCTGCGTTACGGTATAACGCTCTAAATAATTATTTTAGCCATTGACTTTTATTTAGACCCTCTTAGCTTCAATTAATAACCGCAATTTTCTACAAAGGAATCGTATGAACCAATATACCTACATCCTTCGATTCAAAGAAATTACCGCCAACGATATCGCGCTTGTCGGTGGAAAAAATGCGTCTCTGGGAGAAATGGTTCGAGAGCTTTCTTCACAAGGTGTCCGGGTGCCCGATGGCTTTGCAACAACCGCCGAAGCCTACCAACTCTATCTTGAACACAACCAACTAACTGACCCGATCACTACACGTCTAGCAGACCTAGATATCACCGATGTCAGCGCACTTGCGAATACGGGGCAAGAGATACGCCAATTAATTATCGATGCGGAACTTCCGCCTGCGTTAATTGCAGAGATTGAGCAGGCATATTCAGAAATGCTTACCAAGGAGGGAGCAGAACTCAGCGTCGCGGTTCGTAGTTCAGCAACAGCCGAAGATCTACCCAATGCATCTTTTGCAGGCCAACAAGAAACCTATTTAAATATATCGGGAATAGACCAGCTACTTGAAACCTGTAAATTAGTTTACGCGTCACTATTTACAGACCGCGCGATCGCTTATCGAGTCCATCAAGGCTTCGATCACATGGACGTTTCTCTTTCAATCGGCATTCAAAAAATGGTGCGTTCAGACCTCGGCGCTTCCGGTGTTATGTTCACTATCGATACCGAAACGGGTTTTCGAGATTTAATTATGATCACCGCAGCGTACGGTCTCGGTGAAACTATCGTGCAAGGATCGGTAAACCCCGATGAGTTTATTGTATTTAAAAATACCTTATTGATCGGACACAAGCCCATTTTACGGCGTCACCTGGGTGAAAAGGCCATTAAAATGGTCTACGGAACACAAGCCAAAAATAATGATTCAATTTGCGGAAACCACTCAACCCACACCGTCGATGTTGATGAAGCCGATCGCAATCGCTTTGCTATTAACGATGATGACTTGTTGGAGCTAGCACATTACGCAATCACCATTGAAAAACACTATTCAAAACACGCGGGTGCACCAAGACCAATGGACATCGAGTGGGCAAAAGACGGGATCACCGGTGAGCTTTTTATTGTTCAAGCGAGACCCGAAACCATTCACGGGCATACGACATCAAGCTTACAAGAAACTTTTCACCTTATTGAAAAAGGCAAATTAATTACCCAAGGTAAAAGTGTCGGCAGCAAAATAGGTACCGGGAAGGTACGTATTATTGCTAACGCATCAAAAATGAAGGATCTACAAGCGGGTGAAATTTTGGTAACGGACATGACAGATCCAGATTGGGAGCCAGTGATGAAAATCGCCAGCGCGATCGTCACCAATCGTGGTGGGCGCGTTTGTCACGCCGCCATTATTGCTCGAGAACTGGGCATACCCGCTATTGTCGGCGCCGGCAACGCTACCGAAATCTTGAACGATGGCCAAACCGTAACGGCTTCTTGCGCAGAAGGAGAAGTCGGCAAGGTCTATGAAGGTGCTCTAAAATTTGAAAAAAGAAGTTTTGACATCTCAACACTAAAACGTCCAAAAACTAAAATAATGTTAATCGTCGGAAACCCAGGTCAAGCATTTTCGCTTGCTGCATTACCCAATGATGGGGTTGGACTGGCGCGAATGGAATTTATCATCAACAACTCCATCGGTATTCATCCCCGCGCATTACTTGAGTTCAATTCCATGTCGACGGAATTAAAACAAGAAATTAAGAAAAAAATTGCCGGTTATTCAGATCCGGTAAATTTTTATATCGATCGACTCGCTGAAGGGATTGGTAGTATCGCCGCCGCATTTTATCCAAAGCCTGTCATCCTTCGCACCAGTGATTTTAAATCAAATGAATATGCTGCACTCATTGGCGGTGATAGTTTCGAACCGCAAGAAGAAAACCCCATGCTCGGCTTTAGAGGTGCCGCCAGATACTATTCCGAGAATTTTGAAGATTGCTTTGCATTAGAATGCCAGGCGATTAAGAAAGTTCGCGAAGTAATGGGCCTGACCAACTTAGAAGTAATGCTGCCGTTCGTTCGTACCGTTAACGAAGTTGAGAAAGTTAATCTAATAATGGAAAAACATGGGCTCGTTCGTGGCGAAAAAGGATTGAAGCTTAACTTGATGTGTGAGATTCCAGCGAACGCTTTGTTGGCCGACAAATTTCTTGCTCACTGCGATGGCTTTTCAATCGGCTCCAATGATTTAACACAATTGACGTTAGGCGTTGATCGTGATTCGGGAATTCTCAGCCAATATGATGAGCGCGATCCAGCACTAAAAGTCATCATGGCTATGGCTATCAAAGCCTGCAACGCGCATGGAAAATATATTGGCATTTGCGGTCAGGCGCCTTCTGATTTCCCAGAAATAACTGAATGGTTGATTCAACAAAAAATATCTTCGATTGCTCTCAACCCCGATTCAGTGATGAAAATGACGGAAATTGCCTACCAAGCCGAACAAGCATCGCTAGATTCCGATACAAATTAGCCCGATCAAATATTTCATTTCTGGCTTTGAATATCCGCATGAGACTGCTTGTCGACCATCCCGCTCATAAACTTATTGACAGCTTTTTCTATTTCAACAACAAAAAACAAAGGTAAAGTAAACAGCACTAAATAAAGCCAATCTTTCGCAATTATCGGCTCCAATTTAAACACTGCATGTGATGTTGGCCAATAAGTAAAAATAAGCTGCAAACTCATCACTGCACTCACTGCCAGTACAGTCGGCAGTACTCTCTTAAAAGAACGGGTAGACAAAGAAGACTGATATAAAAATCGGCAGTTAAATAAGTAGACCACTTCAAATAACACCAAGGCGTTCACCACCATCGTTCTTGCGTACTCCGCACTCACGCCTCGCTGCAAATAAATGCTAAACATCCAAAATACAATGCTAGCCATACATATAACTACCAATAACATTCGAATTAGCAAGCTTCGAGTAATGAAGGAATGCTTGGGCGAACGCGGTGAACGCTGCATAATATTGTCTTCACCTAACTCAAAAATGATCGCTAGCGACAGAGTGACGCCCGTAACCATATTGACCCATAAAATTTGAGCTGGAGTAACGGGTAAAACCAAGCCGAATACAATTGCCAACACAATTATGCTCGCTTCCGCAAAACTGGTCGGCAAGATATAAATAATTGCCTTTAAGATATTGTCATAAACGGTTCGCCCTTCGCGTATCGCTCGAGTGATCGTCGAAAAGTTATCATCGGTAAGAACAAAATGTGCCGCCTCCTTCGCAGCATCTGTGCCCTTGCCACCCATCGCGACACCAATATTGGCTTTTTTAAGTGCAGGCGCATCGTTTACCCCGTCTCCGGTCATCGCCACGACATGTCCATTTTTTTGTAAAGCATCGATGAGTTGTAATTTATTTGCAGGACTCGTGCGTGCATATATATCAACACTATCAACCGTCGATTGCAGTTCAGAGATACTCAATGCTTCCAACTCGCGGCCGGTTAATACGATCTCCGCATTTAACCCTAACTCTCGACCAATTGCCGCCGCAGTCATCGGGTTATCCCCGGTAATCATCTTGACGCGAATGCCAGCACTGTGGCAATCGGCTATTGATTCAACGACATCTTCACGGGGTGGATCAGCGATACCCACCAAGGCTACAAGTATCAATCCATCTTCGATGTGCTGCGGATCAAAACCATCGACGTTCGCCTCGGTATTTTTGTAAGCAAGCGCCATAACTCGCATTCCGTTGCCAGCTTGTACCGCTAATTCTTTCTCCCAGTATTCTTTGTTAATGGCTTTCGGCCCAGCCTCGGATAATTCTTGATGACAATAGTTAATTAGTTTATCAGGTGCGCCTTTTACAAAAATTATTTGTCCCTGAGTACTTCCTTGGAGCGATTCGTGTAGTGTCGCCATATAGCGGCGTTCGCTTTCGAAAGGAATTTCATCCAAACGTGGTTTAGACTTTTCTTCTTCCACGTTTAATCCAATTTTTAAAGCTAAAGAGTAAAGCGCACCTTCAGTTGGATCACCATTAATAACCCAATCTTCGTCCTGAAAAACGACAGTGGTATCGTTACAATGAAAACTGATCTGCGCGGCCATCTTTTTAAGCGATTCAAAACTATCTGAATCTTTCGACGCCTTATCACTTTTATCCAGAATAGAGTCAGTCAATTCGCCATCAGGACCATAACCGTCTCCACTTACTCGAAAACTTTTTCCACTAAAAATTACATTTCTAGCAACCATTGTATTGGTGGTTAAGGTACCCGTTTTATCAGTACAAATTACATCGACGGAACCCAGTACTTCGACTGCTGGCAGCTGACGAACTAAAGCTTGGTGGCGAGCCATGCGTTGCACGCCGATTGCTAAGGTGATAGTAACGATGGCTGGAAGACCTTCGGGTATCGATGCAACCGCAATACCGATGGCGCCCTGAAACATTTCGGAAAAACCGTAACCTTTAATGAACATTCCAAACAACATTGTCAATAGAGCAACGGCAACTATTGCGATCGTTAATTGCTTGGCAAAAACACTGAGTTGATTTTGTAGTGGCGTACTTGCCAGCGACACACTCTGAACCAAGGTATTGATCGCGCCAAGTTGAGTCTGGCTCGCGGTTTGAGTCACCACACCCAGGCCAGTGCCCGATGTCACCAAAGTGCCCATAAAGGCCATATTTTTCTGTTCTGCTAAAGAACAGTTCGCATCTAACTCGACAATATCTTTACTCACAGTTAGCGATTCACCCGTCAATGCCGACTCATCGCAGCTCAACTCTTTTTCTTCAATTAACCGCAAATCTGCTGGGACTCGATCTCCCGCTTGTAGCGTAACGATATCGCCAGGTACAAGCTCCGAACTATCGATGGTCACTAGTTCAGCCTCACGCACAACAATGGTCTGAGTTTTTGCCATAGCGAGTATGGCTAACAAAGCTTGCTCCGCTTTTCCTTCCTGAATAAATCCCACGATGCCATTCACGATAACGACACCAACAATCACACCACAATCAACGTAGTGTTCAAGCAGCAAACTAATTAAAGCACTCATCCAGAGAACGTAAATTAATGGGTTGTGAAATTGTCGTAACAATCTCAGCCATGCGGGCGTGGGTTTGGCGAGGGGTAGAGAGTTTGGGCCGTATTCGCGCAAGCGATTTTTTGCTTCTTGTTGACTAAGGCCTTGACGGGAGGTGGACAATAACGCAAAGGTTTTTTCAATGGAAACGGAAAAGTAATCGAATAATTCTTTAGGTTTCAATTTTCTTAGAGCTTCCCCCTTAAAAATATCCTTTGATGCCTTATCGTTACTCATAACATACCGACTTTAAGATAACTTCCCAATAAAAATAATGCTAACACTAAACCGTTTTATTATATTGATCCCTATATCAGATAATTGTTTGAGTGATGACGAGTGACACCAATAAAATTTTTAAAGAATAATTTTAGCCAGTACCTGTCACTAAACCTCAAGCTTGAAACATGGCTTATAGTTTTGGCCGTTGAGTTTCATTCTGCCTTGATCGACGAACCCTCTTAGCAATTTATCTAATTCTGTCAGCAAATGTTTTTCGCCTTTAATAATATAAGGTCCATTCCGTTTTATTTGCTCAATACCGAAGGCTTTCACATTGCCCGCAACAATACCCGAAAATGCACAACGCAGTTGTGCAGCCAACTCATGTTTTGGTAGCGAAGTATCTAATTTTAAATTAGCCATTGTTTCATGGTCAGGATGAAAGGGTACTTGAAACGCTTCTGGAATAACCGCATTCCAGTTGTAGGCGTAGGACTCTTGAACTTTGCGACGATAACGAATCACCTGTTCAATACCCCGTTTAACATGCAACGCTACCTTCGCTGGATCACCGATGACAATTTCGTAAAAGCGTGTTGTTTCTTCACCCAAGGTTTTACGAATAAAGTCGTCAAGTGCGCGGAAATATTCTTCGCGTCCTTCCGGTGCCGCAAAAATAACCGGCAAGGGAATTTCGCGGTTATCTGGATGCATTAACATGCCCAACAAATAAAGCACTTCTTCAGCAGTACCGGCCCCACCCGGGAAAACTACAATGCAATGCGCCAAACGAACAAATGCTTCTAGACGTTTTTCAATATCAGGCAATATCACCAATTCATTGACTGTGGGGTTTGGTGATTCCGACGCGATAATTCCCGGTTCTGTTATTCCAACATAACGACCGTCATTGACCTGTTGCTTTGAATGGCCAATTAATGCACCTTTCATAGGGCCTTTCATTGCACCAATACCACAACCTGTGGCGATATCCATACCTCGCAAGCCGAGTTCGTAACCTACCTCTTTAGAGTAATCGTATTCAACTCGATCGATAGAGTGACCTCCCCAGCAAACAACAAGATTGGGTTTGCGATTTGCTTGCACTACGCCAGCATTGCGAAGAATTCTAAACACGGCATCGGTTAAACCCGCACCAGATTGAAGATCAAAACGGCGATCGCGATTTATTTTATGGTGGGTATAAACAATATCGCGCAACGCGGAAAATAAATGTTCTTGAATACCACGAATCATTTTTCCATCAACAAACGCCGAAGCTGGTGCATTGATCACTTCTAGTTTGATTCCACGTGATTCAGATACAACTCTAACTTCGAAATCAGAATATTCTTTTAACACACGTTCAACATCATCTTGCTCGCTACCGGTGTTAAGGACCGCTAGAGCACAGGCTCGAAAGATATCAAAAATATCTTGATTCGCTTCCATCACGCCGGTAACTTCTCGATGCGATAATAAATTTAAACTGCTGGTGGGTCTAACCGTAGCGCGAGATATTTTTTTCATAAATAATCAATAAAAATCCTAATACAATAAGGTATAAACTTTACGCTGAAATTCAACTGCTAATGGATCGCCCTTCCCTAAGGTGGCGAGCATATCCATCATCGCCTTCTTCGCAGCACCTTCTTGAAAATTCAAATCTTTTTTCAAGATCATAAATAGCAACTCAAGCGCTTCGCGATGGTGGTTATCCTGACTAAATTGAATAGCCAATTTATAGGCCACGTCAAAATTGTCCGGCTCTTCGTTAAGTTGTTTTTCTAAGGCCTGAATTTCAGGGCTTTTCGCCGCTTCCTGCTTTAACTCAAACAATGCCCTGACCTGCTCATAAACTGCATCTTGATCGACCATAGGAATACTATTGATAATAGTTTCCGCTTCCGAAAACCGTTTTAAATTTAAATATACTTTCGCCAAAGCCAAACCGATATCGCTGCGATTGCCGGATTGCGCATAAGCATCCCTCAATAGCGGCATAGCTTCATTTTCTTTTTGGTTCTCTTGTTGATTTTCAGGTTCTGAGCCGCCATCAAGCTCAGTCTCCTGCTGCAGAATATTTTGTGCCTTCTGGAATAGTATGTCCCATGGTTTAGGTAGGTGTTTATCCAGCAATTCCCGAACAGCGGTTTCAGGCTGCCCGCCTGCAAAACCGTCGATGGGCTGCCCTTCTTTTATTAGCATCACTGTCGGCAAACTACGTACGCCGAATTGACCGGCTAAAGTTTGCTGCTCATCAGCATTGACTCGCGCTAATAAAAACTGCCCGTCATATTCTTCTGCCAACTTTTCGAGTATAGGCATCAAGGATTTGCAAGGGCCACACCAATCCGCCCAAAAATCAACCATTACTAAACGTTGATGAGACTCATCGATCAGCAGCTGCTGTGCATTATTCTGATCAATATCGACAATATGTTCGCTCATTACTAAACATTCTCGTGTTTCTTAGAAAGGTTGCAGAGTATAACGCCCTCTAATTCAGCTGCCCAGAAAGGAATCGCTAAAATGCGTGATATACTTGCGCATCCGAAATTTGAGCGCGATTCCTATCCTATGAAAGTCGCGCGATAAGACTACTTGAGTCTAGTCAACAATATCGAATATGACGAACTCGACATCATGATTACTGAAATCCCTAACGCCCTTGATCTTGGCCAGTTCTGCCAACAAAGTTCTTGTCTATTTGACAAGAACAGCTATCAAGAATCCGTCCAAGAACAGTTTGGTATTTATGTACCAGAAAAGATGTCACGTGCCGTTCCAAAACGGAAAGCAGAATATATCGCCGGCCGGTATTGCGCGAGAAAATCATTAGGCGCGATAAACATTAGCGATCAGGCAGTTGGAACAAGTGAAGAAAGAGCGCCTGTTTGGCCAGAAGGTGTCGTTGGCTCAATTACCCACTCGGCCGGATTCGCTTCTGCAGTCGTCGCCAAAGCCGAAGAAATTCGCGGCATCGGCATTGATTCAGAAAAGTGTATTAAAGAAAAAACTGCGAACAATATTCGCTCCCACATATTGACGGAGCGTGAAACCTTCGGCGACAACCCTCATGTTGCTAATAACGATCGACTTTATTTGACTGTGGTATTTTCAGCCAAAGAAAGTATTTATAAATGTCTTAATCCTATCGTTAAACAATTTTTTGACTTCAAACACGCCGTCATAAAATTCGATGTCGATAGAAAAAATCAATTTTCATTTGAGCTACTCAAAACTCTAAATAATGAATTTTGTTTGGGATACCAAGGTCGCGGAGAATACTTCATAGACGATGAATTCATACACACCGCCGTTGTACTTAAAAAGTAAAAGGGGCTCGCTAAGATTTTTAATATTTCCACCCATTAATTTCAATCAGAGAACCGTCATTGCCTAGGCTCAGTTTTTTCGCTAAGAACAATTCGCCATTCACTAGTTTGAAGAATGCGAATTATCGACGTTATTTTATTGGCCAATTTATTTCGAACGTTGGCACCTGGGTTTATACGATTGCTTTAGCATTACTGGTTCTTGAAACCACCGGAAAAACCCAAGACATCGGCGTGTCTATGGGCTTGCAGTTCTTACCTTTACTATTTCTAGGCGCCTATGGTGGCGCGATCGCCGATAAATTCCCACCTCGAAAAGTGCTCTTGGTTACCAACTTACTTTCCTGCGGGATAATTCTGTCGCTTACCTTAGCCACGCATTTCGAAGTAGTTAACATCGCTTGGATCTGGGGAACATCATTTTGCCTAGGGCTTTCTTATGCATTTGACCGACCTGCGGCACAAGCAATCATTTATGAATTAGTCGGACCAGAAGACTTATCCAACGCTGTTAGCCTCAACTCCCTAATTATGTCCTCGGCGCGCTTTATCGGTCCCGCAGTGGGTGGACTCATTTATGATTTTTACGGCCCTGAAACCTGCTTCTTAATAAACAATGTCTCGTTCCTCGTCGCCGCGGGAATTTTATTATTACTACAACCGCAATCAATGTGGTCGAGATCCGAGAATAAGGTTCCTTCAAAAAATCCGATCATGGATTCTCTTCGCTATGCGTGGTCGAAACCAGTCATTCGCATCTCGTTGATAATCAACGCAATCATCGGCTGTCTAGCTTTTAATTTCGTTACCGTTATCACCGCTATGGTTAGCTTAGTCTTCCAAGCGCCCTCCTCCGCTGTTGGTTGGTCGCATTCTGTTAGTGCCGGTGGCGCCATTGCCGGCGCGATATTTGTTGCGATGCTGCGTAACATTACCGCTAAAACGACATTTTTTAGTTGTCTAGTTTTCGGTTGTGTTATCACCGCTGCGAGCCAAGCGCCTACACTCACGATATTTTTTATTATTGCGCCATTGCTCGGCTTTTGTATGACAACTTATCTAACGGTTCTACAAACAACCATTCAAAAAGCCACGGAACCTCAGATGTTAGGGCGTGTCATGAGTTTGTATACTATGGGAATGTTCGGCACCACACCTATTGGCGGAATCATTGTCGGTGGAATTGTCGATGCCTCTTCAGCTAGAATTGGCTTACTCGTCGGCGCAGGATCTTGTTTTTTCTCTTGCGTTCTATTCTTAGTTTACCGTCGTTTGATATTTCCTAAGCACAGCCCGAAACAAAAAAACGCTAATTAATGAGCATAACGATGACCCAATACTCGGTTTTTCTTCGTGTTTACGCCTTTGTGTGTATATTTATTTTCATGGCATGCAGCGCTTCTCTGAGTGTTGCCCAGACCACTCAATCGTATATTGAAGAAAAGAATGAGTCGGCCATTGAAGAATTAACTTTATCGCATGAAGAAGAGAAGCTGTTACTCGACACGCAACTGGCGATATTAGATTTACGTTTTCAAGATGCGCTGGAAAAAGCTACGTCGCTGCTAAAGACCCAGGCGAGGCATATTGAAACAAATCGATTACTTGGCATCGCGATAGCTAACACTCAATCGACACAAGCGGGATTAAAACAACTAGATCATGCACTATCTTTGAATGAAGATGATGCGGAAACCCATTATGCATTAGGCGTGATGCATTTAAGACGTGCACAAGAAGTCAGTTTGTTGCGTATTCGCAGATCCATTAAACAGTCCAAAGAACATCTGGAAAAAACCTTGGCGCTGAATCCCGACCATATTTCAGCGCGCTTTTATCTCATCCAAATATTGATTAACACTCCAGAATTGGCCGGAGGCGATAACCAACTTGCACGCACAATTCAACAACCTTTCGCAACTCACTCACCACTTCATTACAAAATTATCGACAGCGAATTTGCCACCCTTGAAGGAAACTATGCTCTAGCAGAAAATCTGCTGCTAGAAGCCCAGCAAAGCGCCGCATTTATACCGGCTATCAATTCAAAACTGGCAGATTTTTACCTCATCATCGAAAATTACTCGCAAGCAATTGTTTACGCAAATAAATTCTTGGCGTTAAAGAGAAAGTGGGATGAATCAAACAACGTGAATATTTACCAAGTGTTGGCCAAGTCTCACCTTGGCCTAGGCGAGATTGAAAACAGCATCGCAAATTACAAACTCGCTATGGAAAATACCACCAATAAAAAACTGATCCGCCAGATTGAAAAAGAGATAAAGTCACTCTCCGGCGATGATGAACCCCAAGTCGCGGAAGACCAGAGCGAAGACTCCGAAGATCAATAGTTAATTCAAGCAGTAAAATCTTCTACGCTGCATGCCCCTCTCTTAAATGAAACGGTAATATACCCGCCAGCACTGCGATCACGACGCAAATAGTTTTTCAACTAGCCACTAGACCCTGTACAATGTCGGGCTCACATTGGAGAGCACATTTGTCAGATTTAGAATTTCAGCTTGGACAACGTTGGGTTAGTCATACAGAACCCGAACTAGGTTTGGGCATTATAGCCGGTGAAGAAAATCGCCGCGTCACCATAAGTTTTCCCGCCGCTGCCGAAACCCGTGTTTACGCCAGCGATAACGCCCCTATTAATCGCGTTCAGTACCACGTTGGTGATGACATTACCGACAGTGAAGATCGAATCGTTACAGTTATTGAAGTCATAAATCAGCAAGACTATTTGATTTACGTCGCGGTAGATAAAAACGGAAATGAGTACACCGTTCCTGAATTAGAACTGAATAGTTTTGTGCAATTCAGTCGCCCACAAGACCGGCTTTATTCGGGCCAAATTGACAAGTTAAATCAATATCAGCTGCGCTATCAGAGCTTACGCTTTCAAGAGATTCAGCACCACTCCACCGTCCGCGGATTAACCGGTGCCAGAGTTCAACTACTTCCTCACCAACTACATATTGCCAACGAAGTCGCGAATCGCTTCGCGCCGCGAGTTTTATTGGCAGACGAGGTAGGTTTAGGAAAAACCATTGAAGCGGGATTAATCGTCCACCACCAATTACAAACCGGGCGCGCAAGACGTGTACTCGTGTGCGTTCCTGATTCCTTAGTTCATCAGTGGTTAGTGGAATTATTGCGGCGCTTTAATTTGCAATTCACTATTCTTGATGAAGAGCGCTGCGAAGCATTTTCGGAAAATGACGAAAACCCTTTTGAAAGCACACAGCTCGTACTGTCTAGTATTGATTTTTTTATTAAGCACCCGGACCGTCAAAAACAAGCCTCTGATTCAAGTTGGGATTTATTGATTGTTGATGAAGCTCACCATCTCGAATGGACCGACGACAAGGAAACTGTCGCTGGCAAAAAATATCGTTGTGTTGAAGATCTCGCACAATCATCGACGGGCTTATTGCTATTGACCGCCACGCCGGAGCAATTGGGCGAAGAAAGTCACTTCGCGCGATTACGCCTGTTGGATCCCAGCCGTTATTTTGATTTCGAAAAATACAAACAAGAAGAAAAAGGTTATTTACCTGCGAACGAATTGGTTCAAGAATTACTTGCCGACGATGCCGACGAAAAACTTGGCAGCAACAACGGTCTACTCGATCGCTTAGCGACATTTATTGGTGCTGCGAATATCGTGCAGCTAAAAGACGCGGTGCAAAACAACTCAGGATCAGTGAGCGAGGAAATCAATCGTTGCGTTCAACACTTATTAGATCATCATGGTACTGGTCGCGTTCTATTTCGCAACACGAGAAATGCCGTTAAGGGCTTCCCAAAGCGCGAACTCATTCGACACCCTCTTAGCGCACCAAATAACTTTTCCGAACTAGCAAACAGTGCCAAGTTTGAAGAGTGTTTAAGACCTGAAAACTTGTTAGGCCCAGAATGGTTGCAGTCGGATCCCCGCGTAACTTGGTTGGTAGATTGGCTCAAGCAGCATCGTCGAGAGAAAGTGTTGTTAATTTGCAACCAACACGAAACCACCTTAGCCTTAGAAGAATATTTAAGCCTACGAAAAGGGGTTCGTTCGGCTGCGTTTCACCATGAATTAAGTCTTATTGAACGAGACCGTGCAGCGGCATACTTCGCCGATGACATTGACGGTGCCCAACTATTAGTATGTTCTGAAATTGGTAGCGAAGGCAGAAACTTTCAATTTGCTCATCATTTGGTGTTATTCGATCTACCCTATAACCCAGACTTATTGGAACAGCGTATCGGGCGACTGGCACGTATCGGCCAACAAAATGATGTTCAAATTCATATACCGTTTTATGAATGCAGCGCGCAAGAAAAACTATTGGATTGGTATCACATAGGTATCAACGCCATTGAAGAGTCCTGTCCGGCGGCACAATTATTGTTTTCTGAATTCAAGCCACAATTGGATGAACTTTTGCTCATCGGCGACGATCAGGCCTGGTCAACTTTGCTAGCAACAACACAGAAAAAAACTCAGGCGCTCCTAAAACAGCTTGCTGAAGGTAGAGATCGCTTATTGGAATTAAATTCCTGCAACTTATCCAGCGCGACAAAATTAATTACGGCGATCGAAGCGTCCGAAACTGAATCCGGATTGCCTGGTTACATGTCGATGGCTTTCGACGTATTCGGCGTCGACGATGATCACCACAGCGCAAATACAATTGTTCTTCATCCTAGCGATCACATGCAACAACAACATTTTCCAGGCCTTCCCGATGAGGGTCTGACCGCCACCTACGATAGAAAAGTGGCCCTGAGTCGAGAAGACATAGTTTTTCTTAGCTGGGAACACCCGATGGTGCGCGGAGTAATGGATATGGTATTAAGCAGCGAAACCGGTAATACCTCTATTGGCACAATGAAACTGCCACCATTGAAACCGGGTACTTTATTAGTTGAAACAATTTTTGTTGTGCATTGCCCTGGCCCGCAACATCTACAACTCGATAGCTACTTTACCGCGAACACCTTGCGTGTTTTATCTGACGAAAAAACCGATTTAACCGCGATCATTAGCTTCGCGCAGCTAAACAAATTGCAAACACCCGTACCAAATAAAAAAACCGCCAATGGGATTATTCGTCACGCGAAAGAAAAAATTACCCAAATCATTGCCGGCAATAAAGAACGTGCAGAAGAACAACGAGAAGCCATCGTTAGCGCCGCAGAAAATACCATGCGGGAAAAATTGACAAGCGAGATGACGCGTCTAAAGACGCTAGCAGAAGTCAATCCAAATATCCGTCAGGAAGAAATCGTACATATAGAAGACACGATTAAAGAGCTCAGCCAGTATATTAGCCAAACTCAAGTGAGCTTAGATGCGGTTCGCGTTATTGTGTGTACATAGAAAATCACCTGAATAGATGCGTCTTTGCCGAACATTTATCTAGGAAAATACACACCTGATTATTTTCAAATATGATATTTCCGCTTTTTGGGAGCAATCATTCTTAACCAGGCAACACGCAGGATTTTTTCTCCCCCTCTCAAAACTCATTTGGTCCTAGATCATTCTCTTCTGAAAAAAAAGCCGAGTCCTGATATTATTCGTCAGCTTTAATTCGCCAGACTTCTCGGTATTTTCCAAATGAGAAGTTCATCCTATTCTCAGTGGCGGCACCCCTTGAATCATTGGTGTTTAGAACCACCATGAGACAAGCTTTCATTCTGTATGAGCTGTAACCATGACATCAATGCGCGGGTCAAATTATTTATTGGGATTTTTAATGGGTCTATCACCTTTAGCGATAGATACCTACCTGCCGAGTATGCCGCAGATCACCCGTGATTTTTCGACATCACCGAATTTAGTCCAACTGTCGGTCAGTATTTATCTACTTTTTTTTGCGATCCCGCAGTTATTTTTTGGGCCTCTATCGGACTCCATTGGTCGCCGTAAGACCATTACTTACGGCTTAATTCTTTTTTTAATCGGCACGCTGTTATGTGCCACTGCGCCCACTATAGAAATATTCTTAGCTGCTCGCGCCATGCAAGCCACAGGATCAGCCGCTATATCCGTTACTGTTCCCGCATTAATCAGAGACCGCTTCAGCGGCCCCGATTACACCAGTACCATGGGTTTTATTATGATGGTGATGGCGGTTTCACCTATGGTCGCTCCAGCTCTCGGTGGTTTAATTTTTTCCCTTGCCGGATGGCGGTGGATTTTTGGCGTGCTCGCTATTTTCACTGTGTGTATCGGCCTATTTTTTAAATTCGCTATTCAAGAAACCCTTAAGAAAGAACGCCGCGAAAAAATTAATTGGCAGGTGCTATTTCGAAACTACAGCACACTGATAAAAGACAAACATTGTTTATGCCTCTCTATTTCCGCCAGTTTTGTTTTCGCGGGTTTAATGACATTTATTAGTGCGTCGCCTTTCGTTTATATCGACCTCTACCAAATTAGACCCGAAAATTATGGTTACCTCTTCGCGATTAATGTTATCGGCCTAATTGCAATCACCCATATCAACAACCGTCTCGTCTACAAATTCAGTAATGAAGTAATACTTAAGTTCGCAGTCATTTCTATCGTTCTCAGTAGCATTGGGCTGATCGTCATCTCCTTTTTTCCCGAGCCACCGCTAATATTAATCATAATATTTTGCGCATGGTTTATTGGTAACTTAGGCGTGTCCAGTGCAAATGTTATGTCGATATTAATGGCAAGGTTCACCCACATCTCTGGTTCAACCGCAGCTCTGATCGGCACCTTTCGTTTCGGCATCGCATCTATAGCCGGCTTAGCGGTTAGCTTGTGGCACACTGACAACAGTATCCCGCTTACCGCCGTGATGGCGTGCTGCGGGCTCTTAACACTCGGATTTTATTTGCTTGCAGGAAAGACGCCGATTGATGACACCGTCAATAGTGAATTGAAAACAACCTTGTAAAACTAAGAATAGCGGCACAATTATGAACTCACGATATTTGTTATTTTCATCTCTCATCTTTTCATTACACAGTTTTGCCTGCGATATTCCCATCGGGGTTTACGAAAGACTTGATAATAGAAAACAAGTTGTGACGATTCAATTAAACAATGACAAAACGATGCTAGTAAATTTTCAAGGAGAGGGAGAGAAACCAAACTTACAAAAAACAGCCACTTGGTTTTGTCAGAACAATCAGATAATCGCGACCTATGACGCTCGCTCAACCCTCGGCTATTACCGAGAAATCCGTTTACAGCTACCAGACAAAAGTAACAGCTCGCTGGCAATCGCATTCCCTGAATACCATGAAGCGGGCGATAAACTACTATTCGGTATTTTCTGGCCGCAAGCCTTTATTAATGATATGGCAAACTAGAAATGTCAGGTCAGTATTGATCATCGCCATCTAGTACTTGTCATTCATCTGTTAAACAGTAGAATCGCCGCTAACATATAGAGTCCTGGCCAATTCTCAAAAGTTACGTAGGAGCAAACCATGAACAGCTTTCAAAAACTTATAAATTTTCTGAACCGACTCGACGATGCGGGAATACCCTACACCCTAGAACACAACCAAGATGAAACTATTATGGTACTCACATCCATAGATAGCGAACGCTGGGAAGTCGAATTTTATGCGAACGGCGAAATAGATATCGAAGTATTTTATAGCAATGTCGAAGATGCTGAACTCGAAGGCGAAGAAGCATTAGAGCGCTTATTTGAAATCTCAGATGAAGACGATGATGATTATGAAGAGGCGGAAGATGATAAAGATGGAAGCGTTCCTTAACATACGATTGCTTGAGTAATTTAGAAATGACGACTGGAAGCAATCAATTTTATGGAACGGAGGATGGTGTTTTCGGCCAGTAATATTCAGAAGACCGCTGGTATATTTCACTGGAATACAGTCTAGAAAATTAGGCAGGCTAAAATAGTTGTTGAAATCACGAGCCGTGATTCAATTTAAATAATAAAAAGCCGCCAACTACTAACACCCAAAGGCTGATTAATAGTTGGCAGGCTCAACCATCTTATCTTTTAAGAAGCAGCAGAAACGTAGTGCACGATATCTCTAAGCGTTAGTTCTCCATCTGTATGAGCAACACAGGAATCGGGTTCCCAATACTTGCCATCTTCTTTGGCCTTTAAGTAACTCGAGCAATGTACGAACATATTGCCAAAAACCTCTAACAATATGGCTGAAGCAACCGGCCCCAATCTTTCGCCATTATGTAGAGCACCGCCCTCGCGCATTAAATAAAAGAATAAAGGTGTATGTTTAGCAATTTTTTTAGCGTCGTCACCCAAACATTCCCAACCCGGAATGTCGTTGAATTTTAAGTCTTGACCTGGATCGATCGGATAACCCTTGTCTTTGAGCGCCTTGGCAGCTTTTTGCCCGCTAGGCAAACCCAGAACATAACCGCGCAATAAATTCCGAAACGCCAAAGAACGATCATTAGCGGGTGAGTTTCTGCCAACTATCGGATCGGGCATATGAATGAGTTCGTCCGCCAACAAGTGATCAATGGCCTTCGATTTCACATGGGGAAAGCATTTTTGAACATCCAATAAAAACCGCCAATCAACAGTCAACTCTGGCGGTACCGGACCAAATCCCAAAGTGCCAAAACGTTCATCAAATAACTCAATGGCGGGATGACCATCATTGACCGGATACACCGAACGCACCATGGTATGGCCAAAACGATAAGCCGCAACGGAAAACTCCACCGGCATACAAATCCGGCCACATTTATCGAGCAAATTACAGAACGGATAATCACGATCTTTCGGAGCTTTCCGAGCATTCTCAACAATCTTTGGTAGAGCGAAATTATAAATATCTTCGTCACAAACGCGCTTTAAGAAATCGTTTAGAACGATATATTGATAATGATAACGAACATCTTCTTGGGTTTTCTCAAAGCTTCGGCCAACTAGACGGCGATTGTGAAAACGAATAAACAATAATTGTAATTGCGAAACAAATATATTTTCATCGTTGCGAGGATCGCCAATTAAGGCGCGACCAACAGAATTTCGAGGCAGATCATTAGGGTTAGAGATTCCATCAACATCGCTCCCTACCAACATCCGGCCTGGCTGCACGGGATCATACTGAAATGGACTGGCTTCAGGACCAAAGCCATAAACACAATCTAGATCTAAGGATGCGGAACGTAAATTAGGTAATTTACTGATTGCGCTGGCATCAAGTTCCTCGCCGTGTAGGGCCGTCGTTGTATCGAGGGTGATGTCATGATCGACGAATTGTGCGAAGAAGGTATAAGCCGCAGGAATATCACAATCCGCAGAATCACCAGAGGCATCATGCATAATGCTGCCAACACCACCTAACAACGCTGCGATTTTTTCTGCTTCGCAGCGATCCTTAATCCCACAATCATCCGCCCAACTAGACAACTTGCCTTTCCCAAACAATTCACAAAAGTTGCCCAAATTCATATGGCTACAACCTTTTGCTTTAGAGGTACCATGCATAGGTTTAATTTTTTTCATTTTTAATTCTCCATAAGACCATTAGTTTAATTTCATGTGTAGAAAACTATTCGTCAGATGCCTTACCAAAATTGCATGCCAGACTTTATAAAATAACAAAGCCCAACAATCCCTTTCACCAATTCCAACGAATTCTCAACCAGAACTTAATACAGCGTGCAGTTGACCAAACCTAGGCTCTAATTGATTTAGAAAGATTAGCTTTTTTGTAAAGAAGAAACTGTGGCGGACTTCTGTTTTTTACCCATTTCTTAGCGACAGGGGAACGAACTACAGCCCTATTTGGCATATAGTTTGTCGTCCAAAACTCAAACGATTAGTTTGATGCCGAACAGGATAGAAAATAACTGGCGTTATCTATGAACTTAGAATGACGAATTTGCCAACAGCTGAAGAGCCCGAACGATAGAAAGATTGTCGTCGCGATGGGGATGAGGCGGCTTTGACTCTTTAAGAAAATAACAGTAGAGAATTATCAAGGGCTCGCCTGGCAATTAGCTGTACGCCCCTAACTCATTTAGCCATGCAAGTTTTATTGGCTACTATGCTGACTAACTTTCTGCAGGTTGATGAAATTCGATAACGTTTTTGTCGGGGTCTCTGATAAACATAAATGTCACACCGTCGGGAAGTACAATCGGGCCACCGCTAATCGGAATTTCAAGATTAGATAAATTTATTTTCACAGATTCAAGATCGGTAACTTCGAGGGCCATATGGGTATATCCGGTGTACTTTTCTGGGACGTCCATTAACATATTAAGTGGCTCATTTGTCTTCGCGTTTAGAATAAAATTAATATTAATGCCTGAGGGGTGCTCCATAATTGCGACGGGTTCCGGGCCGATCGGCCCAACGATAAATTCAAAACCGATCTTCTCATAAAACTTTCTAGATAATTCCAAGTTGGTCACTCTAATTCCTACGTGATTTATTCTAGTAATTTCTTTCATTTTTTTTACGACCCAGGTTTACGTAAACTATGAGTTAACACACATCGACTCTGTCCTGAATCAATGTGTAACTTATACTTTGCTCTATATATCCTGACGCTCTGCTCAGTATTCTGGTTAAACCGAAGAACTCGTGAAAAACCTAAAACCACTTCCCTTTAAAAGTAACCACTTTCTCTAAAGTTCTATCGCGAACTGTTTTCGCAGCGTTTAAAGGAATGAAGGGGAAGTAGATATTGCCATCCGCGCCCCATATATTTAAATTAGCCAAACCACTCGATTTTAACCATGGTGGTTGGCTAACTTGCATTTTTTGTGCTTTACCAATGGGCAGCCAAATAGTCTCAATACCGATAAAACCAGACTTCACTGCCAACCAGTTTTGATCTTGATGCACACCTAGGCAAGCCCAACGTCGCCAGAAAAATAATCCGAATACCGTATAACTCGACACCGTCCACCACAATGGCAGCTCATTAACTAGCAACAAACTTAACATTGGAACAGAAATCAGACTCGCTACGATAAATGTATTCCAAAAAATAAATAAGGGGCTAACTCTCTGCCACTGTGGCGAGGGTATATTGAGTTGTTGTTTTAACTCTTCTAACGTTTCGATTTTTAGCACAGGAATTAAGAATTTTTTGCTACCTTGCTCTCCGCCTGATTGCACCGCTCGCCCGGCTTTACTGATACTTAGTGTATAGCGCCTTAGCAAACGAGCGATCAGACCCTGATAGATTGTCACCTGCTGTAGTTTATGAAGCCGAAAACCTCGGGTTTTAATCGTGGCTAATCCAGCGCGATATTGATACTGATCTTCAACGCGGGTTAGGTGGTAATCCCAGTACATGAAAAGCGCAATAACTATGGATGCCAAAAATAAAACAATAATACCTAGCGTGATAACAATAAAAGCAATAAACACCATTACCCAAACAGTATTTTCGGCTTGAACTGATTCCGCCCAATTCATTAATACCGTACCCTCTAGGCGCAGCAACAATTCCTCAAAAAAATCTCCTGCGCGCTGAGTTATAGGATACAAAAAAGCGAGAAACAACAGCAAACCGTTGTGCATCAATCCGTGGCGCGCCACTTCAGTCCAGGGCAAACGCAACTCATAGTTAACTTCACTTGATCTTTTATAAGTTAGGGAGGAGGAAGAAGCATCAGACGATTCTGAAACCTGATCGGTTTTTTTTGCAGAGTCTCCGAGGGTGTCGCGATGGGCAAGAATAAAGGCCTTTAGTTCTAGCGCATATTTATATGGAATCCCAGGGATATTGACTTCTTGTTGCGAAGATCCGGCGCTTTCTAAACCCAGAGTCGCCAAACCAAAAGGGCGAAAGTAGAAAGGCTGAGCTATATCGGCTTGTTGAACTCTTTCAAAGTCAAGATTAAGTTTTTTTCGACTTAAAGCGCCACTATGGATTTGAATTCTATCTTTTTCAATTTTGAATCTAAAAAACCAGAACTGTAATAAAAGCGAAAGGACAATCAAACCAATGATTGCTGGTAGACCATAAGCCCAAAAATAACTGCGTACGGTTTCGCCAGCAGCCCAAAGGGCGACGATGCCCGGCCAAGCGTTAAATATATGCTTTGCTGAAGAAAATAGAAAATAAACAATAGAAATAGGTGAAATACGCAACCACTTTTGATGATCGCCAATTACAAAGTCCGATTTTCGACTATCACTTTCGCTCATTGATTGGCTTCTTATTTTATTTATAACTTCGCTTTACAATAACTCAATGTTTTTATATCTTCGCAACGAATGATCGATCAAGAACTTAGGATTCCTGCATCATCTTCGTCATCATCCAAGGTAGCCAATTTTAGCAACTGAGCTTTCAAACGTTGGGCATCTTCGGTAACTAAACCAGGAATCGTTAAATCGGAACGGTTACCGCCGGCGGTAAAAATTGCAAGGCGACTAAGACCTAAGATGCGCTCTATCGGCCCTTGGGTGATCTCCATGTGCTGTATGCGATTAATTCCGACAGACACGGTCCTTCGCCACATCAATCCACTTTGCAAATGCGCGTCCAATCTTCTTAATAAATATTTAGTATGTTTTACTTTGCGAGGAATCAATAAGAAAATTACGATTAAAAACACCACCATCAAAGCGTAAAGTGCTGGACGAATAACGGGTAGGTCTGAGTATTCTGCGAATAAGAAAGTGGCAATAAAGGGAGCAAGAATAAATATTGCAGCATAGATTGAGGTAACGATTTGCAGTTGCACAGTATAGCGCTTACACACTGGGCACCATGGCTCATCATCAAGATTTTCAGCTTGATCAATACTGAGTGGCGGATTCACAAATTCCATAATAACTCCTGTACAAACCTGAACCTTTATACCGAGAAATACGGATACTGTAAATGCTATTCCTCAAACCTTAGGAATATCTATGCACTTCTTAATCGGACGTACTAATAAGAAAGGGAGAAGAATATGTTTGAGCGAGCTAATTTTTAAAAACTGAGGATGGAAAAAGTTAGAGGGATGAGGAAAATATGTGGTTATACAAACCGTCGCAATAAACTCGATAGATGCGGGTTTTTATTCTATGTCCTTTAAGATACCTTGCATAATCACTTCTACTTCCTGATATTCACTGCGAATATTATCAAGTAAATTTTCAGTACCCGATAGATCTTCATCGCGACCTTTAGCTTCTAATTCAGAGGCAAAACCCGCGAGCTTATGGGCACCCAAGTTGCTGGCACTGCCTTTAATGCTGTGGGCACCTCGTCTAACGCTATCGCAATCTTGGCTCTCTAAGGCGCTTTGTAATTGCACTAAACGTTCCGCCGTATCACTAATAAACGTCTGCAGTAAACCGGCAAAACCATCTTCCAATATTTCTTGCAACATTGTCAAAGTCGCCGAATCGACATGTTCTTGATTTTCCATAAAGACCCCCTCTTTGCTACTTTTTAAACATGTTTATGGTTGCAACCATCGATACTCAGCCCGAACTTCGTTGCCGTTTCCGATGTATCCAAAAGATTCACATAAATCCTGCATCAGTGTGATCCCCCGCCCGCAATAACCTAGATTCTGACCTTCTTTGGTCATGGCTTTTTCATAATTAAAACCGGGGCCACTATCCGATAACTTAATCACCAATTTACCGCCTTTTTCATCCACTTGATGTTCAAAATGAAATCGCACAAAGCCTTCACTAACACTCTGCAAGCGCTCTTCTCGCAAGCTGTAATATTCGCTAAAACCTTCTGGCGTTTTCTTTAGCGTGGAGTCCAAGCGCAACACTCCATGTTCGAGCGAATTCGAATAAAGTTCTGCCAATATGGTGTAGAGACTACTGCTATGGGAACGTAAACCCGGTACTTCAGTCACGATATTTAACATTAGCGGCAGTGGATCAAATGATTTTAACGTTGAAGCTTTGACTTCGAAATCCATACTCCAATCCATCAAACCTGGACCATCGGAAAGATCGGTTTGGGACGAAGCGGATTTAACATCGCCAGGATCCACCATGGTAATTTCCACCAAGGAAAGATCATCATCAACTTCAATTTCACCAACAAAGTTTTGTACGGATTTTAATATGTCATCAAAGACGCTTTCAGGTTTCTGACAATTTTTAAACACATCGTATAGACGGTCTTCACCGAACATTTCACCTTGTTCATTTCGAGCTTCATGAATACCGTCTGACGACATCAATAAGCGATCACCTAATTCCAATTCCAAATGCACACAATCAGTTTTAAATTGACTGTTAGACAAAACCCCCAAAGGCAAGTGTGTGGAGCGAATAGGTTCAACGGCTTTAGTCGCCGCTCGATAGATAAAGCAATCCGGCAAGCCACCGCACCAAACCGTGGCCTTACCCGTCCTAAAATCTATTTCCGCAAAGGTCGCGCAGCAAAAGACACCAATTGGCAAAATTGATTTTAGTTTTAAATTTATTTCACGAAGGATATCAGTTAGCGCAAAGCCTTTTTGCGTCATGCCGTAAAAAATTGATGCTAGCGGCATTGCACCAATGGCTGCTGGCAAACCATGACCTGTAAAGTCTCCCAATAGGACCGCCATGCTGCCAGATGGGCGCAGAGATGCAACGAGTACGTCGCCATTGAATACTGCCATCGGCGACAAATAATGTTTAACGTTGCTTGCATCTAAACAACCACTATGTGCGATATTATCAAAGACTTGTTTGGCAACGGTCTGCTCTTGAATAAGGTGATCGTTATGTATAACAATCTGGTCGCGCTGTAGCAGCATCGTACTGTGAATTTCGCGCATGCGATTGAAGGATTCAATCTTTGCTTTGAGAATAATGCGATTGTAGGGTTTTTGAAGAAAATCATCGCCCCCCGCTTCTAGACACTTTACTAAGGATTCAGCGTCCGTTAAGGACGTTAAAAATATTATGGGGATGAGTTGTTCGCCGGCGAGTGCTTTAATTTGACGAGCCGCATCAAAACCATCGAGATTTGGCATCAATGCATCTAGTAGAATAATATCGGGTTGTTCTTCCTGAAAACGCGCGACGGCTTCTAAACCGTCTTTCGCACTTACAACTTCATGGCCTTCTTTTCTAACAATCGATTCTAAGATCAGACGATCTGTATCTGTATCATCGGCGATTAAGATTTTTAATGCGGTATTCGCAGCCATTAAAACATCTACTACTTTAGCTTAGAAAATTTATCGAGAGAATCATCTATTAAGAAAGGATTTGATATCGGATTCCGTCCGGTCAAGCAATTAAAACTTTGCACCACTTCTTGCCTATGTATTGATGATTGGCAGTTTGCCTTTATGAACGAACGCATACATCCCTTTTTGCTACCTGCTTGACTTTCTAAGGACTCGCACGTGTTTTCTTATTGAAAAAATACTTATTTGTTCGATGTATAAATTTTACAAATGCCAAACAAAAATTGCATTTATTGAATGGCAAATAATTGTTCAAAATTAGATATAGTTAAGATTTTTTTCACATCAGAACTACAGTTAACAATCTTTACATCAGAAGTATCGCCACCAGCATAGTCGCGTAGCAACAAAAGCATTCCCAACGCAGAGCTATCGAGATAAGTCGCTTCGCGCATATCGACAGCATAACATTTGGGTGGAGAATCCAAGCTTTCATAGGTCCGGCGAAAATCTTGATGAGCACTGAAATCGAACCGTCCCTGTACTGCAATCACTAGCTCAGTACCGTCGCTCGACATGGATGAATTGATTGGCATAACTTACCTCTTACTGATATTGAATTCCGTTGTGTTAGATCTACCTTGATATTCGCCTTAGAGATCGAATGGTCGCAGCCAGGACGCGGCGTCGACAATCATAAGCATAGACCAAAATTCGCGGTGCAAGCGCAATTTTATTACGGTTTCTTTTCGCCTAGATCAAAGACTAGAGCGAAAAATAATCGAATGCTCTTCACCTAGTGCCAAATAAGGCTGATTTTGACGAATTCATCGAAAAATAATCAGCAATATTAACAACTTAGCTGATTAACTTAAATAGGCCTAGGAAGATGAATAAGGGGATTTATTCTCGTAGTGACTGCGCTGGTTAATCAATTCATCCGCTATTTTTTGCTCTATGCGGTCCTCTTCGCTCTGCGCCTCGGCGGCAGCCCTGGCTATCAGCTCATCGATGGCTTCACGCTTTTTTTTCAACAACAGCCAGTTGCTTTGAAGTTGTGTTATGACGCCCTGTAAACGATCGATCTTTTGTTGCATCTGAGTCATCGAGTCCGACAATTGATGGGCGAATAATCGGTAGGATTTCAAGTCGCCGATACTTATCGAACGCTGGGTTGTAATCTTGCCAATGTACTCTTGATAGTACTCGTCAATCTGCTGGTACTGAGCAAGGTCGGACTGCAACTGACCTTGATGGCTTTGCAACAATGTCATCGCATCAGCTTCTTTGCGTTCAGCTAATTTTTTAACGACTGATAATGACTTCGAATTTGCCATGCGTTTAACGGCGACTTGTCGCTTAGTTACTGGTTCTATTTTTAGGTTTGATAATATCTATCGATGCTTCTCGAAAAGTTTTAACAAAAAATTATTTCGTTACTGACACAGGCTGACTGTGAACATAAGAGGGCTTAATTAACGCTTCGAGATTGGAAACGCTGTCGTGGTAATTTACATCACTATTAAAATCTTGACGAATAAATTGCCGTAAATGAGGTAGCCGTTCGATGCTCGCGTCCACTTCTAAATCAGCGCCTGGTTTATACGCCCCGACGCTAACAAGATCTTTATTCTGTTGGTAGATCGCCATCAATTGTTTAAAACGTTGCGTTAAGGCAAGGTGTTCTGGATTTACAATACTGGGCATTACCCGACTTATTGATTTTTCTACATCGACTGCCGGATAAATACCTTCGTCAGCCAATTGTCGTGACAGAACAATATGGCCATCTAAAATTGCTCTTGCTGCATCGGCAATAGGATCCTGCAAATCATCGCCTTCGGTTAGTACTGTGTAAAACGCAGTAATTGATCCTTCACCTTTATCCGCGTTCCCCGCTCTTTCAACAAGCTGAGGAATTTTTGCAAACACGCTAGGTGGATAACCTTTTGTAGCAGGAGGCTCCCCGATCGCTAATGAAATTTCGCGCTGCGCTTGTGCAAAGCGAGTTAAAGAATCCATGAGTAGTAATACGTTTTTGCCTTCGTCACGAAAATGTTCTGCGACCCGTGTTGCTAGTTGCGACGCACGCAATCGCATCAAAGGAACATCATCGGCAGGCGACGCGACAATGACAGCGCGAGCCAAGCCTTCTTTGCCAAGCACGTTATCAATAAATTCTTTAACTTCTCGACCGCGTTCGCCAATAAGGCCCACTACAATCACATCAGCTTTAGTGAACTTTGTCATCATTCCCAACAACACACTTTTGCCCACACCACTACCGGCGAACAAACCCAAGCGCTGCCCGCGGCCCACGGTTAGCAAAGCGTTAATTGATTGAATACCAACATCTAAACTTTGATCGATAGGATGGCGTTGCATCGGATTAATTGTTTTAGGTGTTAACGATAGAAACTTATCGCCTAGATAGCCGTGTTTTCCATCCAGCGGTTTACCTAATCCGTCTATCACACGACCTAAACATTCATTCCCAATTTTAATGCCATTGTTTGCCGACACTGGCACCACTCGCGCACCAGGTTGCACCCCAGAAATACGCTCGATGGGCATGAGATAAATTTTTTCATTGGCAAAGCCAACAACTTCCGCCTCAATTTTTTTGTCGTCGATGATTACTTCGCACTGATCACCCACGGAGGCTTTTAGTCCCACGGCTTCTAAAGTTAAACCAATGGAGCGAGTTAAATATCCCTGCGCCTCAGCGTCTATGTGCACTGGTTTACGTAAATGATAACGCTCGATACGAGTCAACAATGATTCAGGAGAATCATTCATTCTCGCCGCCCTGTTGGTTTAACTCGTCTGTGTCTAGGCCTGCGTCGCTTACTGAACGTTCTTCTGCAGAGTTTGGAGTAGCTGATTCGTCCTTCGCTGAACGATCTGTTTCTGAAGTTAAGTCACTATCAACCTTTAACGCTTCTTGTTGCGGCAGGTCTTGCGGAGGTCGTTGCGCAGGCGGTTCAGGAATTTGTTGGTTTTGATTAGCTTCATCAGGTTCTTCTTCAATTTCGATTGCTTCAGACGATGCATCCATGAGCTTGCCATCAACAAATTGCTTACAGAGATCTTGTAAGCGAGTTTCAACGGAAAAATCTACCAGGCTTTGTTTGGTTTCAACTTTACATCCACCTTGAGTGATTCGCGGATCAGAAACTAACTGCCAATCATTTACTCTCTCGACATAAAAATCGTTTAGCAAGGCAAGATCATTCGGATGTACGTGAATAGAAATATTATCTGAGCCAGAAGGCAAGGCCAAAAGTGCTTCTCGAACGAGCTTTTCTATGTGGGAATAATCACTCGTAAGTTCGCATCGAGTCATGGATTTGGTTAAGGCAACAACAGTATCCAACAACATAAGTTCAAGTTGTTTAGTCTGCCCTTCAAAAGGAAGCAACAAACCATCGATTAATTGTTGTAATTGCGCTCGATGAGGAGCAGTTTGCGCGCGAGACTCATCCAGACCTTGTTTGAGTCCTGCTTGCTCGCCTTTTTGCTTTCCGTCCTGTTCACCTTGTTTAAATCCGGCAGTGTAGCCATCTTGATAAGCGCTATCGGCAAGATCCGATAGCTGTTTTGCCGTCATCGGTTTTAATTTTTTAGGTCGCTGAATGGTTTGACCGACAATCTCGTTGCGGCGTTTTTTTTCTTGTTCTTGACGTTGCCGATCTTCTTTTTCTGCACTGGGTAATATATTACCGGCATCATCGATTAACGGCGGAAACCAAGGAAGGCAATCTTCGCTATCGATTTCAGAAGTTGGTCCTTTCGTGCTATACGTCATTGGCTAGATTTCCAAAGCAAAACTGTGGTGTTTAAACCATTTGCTCGCCGCCACCGCCTAATTGAATCTCGCCCGATTCAGCCATGCGACGAGCGATGGTTAGAATATCTTTTTGTGCGGTTTCAACTTCAGACAAACGTACGGGCCCTTTTGCTTCTAAGTCATCCCGCAACAACTCTGCTGCTCGTTTCGACATATTTTTAAATATTTTTTCTTGCAGTTCTTCATCCGCACCTTTCAAGGCGATGATTAGTACATCCGAAGACACTTCGCGTAATAAGGCTTGGATACCTCGATCCTCAAGGGCTTTCAAATTATCAAATACAAACATCAAATCTTGTATTTCCGTGCCCATTTCCTCATCAATATCTTTCATCGCATCCATCAATTCTGCTTCGATGGCGCCATCGAGGAAATTCATAATATCGGCAGCAACTTTGTAACCACCAATATCTTTAGTTTGCGCGTTCGCTTTACGGGCGAATTGTTTTTCAAGAATAGAATTCAATTCGTTTAATGCGCCGGGCTGAATCGTATCCAAAGAAGCAACCCGCATCATGATATCGAGTCGTGCTTTTTCATTGAATTGCGCCAGAATATCTGCGGACTGATCTGGCTCTAAATAAGCAATCACGATGGCTTGAATTTGTGGATGTTCATTGCGAATCATATCGGCAACCGAGCGCGCATCCATCCACTTTAAGGTGTCTAAACCTGCACTTTCTCCGCCGAGCAAAATTTTATCTATAAGCCCATTGGCTTTATCTTCACCCAACGCGCTCACTAACATGTTACGAATGTAACTATCTGCGCCCATGCCTAATCCGGTTTGAGTACTCACTTCGGCGAGAAAATTATTGAGCACGCCTTCGACTTCATTTTGCTGAACATTGTTAAGGTGAGACATTGCAAAACCTAAACGCTGTACTTCTTTCGGCCCCATGTGTTTGAGAATCTCGGCGGCATCTAGCTCACCTAAAGACATCAACAAAACTGCCGCTTGATCGATCCGACTTAATTTTAGAGTTGCTGCTTCGTTGTTTTTATTTGCTGTCGCTTCCGCCATGTATTTCTTCTCTTATCTCAATCTTTTCGGATGATCTTTTTGAATCATTTTTACCCGCTGCCTTGCAGAATGTTTTTACTCTTCAACTGCGGCCCAACGTTTTACCACTTGCGCAACGCGACCGGGATCATCTGCGATTAATCCTCTCACGGTATTTAAGCGTTGTTCGTAATCTTGTTCGGGACTTGGCAAGCTTAACGACCCACCCCCACTAAGTGTGACGGTTTCATCCGATAGGCTATCTAAACTATTGAGTCCCGCGGCTTCTAACGACGCCAACTCCCTCGCATCATCCATTTCTCGAACACGTAAGCCCGAATGAGAAAGGTTTTTTAGAACCGGCCGCACTAACCCAAATAATAGACCTAGAACGACGAGTACGCCCCCTACTTGCTTGAGAATCGAGAGGAACCAAGCTTGTTCCCATATAGCGGGTTCAGAAATTTCAATTTCTGCTTCTAAAGGCGGAACGAAAAAGGGAGAGTTGATTATATTGACGCTGTCGCCACGAGAAGCTGAATACCCAACCGCATCTCTGACCAATACCGACAAACGATCCAATTCAGCTTGGGTCCAAGATACTCGTGTTTCAGCTTGCGTTTCCGGGTCGACAGTAATTTTGTCATTCAATACTACAGCGACGGTTAAACGTCTTAGCTTACCCACTTGATGTTTGGTATAGCTGATGGTTCGATCCAGCTCAAAATTTCTGGTGGCTTGATTACGAGTATTATTCGGCGGTGCAACAGGTGCTTCGCCGTCTTGTGGCACGGCTTGCTCTGGGGCTTGTCCTCCGCCCGGCGGTTGATTGCTCAAAGCACCAGGGATTCCACCAATAGCCGAACCATTGGCTCGACTTTCTTCTAAGGTTTGCTCACTGCGAATGGCCGGCAAATCCGGATTAAAAGTTTCGGCAGCTTGTTCTATTTCGGTGAAATCAATGTCGGCACTGACTTCTGCACGATAGTTTTCGTTACCGACTATGGGTTGAATAATACTGCTCACCCGACGCGTGTAATCTTTTTCTAAATTTCGTGTGTATTCTTGTTGCTTGCCCGCCATAACAAATTCAGAATTTTCGGTTTCCGTTGAATAAAGTTGGCCTTTTTGATCAACGATAGTGACATCTTGGAAATTTAATTCGGAAATACTTGAAGCGACAAGATTACCTATTGCTTGAACTTGCTGTGGTGTCAATGTTCGTCCCGCAAATAATTCTAAAAATACCGACGCTCTTGGTTCTCTTGCATCACGAACGAATACCGATGCTTTCGGAATTGCTAAATGGACTCTCGCACTACGAACGCTATTAATACTGGTTATCGTTCTTGCCAACTCGCCCTCTAAGCTACGTCGATACCGTGCGCTTTCCATGAATTGGCTACTACCGAGGGGTTGTTCTTGATCTAATAATTCGAAACCTACATTGCTGTCACCGGGCAAACCAACTTCGGCAAGCTTTAAACGCGCTTTATTGACGTCATCACTGGCAACCAACAAAGCGCCGTTCTTCGTATCAATTTTGTATTTAATATTGTTGTTATCCAGAATTTCTGAAACTTGCGCAGCATCAAGATTATCAAGGTTGCCATAAACTGCACGGTAATCCGGTTCACGGCTCCACATAACAATGGCGACACCTACAGCGACACTAATCGCGAGGCCAATCATCAAGCCAAATTGCCGCAAAACATTTAGGCTGTTGAAACCAGCCATCAAATCATTGCCGCCACCTGAAGAGCTACTTTGGGCGGGTAGGTTATCCGATTGTGTTACGTCTGCTGCCATACTTCTCTCTCTGCTCAAACTTAAAAATTATTCATTTCATTAAATTGGCATATTTAATACGTCGCGATAGGCATCGACTAATTTGTTTCGCACCTGCAACATCGCTTGAAAAGACACACTCGCTTTTTGCGAAGCAATCATTACATCAGTGATATCAACGTTTGGGTCGCCTAACTCATAAGCTGTCGCCAACGCGCCCGACGCCTTTTGAGTTTCATTAACTTTATCGATCGCACTTTCAAAAATATCGCCAAAACTTGGCGCTTTGCTTGTCTCACCCACGCCTGGCGTGCCGAGGCCCTGCATGCGATCACCAATAGGAGAAACCGGGCGATCCCGCATGGCCATCGATCCGGGGCCTTGAAATACTTGCGCCTGAGATTTCAATGTTCTCATCTCACCTAACAAGCGACTGATATCAACTCGATCTGTCATTGGTTCATCTCTCTTCTCTTGATACGGCTAACTCTTCGCGCTTGGCAAAATACTGTTGGCGCTTCCGCCACGCAGGAAAAACCAAGTGACAATATATTGGCATTCACCAGGCCAAAACTGTCCGCTAACCGAAAAATGCACAAAGTGGGCCAAGGATTGCCGAGCGGCAAATAATTGCCTGGAAGGCCTCGTATACGTGTAGTTTTTATACTGGTTGAATCTGCATCGTGCCCGAATTCTGATTTACTCTATATAAACCCCGATCCAGAGCACGCCGCTTGTTTGCTCGCCTAAAAATCGCCACTCATACAAAAGCTCACAATATTTAAAGGAATTACTGAAAGTTGGAATGCCGACAAAGGGATGACGAGAAGTTTGCGTTTGAGGTAGCAATTTTGAGGAGACAATTTCTGAGGTGAGCGTTTTGAGGAGACAATAAAATGAAGGCTAGAAAAGCTTGGGCAAATAAAAAAGCACCTCAATTCCTTGAGGTGCTTTACTTTGAGTCTGTGGTTATTTCCAATAGTAGAACTAGAGTATTGGTTCCTCTCAGGAATTGAGAAGTGAAACCAAGGGACTTTACTTGCTAAGAAGAACTAATAATTAATAATCGAAATCGTAATCGCTGGTTTCTCTTAATAATCTCAAGTCTTCTAGTTTGTTCTCAACCATCCTGCGACTGTCGATGTCTTGGAAAGTTGATACGCCCTGATCTTCATCTTCAGAATCAGACCAATCATCCATTTCAATATCAGAAATTAAAGCATTAGTAGAGTTACTGCTCATACCGAAAATCCTCATCTACGATAATCACACAATGTAAATGAGCCGGAAAACAGATGGCGAAAAATCGAGAATATGACTCGATTTACGCTCCCTAGACACTGTTTGTCCCGCTCAGCCACAAAGCGGAAAATAACCCCGGCTTGGGGCTTGGTCAAGTATATTTTTAAGAAAATTCGTGACAAAAAAATGACTGGAAGGGTTTTTTAGACCAACGGTAGGCTAGAACTAATCGGGGCAAAAGCGGGGCCAATAAAACCCCGACATTACCTTAAAATCTGTGAACTTCGGGGTTATCGGTGTGAGGCCCAAACAGTGTTCACATTCAAACCATGCTCCTTTAACTTGGCTATTTTATACCGAAGGGTACGTGCACTGATGCCTAAGCGCTCTGCAGTATTCTTACGGCTACCACCCTCCGCCTGCAAGGCCTTAACAATGATTTCAAACTCTCGCTGCTTGAGATCTTTACCCAGTAAATGATCGTTCCCGCCTTCCTCGCCAAAGCCAATCTCTGAGCCACCACTTGATACTGGGGTTGCGAGCCCTGACGCGAATGATGTTTGATTCTGTCCACTTAGCTCGCTGATATTATTCACTGAGCCCTGAGTATTAATCGTCGCTTCAGTACCGTTGAGCTGCAAACCCAAATCGTTCGCATCCATAGAGTTGCCACCTTGAAGAATCAAGGCCCGTTGCATGACATTATCCAGTTCCCTGACATTCCCTGGCCATGGGTAACTCAGTAGGGCAATCTTGGCTTGCTCGGACAAACTGACACCGGCCCGGTGTTGTTTGTGGGCGTGACGAGAAAGTAATTGCGTTGCCAATGGCACGATATCGTCTGGACGTTCTCTTAGTGGCGCCCACTGTAAGGGTAATACGCTTAATCGATAATATAGATCTTCCCGAAACAAACCATCCGCAACGGATTGTTGAAGATTTCTATTTGAGGTCGCGATCACTCGAACATCCAACGCAATTGTCTTACGACCACCAACGCGTTCAACTTCTCGCTCTTGCAAGACTCTCAATAATTTAGCTTGTAAACCGATCTCCATTTCCGAAATCTCGTCTAACAGAATAGTGCCACCGTTAGCTTGTTCAAATTTTCCTGGGGCACTTGAATAAGCGCCGGTGAATGCGCCTTTTTCGTGTCCAAACAAAATGGCTTCTAACATATTTTCTGGGATTGCCGCACAGTTAATCGCAATGAAAGGTTGGTCGGCACGCTCTGATTGACGATGTATATAACGTGCAAGAACTTCTTTACCGATACCAGATTCACCAACTATAAGCACGGTCGATTCTGTCAGTGCAACGCGCTTTGCCAACTGTAATAATTTAATGCTACTTGCAGCTACCGCAATAGGTTCGTCACAGTTGCCCTTTTGTCCGACACCGACGTAACGATTGATCGCATCGACCAACACTTGTGAAGCAAAAGGCTTCACCAAATAATCAACAGCACCTTGACGCATCGCATCGACAGACTGGTTAACACTGCCATAAGCGGTAACCAACAACATCGGAATATGCGGATATAAATTTTGCACTTCTTGAAGCAAGGCGTGGCCGTCCATGCCACCCATATTGACATCGGAAACGATCATGGCAATTTCGTTGTTATGTTTTAACACCTCCAGTGCCGACTCTCCGCTACTCACCGCCACCGCATGATAATCAGCTAGCTCCAAGGTATCGCATACAGCGTCGCGAAGGTCTTGATCATCTTCTACCACCAAAATTATTTTCTTTTCAGCATTTACTGAAGCCGAGGAGTTTTTTTGATTCTTAGTATTAGTATCTGCATCGATGACTTTATTGTGCGAAAACATAAACAATTTCCTAATTAAAAACGATAAATAATCTGATCTATAAAGACTGTAAGCGAGGTGCGACTCTGGGTAGAAGAATGGTTGCTTGCGCACCACTATTGGCATCTTCCCGATTAGATAATTCGAAACGACCGCCGTGACCTTTCGCGACAGTGTTCACAACCGCCAAACCCAAACCGATACCTTGGGATTTGGTGGTAACGAAAGCTTCTTGTAAATCTTGGACATCATGGCCCATGACACCTGGTCCGTTATCCAATATCGCTATACGCACTTCGTTATTGTTTGATGAAATATCTATTTCTAATTTGACATTACCATTGACTGCCTGGATTGCATTGTTCACCAAATTCATTAATGCGCTGATCAGGACATCTTTATTGCAGTGGACAAGCACATCGTGTTGACTAACTCGCCATGAGCAGGTCAACGATACGTTTTCTAATAAGGGTTCGATTTGCTCTGACAAAGCGTCACTAATTTCGCGCAGGGTTAGTCTATCGTTCAAAACCAAATCACCTTTCACAAACAGCAACATATCGCGAACTTGTTGTTCCATGTGTACAAGTCTTTTGATAATTTTTTGTGAAAAGTCGCTGCGTTGAACCGGAGTGATTTTTTCATTGCCTAAATGACCAGCGTAAAGTAACGCCGCCGATAAAGGTGTACGAATTTGATGGGCTAAAGCCGACACCATCTTGCCCAAAGAGCTCAGTCTTTCGTGACGACTTAATTGGGCTTGAAGTTTTCGGGTTTCAGTTTGGTCGGTGAGAAGAATGATTTGACCCTGGCTTCCCAAAGATCGAGTGGCGATACTTATTCTGTGGCCGTCATGCGTCGATACCTCATGACCATCGTCTTCCTTCGGACAAAAACAGCGCTCGATCACATCGCGCCATGCTGCGCCCATCAGGGGCTCACCCAACATTTCAATCGCGACGGGATTTCTTTCAGTAACGATTCCTCTCGCATCAAGCACGATGACACCACCCGGTAAAAAATTAAGTAAATGCTCTAAACGATTTGCGAGACTTTCTTTTTCCTCCAACGCTCGTATGCGCTGATCAGATTCCTCTGCTAATTCTTCAGTTAATTGCCCGACTCTCACTTCGAGATCGCGATAGGTATGACTTAATTGATTCGATAGCGCCGCAAACTCTTGGAAGGCTTGAGTCAATTCACTGCCAGCCGTTAATGTGGAAGATGAGGAACCGCCATTTTCTTTATCTTCTGCAAGGCAATCTTCATCTAAAAACGAGCTGCTTGCCAAGTTGATAATCGCATCAACATGCTGCTTGTTAGCTGAACGACTGGCCTGCAAACCATTTGGCACGGCATAGGACATAGATACTTTCCCTTATGTAGACTGAATCTTGGGAATCGGTGGCTGAGTCAAACAACTGCCACTATTCCGTCATGGTGAGGGTTTTTGCAAGGGCGATGCCAAACTTTGACCCATGGCAAAAATAGTCCGGCAAGGATTGACCGTAAGACCAGGAAAGGAGGGTTCCTAGTGTTCCAAAAGAGCAGACAAGTGCTTCAAAACCTTAGGGTTTATCCTGATCAGTAAGCAGAATCACGAGGGAAACTGGAGCTTAGACAGAGTAATAGAGTAGAGTCCTGAGGCCGCTAGTGCAGACAAGACATTTTTTTGGATTGCTTGGGGCTTTAATTTGGCAGATACATTGATTCGGCAGGTATATTAAATCAGCAAGTAAAAAATAAAATGCCATCCTTGGCCGTGGTAAATCTCAATACTGGTCACGCATAAAACCGTTAGAAGTTTTAGCGCTGTAATCCATACTTACGCATCTTCTCAACGAGGGTTGTACGCCGAATTGTCAAATGATCCGCAGCTCTCGCAACCACGCCACCCGTATCCGCCAATGCTTGCTGAATAAGATTACGCTCTAAACCTGTTAAATATTCCTTTAGGTCAATGCCATTTTCAGGCAGCAAAGCACGATCATTCATATTTACCATCGTGGGCTGATAGGCATCCGTAACTTCCGCAATAGTTGCCAATTCTTCCTCTTCAGCCTGCACACTATCGACGTGACGATACTTAGCCGGTAAATCGGTAACACCCACCACCCCATAGGGATGCATGATGGCCATTCTTTCTACTAGGTTTGCCATTTCTCGAACATTACCTGACCACTCATGACGACAAAGTGACATGATGGCGGCAGAATTAAATCGGATTGAACCACGCTTTTCACTTTCCAATCGCGAAACCAATTCGTTTATTAATAAAGGGATGTCCTCAGAGCGATCACGCAGCGATGGCATTTCGATAGGAAAAACATTCAGTCGATAATATAAATCTTCTCGAAAGGTACCCTCTTCAATCATTTGTTCCAAGTTCCGATGAGTCGCGGCAATAATTCTTACATCCGTGGTAAAACTTTTTGTCCCCCCTACCCGCTCATAGGTTTTTTCTTGCAATACACGTAATATTTTTACTTGCATCGCCAAGGGCATATCACCAATTTCATCTAGAAATAAAGTGCCGCCTTCGGCCAATTCGAAACGACCCGCGCGTGAGCTAATAGCGCCAGTAAATGCGCCTTTTTCATGGCCAAACAATTCGCTTTCCAAAAGTTCGGCGGGTATCGCACCACAATTCACCGGTACAAAGGGCGCTTTTTTCCGTGGCGAATTGTGATGTAAGTTGCGCGCGACAACTTCTTTACCGGTTCCTGATTCACCGGTGATCAATACGCTGACATCTTTGTCGGCGACTTGGGCCATCATCTCGCGAACGTTTTGTACTTTTCTACTGGTACCAACGAGTGAACGAAATAAATGTGCTGGGCGATTGTTGCCGCCATTTTTACCTTGTGCGGCAATTGCTTCGCGATAGCGTTCGGCACGATGCAATGTATCTAATAAGACGCTATAAGTTGGCGGCAATTCTAATTTGCCAATAACCATGTGTTTTAAATAAGGATCCCAAGATTCATCAACAACTTGATCTTCTCCGGTTAAAATTACCGGGCAGCCATTATCCCATTGACGAATACTTTCAAGACGAGATTTCAGCGGCTGGTGACTACCACAATCACCAAGAATGATGGCAACGATTTCGCTGCTATTCTCACACTCATTCTGGGCTACCTGTTGCCAATCTTGGCAGCTCGCGGTTATCGCTGGTTCCCCCAAAAAATCCAACACCACTTTAAGATCATGACGACGGGTCTGGTCATCGTCGACTACAAAAACCTTAATTTCTTTCCACATGTAAAATGGCCTTCTGACTACGAGTTAAACTTCCAATTCACTCACTGCGATCACTTTGCATTAAGAATATTTTTCAATGCCAGCTTAGCTCCCGAGCTACCTGCCCAAGTCAATAACTCGACTGGACTAATTTAAGTTGTAGACAAGGCTGCGAACCCGGTCAAATAAATGACGTCAGAAAATTGGAATTGGTTGATCACTAATACCAAACTGCCTAAACACCGCCACTTTTATTCATAAATAAAATTCACGGGGCAACATTTCTGTGCTACTAGAAAACAATGAGATTAAACTGAGAAACGAAAGGTTATTCGTAGATTTGAGGGCTAACAACTAAAAGTACATGAATTTTATACTTATATTGCTGTCGCGTTTTTATTGAAGTGGTAATAGCCGCCAACTATTTATAACGAAGTCGATAGCTATAGTTTTTTCGTCTTATGAACTAAGAATAGAGATAATTAGTTGTGCATTCCTTTTTCCAGCTCGCCATTGCGCTGCAGTTGAAGATGCAGATTGCCTATCATGTTCTTATATAAAGACCGTACTTCTATCAATTCTTGTAAGACCAGCGAGGAGCTAGTGGCGTGCGTCTGCCTTACCAACCCCATGCAAACTCGATCCAAGCGAATTAAAGCATCCCAGTCACTATCAAAGATGGCTCTTTGCATACTTGAACGAATCGAGCGCAAGGAATCAAACTTCTCGCTAGTGCCGGACATCGTCTCGTCGACGGCGCGTAATAAAGTCTTAGGCATGATCTGCTACCTCGTCGGCAATCGCGTCCCACGCACCTTTAACTTCGTGTAACAAACCACTGACTTCATCTAACAAGCTTGTGTCATTCTGGCGATTTGCTTCCAACAAACGTCTAATCGAATATTCGTAAAGTGCATCAAGATTTGCACTTAGATTCCCTTCACCTTTATCCTCTAAAGCCCCTTGTAAACCACCAATAATATCGACAGCTTTGCCGATAAGCTGACCCTTACGTTCTACCTGTTTTTGCAACATTGCACCTTTTGCTTGAGCAATTCGTTCCAAAGCGCCTTCAAATAACATCTGTACTAAACGATGTGGCGAGGCGCTGCTAACACCAGTGTGAACTTGCATTGAGGAATAAGCATGGGCGGGGTTATTCATATTCATCGAGGTTTCCTTAAGCGGCTTATTTATGACTATATTTAATGAACAAATTCTCGTGTAAAAAGGTTAACGGCGTTTCGCGAGACAACTTTAATCTCCGAATCAAAAAGAACACACAAAAGGTTAATCACCGTATATGAGTAGGGATAAAGCCAATATCGGCACAAGTATTGCTGCTTAGTCTTGATTACCAGAACTTTTATATAGATAGAAAGTATTTTGACACTGAAATCTTTTAACGATGGCAAGTATTAGGCAGGGTTATGGAAACGAACAACTCATCAAGTGAAACTCTCGACGCATTGAACGTGATCGCTAGACGTGTCGAAATGCAACAAGAAAATCTGAAATTAGAGGTCATGTTTCAAAGGAACATGGTTTTTTTTAAAGAAAAAAACCCAAAAGTTTATGAGCTTTTTCTTAACTACAATCCGACCAACTTAAAACTAATGTATACCGATGATGGCTACGTCAATTTAGTCAATCATAACCTTAACGACAAACCCGTGTATAACAGTGAGCCACGTGAATTTAGCCAACGTTATGTCGATCAGTATGAAAAGGATCCCAGTTTTTATCGCATCGATACCAAAACCACTAAAGCGATCGATGAAGAAAATGACGCACATATTTTCAACATGAACCGACTGATCAACCACATCCAAGAAAATGAAGAAGTGGTTGTTGGCAGAAAACTACAGCAAGACACCAATTTTCTGTTAATGATGGGGCTGGGCTTGGGCTATCAGATAACTCAGCTTCTTGAAAAAACAGACATACATCATTTGGTTATCCTCGAACCCCACGAAGATATATTTTTTGCTTCCCTGCACACTTTAGATTGGCAACAACTTCACCAGCACTTCGAACAAAAAAATCACACTTTACAGTATTTTGTCGGCAAGACCGCCTCACAATGTTTTGATTCGCTTCAGCAACATCTGCGGCAAATTGGCCTATTCAATGTAGTTAAGCCATTCTTGTTTGAGCACTTAAGCAGCGTCGAAATGAAGGAAACGTCGAAGGAGTTTTTTAACAAATTACCCTCCGCGCTTACGGCTCTAGGTTATTTCGATGACGAACAAGTTAGCCTTTCTCATACGGTTGAAAACTATCGAAATGAGAACCCTATTCTTCGTGATCACGCTCTAATTAATAAACGACTCCTCGATCGCCCAGCAATCATTGTCGGGAATGGCCCCTCTCTCGACAAAGCAAAAGCCATGTTAGAAAAATACGGTGATGACGCCGTAATATTTTCCTGTGGTACAGCACTAGGGGCGCTAAGAAAATTGGGGATCAAACCGGACTTTCATATCGAAATGGAACGCACCCGTCCTGTAGTCGAATGGATAGAAACATCAACCGACGAAGAGTATCGCGAAGACATCATCTTGTTAGCTCTTAATACTGTTCACCCAGACGCTTTACGTTTATTCAAGCGTAAAGGAATCGGGATGAAGAGTAACGATTTAGGGACCCACTACCTATGCCAGTATGTTGGCAAAGATGAATTCATCGTCAACTTAATGATGGCTAATCCCACGGTAAGTAATACCGGTCTGGCCTTTGCCACTGCACTTGGCTTCAAGGAAATATATTTGGTTGGAACCGATTTGGGCTTTCCTGCCGGTGAGAAACATCACTCATCCCTAAGTGCCCATTACGATGTAAAAGATGAACACGTAGAAGGATTAGATTTGTACAAACATGACGCAAAGGGAAATATCACCGTAGACGGAAATTTTGGCGATCAAATTGTCACAACAGCAGTCTATAACCACTCGCGTATAACAATGCAGTCATTACTCAATACGCATCCGGACGTTAAATGCTACAACACCAGTGAAGGCGTATTGATTCCGAACGCGGAACCCATCCGATGTGACGATGTAGTGATTAACAGCGGAAATTTCGACAAACTTGCCTTCAACCAAAACTTGTTCGCGAAATATTTTCACGGCAAGGGCCTGAAAAAAATGAAGAATGAGAAGGAGATCTTAAAGACCTTCGAATACTCCTTAACAATCTGCAACGATATCGCCAAAGTTCTTGCCGCCTCGCCCTCTACAATAATGGCAGCGACGGCTTTGCTAGACGAACTTCACCTGATGACTTTAAAACTAGGTTTTGATAAAAAAACTCAATACGTGTATTCACTTTTCAAAGGGAGCTTTGCAGGGTTTTCTCTGGCCTTAGCAAAAACTTTGTACAGCAAAGGTAGTGAAGAGAGTTCAGTGGCCCTATTTAACGAGTGCAAACAATATTATTTGGATTTTCTAGCTCAGGCAAAAACTAAAGTGAGCAAAGAACTATTGAAACTGGATAATAGAGAACGACAATTGAAGGATAAACTTAAATAATTTTTGCTAACCACTGATCAATTTCTTTATGGGTGGATTCACAATCCGCCTCTATTTTATCATTTATACTATGAACATAATCTGCTTCACTCGCCAAGGCCTCATCAATTTTATTCTCTAAATCCTTCGCAAAGCCTTCACAGTTAACCCGAACACATTGATCACCCAGATCAAGATCACGATAGAGCTTATCGATCTGCGGATAATTCGACAGCCCGATCACCGGTCTCCTCATACCCAATGGGCATACATTCGCATGAAATCGCATTGCCAAACTGAGATCGCATTGACGGTATAGGGAAAACAACTTTTCGGCGCCTAGATCACCCGTTAGATAAGGTGCAACACTAATCCGAGTTCGTCTAATATCATCATCGAACTTTAACAATGCCTGATGGATAGCATCAAGATCTCGAAATATATGGGGAATAAACAACAGATTAAGCGCTTTATTATTTCTAAGTTTTTTAGTTAATAAACCGACAAACTCCGTCAAAAAATCATCAAAAGAAAAATTTTCGCCACTAGGGAAACGCGTATCGAGCATGTCGCCTGCGATGTTGATTGCGATGTTCTTGCCGAGCTTTAACTCGCAGTGCTCATAAGTGCCCGGATCGACAAAAAAACCACCGTCTGGCACTTTCAAAATAGCAGTGGTGTCAATATCAGGGAAATACTCCCGCAGTGTTTCTTTTGCACCGTCATTTCTAACTACAGCTTTAATGGTGGGACTATCAATGATGAAACTTAGAAAGTCGCTAAACCGACGCTGACACTTTTCCGGCACACCTTGGCCCGCATCAACACCTAAACCATAAAATAAAATAGGTGTCGATATCTTTGCCAAGTCTTCAGCAGGCAAATCTATTGAACAACCGGTTCGAGATTTTTCCACCCACAGCTCAAAATAATTTCCACCACCGACAATCAACAGTCCAAAAGAATTTACATAATCAATAAATGATTGGTCGAATTGTCGTAGGCCCCAGTAGAATTCGCGAATTTCCAGGTTGGTATAATTGAATTCAACGTTTAGGTTTTTAGAAAATTGCGCTCGCGTACCCAGGTGATTGGCGTTATCGCCAATATTTCCGGTAAAACTGGCCAGATGCAGAACATTAATTTTTGGTTTCGGCGTAGGCATAGGCTTCAGCTTAGATATAGACTTCGTTAATAATTGATGTCGACGAGCTTAGAGTTACGCACCCCAACTCGTGTGGCGTAACTCCCAATCGCCACTTGGCGATTTTTGCCATAAGTGCGGGGATCGAAATTTATCGACGGTCTCCCAAAATTGCCCTTCGCTTAGATCAATATATTCCAAAAATTCAGGGAAATATTTTTTCGGAAACTCCAAATCATATTTTTTGGCCAGATGTACACCTTCATCACGGGTAATCTTCCCATTGCGTATTTCTTGTGCCGCATCGTAGGTTGCTCGACCCAAGCCAAACTTTATTAAAGTAGTAAAGTAATGGAAGACATCTATCTTGTCGTCAATACTAGAATATTTTGAATAGGAGCCTTCGGTTCGCTCACTGTTCGCTTGAAACCCAGTATTTTCTACGGCGTAGTAATAGCATTCTTGTGGATCCCATTTTAGGTAGTAACCCAAGTAATGGACTTCGACCTTTTTCTCTTCTAGCGACTTCAATTTCGGTGCTATGTAGGGAGTAAAATCATTTAGCGTAAAATCATAATCACGAATGATATTTTCAATGCTTACGCCACCAAGCATGACGTCCATTGGGTCGTCTACGGAAAAGAACTTCTCATCCATCTTCGGCTTCTGATTCTCATCGATCGCGTTGCCATATTCCGCTTGATTCTCGCCATACATTACCAAGGGAACGTTAAATTTTGCTGCCATCAATGGGCCAATAATACGTTGCCCGACAATGAAAGGTTGAAAAGGGTGCAGTAAATTTTCGAATGCTAGCTTCGTTAACAGCCGATGCAATTTCCCGTTTGGGGTAAATAAGATATTGTCGAGGCCACCCACATGCATCCAATTTTGCATATTTTTCCAGCCGATATCCGTATACAAATGTGGCGCCCAGGTAACGGTTAGGGGATTCATTCCGTACTTGTATTTCAAGATGTGGGCGGTGTAGGCACTATCTTTACCGCCACTGCCGGGAACGATGACATCATAACCTCCGTCGTTTCGACGAAACTTACTTAACATTGCCTTTAGCTGATCTTCTTTTTCATTCCAATCTATTTCATGTTCTTTATCGTCATTAAAACGACAAGCGCTACAAACACCTTCGTCATCGAAATCTATCACCTGTTTCTTTTCATTCTTTTGATGTTTAAATTCGACGGTAGAGCTGGGGCGTTGATTCGAGATTACACAGCGCTTACAAAATTTCACCTCGTTAGGCAAACCAAAAAAAGCTTCACGGAATTCGTTTTTTTCTGCCAACATCTTAACCCCTTATAAACTGTTGTAAGAACTTCAATCCTGCTGGACCACTGCGCTCTGGATGGAACTGCACCGCGAACACATTATCCCGAGCCACTGCTGCGGTGAATTCTTTCCCAGCGTAGTAGCTACGCGCGACACACATATTTTCATCGCCGGGCTCACACGCATAGCTATGAACAAAATAATAGTTATCATCTTTCGGCAACTGTTCGAACACTGATTGCTTTGAACCTTCACGGCGATACTCTACAGCGTGCCAACCTATGTTAGGTAAACGTTCCGAAGAGTTATCAATACAGGGGAGCTTTTTTACTGCACCAGGAAAAATCCCTAAACCCTGATGTACGCCATGTTCATGGCCTTCATCAAACAACACTTGCATCCCAACGCAAATCCCTAGCAATGATTTACCTCTATCGACACAGGTTTTAATAACATCATCCAAACCCGTTTCAGCCAAACGTTGCATACAAAAAGCAAAAGCGCCGACACCAGGTAAAATAATTTTATCGCTGTCGCCGATAACATCAGCGTTATTCGTGAGTACGGAATCGTATCCGCAGTACCGTAACGCATTCATTATGCTCGTCACGTTACCTACGCCGTAATCAACAATTGCTACCGAGCTCATACCAAGGCTCCCAATGGCAAATTGCTATCGTTTACGTTCAAATGTTTGCTTTCTTGAAGAACGGCCGTGTCAATATTTTTGTCAGACTCCCTCACGGAAAATCCTTGTTCACGTATGGTAGTTTTTATTTCTTCGATAGATTGTTTTTTGTAATGAAGAACGCTCGCACATGCAATTGCACTGGGCGCAGTATTGTTAAGTAGTTGTTGAATATGTTTTTTTTCGCCTAATCCACCACAGGCGATAACGGGTACGTTAACGGCGTCGTTAACCAATTTAATCAGCTCAACATCAAAACCCCGCTTGGTACCTTCTTGGTCGACAGAAGTGATCAGGATTTCTCCAACACCTCGATCTGATAATTCCTTGACCCATTCGATTAGGTTTTTCCCTGTACTCTCACGACCATTATCAATGTAGGCTTGCCAGAATTTTTCTGAGCCCTGATTAAGGCTTTGAGATTTTGCTTCAATAGACGCGACGATGCATTGACTACCGAATCTGAGCACAGCCTCATTTATTAGCTGAGGTGAATTAACGGCACCGGTATTAATTGCGACTTTATCTGCTCCGGCAATCAATGCTTGCTCAATATCACTTAGACTTCGAATTCCACCGCCGATGGTGATGGGAATAAAAACTTGCTTACATGCTTGCTCGATAATGTGAAATACATTATTACGATCATATAAACTTGCAACGGCGTCCATAAAAATAATTTCATCGATACCGGCTCGGTAATAATCTATCGCCAACTCGACAGGGTCACCCACCTTGCGCAAACCTTCAAGATGAATCCCTTTGATCACGAATTCGTTCTTGATATCAAGTCTAGAGATTACTCTCATTGGCTAACCGCTCTATCGTAGAAATGTTTTTGGCCATCGTTCTGCCATAAAACCGGATTCGACAACACATCAGCAAACTCACCGGCACTATTGCCACTGCCGAACTCCTGGCAAGGCTTGACCGACAACGTGTCTATCTTCTTGAGCGCGGAAACGATTGCTGATTTTTGGCAGGCGCAATGGAGAACACTTTCTAGCTGTGCTCGGTTATATTGTCGGCTGCCAATATCGATTGCGGGAACACCGTAATAGGGAGCTTCCATTAGTGCACAACTGGAATTCCCCAGCATAAACTCAGCATGTTTTAACAAAGTTAGAAAATAATCGAATCGCATCGACGGAATGACCCGAAAGCGATTTTTTAGTTTCTCTAAACGTTTGTATTGAGTCAGTATAAAGTCGCTGCCGAGATCGTTATTAGGATAAATAACCACGTAGTTTTTGGAGCTGCTTAATACTGAATCAACAAGCACCTTAGCTTGCCTATCCATATCCGCATATTCAGTTGTCACTGGGTGAAATAATAGTATTCCGAATTCCTCAAAAGGAATGTCGTACCAGTCCTTAACTTTTTGTAAACTCGGCAGCTCATTCGAGAACATAACATCAATATCAGGTGAACCGATAACGTAAACTCTGTTCTCATTTTCACCAAGCTGCAACAAACGCTGTTTAGCTCTATCATTCGATACAAAATGAAAATGAGACATTTTGCTAACCGCATGTCGAATCAGCTCATCGATAGTACCTGATACTTCTCCACCCTCGATGTGGGCAACTAAAATATTATTGAGACTACCAACCGTTGCACCAGCCAAAGCTTCTACACGATCCCCATGGACAACAATCATATCGGGCTTTATTTCTTTAACATAATCCGACAAACCTTGAATGGTTTTACCTAACACCGTATCCATGGTGTCGTTATAATTTTGATTGATGTACTTGTAAATATTATCGTAACCGCGTTTCTCCACCTCCATACAGGTTGATCCATATTTTCGTAACATATGCATGCCCGTAACAAAAATATGAACTTCAAATTCTTTTTGCTGAGTAACGCGATCTAAGAGCGAACGAATTTTTCCAAAATCGGCGCGAGTTCCGGTGATAAATACTATTTTCTTTTCCATTGTCTCGACCTAAAAATTCACCATCAAATAACAGTTGCCTTAATAGCACTTACTGTAACTACCTTAATATCAGTGTGCTTAGGGCGCATAATCATTTCGTGCCAACAGCTGATCAGCTTCCAAGGTACGTATCGCCCTTGTACCTAAAACTGAAGGGTAATCCTCCGCACTGACTTCGCCCGTGCCAGGGCGTTTAACCCAAATATTTTCTTCCGTAAATAACTCGCCTTCCTCGACCCGATGAGTCGTCACAACTGAGGCAAAAGCAAAGTCACGTGTACCCTGCTCTTGCTCGAGAAGATCCTTGTGACCTCCCCGCGCCTTATGAATAATATCGGCACCAAGCAGCAATTCTTTTAGAGCATTTGGATCCATAGAACAGACAATATCGGGCCCTTCCCTTTCCATAGAGTCGGTAAAGTGACGTTCGAGAATATCAGCACCCACGGCCACCGCGCCCAAGCAGGCGTGATTTGAAACGGTATGGTCAGATAAGCCAATCACCGCGTCGGGAAATTCATTTTGTAGATCTTGCAAGGCGCCGAGTCGCACAAGCTCAGGCGGCGTCGGATAGATATTTGTGCAATGTAATAAAGCGAAAGGGACTCGATGGTTGCGGAGTATCGCTACGGATTTACGAATGCTTTCTATGCTGTTCATGCCAGTGCTTAGAATGACCGGCTTACCTTTTCTGGCGATGTGTTCGATAAGAGGATAGTTATTACATTCACCAGAACCTATTTTGTATGCGGGAACATTCATGCGCTCCAAGCGCTCAACTGCTGCGCGTGAAAAAGGCGTGCTAATAAAAATTACGCCCTGTGCTTCAACATAATTTTTAAGCTCCGTTTCTTGCACTTCATCGAAAGCGCAGTCTTTCATCAATGAGTAAATTGAACAGGACGCATTCTCGGGTTGAATGTTTTTAGCTGCGGCAGACATCTCGTCTTCAACGATGTGCGTTTGATGTTTAATAATTTCTGCGCCGGCGGCCACCGCAGCGTCAACCATTTGTTTGGCGACATCCAAATTACCGCCATGATTAATACCAATTTCGGCAATAACTAAGGGTTTAAAATTGGGTCCTATTTTTCGACCTTTGATGGCGAATTCAGGCATGATCGGCTCCTGGGCTATTGTGTGACGATGGTACTGCACCGATGCTTTCTTGCTTGTCCATTAAATAACGAGAACATTGTGCAAGATCTTTTTCATTGTCTATATCCAGGCTGCACTCTTCTAACATGACATAAGGCACTGAGCGCTGCCTTGGTATTTTATTTTCCAGCAGAAAGTGCTCAACACTAAATATATAAATTGCGCCGTTAGGCATATACACAGTGGGCAAATCTTGGCGACGGGTATACGCCGTATCTAAGTCGCAAATTGGCACCAGAAAATTATCTTGCTGTATCGATGCTTTAAGAAACTTACTGGGAATGGTGTAAACACTAATAACGCTACTGCAACTGCTCTCCAAAAACCATTGAAGGGCCTCTGCAATATGCCGCCCCTCTCGCAAGGGTGAGGTGGGCTGTAACAAAATGACAGTCGTATCGGGTGACATATTACCTTGCTCGACAAACTCCGCTATTACAGGGTCCATTGCGGAATCATCTTGGGATAAAGTTGGATCACGTCGATGAGTGCCGGCGCCAAAGGTTTCGGCGATCGTCAAGATTTCATCGCTGTCGGAACTGACAACTATTTCATCAAACACTCCACTAGCGAGAGCGGCATCGATGGTATACGCCAATAGCGGCTTACCATTCAGTAATCGGATGTTTTTATCGGATAAACCCTTAGATCCGCTACGCGCAGGTATTAGGGCGATAACTTGACTCATTTATTAGACCCACAAGCTCGGGATAGACAAATTTTTGACGCTTATCTATGGCGATAATTCTTAGGATCAGTACTACGCAACATCTACGCCAAATAGGAAGGTCAATTTATTTTTTTGAGCTGTAAAAAGTACGCGAAGATTGAATTGAATATCTGGAAAACCGGCAAGTAGCCAGTTATTTTCCAGACGTAAAGGGAAGCGTATCAGCTAAGTTTTCAAAGAAGCTGCCAGATGTTTGCAGACTTTTAATAATCCGCTCCGAAGCAATAAATTGAGCTTGTAAGCGTGCGCGGAAAGCTTCTATTCGGCGATCCAATTTGTCGTTGTCTTCGCCCACTGTACTTAGATCCGATTTAATTGATGCTTCGCGCTGGCTGATTAAACCACTGCTTTTTAAAAAGTCGTTAATCACCAAACTTAACTCTCCCGCGAAACCCCGAGAGAAGGTTATGTTGCCTGTCGTTGCGCCAGTTGCAATACGTAAACTCAGACCTTCAGCATCGCTGCCTAGTTTTGGTAAAAGGACATCGCCAAGCGTAAACCCGGTGAGACCTGCCACGGTTCCTGCGACATTAGAACCCGCCGTTCCGGTTAATATACTCAAGCCTAATTCCCCAGCATCGGCACCAACAGATGTGATTGATACATTGGAACTCGAACCTAAACTATTTGACGTAAATTCAAAATGATCCGTTACATAAGCAACGCTTAGCGACGCGTTCGCCGCCAGTAAATTCGCGTCGTTATTAATCAGGGATTGCAGCGCGTCTTCCAACTCGGCACTGGTGTTATAAATCGTTGAGGCCGGCAAACTCAACGTTGCTGAAGCGACGCCATCGACCGTAATATCAAATGAATAATCTTGCGTGCCCGTATCTATCGGAAAACCAATTGTCGCACCCGCTATCAAAGAACCATCGGTAGCGGTGTTCGTGATATTGACTGCATATGTTCCTGGCACGCTACGAGCGCTAAAACCAGTCACATCTATAAGTGAGGAATCAGAAGATGTTCGCGGTGTAAAAATTGCTTTGACTAATTCAAAATTGTCATTAAAGCCAAAGGAGAAATCTTTTTCATTAATCGACAAAGAGCCATCTCTTTCCGTTCGAATTCCGACGTTAGTTAACGATGTAAAACCGTCACTTATACCAGGGACAGCGGCGCCAATCACATTACGTAAACGTGTCAGAAGGTTTCTTGCTAGAGGATCTGTTTTTAAGCTCCCGAAATCTTCAATTTCACTATCGAAGCCCGTCAATTTGGTTACCGTTTCTAAAAAAGTATTGTAGACATCAACAAAGTCTCTAACACTTTGCTCAGCAATACTCTTGTCTTCCGCAATTGATAAAGTAACCACTTCAGTAGCGGAACTATTGGCAATTGAGAACTTTAAACCCTGAATAACATCATCGACTTGATTCGATTCTCTGGATACAGAAAGCCCATTTATTTTCAACAGCGCATCTTGCCCAGGCTGTTCTTCCGTTAACTGTGTTCCAGCGGTGTTAAATGCGAAACGTGATAAATCGCTGCCGTCGTTATTCGAAGGCGAACCACCCGCCTCAGCAACGACGATTTCGACTTCATTATTTGCCCCGGAAGGAGCAGTAATCAGCAAGCGAAAATTTGTGCCATCATTAACAATGGATGCTTGCACGCCCAATCCGGATTTATTTATTTCGTCTCGTAAACCAGTTAATGAATTATTCGAACTGTCGATTGTAATCGTGCCGCCAGTTTTACTGGTGTCTTCCGTGAATGTGGTAATCCCTGCATCAAAGGAACCAAAGCGAATAGTCAGGGTTCCCTCTCCAACCGTATCACTTGCACTCGCAAAAGCCGCAGAACTTAAAGATTGCGCGCGGGCAATTTGGCTAACCTCAAGCTGGTAACTTCCCGCCAAGGCATCCGCTTCGAGAGATTCAGGAACAATTAAATTGGTATCTGGAAAGGCAAGTGATTTAGCATCAAAAGTATCTGGCTCACCCAACACTTTTAAGCTTTGTTCCAATGTAGAAAAAGCCGAACGTAAAATACCGAAGTCAGATAATTGGGTGTTGAGTAACTCTTCTTTTTTATCGAGCTTTTCTTGTTGCGGCGCGCGTTCAATATCAGTGAGTTGATCCACCAAGGCAAGCGTATCGATTCCGGTTCCGGCACCAAGAGAAGTGATAAGGTTTTGCATGGAAGGAATACTCCGCGGCTTTTTTCTAATCTAGCTCATTCAGCTTTGTTTTAATTTACACTTCGGTTAAATTGCCACATCCTTGTGGCGACTAGTTCCTATTTGGCTCTCCTGAGCCAACTCTCATCTTTCATCCCTGCACTCATCCTTATGAGTCGTCCTTGAACAAAAGCTTTATTCGTTCCTTAGCAAAGCTTTAACGTCTTCCTTCAGGGGGTGTAGTAAAAACTTTCCTTAAGTAACGCACTATGTATCCATCCTAATAATGAATATCGGCCAACCTTGCTTTTAGTTAAGACACTAATTCGCATTTAGCGTATTTCTCAACACAAAAAAAGGGTGCTTGTGACACCCTTTTTTTACTTAGATCCCTCTAAACACGTACTACTGATACCGTAGTCTCGTATTGTTTACGCTTTCGTGTTGATAAGATGCAATGAAGCGTCACCACCTTGCTGCTTTAAGTTCACATTCAAATTCCGCGCCAATTCTAAAAACACTTCGTCTGGAATTTGTCGAATAACTTTTTTACTGCTGCTATCCAACACCGTTACTACAGTGCGTCCGGCTTCTTCATCGAGATTAAACTGCAATTCTCGTTGAATAGACTGCGCATACTGATTCACTTTATCCAATGCTTCAGCCAGATTTTCTTGGCTAACTTGCACTACGTCGGGTTTTTCTACAGCTTCCTTCACGTCAACTTCGGAAGTTGGCGGCAATTTTTTGCCGCTATCAACCGGAGTGCCGCGCTCAGACTTCTGAGAAACCGGCAAAGATTGGTTGTGATTAGTTACTTCGTTCATATCTACCTCTTTACCTTTACTCCACCGAACCGATTAAATTCGGCTCGGTGAATTAGGGTTCAACGAGTTACTGTAGTAAAGAGAGAACTTGCTGTGGTCTTGCATTAGCCTGCGCGAGGATCGCGGTGGAGGCCTGTTGCAGCACCTGAGCTCTACTTAGTTCCGCAGTTTCTCTTGCGAAATCCGCATCAAAAATTCGTGATCGAGCGGAAGCGGTTTTCTCAGAAACGTTCGACAAGTTCGAGATCGTGAAATCGAGCCGGTTGTTCACCGCACCGAGCGCTGATCGCGTGTTGTTGATTGTTTCCAAAGCGTTGTCGACGACCTCAATTGCCTTTTGAGCTTGAGCCGCAGTTTTAATACTCACGCTACTTAGCGCACTACCAAACGCGCCGGCAGCAGTATTGTTAGCTTCGAGTAATCCAACTTCAGCCGCGTTAGCGTTGACACCAAGCTCGACGCTGATTGGGTTACCACTATCGCTGGTTAACTTAATTCCTGCTTCAACCGTTAAAGAAGCACCAACAAGTGATCCAGCTACTGTAACTTCCGCTCCAGCAGGTGCGAATTCGATAAAACTGGCTCCTGTGAAACCCTCAGCAGCAATCGCTCCGAATGCCGAATCAACAGTCGCAGCACCGAGTACGATCGCACCTTGATCAGACTCAAATTGCAGGCTATTACCAAGTACAGAAGCAACCACGCCGTGAGTATTTGTAGAGAGGTTAACTCTATCTGCAAGAGCTTGAATGGTCGTATCTGCACTGAAATCAACAGTCGTACCGTTGATCAGGATTGAACTTGCTGTTCCAGCAAATGCCGTAGCTACAGTTACACCCGATAAATCAATACCGACTGTCGAAAACGCGTTCGCTGTTACGCCAGTTTCATTAGTCGAGGAATTAATCGCGTTAATTTTTCCTGCCAAACTGTCAGTATTGGTTGTGCTAATTGCCTGACCGTTAATGGTGACATCACCGACACCCCAAGCCGTATTTGCTTGTGCGGCTGCAAGACCCGCGCCCTCAATAACGCCTTGTGCCGATGATTCACGGAAGCCAAGATTATGCAAGTCAACTAAAGTACCTGTATTGCCACGCTCAATGGTAATCGGCTCATCGTTGTCAGAGGTTAAAATTAACTGTCCGTTCTGAGACAAACCATCACCAACTAATGAATTCGTGCCGAGACTGGTTTGCAAATTCAAACCGCCGACAGTAGATACGGCAATCGTCGCACCTGAATTATTCGCCAACACTAGTTCGCCATCATCATTCAAGGACGCGTTGATCGCACCTCCTGTTACACCATTAACAACGTCGACTAACTCAGAAAGCGTTGTGGTGTTTTCACGAACTTGATACGTTTGAACAGCACCGTTTAATTCGGTCACCGTGATATTAAAGCCCTGACCCGCATCGTTATCAATAATTCCGCTACCGACTTGCGATGCTTCTAATTGAGTTACCGCAGACGCTGTAACACCACTAACGTTGTCTGTGATTGATTGAACCAAATCAGACAAAGTATTTGCTGCCGCTGTTCCGGTTTCAAATGTCCCGATTGATTGTCCGTTTATAAGAACGTCGCCGTCCCTAATGTCAGTTCCGGCCGTTGCGGAAAAAACCGATGCTGCTAGATTAATCTCCGAACCCAGTAGATCAACGGCTTGAGAACCCAAACCTAATTTATCCGCATCAATTGCATCGATTGAAAGACCGATGGTTTGATTGGCTTGTGAACCTACCTGCAGCTCAACATTCTTCAAGCTACCGTCTAACAATTTTTGTCCGTTAAAAGTGGTTACGTCTGCGATACGATCTAATTCGGCAACAAGCTGCTGTACTTCCGCATCAAGTGTCGCTCGGTCAGTGTTTGTATAGATTCCGTTAGCAGACTGAATTGAAAGTTCGCGAACACGTTGCAAAATGTTCGTGGTTTCTTCCAAGGCACCTTCCGCCGTTTGAATCAATGAAATACCATCGTTCGCGTTTCGAACCGCTTGGTCCAAACCACGTACTTGCGATGTTAATCGGTTGGTAATTGCCAAACCGGCCGCATCATCTTTTGCTGAGTTAATTCTTCGACCCGACGCTAGTCGTTCACTGGCTTGACTCAGCTCCGCACCTGACTTAACCAACTGACGCTGGGCATTCAGTGAGGATACATTAGTGTTAATAACTAAACTCATGGGAACTCTCCTACATTTATATCCTATTCACGATATGTGAACTATCATCCGTCCGTGCAAGCCAGTGGCTGAATTGGACATCTGGTATCTGTATCGACGTAATCACAAGGAGCTTTAGATTTTTTTCGAGAAATTCAATAACTCTTTATTGTTATAATTTTTTTTCTAGTCTATTTTGCTCTAAGCAGACGGGAGCACAATAGAAATGACGCTGCTTCTATAATAGTAGACAATAAAATACTATTACAGGGCAACCGCCTAACACTATACTTATTGATTACCAGTATAGGCCTTGCTCGCACTAGTTTCTTTAAACAACTTAAGTAATTGACCCTGAACATCCTCTCGATGAGCGATTGTCAGCGCCATTAATTTGTCGTTTAACGTTTTCAGATTCAAGATTATTCTTTGGTCGTCATTTTTCTTTGTATTTAAAGTATTTAATTTTTGATATTCTGAAATTAATAATTCTCTTTCATTTAGCTTCAAAAGAAAATCATCCCATTTTTTATCTTTTGCGAGCTTCAATAAAGCTTCACTACAATTTAGGATATTACTAAGTGTCATTTTTAGCTGCCAAATAATTGTTATTCAGTTTAAATTTACCTAAGCAAATTAAAAAGCGACAAACCACTGACGCGAACAAAACTTTGTTGTGCAGCTTGCAATATAAAAGTTTGTAACGATAACCGTGTTGCCGCTTCCGAAAAATCTAAATCCTCGATATCAGATAAAACCTTTTTATTTAGTAAATCAGAATCCAGATGTAATTCTCGGGAGCTATCCAAGGTATTTAATCGTGCGCCCACCTCACCCAGGACTGAGTTTACTGTTGTTTCTGCATTGTCTAAAACTACCAATGTGTTTGCCACAACATCTTCAACCAGTGCTCTGGTTTGCGGAGACCCCGCTTCAACACCGTGTAAGGCTTCACTTAGACGAGATAAAGTGGTTAGTAAACTTTGCTGATTTTCCGATTCAATTAATATTTTATCTCCAGGGGCTGCGAGCACGCCGTTTGCAGACGCTGTTCCGGTATTAATTCCTACTGCGGCTAAAATATTAGCGCCACTATTATTACCGGGATCAATTTCAATATTGAGACCATTCGCCGATTCAAACCTCGGTGGTGAAACCAGGTTGTTCACCGTAACACCGAGATTCGCCAATCGAGCAGCATTCGCACCGGTAGTTAATTCGGTAACAATGTCTGCATCATTGGTGACATTACTACCGATGACCAAGGTTTCTGTTATCCCACCAACTCGCAATGTAAGACTCTCTCCTGTCTCATCACCCGCAAAATTCTGTGCCGCATCGACCCCAAATTGCAGCGTCGCGGCAGTAGCAGCAGTTCCCGAAAATGGAATACCGGAGATTGTAAAACTCACACCATTGGCTACGATATCCTCGCCACTTTGATATAACTGATTTTGCACAATGACTCGCCCGGTGGAACGTTCAGTAATGGTGTAATTGGTCGCAGCAGGCACGACATTAGCGACTGCATTAAAAGTGACTTCCATATCTTCTGGATAAAACTGATCATAAGTCGCTTGATCAACGACCTGACCAACGGAAACGAGTACCGGAGGGTTGGATTGGTTTGATGAACTAGTGCTGGTTCTAATGGTATTTTCAGCGCTCGCAACATTCTCAAATAACCGCTGACCTGAATCACTCACCTGAACTCGAGCGTTCGTTGTAACCTGAATTGCTATTGAACCTTCATCACCGTGATAGGAATAATTTCCCGCACCGTCTGAGGTGAAGGGTTGGCTTCCACCTTGATACCCTGCGAATACGTAATCCCCACCCGGGTTTTGCGTATTCGCTAGATTAAGCATCTCTTCAAGACGGGAATCTATTTCAATCGCAATCGCCTCGTAATCACTATCGCTCAACACAGCAGTATTACCCGATTGAACAGTAAGTTCCCGGACGCGATGTAGGAGATTCACAACACCGTCGAGAGCGACTTCTTCACGTTCAATAATATTTTGTGCCACATCAATATTTTTACGAAATTGATCAGTGCGCGCTAAGCTTTCGCGGATTTGTAGAATAACTGTCGCGGCAATAGGGTCATCCGCAGGATTGACCACTCGCTTTCCCGAAGCTATCTGCTCTTCAGTTTTCACAATTGCCTGTTGTGCTTTCGCAATACCTATATCGGCAATGCTATAGATATGTTGCGTAGAAATACGCATAACTCGACCTCAACGATAGGTTCTATCTTTTGAATAAATACATTTTTACTCTACATATCTACCGTAGCTTAGATACGTACTAAACTGCATTCAGCAAGGCGTCGAACAAATCTCTCGCGACACTTATCACGCGTGCATTGGCGTTATACGCCTGCTCGAAACGAATTAAGTTCGCAGCCTCTTCATCTAAATTAACACCGGATACTGCATCCCGTGCCGTTTGAGTCTCTTCTAGTAATGCCTCGCTCGCTTCAGTATTGATTTGCGAAAGGTTACTCGTTGTACCCACGCGCTCGACGAGCTGCTGATAACTACCCGAGACACTAAGTCTCTCGCCATCAATTATTGGTCTGGTTTCGATACCAACAAATTTCAAGGCGCTGCGATTGTCGGTCGTGGCGTTTGAGTTGAACTCAATATTAAATCTATCGCCCACATTCGGCTGTCCTTTAATTGAAACTTGATATCCGCTGAACGAGGGCTGCGCAAAATTAGCCGCAGAATTATCGCCAAAAAACTGACTAATAACCGGGGCGGTATTCAAAACAACGTCTGAAGACAATTTGAGATCAATTCGTCCGCCGACCGTCAGCGCCGATTCCGACCCCGCACCCAAACTTGTTAAACGTACATTCGGATTAACTCCATCGTTAACAGATATCGTGTCTCCCGCGACGCCTTCTAATCGAATATCAAGATCGTGACCATTAGTGTTCAGGATTTTTACTTCAGGTGCACCCGTCACCGGATTCGACGTCGCGCTCGCGAAAAAACCTAAAGCACTAAGGTTGGCATTAGAATTTATTTGCGACACTAAATAATCATTAAACGCGGCTTCATCCACCGCCGGGTCTGGTACGTCTGAAGAAATCACGCTTCCGGAATAACCCACAAGGGACTCGCCATTCAAACGTATTTGTAAGGGAACTGTGAAATTAGTGATATCAATATCAGTAACGATTGCTTCTGTAAAAGCATTGGCCTCGACGCCTTCGATACTACTTAATAACCCCGCAGTATTTGCCGCAGAATCTCCAAAATTAGTCGTCACTGATTGTAAGGAAGTGAGACCGGAGATTGGATCGGTGGTGGTAAAGTTAAAAACTTCCAAAGGATAATTATTGGTAAGCGCGGCTGCTCCAACTAACAAAGTCGTCGGTGTTCTACCGTTCGGTAGTCCCATTGACGCTCCACTTCCAGTAACAATTGTTTCTCCGGGATCAAAAGTGAATACCGAATTGTTAAGTCCTGCGGTATAGGGTTGATTACGTAAAGGTGGATCTAGTTGGCGCGGGTTTGCTGGATCAGAAGTATCGAGAACATCGTAAGTTGTTGGTGAAGTAAAGCGAATTAATATTGGCGGTGTTAAACTGCCGTTATTTGCAAAACTCGGCAGAATATTATTATTGCCATCGAGAATACTTAAGACCTCTCCCGCACTTACAATGGCGGTACCCGTGTTACCTATGCCGGTTAAAGTTCTAACCGGCAAAGCAAATGCAATGTCTTCCGGTCGTGTTATAAGCGTTTCAATATCAACCGCACCGCGTCGCGTTGGTTGAATAGAAAATGAATCCCCGCCCTGAAAAGAGCCGCTGGTTAGATGTACGGTTAAACCCTCGAACTGAATTGAAGTTGGGTAAGTTCCGGACAATATTCCCTGAGCCACTTCTTCGCCATCATCATTCCGAATTACGCGATAATTATTTGTGTTGGGGATAAAATCGAACGTGTAATCGCTCACTGAGAGCTGAGAAGTATCATCAATAGTGACCGAAAGTACGCGATCGTTTGGTAAGGCGTTACCTCTATTCGCAATAACTCGCAATGCTGCAATTTTCGGATCGTTAATATCAGTAAAAAATAACCCACCAAAGTCACCATCTAGATCCAAACCTTGGGTTTGTACTTTATTGAACTCGTCTGCGAGAACAATCGCTACACGACCGAGTTCATTCAAAGTTGGATTTAACACCTCATCTTGAAAACGCAGTAACCCGCCGATCTGACCTCCATTTACAACATCAGTGACTTCAATTAACTGCGAGCCACTGGTAATAGAAATTTCGTTACTATTATTGATTGACAGCTGACCAATAGATTTTCCAACTACTAGCGGTTGGCCATTACCAATCATAATATTGAAATCGCCAGCATCTTGTTCAATAACCTGAATAGAAATAAGCTCGGCTAAGCGACGCACTTGTTCATCGCGCTTGTCTAACAAATCATTCGGCGGAGAACCTTGTGCCGAACCTTTTTGTACGCGAATCGTTTCGTTTAATTCACCAATCGTTCGGGCAATGGTATTTATTTCACTAATCACAACTCGTAATTCAGCGGAAACATTCGCAGCGACTCCTTCCAGGCGAGTATACAAGCCGTTAAAACGCGAAGTTAAACTCTCGGATTGATCGACAATGACCTGGCGCGCCAGCGGTGATGCAGGATCATCCGCACCATTCTGAATAGCGGCAAAAAGATTTTGCAGACCATTTGACAATCCCGTACCTGGATCGGCAAGCAAGCTGTCGATACCGCCTATTTTTTCATTAAACGAACTCAAATCATTAAATGTAGTGGTATCTGAACGTAATTGGTTCGTTAAAAATTCACTCACAACACGTTCGATACTCTGTGTGGTAACGCCGCTCCCGATAAAACCCGCCGCTCCCGCTAGTTGCTCGGGGCGTGTTCCGAATTCCACACGCTGTCGACTAAAGCCCTCGGTATTTGAGTTGGAAATATTGTGGCCCGTAGTCCGCAGTGCATTTTGACTCGATTGCAATCCGGAAATCGCATTTGATAAAAGTCCCATAATCTAACAACCTACACAAAGTGCCTTTTTAATCATCCTTGTGGAAATGAAACTGTCGGTGAAATCGATTTGATTGGGTCTGCAAGATTTCGCGCAGACTGAATGACATCACCGTTATACAGCGTCATTATTTTCTCAACATAGTTTGGATCGGTTGCGTAGCCGGCTGAATGTATTTCGTTGAGATATTCTTCAGTTTCGACTTTCGAACTTGCTCGCTGATAACGCGGGTGCTGCGATATTAATTTCGCGTAATCATTAAAACTATCTTGAATAGAATCATATTTCTTGAATGTTGAGTTTTCCTGAACCGCAATACCGTCTTTATACTCTAGCGCCGATACCGCAACGCTATCGCCCTGCCAATTCTTGTTGGCCTTCATGTTAAATATATTATTACTCGACTCACCATCACTCCCATAAATAACGTGCTTACCCCAACCGGTTTCTAAAGCCGCCTGTGCGATTAGAGTTTCTGGGTCAACAGCAAGTTTTTCTGCCGCATTCTGCGCATAGGGATAAATCTTTTGAACGAAGTTAGTAGGATCGCCATCAAACTCGATCTGAATTTTTTCATTAGCATGTTGATTTGCTGATGCAGGTTGCGTATCAATAGGAATTTCCACATCGAGCTGTTTTTGATTGCTGTTTGGCGAATTGCTTTCATTGAAACGTATATCTGTTAGTCCTTGGGAGCTCACATTGTTCGCTGTTGAATTGGAAGGACTGATTGGAATACGTCGCGTCGGCAAAGGCATTTCCATATTTGGAATATTGGTGGTACTTACGGGACCCTGTGGATACTGTTGAATCATTTGATTGTAAAATGCGTCAGCCAAACCAATACCTTGCCCTTCTGACATGGTCAAAGCTAATTGATTGTCAAACATATCGCGATGAAATTTCATTTCGTTACTTTGAAAAAGTCCGCCCTCCTCAAAAACCGCATTGCTGTCTCGCATTGTTTTGAGCATAAGATTCAGGAAAATGGATTCAAATTGCTTGGCAAGTTCTTTTAGAGCGAGGTCCTGATCTTTTTTACCCAATTGATTTATTCTATTTAAACCATTGAGATCGGTATACGATGAATTCTCGAGAGCCAAGCTTGCGGTTGTATCCATATTCATCGTTTATTTAACCCTACTTATTAAGAACAACTTTTTCTAAATAACAATTAATTCAGCACGTAAAGCGCCTGATTGTTTTAACGCTTCGATAATCGCCATTAAATCACTAGGCGAGGCGCCGACGGTGTTCACAGCTCTGACGATATCTTCAAGACTAGAAACACCATTAATTTGAAACATCGGACTGGCAGTTTGATCTGTTTCAATGGAACTTTGAGGAATCAACACCGACTCCCCTTCGCTGAATGGATTTGGCTGGCTAACATCGAAAGTTTCAGTAACGGTTACTGTTAAACTTCCATGAGTAACTGCGACGGGCGTTACTCTGACATGTTGCCCGACAACAATAGTTCCTGTTCGAGAATTAATTACCACTCGTGCGGGTTCATCTCCGGGACGCACTTCGATATTTTCCAGCAAGGCCATAAAGCCAACTCGCTGTGAAGGATCAACTGGCGCATCAACCATAACCGACATCGCGTCAACAGAACGCGCCACATCTGGACCCAAAGTCGTATTAATACTGTCCGCCACTCTTTTCGATGTTGTGAAATCAGCTCGATGTAAATTAAATACAATAGGTTTCCCGCTATTAAAATCATTGGCGATTACTTTCTCTACCAAAGCACCATTCGGCACGCGGCCAACACTGGGAACATTAATCGTAATACTCGACCCATCACTGCCTTCGGTACCGAATCCACCCACTACCAAACTACCCTGCGCAATAGCGTAAACTTCACCGTTGATAGCCTTCAGCGGCGTCATCAATAAGGTGCCTCCACGTAAACTTTTCGCGTTGCCTATTGATGACACGGTGACATCAAGTTGTTGACCTAATTTAGAAAATGCCGGTAACTCTGCGTGCACGGTTACTGCCGCAACGTTTTTTAGTTGCATTCTCGCACCTGGTGGAACCGTTACGCCAAACTGCTCCATCATGCTAATAAATGATTGTGTGGTGAAAGGTGTTTGGTTGGTTTGATCTCCGGTGCCATCTAAACCGACCACTAAACCATAACCAATTAATTGATTCGATCGTATTCCGGCTATCGCGGCAATATCTTTTATACGCTCCGCACTCACGGAATCTACCATCAGTAGCATCACGAAAACTATTGTTAGTTTTTTTAAATTCATATCGCTCTCTTAAAATTCTTCATCAATAAATGGAATTTAGAATGGCCAGAATACGCTATTGAAAACTTTCGATAGCCAACCCATGGTTTGTGAGTCAGCTAAACTTCCAGTGCCACTATAAGTAATTCTCGCGTTAGCGATTTTTGTCGAGGGCACTGTATTTTGCGGCGAGATATCTGCGGGACGGATTATTCCGCTGATGCGAATGTATTCGTCGCCTTGATTTAGCGCCATCCATTTTTCACCGCGAATAACCATATTGCCGTTCGGTAAAATGTCAGCGACGGTAACCGTGATACTGCCCTGCAAGCGATTGCTCTGATCTGCTCCAGCCGCGCCGGAAAAATCGCGTTCTTGTGTTAAGTCAGTTAACAAACTTAGATTTTTGAAAGTTGGATTACTGCCTAGCAAAGTATTGCCGCCGGAATCTTCACTAAAGCTGACTTCGCTGTCCTTGGTTACCGAAGTACTTGATGATTTCGAAGAAACGGTTCTTTCATCCAACATAATTGTTATGACATCACCGACTCGAGCCGCCTTGGTATCGCCATAAAGAGAAAGCCCCATACCCGTTTTATACAGTGATCCACCTACGCTCTGCTCAGGTCGAGGTGACGCACTAATAACCGGTGAATAATAGGGATCACCGGGTTTTGGTGGCGGTTGAATCACGCAAGCTTGCAAAAAAGAAATTGCAAATATTGTGAATAGAAAAGCTGGAGCTCTATTAACCGTAAATTTAATTTTCATAATTACCATTTAACCGTTAAAGGTTTTGACCAATGTATTGCAACATTTGGTCGGCAGTTGATACAACTTTGGAATTCATTTCGTAAGCACGTTGAGTGGTAATGAGATTAACCATTTCTTCAACGATATCGACGTTCGAGTTCTCAAGACTGCCTTGTTGAATTTCTCCCAAACCATTTTGACCGGGAGTACCCGCTTGCGGATCTCCGCTCGAAGCAGTTTGTAAAAACTGATTGCTACCAATAGCTTGCAAACCTGCAGGATTAATAAAATCTACCAGCTCTAAACTGCCAATTTGTTGTGGTGTTGCTTGCCCTTGCAAGCGAACCGAGACGGTGCCATCGGTACCAATGGTCAAACCTGTTGCCCCTTGCGGAACGGTTATATTTGGCTGGATGACAAGCCCTGATGCGTTAACAATCGTACCTTCGGAATCTAAATGTAATTGACCGTTCCGGGTATATCCCGTTGTTCCATCAGGTTGTTGAACTTGCAGGAATCCTCTTCCGACAATTGCCACATCCAAAGACTGTTCAGTAATTTGTAGATTACCTTCCGTAAATTGTTTCTGCGTACCGACTACTCGAACACCCGAGCCTAACTGCAAACCCGAGGGTAGCTGGGTATCCGCGGTTGATTGTGCGCCTGGTTGCCTAACAATTTGATAAAGCAAATCTTCAAACACAGCACGCTCTCGCTTGTAACCAACGGTGCCGGTGTTGGCGAGATTGTTAGAGATTGTTGTTAGCTGTAAGTCTTGTGCCGCGAGTCCAGTTTTACTCGCATAAAGTGCCGCATGCATGATCTACTTCTCCTGTTCAGTAACGATTGCCATTTTTTATCAACTAAAGTGACAAGCTAATGGCAGCCGTCGATAGCTTATTTAACTAATTTGCAATAGCCGTGCCGAGGTTTGTGAATTCTCATCTACCGTCTGCATCAACTTCACTTGTAACTCGTACTGTCGTGCCAATGACAAAATATCAGTTAATTCATTAATCGCCTTGACGTTGCTAGATTCGAGAAATCCCGGCGTCACACGAACACTTGCGTCAGCAACGGCTAGACTGTTGTCTTTCATTCTAAATAAACCGTCGCTACCTTTTACCATCGCTTCAAGTTCTGGATTAACGAGCTTAATACGTCCGATCTCCGTTAAACCAGACGGTGCTTCACCTTTAATCGCTACGCTAATTGTGCCGTCGACGGCAATTTCAATTTTTTCATGTTCGGGAACGAGGATCGGTCCACCATCGCCGATTACCGGCAAGTTGTTGCCGGTTTTTAACATTCCCAAACTATCAACAAACAAACTGCCATTGCGTGTATAAGACTCGCTACCATCAGGATTTTGAATCGCGATAAATCCTTTATTTTCTAAGGCAATATCGAGTTCTCGGTTTGTCGCCATTGCTGTTCCTTGTGCAAAATCGATTGCCGGGGACTCTACACCCGCATAAGCCCTTGATGCATAGCCTTCTCCGTAATACACGCCCATTGATCTCGCTTGCGCGAAATCAGCTTTAAAACCTTGTGTACTGACGTTGGCAAGATTGTTGGCATGAATCGCTTGCGCTTGCATATTATGTTTTGCGCCCGACATCGCAATATAAAGTGCTCTGTCCATTGTTTATGTCTCCTAACTTTGCCGCTTTTAATGAATTATCAATAACAATGCAGATTCAATGCCAAAAAAAAGCGCCGAAGCGCTTTTAAGTAAATTAACTTTTGTTGCCGTCAATTTTTTGTTGAATTTAAAATTGTCGCTAAATATTAATGACCGTCTGCGTAGTCTGATTAGCAGTCTCAATGGTTTTTGCACTGGCCTGAAAATTTCGTTGCGCAATAATGAGGTTAACTAATTGTTGCGATAAATCTACGTTAGATTCTTCCAATGCGCCGGAGGTAATGTTGCCGAGTGACGAAGAACCAGGCGTTCCAATATTGGCAGTTCCAGTTTCAAACGTTTCTGCCCACATTGTGTTTCCGACCGGCTGCAAACCTTGAACGTTATTAAAATCTGCTAACGCAATTTGCCCAAGTATCTGTGCTTCACCATTAGTGAAACGAGCGAAAATAACGCCCGTTTCATCGACATCTAAACCGGATAAACGACCGGTAGTAAAACCATCTTGATCGACAGAGTTAACCGCAAACACACTTCCGAATTGAGTAGCGCCACTCAAATCGATTTCGAAATTAGAACTACTTGGTGGAAAAGGTACAGGGATGCTACCGCCTTGCAAAACATTAAGTGGGCCTACCGCACCATTTTGATTGCCGCTAGAGTCTAGTGGAGTCCAGTTCGACACCAACATTGGTGAAGTTAGCAAATTATTTAAACTTCCGTCTGAATTAAAAAATAAATCAAAGGAGGCGCGGGTTGGCAAAGTATTTTGTGGTGGCGGCAACGCAGTATTTGGATCGCCGATATCTTGGCCGTCAATTTGCGCATACATCACCCAATGATTAGGGGATGTCGTAGGATCATTTGGATCAAACGCTTGCTTAACAAAATATTGTGTCATTACATGCGAGTTACCCAAGCTATCGAAAAGCGTTACTGATGTAGCGTGATTGTAAGTTGATTGGTCAATTGGAGAGAATTGATTAATCACCAGCGGTGTAAAGCTCGCAGGCGTCAATGGTGAAAAAATATTACCTACGGTTGGAGAAGTCGAGGCAATTGAATACCCTTGCTGCAACACAATATCAACAGTGCCACCAACTACACCCGATTGATTCGTAGGTGCATTCGTTACCGTTTGAGTTCCCGTTCCCGTACGACCGGAAATATCAACTTGTCCAGCGCCTGCGCCGGAAAATGAAAAGCGTAAATCATCGCCAACTGCTGAGCTGATATCGAGATCTCCAGATCCATTAACAACGGCGGTAATGCCCGGTAATGTCGACGAGGTCAAACTATTAATTTCCGCTTCCAAGGCCGCGAGCGTTGTGCTCGTTAATGCGACGCCGTTAAGAACAAGATTGTTATTACTATTGTCAAAACCCGCTGAAGCAATAGAGCCAAAAGTTGAAGCCGCAGCAGTAACACCTGCCAACGCATTTAATTCCGACGCGGTTTGTGCCGCTGATGCACCGACAACACTATTAAAAGTTATCGTAGAACCGTCGGGGGCCGCAATGTCCATCGTTTGAACGGCATAACCATTGTCAGCAGCAGCAACACCAGAAGTTGACGCCGGGGCTGCAGCCAGTGCAACAGATAAAGCATTACCTGGCGCACCAGTAATATTTGCCAAAGTAATAGTTGAGCCAATACCCGTAGTTAAATCTTGGAATTCCAAACTTGTACCGTTAACGATAGCTTGCGCATTGATCGGCGTCACCGCACCAAAAATTGCGCTGTTAATTAAATTCGCAACATCTTGCAAACTATTTGCTGTCGAAGAATTTAAATTTAGAGAAACAGTGCCATTCGCAGCTGCGGGTGTAGATCCTGAGAGAGTTACGTCAAATGTTGCGGGGTTCGCAGCAAAGTCGATAGGCGTCGCAACAGCGCCAACGGGTAAGTTAGTTGTTGTTGCCGTTAGTTGCCCGGTTTGTGCAACACCTACGACACTGCCGTCAGTAGAAAAAGATAATCCCGTACTCTGTAATACATCTTCGTTCGAATCCAAATTAACCGCTAAATCAACACCGGTTGTTTGTCTTGGTGGCTGAATATCGGCTTGGATCTGCAGATCACCAATAACGCCACTTACGTTACCGGAAGCATCGGCTGGAAAACCTTGCAATACTGCATTGGTATTGTTGACAATAAAGCCGTTTGAATCTAAACCCAATGTTCCCGCTCGTGTGTACAGGCGATCGCCGTTATCACTAACGATAAAAAAACCGCCGCCGCCAACCGCTAAATCTAACTGGTTCTCGGTAAAATTTAGATTTCCTTGACCAAATTGCTGTGAAACAGATTGCAGTTGTACACCACTGCCAACTGAATTTGATCCTCCTCCCAACAAGCTAGTGGCATAAACATCACCGAATTCCGCACGAGACTCCTTGAACCCGGCAGTACTCGCATTCGCAATATTATTTCCCGTCACTCGCAAATCACTGTTTGCGGCACGAATTCCACTGAGGGCTGTATTAAATGGCATGATGTTCTCCTGAACTATTACTACAAAAAATTAATTAAATTGTTTTACATCGCTCAAATTTACCGCGCCGATACCGGCAAGGTTGAGTACTATGTTTCCGTTCGCTTCAACAGTAACGCTATTTACGTTTGCACTTACTGCTGTATCTAGCTCTTCTAGTTTTCCATCTTGCGTCGCAGTAATTTCGAAACGATATTTACCCGGCCCAAACGCTGTACTAGAACCCCCAGTACTGGGAATAATTTTTCCATCAACCTCAAGATTCAGGCCATCCCATCGCAAAGCTACATCGCCTGCAGTTTGAAAACCGACAGGGAATTGTTGAAGAAGCTCGCCAGATTCACCGTAAACATTAACGGAAAGATCCGCAGTCGATGCCGGTAATGCAGCGGTAGCGGAAACTAATTGTCCATCTAACAAAAAACCCGTATCGCCAGGAACTGTTACCGCGCTACCCACTAAAGATGAAGCTTGGAGCGCTCGGTTAGAAGTGAAATTATTCGCGAAGCTGTCAAAGTTTTCGTTCAATCGCTCTAAACCTTCAACAGAACTGAACTGAGCCAATTGCGCTATAAATTCTCCATTTTCCTGTGGACTCAATGGGTCTTGGTTGCTTAGCTGGGTGATCATCAATTCCAAAAAAGCGGTTTGCCCAAGTTCATTGTCCTTTGGCAACGTCTCTTGCTTGCGGCGTATGTCTAAGTCACTGATTGCCGAACTTACTGCGCTGACATCGTTCATAATGTAAATTCCAAAAATTATTTAAATCTACGTATTAACTTTATTGATCCGAAAAAATTTACTATTGGCCTAAAGTAAGGGCTTTTTGTAGCATTTCTTTCGCAGAATTCATTACTTCTACATTCATTTGAAAAGAACGTGAAGCAGAAATCATATTTGTCATTTCTTCCACTACATCAACGTTGGGATACATGACATAACCTTCTTCATCCGCGAGAGGATGGTGCGGCTCATAGCGCTTTTGTAAAGGCGCGTCACTCTCAACTATTCCCAACACACTGACGCCAACGCCTGCTTTCCGATCGTTGCTGTCGTCGTCGTTACCGAACTCCATCGCAGTTCTTTGAACTGCTGCGAAAACCGGATGTCGACCGCGATAGACTTCATCGATACTGGATGCTGCAGACTGTGCATTGGCAATATTGCTTGCAGTCGTATTGATGCGAATGTTTTGCGCGGTCATCGCGGAACCTGCAATATCAAATACCGAATTAATGCCCATCGTTATTCTCCACGGATCGCACTGTTAATGCCTTTAAATTTGCTATTTAGAAAAGTAAAACTCGCTTGATAAGCCAGCGTGTTTTCCATAAATTCAGCATGCTCGACATGCTCATCGACCGTATTGCCATCTATAGATGTTTGCATGGGTACACGAAATAATGATTCAAATTCGCCGCCCTCGTTAAAGCCCATTACGTCGCTTAAGGTATGATGGCGATTATTGGTCGTCTGTAAATTTAACTTACCCTCTATCGAGCTATCCTGTTGTGCCGTTCTTAGGGCTTGTCGAAAATCAATATCTCTGGCTTTAAAGTTCGGCGTATCGCTATTCGCGAGATTGTTCGCGATCAGCTCAGCTCTCGCTGTGCGAACATGCAGGGCTTGTTCGTGAATACCCAATGCTTGATTAAAATTTATAGCCACGTTGTTACCTTGAATTCGATTGACTTTATCGAGATTTTGCAAGGCTTGTGCCAAAACAGGATGGTTCGCTATCTCTTTGTTTATTAATGTTTTTTTTATTTTATTTGTAACAGCAGACAACAAACAATTGAACGAAGAGCGAAAGCGGCAATTGCTTGCCGCTATTCCGGCAAAAAATTATCCCGCAACAGACAAAAAGGTCAACGACAGTTCGATCCGTTGAAGAATTATTTATAGGTGGTTATTTATAAGGAGCTATTTAGATAACAATGCTGATAGAGGTTAACAGCAGATTGGAGAGGTGCTCATTTTTTCTGAAAAATCACTCCCGGATTGGTTTGCAACATATTGAAATATTTTTCAGACTCGTTGATTCCTTCAGAGGACCCTAATACAAGACAACCAGAATCCCGCAAGCTGGAACTTATGCGCCGCAAAATTAATTGTTTTAATTGTGGTGTAAAGTAGATCAATACATTTCGACAAAAAATAATGTCAAACTTGCCTAACAATGAAAAGTCATTCAGTAGGTTAAATTGTCTAAACTCTATTCGTGAGCGAAGAGCAGAATCTATTCGCCATCGATTTGCAGACTCTTGTTCAAAAAATCGGTATTTTCTTTTCTCATCCAATCCACGTGTCATTGAAAATTTGTCATAAACGCCGACCTTAGCGTAATCGATCATTTTACTCGACAAATCAGTCGCCAATATCCTTACCGGCATTATTTGCATTTGTTTATTATCTTTTGCCTCACTCATCCACTCACTAGCGATCATGCTAATAGAATAAGGCTCCTGGCCAGAAGAGCAAGCCATAGACCAGATTCGAATTTCTTGATGACTCGATCGACTAGACGCCAATTTCGGCAAAATAATTTTTTTAAGATATTCGTAGGGATACTGATCTCGAAACCAAAACGTTTCATTGGTGGCCATAAGATCAGCGACTTCTTGGCGCAAACTCGTAACTTTCCCTGACGACAGGTGTTTGAGCAGCTGTCCGAAAGTACGAAGTTCGTACTTCAAGAGTAGGGGTTTTAGTTTTGTTTTTACCAGATAATATTTGTTTTCAGCGATACTTATACCGAAATTTTCTTGCAAAAAATCACATACAGCACAAATTTCAATATCGTTGTGCAGTTCCTCCCCGTGAATCTCAGTGTTATTTTGCAATCGCTACTTCCTTACAAACTAAGCGTTGTTTTTGCCCGACTCGTTACAAGCGTCTATTCGTTCCTGCAAACATTTAGCAATATCATCTGGATAAAACTTCGCGACAAAATTATCAGCACCTACCTTTTTAACCATTGCCTCATTAAAGACACCGCTCAACGAAGTATGCAAAATAATATGTAGATCTTTAAGGTCTGGATGGTTTCTCACTGAAGCAGTAAAAGTGTAACCATCCATTTCAGGCATTTCGATATCCGAGATAACCAACAATAATTCTTCAATCGGATTTTTGCCTTCTTCAAGCAGACAACATAGATAGTTTAACGCTTCGCGACCATCCTTTAGCGCAGTTACCGTAAAGCCTAAGGACTCAGCGACCCGGGCAACCTGCTTGCGAGCAATCGCTGAATCATCCACGACTAATACATGTTGTTTAACATCACTGCCTTCATCTAGCGTTTTTTCTTGATCAGTATTTGATAGTTGCGGCATTGGCGTAATTTCGGCAAGAATTTTTTCAACGTCGATAATTTCAACTAGGCGGTCTTCAGCCTGAGTAATCGCTGTTAAATAATTGTCTTCACCTGCACAAGATGGTGGCGGGTGAACGTTCTCCCAATTGAGATTAACGATATGCTCGACGGAACTCACTAAAAAACCCTGAGTTGAGCGATTGTATTCTGCAATGATGACGAAACACTTGCTTACATCTGCCTGTGGCTCACCACCGATAGCGTGATTCATATCGATAATAGATACCGTATTACCGCGAATATTTGCCACACCTCGAACCACTGGGTGCCGCTGTGGAAGTTCGTATAATTTCGGACACTGCAATACTTCCTTCACTTTAAATACATTAATGCCATACGCTTGATCACCCGCTAACTTGAATAACAATAACTCCAATCGATTCTCACCGACGAGTTGCGTTCTCGAGTTAACACTATCCAGTACACTGGGCATGACTGCTCCTTTAAATAAGACTTTAAGACTAGCCCGTAATATTCGGTATCGCCATTTCAGGCAACTACCTTCTACCTATCCTCTACCTAATTATTTACTTCCCGTTGTAGCGGCAATTCGCTATGGCTAAGTACGGGATTACTGACACCCGGCATAAAGTTTGCTATGAGACCTATATGACAGTAAAAATTCTGACGCTATACGTTCCGAATCAATTGTTTTTGCGTCGATTTAGTCGTTTTTAGCGGCACTTATAAGTAAAGAATAGGCCAGATTATGAAAGTGGGTAAGATTTACAGCAGCTTATTTGCAATTTCCTTATTGTTTACGGGCGCGCCGCAGAGTTTTGCTTCTGAATTTGAAGATGTAAGTGAAATTTACAATTCCGTCACCGTTTTTCTCGAAAATCATTATTACGAGAACAATGGCGATGCCAAGAGCGTCACTATTAATGTTTCTCGGCTAGACTCCAGGTTACGGTTACAGCGTTGTGACAAATCTTTGACGTTTACCCTTCGAGATACAGGAAATCACGGCGGTAATGTAGCGGTACGCACTCGGTGTGAAGGTAGTAAACCTTGGGCGATTTTGGTTTCAGCAAAAGTCGTAATGAAATTGCCCGTTATTGTTGCAAAACACAATCTCGCAAAAGGCACACGCTTAACTGAAGCAGATCTGGAAATTATTGATGTTGATACGACAACCCTCGCCTATGGTTTTGTCACAAACCTTGCGGATACCCTGGGCAAAGAGTTAACAAGACCGACAGTGCGCGGTCAGCCAATACGCCAAGCTAGCCTAAGCGCGCCAAAAGTCATCAAACGCGGAGATGCCGTTGTCATCGAAGCCCATAGCCGTGGTATCAGTGTATCAAGCCAAGGTATTGCCTTAAGTGATGGCAAAGTAGGACAACAAATTCGAATTAAGAATGAGCAATCACAACGAACGGTCATGGTAGAGGTATTAGCGGAAGGTCGTGTTCAGGCAATCCTTTGAACGCCCCAAATTAACCTTAATAATTTGTAAATTAGGGCTAAAGTTACCTAATCAGTGGCCGATAGCACTGTTGAGAGTTAATTTAAGGCAACTTAAGCAGATGAAAGTTTAGGAATACTAGTCATGAACATTGATCCCAACAACAGAGTCCCTGCGGCTGGATCCGACAACCCTCGCAATAAAGCGGCGAGTCAAATCGATGCGCGTTCTAGCCAGCAGAGCAAAGTAAAAACCGAATCAAACGCGGCCGAGCAAGACAAGGTTGATTTGAGCCCCGAAGCTCAGACCTTAAAAAGTCTGGAAGCCAGAATACGTGCTTCTGCGGATATCGACGGTTCTCGTGTTGCAGAAATTAAACGAGCGATAGCGAATGGCAGCTTTGAAATCAATGTCGAACGAATTGCGGAACGCTTGTTGCAGCAAGAAGAACTACTAGGCAAATAAATTTACGCCTAGAAATTTAACGGCTTGCTGACTCAGATTGCAGGCAGCTGTCACATTTTAAGGCGGGTATTATGAACTCAGATGTATCATCACTAACTCTCTCTGCACAGCACCTCATTCAGATCAAAAATTTAGTTCAAGAAGATTTAGCAAGCAGTGCAAAGCTCATTGTTTTACTTGGCAATGAGCGCGACACCTTGATAAAAAGAAAAACCACTGAATTAAACGATATCGTTGAAGCGAAAAATAATCTTCTCGATGCCATCGAGGACAATTGCCAACACCGATTTTCTCTATTGACTCTACTCAAGCTGGCACCGAATGAAGACAACTGGCAACAGCTCATTCAGCAGATAAACGACGACGAATTAAATAAATCGGCGGAGCTGCTCATTGCCAATCTTCAACAATGTCAGCATTTAAATAATGTCAACGGAAAAATGGTAGCGCGAGGCAAACAAACATTAGGCCGATTACTAAATACTTTACGCGGCCAAATGGATCCACCCAGCCTGTACAATAACGCTGGATCAACAGATTCGCACAACGCCTCTCATACAGTCGTCAAAGCTTAGATTCTCTTCGCCGCTTGCCTTTCATGAAAAATACTGATGACCTGAGCTCTGACGAACTCGTTACAACCTTTCACGAAGATGCAGACATCTATCGAATTGTTAGAGCAATGCAAAGCGAACACTCTTTACTTAGCGTCGAATTTCAACGCTTAGAAAAACTGTATACCTCAATTATTGTCTCATGTGATCCTAAGCGTGGGGTCTTTCATATTGATAAACTACACCCGTCTGATGGGAACCATTTATTATTTCAGAATCATGAGTTTTCTATTATTGGTTTGTGTAATGGCGTACCGGCTATATTAAGCGGCTGTCAAATCGACACACAAACTGAAGCAGCGATTCCAAGTATCCTAGCTGGCAACAAAGGAATTGCATTGCATTTCCCCAGGACGATTACCTATCAGCAACGACGCCAGTCATTTAGAACCTTGGTACCGAGAATCTTAGGTGCCAAAATTTCCTACACCTTACCCGATTCCGACGCGCCTATTTCCGGCAGACTTCTAGACCTTTCAAATACTGGCTTCGGTTGTGAATTTTCGATTGATAAAAAGGCGACCCTAAAGAAAGGGATGACAATCAAAAATTGCTCGATTGAAATTCCGGAGATGCTCAACATAAATTGCTCGATTGAAATTATGAACGCCCGCAAAGTGAATAAAAATCCTCTGGTTCGATGCGGCATAATATTTACTGACTTATCAGATAAAAATGAACGCCTGATAACAAAGTGCGTATTACAATTGCAGCAAAAACTTCGTAGAACAGAAACATTAAAAGACGGGTTTAAGTAGTTAGTTTTTTCCGAAAGCGCTAAACGCTCTTAGCTCCTCTGGCAAACCTTCAGTTGATAAGCTTCGCAGATCCTCTGGTCTATCAATATCAGTTAATGTAGGTAGTTCAACGACCTTCAGTTGCAAACTCTTCAGACGTTGTAAGCTTAGCTCACAAACCTGAGGTCCACCCCAGGGCATATCGCTAAAGACGCTAATTGGCGCAGTTTTTAGCCCTAGTAAAACATAACCACCATCACATGCGGGGGCGATTACCGCATCACTATCTTGCAGTGCTTTCATCGCCGACAACAAAAACTCCGGCAACAAAAATGGACAGTCGCTACCAATCAAAAAAACACCCTGAAATACTTGAATATTTTTGCTTAACGCGGCAAACATTTTTTGTCCCAAGCTCTCTCCTTCCTGTTGAAAGCAATTCAAACCATATTGCTCACAAAGCTCTGTAAATAGAGGATGATTCAAATCTCCGTCAACCCATAATTGATGCTCCGCGAGTTTTGACGCATTGACTTGAGAGCAAACCCATTGCGTCATTTTTGAATGAAGTATATTTCGTTGCTCTTCAGTTAAGGCGGGCGCAAGGCGAGTTTTAACTTTGCCGAGATGTGGTGACTTTGAAAACTGTAAGACACAAAATTGAGGAAAAAAAAACGACGACATAGAATTTTTCTGCGAGAACGATTAGTTTTTAGTATCGCTAATGCTTAGTTCAAAGCACCACTACAACTACTACCCTGCCCCGCCGTACATCCATAGCAATGCTCACCAATGACAATATCTTTAGGTAAATCATGGTCAGAAAAAAGATCGGAGATATGAAGGCGAATTTTATCAGAACCGATCATTTCATTATTATGATTCGGAATCGGCCAATTTAACATTTGATTGAAATCACAATCATAAATGTACCCTTGCCAATCAACACTGATCAACGAGCGACACATGACATTGGCTAAATTGGCATCAGAAAAATTATCCTTGAGAAGCTGCATATATTCGGCATACAAATTTTTCGCCAACAACATACCACCGAAACGACTTATTGGCATATTGGTAATTGTCAGTAATTCATCAAAAGTAATGCCGTAGTCTTTTAGAAGTTCACGTTTATAGTCTTGCTGTAATGACTCCTGAGGTGGTGGAAGAAAGGTGCCGTTAGGGTTATAAACTAAATGTAATTGTAGGTCTGGATCACCTTGCCCATATCCCAAATTATTTAAATATTGCAAGGCCGCAATCGACTGTTCAAATACTCCTTTGCCCCGCTGTTCTGTCACATTTTGTTCCGTATAACACGGTAGCGACGCAGAAATGACAACCTTGTGCTCCGCCAAAAATTTCCCCATTTCTTCAAAACCTGGCTCCAGTAAAACTGTTAAATTACAACGATCAATTACCTGCACATCCAACTTTCGCGCTTCACTGACCAAATATTTAAAATGGGGATTCATCTCGGGTGCACCACCGGTAACGTCCAATACTTTTACATTTTTTGTTCGTAAGCACTCGATAACCTTGTCAATGTTTTCCTTGGTCATTAATTCGGTTCTTTTCGGACCAGCGTTCACATGACAATGGGTGCAACTCAAGTTACACAAGTAACCCAAATTAACTTGTAACGTGGTGAGCGTTCCACGTTGAATCGAAGGAAAGGAAGTTTCACGTAACAGTGGTTCCGTATCTAACATAAACTTTTATCTTTTTTGATTATTGGAATTGAAACTATAAAACACGAAAATTAATTCATCTCCGTTGTTTTAAGCATCGACGAAAATTGCTGTGGAAATCCAGATGCGAGGATACAGGCTTTCCCAAGCTAGCTCTAGTTAATGACGAACCTCCTTAAATACGAGAGGCTTCGCCAATAGGTTACGCATGGACACGCAAAATGGATGAAAAGTTCGCGCCTTGTTATACTTTCCGCCCTCGTCCCCGTGGCACAATAGGATAGCGCGACGCCCTCCTAAGGCGTAGGTTGCAGGTTCGATTCCTGCCGGGGACGCCATTTCATGGCTCTAAGGAGGGCGATTTTCAATCGCTCTTTACCTTCCGACAGGAATGCCGGCCAACAATTATAAATTGTCGGCGTTGCGCTCACGCGAATTTTCAATTCGCTAAACCATTCGCTTCACCCTGCCGGGGACGCCATTTCATGGCTCTAAGGAGGGCGATTTTCAATCGCTTTGATAAGGACAATTTCTCGAACTAAGCGAATATTTGCCCAAATTTTGTATGGGGTAAGTTCAATGATTCGGCAACTTCGCGGGACAATAATTTGCCTTGGTAAATATTTAATCCGCTGGCCAGACCTGGATTATCTAAAGCTTTCTCAAGGCCTAAATTGGCGATCATTGCGACCATCGGGAAGGTTGCATTAGTGAGCGCTTGAGTTGCGCTAAGCGCTACCGCGCCGGGAATATTAGCAACGCAGTAATGAATGACGCCATCTACAACGAATGTCGGGGCATCATGGTTTGTCGGCTTTGACGTTTCAAAACATCCACCTTGATCGATGGCAACGTCGACAATTACAGAGCCCGATTTCATTTTTCTTATCATTTTTCGACTTATGACTTTAGGCGCTTTTGCTCCTGAAACAAGCACTGCACCAATCACCACATCGGCATCGATAATTTCTTGTTCAATTAAATACGCATGGGCTGCAAGGGTTTTTACTCGCCCTGAGAACAATTCCTGGAGTTCGCGTAAACGCGGTATTGAACGATCTAAAACAGTAACATCCGCACCTAGACCCACAGCGACTGCCGCCGCCTGGGTTCCCACCACACCGCCACCAATTATCAGCACTTTCGCTGGTGCAACCCCTGGCACACCACCAAGCAATACCCCCCTTCCGCCCTGGGGGTTTTCGAGATGATGAATTGCGGCTTGTATTGACATTCTTCCCGCGATTTCTGACATCGGGGTCAATAGAGGGAGGTGGCCCGCTGCATCGCTGACAGTCTCATAAGCAATGCAGCTGGCCTTTGACTGCTGTAAGGCCTGAACCAGTTCCAAGTTCGCTGCCAGATGCAGAAATCCAAATAGAATATGGTTTTGATTCAACCACTCGCACTCAAGAGCTTGTGGTTCTTTTACTTTTACGATGAGTTCCGATTCGCTATAAACAGTTTTGCCGTCCTTAACAATAATTGCACCGGCGTTTCGGTATTGCTGGTCGTCATATCCAATTGCCGCACCTGCATCAATTTCAACTCGGCATTCGTGACCGCTAGCGCTCAATACCGCAATATGTTCCGGCAACAAGCTTACTCGATACTCATGATTCTTAATTTCTTTCGGAACACCTATTCGCATAAATCACTCCTCGTTGATGTTTCAGAACAGTTTGTTCAAAAACTTAAACAAGACGTTGCAAAATAGTTCTTCCTCAATAGTTTTTCAAGAGATGAGATTGAAGTAACAAGAAAATACAAGGCACAAAATCGCCAAATATTTTCGAATTATTGCGATTTAGGCGAAACAGGATTGTTAGTGTCGCGCGTGTTGGTCGCTACTTCGGCGTCCACAGGATTGCCGCCGATCAGGCTGTACTGAAGAAGCGCGATAAATCGCCCTTCGATCAAATTTTTGCCTACGATTACTTTGCCTGCGCTCTCGATGCATGCCGTTTTCATCCAGCTCTTGCACCCAAGCAATCCCGCCTGCGCGTTTTACCGCTGCTTGATATCGGGAAGCCTCATCAAAATTTATTTTTCTTTTAATAACCACCGGTTCGCCGGTTGAGATTCGTTCCAGCGTACTAAAATTTAGTCCAAAAATTTCTTTTAGATTACGTTGTATCGCCGCCGAGTCCATCGGCGATGTGGTTTTATCAACGTAAACCACTTCGAATTCTGCGAAAGCCATCGACACCTCTACCTAAAACATATTCATTTAAACAATTATTCAGCTGACCAAAGAATCATGACCAATAGCATGCGGTTTACTTGAAGTTGCTCAGCTTTAATTATCAGCATAGGAGGGTTTGCGGAAAAATAAAGGTGGCCAAACAGAATTATTGTTGTGACAAAATTTTGACAGGAAGTAAATATTTTATAACTAACTTATAGCCGAAAAAACCACTTGCTTGACATAAGTGGTTATCCCAAAGGCAGTACAAGAGCCGCAGTCGCTTAACGAAAATGCTGGTCGGAACCACGCCTACCGCAGCTGCGACGGCGATCAGGAAAGGTGGAGGATGCTCTGTAACAGGTACGACGATCTAAATTTTCACGTCGCTTAGTTCGTCTTCTTTCTGAGTATTTCCCGTTGGGACCTCGCTCTTGAATCCAACAAACACCGCCGGCACTTCGAATCGCCGAACGGTATAGGTTTGCTTGTTCATAACTCAGGTTTCTTTTAACGACAACCGGCAACCCTGACGACATTCGGGCTATTTCTTCTGTTTTTAGTTTAAAGCGTTTTCTAACTTGGTCACGAAATAAATCAGCAGACAATAAGTCTTCGAAATTATCGATGTAAATTACTTCAAATTGATTTGTACCCACACTATCCCCACAAATGCTTGGCTATGATTTTATATTTTTAACAGCCTTACAGAGAACTTATTACCCACTAACAAATAATTCAGATCTATCCAATTGTTGATCGATTCCTTCCTACAAACCACTAATTCAAGTTATGTAGCTTAATGAGATTGGCAGCGAGATCTTGCCGCAAAATTTTCTCATTGTCATCCAGGTTATTGGCAGCATCAATAAATTGTTCTTTTTTAAAAGATGATTCTTTCGGCTCCCCACTGCGATCAATCACCAAGCTACTAAAGTCAAATAAATTCACGTCAGCTAATTGAGAAGGGGATACTTTTTGTAAGGCCGAGAAGATGGTTTCTGTCCTTCCAGGATTGCTCTTTTCCCACCCGCTCAACATTTGCTTGATGGCTTGCCGTTGCAGATTTTCCTGGGAACCGCAGAGATTGCAAGGAATAATTGGAAATTGTTTATATTTCGAGTATTCCGTCAAATCTTTTTCACGGCAATACGCTAAAGGTCGGATAACAATGTTTCTTTTATCATCGGAGAGCAACTTTGGCGGCATCGCTTTTAGGCGCCCGCCATAAAATAAATTCAAGAATAAGGTTTCGACAATATCGTCTTTGTGATGGCCCAACGCAACCTTCGTCGCACCGATTTCTTCTGCAAAACCATATAAAGTCCCGCGCCTTAAACGGGAACACAAACCACACGTCGTTTTGCCTTCTGGTATCTTATCTTTCACTATGCTGTAGGTATCTCGCTCTACAATATGATAAGGAACACCCAATGCCTTGAGGTATTCGGGTAAAACATGTTCGGGAAAACCCGGCTGCTTCTGATCCATGTTTACGGCAATTAATTCAAAGTTAATCGGCGCCGTTTTCTGCAAACCAATTAGGACATCCAACATACAATAAGAATCTTTGCCGCCAGACAGACAAACCATCACCTTGTCGCCATCTTCAATCATCTTGTAATCAATAATCGCTGAGCCAACATGGCGGCGCAGCCGCTTTTGCAACTTATTGAACTCCAAGCGATTTCGCGGCCCTAGCGATTCGATGTCGTTTGACAGGCTTGAATTACTCATACCTTAAAATACTCATGCTTTTAATTATTTAATGAATCGTCCAGAACAGCAGTCACTATGCGAAAAATCAGCCGGATCAAGTGGCGTGAATTAGATAGATGATCGCAAATGGCTGCATTAGTGATAGACGTAAAGCCGGGCATTTTAAGTGGTTTGGGACTAAGTTAAAACACTTCTTCGGGGCAACTCATTCTGGCGACTGCGCAGACAGCGGTGAGAAAGCATCAAGCCATCAAGCTTTACCGCTCCAATAGGCAATTGGGTACTTATTTGCCAGCATCACCGGCAATATCTTGCCTGCTCTAACCTCCCGAGGGCCCATAAATAGAGGTCTCAGCCTTGGCATAAGCCTTGCTCTACTAGCTAGGTGGACACAAACAAGGGACTAGTCGGAACACATTCTGACTCGTCGATAATTAGCGACAGCAATCTGATAGCTATCGCTAGGGTATAGATCTAAGGTTAAAGAACCACGGGAAATCGATAAACAATGAGTCAAGTGCAGTCACCTCTTAATAAGTTTTTCTGGCGCGATAAAAACGAACAATTCGGCGTGTCAAACAAGTCGCAAATTGATTTTTTCACGCCGCCCTCTTATCACACTCTGCTAGGCTTGCAGAAAAAAAGGCAGCTGGTAGAAGTGAATGTCGAAGGAGGCAAACACCCCAATAGTTATCAAAGCATGATCGTGGATATCGATCTCGAAAATCAATTGCTCTATCTCGATACACTTATTCCGATGAACCCCTTCAACCCCGTTATCGTAGGAGAAAGGCTAAGTCTTAGTCATCATGAGCAAGGTCAAGTAATTGCTTGCAGCGGCGAATTAAAATCTGTGTTGACGGACAACGCGGGCTTACTGTACGCAATAGAGCTCCCCTACGACATCGGCATTCGCCAACGCCGCTCGTTTCCTCGAACATCTCTACAACAAACGAGCGGAGTTCGAACAAAGATTTTGTCTCCCAAGAAAACACCATGGGCTGCATTTCCAATTAATCTTTCCGCTGGTGGACTTAGGGTGGCGATTGGGGGCAATGTTAGTGATCAACTTAGCCGAAACTGCGTTTTCCCTAAATGCGAAATCAATATCGGCACTGAAATCAGTATTCGATGTTCGACAACAGTAAAATCCTTTCAATATTGTCGGCAACCCTATCAACATACACGAGTTAGTCTGGAGTTTAATAACTTAGAAGCACAACAAAAATTGCGCCTCCAACGATTTGTTGAATTTCAAAGTAGTAAGCAAAACAAATTCAGTAACGCGGTATTGAACTAAAACACAGGCACGCGGCTTCAACCCCAGCCGCGTTAGCGTGGATGTTTAATGCTAAATCGCATCTTGCGATAAAACTTCATCTTGATTTTGAGCAGAATAAAAACGCTCTGCCACAATACACGTAACGACATCACCTAGTACGTTCACAGACGTTCGGCACATATCTAAAATTCGATCGACGCCAAGTAATAATGCGACTCCAGCCGCAGGAATTCCGACTCCCTCCAAAACAAAACTCAAAATGACAATACCCGCACCAGGAGTAGCAGGCGAACCGATGGAGGCGGCAACCGCCATTGAAATAACAAAAAGATAGTTAACAAAAGACAGCTCAACGTTAAATACTTGTGCCAAAAAAACCGTCGCTACACCTTGGTATAGCGCAGTTCCGGTCATATTTATGGTTGCTCCTAGTGGAATTAAAAATCGAGCAATACCCGGTCTGATTTTCAAATCGTTTTCAGTAACTCGTAAGGAAAGTGGCATTACAGCGGCCGAGCTACTGGTCGAAAATGCCAAAAGTAATAACTCTTTTACGCTTGCTATAAATTTTTTCGTACTCATATCACTTGCCAAACGTGCGATAAGGCAATACAACACAACGATAACGAGCAACCCCAACATCACCGTCAGCACATAAATAAGCATCCCAGCTAACACTTCCATCCCCAAGGTAGCGACCAATTTGGTGATTAAACCAAACACAGCCAAAGGTGCTAATCGCATTGCCCATGACACGACACGCATACTGACTTCCTGTAATGCTCCAAGCAAATCAAAAAGGGGTTGAGCTTGTTTCGGTTTAATAGAGAGCAAAGCAAAACCGAGGACTGCGGCAAATAAAATCACTTGCAACATTTCTCCGCTGACCATTGAGGCCAAGGGATTTGTTGGAACTAGAGACAGGACTTTTTGCGGGACATCGGCGATATTAGGAAAGTTAGAGGCTTCTGTGGCAGAAGGCAGAGCCCCTGTTGAAACTTCCACAAAATCACTCATCTGAATATACTTACCCGGCTGAATAAGTTGTGCCAAACCTATTCCTGTGGCCGTAGCGCAAGCGGTGGTAAATAAAATGAATACTAAGGCGATAACGCCAATTTTCTTTAGTGCGTCGGGGTTATTGTTCGCAGCTAAACCAAGTACGATCGACGCCAACACCAGCGGCACAACAATCATTTGAATCAGCGCCAAGAATACTTGTCCAGGTAATGCCAGCCATGCTGTGATCGTATTGACTTTAGTTTCGGAAACCAGTCCCACGTTGGGCCCAAGTAAAATTCCCAGCAATATACCCAGGCCAAGTCCAATCAGCACTTTAAGCCATAATCGACCTTCAACTAAATTTTCCAGTCGTTTGCTGAGCATTTTGAAGGGCTGACGGTAAAACTCATTTCCATTCGTCATAGTTATGCCACTCTCTAAAATTTGATTTCCCTACCTCTCTCTCGGTTATCATTTATAACTCGAAATGACGTAGGCAATTTAGATGAAGATCAACTTGGCCGTAGATTATAGATTTTTTCGATATATTTCTTCCCGAAATTGAGCGAAAAGCCATTTCACTTTTAATTATTGATGCCAATTTATGTCAATGCTTTAGAATACTCGATCTGTGGCTAAATGTAGAAAACTGCGCAATGACTTTAAACTTAGAGAATATCCTTGAGATTGATCACCAGCATATTTGGCATCCCTACTCTGCGACCCCCTCCTCACCATCACCTTATGTTGTCGATTCAGCAGAAGGGGTTTATTTAAACTTTAAGTCCGGTGAAAGAGTGATAGATGCGATGTCATCTTGGTGGTGCGCAATCCACGGCTACAATCATCCGAAATTAAATCGCGCGATTATCTCGCAACTAAATAACATGTCTCACGTTATGTTTGGCGGCTTAACTCATCAGCCCGCTGCTGAACTCGCGGAATTGTTAATTGAAATAACACCAACAACGCTTACGAAAGTATTTTTTTCTGATTCAGGTTCCGTCGCGATTGAAGTAGCGATGAAGATGGCTTTTCAATATTGGATATCGAAAGGCCACAGAGGAAAGAACCGGGTGTTGAGTATTCGCAATGGCTATCATGGTGATACCTTTGCCGCCATGTCGGTTTGCGATCCGGTTAATGGTATGCATACTTTATTTAACGATGTATTCCCACAACAGCATTTCGCACCTGCACCACCGATGGGGTTCGACTTACCCATCTCCGAAACCTATCTCAACGAAATTGAAACCATATTGAACAATCATGCTGATATCGCTGCGATTATTTTAGAACCTGTTGTGCAAGGGGCGGGTGGTATGCGATTTTATGCTCCGGGCTATTTAAAGCGAATTAGGGAACTCGCAGACCGTTTTGAGGTGTTACTGATCGCTGACGAAATCGCGACAGGCTTTGGTCGCAGCGGCAAGCTATTCGCTTGCGAACACGCCGATTGTGAGCCGGACATTATGTGTGTTGGAAAAGCCTTAACAGGAGGCTATATGAGTCTCGCAGCGACCTTGTGTAGCGAAAAAGTTGCCGCGGGTATCTGCCAAGGGGAAGCGGGAATATTAATGCACGGCCCTACGTTTATGGCGAACCCTTTGGCTTGTGCTGTAGCTATCACCAGCACGAGATTATTATTGTCATCTTCTTGGCAAAACAGAGTGTTAGAAATAGAAAAGAAACTCAGCACCCTGTTAGCGCCTTGTCGGGCATTCGATAGCGTTGCCGAAGTAAGGGCACTTGGGGGAATTGCCGTCGTAGAGTTTCACGAAGCGATTAATATTGAGCGTTTTCAAAGCGCTTGTGTGGAACAAGGCGTTTGGATCAGACCGTTCGGGAAATTAGCTTACGTAATGCCACCGTATATCATCACCGATTCAGAACTAGAAACAGTTGCAGTAGCAATTATAAATGCTATTTCCGAACATACTTAATCAATATGCGGACTTAGAAGAATTGGCTTTGAGTTCGCGTTGAATTGATTCGCCCATCGTTTGAATTTGCGCATTCACTTGTTCTATTTTTTCCGCGCACTGTAGAGCCGACATCGCCATACTCACATCTTGGGCAATCCCCTCGCTAATGTTCGAGACATCTTTTACATCTTCAAGAATACTCACATTTGCGGTTTCTAATTCGCGAATCATGTAGTCGATCTGGGCTTTCGCATCTATCGCGATATTGGTATCCAATGAGGCGATCTCCGTCACGACCGCTTCTACATTGGTAATTCTCGACTTTGCCCCTTCAGCGCGTTCACGAATTTGATCACTTAGTGCATTTGAATCCTGCGAGAGTTTTCTCACTTCATCCGCAACAACCGCAAAGCCCCTGCCCGCTTCACCAGCTCGAGCTGCTTCAATTGCGGCATTTAATGCCAGCAAATTGGTTTGATCGGCGATACCCCGAATATCATTAATTAGGCTAAACATTCCATCAAGCTGTTCCACCATGTCGCGAATTTTGTTAACTCCGGTAACGCTTCGTTCGCTCATATCTGCAAAAAGCTTAACGTATCGATCCAGAATATTACCAACTTCGTTGGCAAACATTTTTATCGTAACGCGCTTGCTATTAATGTCTTCATCGAAACATTCTAGTTCCGACACCTGGCCGACTATTTTTATGATCAGGTCTCTTTCAACAGAGGTTTTGTCATTCAAACCTTTAAAGCTATCGACAAGTTTACTCATATCGCCCTGAACGATGGCGTTGGACTGCTTGGCGAGCTCGGAAAGATCATTACAAGTTTTCGCGATACTGCTTTGAAAATCATTGAATTTCTGGCGCTCAAGGTCTGCTTCATCTTCGACTTGCACACTGGAAGACGCCGCTGAATCATTACTCATGGGATACCAATGCACCAAAATTGATAACTGAATGAGGGCGAAAGCCACTGCGATGCCGGCAATCACATGAGTATTATTAATTAGGTACACAGAGGCGATCAGGATCAACCAAAGCGACATTTGGATGCTATTTCGTATTATTGATGGCCCCATATTTCCTTATCTCATGTAAATTTTGGCAAATGCGTGTCAGCGCCAAAAATCACACGCACAAAACACTTAGTTCATATAAAAATAATGGTATGTGTAAAAAGATTAGACCGCATCTTAGAAATACGCCAATCAAAATAAAGAGGGGGGTGCAAGTTGATAGACTGCCAAGAAACAATGGCAAGCAATGGAATGAAAGAAGACTAAAAAGAATTCTTCAAAGAGCGCCGCGTTATATGCTCTTAAACTATTGGTGAAATGCCCACAGCGGCTCGAAGTTGTTTCAGAAAAGGTTGACTGTAAGCACGGGCTTTTTCAGCGCCTGCCTGGAGGACAGCTTCGATTTCGTTAGGGGTCTCTAACAAGCCCTCATAACGCTCACGCATATCTTTGACTTCACTATTGATCAATTCGAAAAGGCGGGATTTGGCTTCGCCCCAAGCGATCCCACGCTCAAATTCTTTGCGCATCTCAGCGCTTTGTTGTTCATTTGCGAATGCCTGCCAAATTTGAAATACCGTTGACGTATCTGGATCTTTGGCTTCACCGGGCTCTAACAAATTGGTCTTGATTTTATTAATATGTTTTTTCAGCTTTTTCTCGTTCAGAAATAACGGAATTGTATTGTTGTAACTCTTACTCATTTTTCGGCCATCTAAACCTTGAAGTATCGCAACCTTGTCCTCAACAACGGCAGTTGGCAATTGAAAATGTTCTCCATAATGAAAATTAAATCGTGCCGCAATATCGCGAGCCATTTCTACATGTTGAATCTGATCCTTCCCGACCGGAACTTGGCTGGCATTAAACATCAAAATATCGGCCGCCATTAGTACAGGGTAGTCGTATAAACCCATGGTAATTCCGTAGTCTGTATCTTCTTTCGCTTCCTCATTAGCCGCTACTGCAGCTTTGTAAGCATGCGCTCGATTCATCAAGCCCTTTGCGGCCATACAATTCAATATCCAACACAATTCTGGAATTTCGGGAATATCAGATTGTCGATAAAACACAACCTTGTCGGGATCTAAACCGGCAGCCAACCAAGTAGCAGCAATCTCCTTCGTCGATTGCTGAATAAGTTTTGGATCTTGGCATTTGATGAGTGCGTGAAAATCAGCGAGGAAAAAAAACGAAGTATTTTGCGAATTACGACTGGCCTCAATAGCGGGACGAATCGCGCCAACATAATTACCGAGGTGAGGAGTACCCGTCGTGGTTATACCCGTCAAAATACGTTGAGATTCCATAAATACTCACAATTGAAAATTATCGAAGGCTGCTCCTCGAAGCTGTTAGCCCGAAGCCGTTACTCCGAAGCTATAACCCCGAAACAATACCTAGATTAAAAATGACGCGGAGAACCGAAAATCATCTCTACCTACCGCAGCCTTAACACCAAAACGGCGGCCATGATACAGGGATTGGGCGTATCAATAAACTCTATAAGATAATTTCGAAAGGGGGTGAAAGTAGATAACTTACTCATTAAGTAAGTTATCTGGGATCGTGGGCATGACCAAGGAAAACTCGACTAATCTTTTAGACCAGCGCGTTTTCACTAACGATAATTAGTTCGATTCGAAGGTTTACATCAAATAATGCTTGTAGGAGTTTTCCAGAATATATGTCGTAAAACCCGCCTGGCAAAGCAAATGCGCCGCGACTTCACTGCGTTTACCCGCGTCATCAGTCAACACATAAACAGCACTTTTATCAAGTTCGTCGAGTCGTTTGCGAAGGGAAAACAAAGGGATATTCATACTGTCTTTAACATGTAGTTTTCGATGTTCGAGAGGCAGGCGAACATCAAGGAGCTGATAGTCTTCGCCATTACTTGAGTGCTTAGTTAACTGTTGGCTATTGATGTAGCGAATCAAAGGTTCTTGTAGGAGTGTGCGAAAATCTGCTTTATCAAGACGCATGAGAACGCCCGGAGTGGTCATAACGACGGTAGCGTTACGAATTGTTTCACCAACTAACGCTTCCTCGCCAAAATATTTACCCGCGTCTAGGCTTGCGACCTCTCCTTCGAGTTGTGTTTCAACCCTTGCTCGACCAGACTCAATCACATAAAAATAATCACCCTGACTATTTTCTTTAATAACAGTTTCACCTTCCTCAAACTCTATTGGTTCAAAACGCGCAAATAATAATTGTAATTGTGAAGGTGGAATCTGGGAAAATAATGGCGAGTCTAAAAGGCTTACCATCCAATCTTCATTCTCTCCTCCTGCGCCTAAAACATGATCTGACATTGCAGGCATTTGACGGCTTTCTTGCTCCCAGGCCTTCATGAGTTCAAATGCATCGTGCTCCACAATGAGAACCTCAACATCAGATTTACTCATTGCTGAAACCGCTGAAGGAGAGGATTCCACGAGGGGAAAACGGCGTCGATCACCTTCACATTTTATTTCATCATTATTGAACGAGGCGTCGACCAAATCGACATGACCAGACACCAAATAAGTTATCGCGCCAATATCTTTACCACGTTTAACAATAAAAGTGCCTTTGGGCAATTTCTCAACGCGGGCATAGGCAGCCATTTGTTCGATTTTCGCCGTATCCAAACTATCAAATGGACTATATGTTTGTAACAGCGCAGTGGAAACCGTCATGTGAGGAACTCCTAAAAACTTTCGCTTTAGACCACCGAATAACATCGTGTTTTACACTAGCTTTATGTTCGAAGCAAAAGCTTATAAATAGATACGCTTTGCTTACTTTAGAAACTAAGCAGAATGAGGCGTAAATACAGAGTATCAGTGGTGTTAAAACGCTAAAGGTAAAATTAACTATCGTTGAGCTAACTCTAGCTTAAATTACCGAAAGTCTCAGCGAGGAGTGAGCGCGTATGTGAACGCGGTCTAAATTCGAAGTTGATCCAGTCCGTGAAACCGTAACAAAACCTGATAAAGAGCGTAGCTATCGAAGTAACCTGCCAATTCTCTAATCGAGTGCATTGCAAAGGTAGGAATACCCACATCGATTGTCGCGACGCCAACAACGCTCGACGTGATTGGCCCTATTGTGCTGCCGCAGGCCATATCGGCGCGCATCACGAAACTTTGCACAGAAACATCTGCCATATTGCATAGATTCTTAAACAAAGCACTCGTTTCGCTATTAGTCGCATATCGTTGATTGGCGTTAATTTTTATAACCGGTCCTTTGTTAATGAGTGGGCCGTGATTGCCATCATGTTTGTCCATGTAATTGGGGTGAATCCCATGAGCATTATCGGCGGAAATTAACAATGAATTTTCGATACAACGTATTCTTTCTTCGGAATCAGGAATAATTCGAGTGAGTAAATCCTTTAAGAAAGGGCCCTGGGCACCAGAAGAAGACTGGCTACCCACTTCTTCATGATCCGTGCAGATAAGTACACTGGAAAACTGATCACCGCCTTCAAGCAACGCTTGCAAACCGATATAACAACTCGCCAAATTATCTAAACGCGCACTTGCAATAAAATCATCGTTTAATCCAATGACTGCTGGAGCTTGAGTATCGTAAAAGCTCAACTCAAAATCGAGAATCGTATCTATCTCTATTTCGGGGAATTGATTTATTAACTGTGTTTTTAATATTTCGTTTAATTCCAATTTTTCAGACGCGTTAATGTTCGCAAGCAGCGGGGGTAATTCAGTTTGCGGATTAATTTTCCGCGCGTTATTGACTTCGCGATCGAGGTGAATGGCGAGGCTTGGTACTACGGCTATTGCTTTTTTAAAATCGATTAAACGGCTCGTCACTGTACCGTCGGTTTGGGTAAAACTCACTCGACCGGCGAGCGAAAGGTCGCGATCAAACCAGGTACTTAATAAAACCCCACCGTATATCTCCACTCCCACTTGTAAGCAGTTTTTCTGTTTTATCGTCGGGTTGGGTTTAACGCGCAAACAAGGGCTATCAGTATGCGCCCCTACCAATCGAATACCCGATTCAACAATATTTTCGCGACCGTAAACAAATGCAGCAAGACTCGAATCATTGCGCGTAAGAAAATAACCTTGGCCCTTTTTCAAAGTCCATTTTTGACTCGGATTTAAGCGCTGAAACCCCTTATTTTCGAGCTTTTCTATCATACTTTCGACGGCATGAAAGGGACTCGGCGATGACTGAATAAAGTCTAATAGACCGGTATTAAATTCTTTTATTTTCATGGTTTTGCTATCCGACTCTCATCGTTAATATCTTTATTAGTTGGTGCAATAGAAAATTTTTGCCGCTCTGAATGTAATGCGTCGTCGCTGGCAAATATTAAATTCACTCTATCGTAGTTTAAGTATGTCTGTTGGGGGTGTTTAAGCGCTTTAACAAACTGGATGTATCCCAGCGGTTTCCACCCATTGCTTGCACTTCAGAGTAAAACTGATCCACCAACGCTGTAACGGGTAAACGCGAGCCATTTGTCCGCGCTTCATCTAAAACAATTGCGAGATCTTTACGCATCCAGTCAACCGCAAAACCGTGCTCAAAATCATCATTGACCATGGTCTGTGCTCGATTATCCATTTGCCAAGATTGTGCCGCACCTTTACTGATGACAGACAGCACTTTATCAACATCTAAGTTGGCGTTATCGATAAAATGCAATGCTTCAGCCAAGCCCTCTAACAAGCCCGCAATACAAATTTGATTGGCCATTTTACACAACTGGCCACTACCTACCTCGCCAATTAAGGTCACTGCTTTGGCATAAACTTCCAGAATCGGCAAGACCTTTTCATAGTCCGTTAATTTCCCACCGACCATAATAGAAAGCGATGCGTTCTCCGCGCCTTTTTGACCTCCGGAAACTGGGGCATCGAGGAAGCAGCAAGCCTTCTGCTGCACAACATTATTTAATTCCCGAGCAATGCCTGCCGACACCGTCGTGTGGTCAACTAAGATATTGCCCGAGCTCATACTCTGGGCTACTCCGTCCACCCCTAAAACCACGTCACGTAAATCATGGTCATTGCCAACACAAGTAAAAATAACGTCGCTCGCTAATGCTACTTCACGAGGCGATGTAGCCATTGCTCCACCGTACTCATCAACCCATTGCTTAGCCCTATTAGTGCTACGATTAAAAACTGTCACGGGATGACCATGTTTTTGTAGGTGCCCCGCCATGGGATATCCCATTACACCCAAACCAACAAACCCAATTGCTATCGACACAAAACCTTCCCTCTTAATTATCGGTGAAAGAATAAATTAAGTCTGAGCGTTTTGCTTCGTCGTTGACGAGAACAAAGCTATAGCCGGGAAACTAAAATCCCAGCCAGAAATAATCCAAGTACTAAGCGATAAATAACAAATGGCATCATACCAATGCGTTGAATAAAACTTAGGAAAAAATGTATGCACAGATAAGCGCTAACACCGGCGATGGATGCGCCAAGTAGAACCTCGGACCATTGCGTATCAAAGCCATTGGCCAATTCTAAAGCCTTATAGACACCCGTGGCACCAATTAGCGGTATCGACAACAAAAATGAAAATTTCGCGGCGGCTTCTCGCTGCAAACCAAAGGCCAGTGCGACTGCGATTGTAATGCCAGAACGGGAGGTGCCAGGTATTAGGGCGAGCGCTTGAGAAACACCAATAATCATCGCAATCAGCAATGTAATTTGGCCCAACTCTATATTTTGTTTCCCTCGATAATCTGCCCAGGCCAAATACAAACCGAAAACGATCGTGGTTATCATGATAACGCTCATCGAACGCAAATGAGCTTCCACAAAATCGTTAAAAATAATCCCCGCCAAACCGGCTGGTATCGTGGCTAAAAATACGAACCAGGCTAAGCGGCTATTCTCGGTTTGCTTTTGGGTTTTGAGACTCACTAACCACGCCGTCGATAATTGCCATACATCTTTGCGAAAATAAATCATCACCGCCGCTAAGGAGCCCACGTGAACCGCAACATCAAAGGCCAAACCCTGATCCGGCCAGCCAAGTAACTCTTTAGGTAGCACAAGATGCGCTGAACTTGATATTGGTAGGAATTCCGTTAAACCCTGAATGAGTGCAAGTACAACAATATGTAAAAAGTCCAAGCTTGGAGGCTCCTAGGAAAAGTTAAATCGAATGAGTTATTGATCTTTTCGGATTTTCTGGCGCTTCTGCCAACTAATTTCATTTCGCAAATAATTCAGTTTGGCTTGATCTACGGGAATGGCTTTACCCTGATCGAAGAGTAATTGTCCGAGTACTGCAAGATCATATGCATGAGGATAGAAATCACCATGTACCACTAAATCTGCACTAGCAGTATCTTCATTACCTTGGCCGGAAATATCAGAATTCAATGTATTCCACCCGTCACCAAGGCCTAGACAAGGTTGAGAGCGTAAATATTCTCCGGCTTTCGATTTCATGACCTCACTGAAAGAACTTACGCTATCGGCGACAAGACAAATGGGTGCTTGATCACTTTGATCCGCAGGTTTATACAAACCCCAATATACCTCTGCCATTCGAGCATCCAACATCGGCAATATGTTTTGCTGAACACCGAGATTTAACAGACGTTGTGCCCCCGCAACCATAACTTCCAAAGTCGAAATAGGAATTACCGGGAGATTCGCACCAAATGCTAAACCCTGAACAATGCTGAGACAAATACGCAACCCGGTAAATGAGCCCGGCCCATTTGTGAATGCAATGGCATCGATGTCAGATAATTGCAGATTTTTGCTGGCCAATAGGTTGTCGACCATCGGCAATAATCGTTGCGTATGGTCTTGAGGTGCGATAACAAAATCTTCGACCACCTTTCCATCGGTACTTATTGCGACGGAACAAGCGGCTGTTGAAGTGTCGATTGCCAACAATTGAGACATAAGCAATTTATCGTTTTTTAATGTAATGCATGAATTAAGTAGGGGCGATCCACGTTTGACGCTGATAGATGCATAGTGAATCACTTAACTGGCAGTGTATCGTATTTTCAAATATCACAATATTCGGCGATCAAAATTCGTTAAATAGCGATCTTTTATCAGCTGGATACAATACGAAAAAACCCCGAGCAGAAACTCTACTCGGGGCTTAGACTATTAGATCAACGTATTACTACCTGCTTTAGCGTAGTAAGCACGCCTAACTAAGATAAATAGACCGGAATCTACTTCCTCTTAGCTGGACGACCGCGACCTTTTGCACGCTTCTTAGCTGGAGCCTTTTTGGCTTTTGCTTTACGCGCTGGTTTTTTCTTAGCTACTTTTTTCTTCGCTACCTTCTTCTTGGCAACTTTCTTCTTAGCTGGCTTTTTCTTTGCTACCTTCTTCTTGGCAACTTTCTTCTTAGCTGGCTTCTTAGCTACCTTCTTTTTAGCCTTCTTTGGCTTAGCTTTACGCTTTGCCGCTGCGGCTGCTCTTTTAGCTGCTGCTTTTGCTTTAGCTGCTGCTCTTTTTTCAGCTGCCTTTGCTCGAGCTGCTGCTTTGCGAGCCGCTACTTTTGCTTTTGCTGCTGCTTTACGAGCTGCAATCTTAGCTTTGGCCGCTGCTTTCTTCTGAGCTGCCTTGGCTTTTGCTGCCGCTTTCTTTTCAGCTGCTTTTGCTTTCTTAGCTAGGGCTGCAGAACGCTTCTTCTTCCATTTAGCTTCAAACGCTTTTAGCGCTTTAGCCAAATCAGCTTCGTTCTTAGCTTCTAACTTAGCAATTTTAGCTTTTGCTGCTTCTTTAATAGCAACAACAGCTGCCGCAGATTTAGCTTTCGCTAGTGCCGCTTTCGCTTTAGTTGCCTTGCCACGCAAGCCTTTCGCCTTTGTAGCAGCCTTGTTTACCGCTGAAGCAGCTGATTTTGCAGTGCGCTTGTCGCCAGCACTTTTAGATTTTGAAGCTTTCTTCTTAGCTGCAGCTGCTTTCTTACGTGCTGCTGCCACTGCTTTACCTGCTGCAGTGATCTCTTTCTGTAACTTAGTTACCGCTGCTTGAGCTTTCGCTACCGCAGGTGCAACTGATTTTTTAGCAACTGTGCGTTTCGCAACGCGACGTTTTGCTGGTGCCTTCTTAGCTTTTCTTTTCTTTGCCACTCTAGCCATTTGATTTCTCCTCAACTTAAGCCGATAAACTAACACTCAAAACAATAGCACAAATACTGAACGTCAATGACGCCGGAGCGAATATTATTTAAAAATTCACTCATTTGCACTCTTTTATAGTCGTTTTTTTAAAAAAAGAGGCATTTTTTTTGATTTTTTACGTTTTTTTTTGCTTTTTTTAGGTTTTTTTCCTTTTTCGAAACAAATTTTTCTCATTTTTCGTGTTTTTTTATTTATTCGTAAAACATAAATACTCGGTTTAATTTTCTGTTAATCACAAAATTTTATCCGTTTCATTTATCGATCAGCATTTAGAATTCACATAATCACAATCGACGAAAAGCAATTTTCATTGTAAATTTTTAAACAATAATGGCTTTGCACTGTAGTTTTCTCTTTTCTAGAAACAAAAACTGACAATTTTTGGCAATTTCTCCAAACAAATCCGGTGTGTTTAAAGTTTTCAGAGGCAATTTTCCATTTGATCGCTATTTTTCGACCGCTGATACTTGAGCAAAAGTCATTTTCAAACTTTAAACCGCCTATTTATCCCTTTGGTCATTCATTAACGTTAACGTTTTACTATTTATATGTTCACAGCGTTCATTCGCCCTCTGCGAAATAAACCAAATGAAAACTGGAAGATTTCCGACCATCGTCGCTTTTTAATAACGAAACCCTATTTGACCCAAGCTATTTAAAACTTTAGCGCTCGAATTTAGCGATACTGTTTTTCTTTAATTTTTCGGTTCTGGAATATGACGGATAAGGATATTGGTGAAAACTCTCAGCAATAATCATGGATTCACGGAGAGCATTGCCGATATGTTTGCAGGGTTTGAATGTAGAGCAGATCTGCTCAGAAGGGATCAATTCGGATGAGATTTGTGATTACAGCGGTGAATAGTTATTGATAAGGATCAATGGCCAAGCCGCTGTCGAACTATATTCGCCAGCACTTCGATATGAATATCGCTGTCGTTCAAACAAGGAATTAACCGGAGGTTTTCTCCTTGTGCCTCTAAGAATACTTCTTTTCCTTCAAATGCAATTTCTTCGAGGGTTTCCAAACAATCCGCTGCAAACGCTGGGCAGGCTACATCAACGGTTTTTATGCCGTCTTTTCCCCATTTTTGTAATACGTCAAAGGTATAGGGTTGTAACCAAGTCGCTTTACCTAATCGAGATTGAAAACTAATTCCCCACTCATCATCTCGGAGATTTAAACCAGCCGCAACTGCATTGGCCGTTGCTTCACAGTGTTTAAAATAAGGATCACCTAGATCCACACAGCGTTTCGGAATACCGTGGAAAGATAAAAGTAAACGCTCCGAAGCGCCGTTATCTTGCCGATAACTACGAATTGAATCTACTAGCGCTTCTATATAGTCATCGCGTTGATAGTAACTTTTGTTAATGCTGATATCTGGGATATCTCGCGACTCTGAGATCAACTGGGAGTATTGATCATAAATAGAGGCCGTAGTCGTAGCGGAATATTGTGGATATAGCGGTAGGACGAAAATCTTTTCAACACCAGATTGTTTTAATTCGTTTACTCTTTCCGCTAGCTTAGGTTGACCATAAGTCATCGCATAAGTCACCGTCGGCGCACTCTTGCCTAATTGAAGCTGGAGTTTCGATTGTAATTTTTCGCTTTGGGATTGAGTAATATAAGTGAGCGGAAAGCCCTTAGTTTCATCCCAAATCTTTTCATAGCCTCCAATGATTTTTGCAGGACGAAAAGGCAAGATGAATAAATTGAGAATGGGCCACCAGGCGATACGAGGAATTTCCACAACACGTGGGTCACTGAGAAATTCTTTTATGAAGGCGCGATAACCCGCTTTGGTAGGCGCGGAGAGGGTGCCTAAATTCATTATAATGACGCCCCATTTTTTGGACTTATCTAGCACAGTATTCCCCGCTTACAATCTTACAGTCGCCCATTGGTAAATTGATATTTTCAACAAAAAAGAACTTAGCTAATCGAACAACTTAACCAAGCACTTCGAAAACGCGCTGACGAATGGAGTCGACATCACCAACACCCGCTATTTGTGAATAACGAGGCGCCGCAGGGTGATGTTGCGCAATAAGATCTTTGTAAAACTCTACCAACGGTTCAGTTTGATCATGATAGATTGTTAATCGTTTGCGAACAGTCTCTTCTTTGTCATCTTCACGCTGAACTAAGCTTTCACCTGTTTCGTCATCAACGCCAGGATTCTTAGGTGGTTGATGCTGTAAGTGATAAACACGCCCTGAAGCCTCGTGCACCCGTCGACCACTTAAGCGCTGAACAATTTCTTCGTCATCTACATGAATCTCGATGACATGATCAATATCAACACCTGATTCTAACAGCGCTTCAGCTTGTGGAATGGTTCTGGGAAAGCCATCAAAAAGAAAACCATTATCACAATCGGCTTCAATAATTCGCGCTTTGACGATATCGATTATTAGATCGTCCGGCATCAAGGCACCAGACTCCATAATTCCTTTCGCCTTGATACCTAGTTCGGTTCCAGCTTTTACGGCCGCTCTTAACATATCCCCAGTGGATATTTGAGGAATCCCATAATGATTCATAATGTGTTGTGCTTGTGTGCCTTTACCGGCTCCGGGGGCCCCCAAAAGAATGACGCGCATCGATGCCTTACTCCTCTAATATAATGTTCGAAAGTAAAATTACTAATTAACAGCCTGAACCTAACCCAGGGTTTTGAACTTGATATCTACTGATTCTAGTCAGGCTGTAGAAGTCGAAGCCCTCATCTTCAGTTGAGTCGGCTCCTGTGATCGAGTTCTGCAACACTGGCAATTATAGCTCTGAGAATCGGCCACAAAAAAAGGCGCAACGATACACGCCCGCTTCTGCCAGTACAACCGCCTGATCAATTGTCGATCATTGTAGCGCTTAAGCGACAGATATAAAACGTGGACTACCTAAAAACGAACGTTTGCGGCATTTTTAGCCGCCCCTTATGTCATCCCTTCTGGCTGTTACTCCAAGGCCTTCAAAATCGTGAAATTCACCTCAAAACCAAGAAGTGTGTCAAATCACATTTGAAATCGCCTGCTATACTCAGTGGCTCTAATTGAGGAGTTATAGACATGAAATTTTTTCAACGCAGCGGTGACGCAGATCAAGCAAGTACCGAAGATTTTGACGAGGCCGCACTCCCCACTAGCACCGACTTAAATGAAGACGTTTTTACTAGCAATGATGCCAAATTAGATTTCAATAAGCCGAGTAACCCTACCGTTATAAAAAAAGCGGGTTATAGCATCGAAGATGCCATTGAACTGATGAAGGCTTTGCCTAGAGATAACAACGATACAGTTGTCACAGTCGTTAAGAAGACGCTCGAATCCACTAATATTAAAGTCGCGGATATTATCGATGATGCTAATGTAAAAGAAGAGCGTATTCGCAATCAGCATAAAAAAATCGAGGGTGAAATCAAAAGCCTGCAAGAGCAAATTACTCAGCGCAACCAGCAAATCACCGAGCTCATGCAAAATCTTAAAGAAACTGTCGATGTCCGTCAGCGCTTACAATTAGCAATGGAACTTGATGGCGAGAAAAATGCTGTAGCGAGCACGGAAAAAACCAGTGAAGACAAAGCTAAGCCCAACGTCACCTCGTCAACCACAGCTAAAAACACTGACCAAAAACATCAATCAACTTCGCCTAATATTGGCGAATCGAATGCAGGGAATAATCCAAACGGCAGCAATCCAAACAGTAGTAATCCGAGCCATTCCTCATCACCAGGACACTCCCAAAACAATAAGCACAAAGTCGGTCAGCGCGTAACTCGATAAACCACTTTCATTCCCAAAGCCAATAAATAATGACTTGCAAGTAGCTATATCAAATAGTTACTTACAAGTTTTGGCTTGCTCCCACAATAAATCCATTTGCTCAAGAGAAGCCTGTTCTGGACTTAGCCCGTCCAATCTCAGCTGAGCTTCAATAAAATTGAAACGATCGGTAAATTTTCTATTGGTGTTCCGCAACGCTCTTTCAGGATCGACTTTTAGATGTCGACTCACGTTAACTAAACTAAAAAGCGTATCACCAAGTTCTTCGTTAATAGCCGACTCATCTTGCGAATCTATAGCTTGTTGTAGTTCGTCCAATTCTTCTCGCACTTTATCCAAGGCGCCTTGGTAGTCGGGCCAGTCAAATCCTATCGACGACGCCCGTTTTTGTAACTTCGCAGCTCGAGCAACGGCCGGTAAAGAAGCGGGGATATCTTGAAGTACCCCCTCCTGCCCCTTATCTTTTCTCTCTTCTTGTTTGATTAGTTCCCACTGCGCTTTCACCTCACCTTCCGACATCTTTGAGATCTGTGCTGAACCTTCAAGTTGCCCTCCCGGAAAAACGTGGGGATGACGCCGAATCAATTTATCGGTCAGAACTGAGGCTATATCATTAAAATTAAACCGCCCATCTTCACTACCAAGTTGCGCATAGAAAACGACTTGAAATAGTAAATCTCCCAGCTCCTCACGCAGATGATCAAAGTCCTCTTTTTCAATCGCATCCACCACCTCGTAGGCTTCTTCGATGGTAGAAGGCGCGATGCTCGCGTAGGTTTGTTCTACATCCCAGGGGCAACCAGTGTTCGGGTCTCGCAAGCGCTTCATCACCACGAGTAATTTATCAATTGCTCGTTCACCAGGCTTATTCATGTCGCTACTCGTATTAAATTAAAAGAGGCTTATCGATTGAGTGTATAACAACGATTTAGTGTTTAAGGTACCGGTTGTGGAAAACACCAGACCTTACAATAAATTTATAGTTCGTGTTTGCGCCGTGCGCTGGCTACATTCGGAAGTTGGTTGAGTCGCGCTAAGACACGGCTCAACTCACTATAACCACGCACTTCCGTTTTTATCACCATATCCACAGTATTTTTATTTTTGTCGGATACAGTTTGCATAGCGCTGACATTGATTCTTTCAGAGTCGAGCAAAGACGTAACATCTCGCAATAGACCATAGCGGTCATAAGCTTCGATCTCGATCGAAACCGTGTAGGTATTTTCTGGTGCCTGGCCCCATTCGACCTGGATAATGCGCTTAGAATCTTGCTCGCGAAATTTTAAAATATTTCGGCAGTCCTTTCGGTGCACCGACACACCTTTACCTAAAGTAATATATCCAACGATTTCATCACCTGGAACTGGCCCACAACAACGAGCAATATTCGTTAGTAAGTTGCCGACACCTTCGATATAAACATCAGAACCGCTTTGGTGTACCTTCGCACGGCCTGTCAAAGGTATCGCTAGATTATTATTATCAACGGGAAGCATTCGCTGCGCTGCATTAATAACATGACCGACGCCTATGTCGTTAGCGCCGACGGCGGCGTACAAGGTTTCAAGATTGGACATATTTAGTTTTTTTGCGAGCTTTTCGAAATCAAATTCCGTCAACGCCAAGCGTTTAAATTCTTTGTCGAGTAATGCTCGCCCATCAGCGATGTTTTGATCTCGTGCTTGTAACTTAAACCATTGCTGAACCTTTGCCCGTGCCCGAGCGGTATTGATATAACCTAAAGCGGGTGATAGCCAATCTCGGCTTGGCGCTTCTCGTTTGCTGGTTAGCACTGAAACTTGATCGGCGGTTTGCAACTGATGATTCAGAGGAACGATTCGCCCATTTACTTTTGCGCCACGACAGCGATTGCCAACATCTGTATGAATACGATATGCAAAATCGACCGGCGTCGAACCTTCAGGCAAATCGATGATATGGCCATCAGGAGTAAAAACGTATATGGAGTCTTGTTCAAAACCTCCAGATAAATCGGCCTCAAGATTCCCACCCCCCAATTCATCGTGCCACTCTAGAACCTGGCGTAACCAAGCAATCTTGGCATCGTAACTGCCCAATGAGCCATCGACGTCCGTACCTTTGTAACGCCAATGAGAACAAACCCCGTACTCCGCTTCTTCATGCATCGAGAATGTACGGATTTGCACTTCCAATACCTTTCCTTCGGGGCCAATTACCGCCGTGTGCAATGAGCGATAACCATTTTCTTTCGGCGACGCAATGTAATCATCAAATTCGTTGGGAATATTTCGCCACAAACTATGAACGACGCCTAATACACCGTAACAATCTCGCACCGTAGGCACTAGAATTCTTACAGCGCGAATGTCATAAACTTGAGAAAACCCGATGTCTTTACGGCGCATCTTGCGCCAAATACTATAAATATGTTTTGCGCGACCGGAGATATCAGCATTAATCGAAACTGATTTTAAATCTTTATGTAAGGTTGCAATCACCTTATCAATATAGCCTTGCCTATCAAGTCGTTTTTCATCAAGTAACTTAGCAATTTGCTTATAGTCATCCGGCTCAAGATAACGGAAAGAAAGATCTTCTAACTCCCACTTTATGTGGCCAATTCCAAGCCGGTGGGCCAAGGGCGCATAGACGTCTGCAACTTCTCTTGCAACTTTTCGTTTTTTTTCAGGTTTGCTATTTTTAACCGCGCGAATGGCACAAGTCCGTTCAGCTAACTTAACTAAGGCGACTCTCACATCATCAACCATAGCGACCAACATTTTTCTTACGTTGCCCGTTTGCTCTTCAGAATGACGGCCAAATACGTCAGCATCAGAATCGTTTCGCATTTGGCTAATTGCTGCCATACGCAACACACCTTTGACCATCGCGCCGACGTCAGCGCCAAATTCTTTAGTGACAACAGTTAAAGGTAATTTGTTTTCTCGAACCGCGCGATATAAAACAGCGGAAATAAGCGTGTCTACATCAAGTTGTAATTCGGCGAGGATCTCAGCCATTTCAAGACCAGTGCGAAAACTACAACTGCCATCCGCCCAACTATTTTCAGTATCACTTTGTTCCCTTGCAGTTTTTAAGCTCAATTGAAGCGCCTTTTTAAGGCTTTGGCGGGCATCGTTTTTAAATTCAACTTGCGAAGAAATACGATCTATCCACGCGTCTAGATCGATTTCGCCGTCTTCTGCTAATGGGTGATCTTTTCTGACTGTTACCATATCAGTATCAAAACCTGTCTGAGATCTGTTTTAGCCTGGATATAAATTATTGTGGGTCGAACAAACCCGAAGAAAGATAGCGGTCACCGCGATCACAAACAATGGCGACGATAACGGCGTTTTCAAGTTTTTTACTTAATTCAAGTGCGGCGGCGACGGCGCCACCAGAGGAGACGCCACAAAAAATACCTTCGACTTGCGCAAGATCACGCGCGGTTTTTTCGGCAAGTATCTGCGTCATATTCACAATTTCATCTACTCGAGATTCATCAAAAATACTGGGTAAATATTCTCTAGGCCAGCGTCGAATTCCGGGGATGCTGGCACCTTCCTCAGGCTGTAAACCAATTATTTGAATGGATTGATTGCGTTCTTTCAGAAAACGCGATACGCCCATTATGGTGCCCGTGGTACCCATGGAACTGACGAAATGCGTGACCTTTCCTCCGCTTTGCTGCCAAATTTCTGGGCCAGTAGTTTCATAATGCGCTAGCGAATTATCAACATTCCCGAACTGATCTAACACTATACCCTCGCCGTTTGCCGCCATGGATTTCGCGAGGTCCCTTGCACCTTCCATGCCTTGCTCTTTCGTAACCTCAATCAATTCGGCCCCATACGCGGCCATCGCTGCTTTACGCTCCAAGGTGGCGTTATTCGGCATGATCAGCTTTAGCTTGTAACCTTTAATGGCAGCTACCATCGCCAAAGCAATCCCAGTGTTGCCACTGGTTGCCTCAATCAGAGTATCTCCGGGCTTTATATCACCACGATCTTCTGCCCGGGCTATCATCGACAAAGCCGGCCTGTCTTTCACTGAACCCGCCGGATTATTCCCCTCCAGTTTCACCAATAACTGATTATTAGTGTCTCCAGGTAGACGTTGTAAACGTACCAGGGGCGTATTCCCAATACACGACTCTATAGTTGGTGCTTTTGTCATAACCTACCTGTGCGATATCCGTCGCTAAAATCAAAGAACTACATTTAAGTTCAGCCCATCACCTTCAATATAAATAGCTTGAGCGGCGACTTGGGTGAATTTAGTTAAAGACCAAAAAAGCCGCTCATTCTAACATGTCAAACATTTAAGGGCGAAAAGCTCCTAACCTGCAATATCATCGACAGTAAAGCCAACTCGAACATTTACACAGTTTTCGTTCTGCATCGCTCTGATTCGAACACAGCAAAAATTGGGCCTAGAGAGCATTTTAAAGCAGCGTATGAGAGGATTTTATGCGCGCATACGCTTATTTGAGGATAAGCTGCTCATTACATCAAATCGACAGCTGATAAAAACCTGCATACATATTAAACTGCACACAAAAATGCCAATGACTTTCTCACAACATGTCTGTATTCAATACGCTAATCAATAAAATCCATTTCAACCTTAGGTTTTTTCTGGTCTGTATTATTCCCTTCGCATTATGCGTTGCCTTGATCGCCTTCATAATGCTTAGTATGTACTCACAAAGAATCCATGAGAATCTGAACGTTCAAGGCAGTTCATTGGCCTCACAATCCGCCTTGATGGCGCAAGCCCTTGTCGATTCTTCTGAGAATAAAGATCTCAGTGCAGTGAAGAATGAGCTCGCTGCACTATCGGTCACAACCATTAATTTACCTTCTGTACGTTCGATCGAAATACTTAACAATGAACAGTTCACTATTGTTAAAAACGGTCCTGATATTTTAGGTGTACCACCCCAATTCGAGATAGAAGCCCGCAACTTACTATTCAACCTAAGCAAACAGCGAATAGACAATGAAGACTCCTCAGTTTTTATTCACCCAATAGTTATCCCCAAAGAAATTAACAGCCGCATTGAAAACCCCAAGCAAACAAAAGGCTGGATTATTGTTGAATTAAGTCATTCCACATTACGCGAACAAAAGTACGAGCTGGCCCTTGCAATACTATCGATCTCAATTATCGTTTTAGTTTTCGGCAGTCTCACCTCGCTGCTCCTGTGGCGAATGTTCAGTGAACCGAGGAAAAAACTCGAATCGGCCTTAGAGCAACTATCATCTGGGAATCTCGATATAGATGTTGAGTTACCACCAAATTCATCGATGTCAAGAACAGCACACTTGCTTAACAAAACCGCCGCTCATCTGCGTGCCGAACAAAATGAATTGCAAACTAATGCTGATGACGCAACTCGCGATCTCCAACAAACACTCGACAAAATCGAAACTCAAAACATAGAACTGAGCTTGGCGCGAAAACAAGCGATTGAAGCAAATCGCGCGAAGTCCGAATTTCTTGCCAATACGAGTCACGAGATCAGAACACCTATCAATGGAATCATTGGTTTTGCCGGTCTATTGTTAAAAACCAAACTCAATGGCCAACAGAAAAATTATCTTCATACGATAAAAAAATCTTCTCAGGGGCTGCTTACCGCTATTAACGATATCCTCGACGTCTCCAAACTCGAAACAGATCATTTAACTCTGGATTATTCGCCAATTAACTTACGTGGCTTAGTCGAAGAAACCTTGCAGATACTCACTCCAAACGGCCTAGAAAAGAATTTACAACTGGTCCCTATTATTGACCCAGACACCCCTCTTCACTTACTTGGCGACCCTCAACGCCTACGACAAATAATTTCAAACCTTGTTAATAACGCGATTAAATTTTCGAACAATGGGCACGTGATCGTTCGTGTAAAAGAAGAGGCGAACGATGGCTATACCGCCAAATTGCGGTTTACCGTCAGCGATTGTGGCGTAGGTATCGATGCGGAAAAACAACAACGCCTATTTCAGGTGTTTTCCCAAGCGGACTCTTCCAATACCCGTGAACAAGGTGGTATTGGGCTAGGATTAGCAATCGCGAAACGTTTGGTAGAGCGAATGGCCGGTGAAATCGGATTAGATAGTGTTCCGGACGAAGAAACGGTATTTTGGTTTACCGCTAAATTTGGCTTAGATCAAACCATCTCCCAGCTCCCTAAGCCGGATAAGTTAGTTGGTCAACATGCATTTGTTTATACAAAAGATAAAGTAACCTTGGAGCACCTGGAGTCTCTATTTGCCTATTGGCGAATGACCTATACAAACATTTCCAATCCGGAAGAGTTTCTTAATGCACACACGTCGAACCCTAAAAATGCGGCGCGGCAATGTGTTATTTGGGGCTGTGACGATCATGAAAAGAACGCCGGAGCACAACTAAATAACGTTCGTGAGAAGCTTCAACAACTCCCCTCAATTTATTTAATTACTTTGTCTCGTCATGAACTTCAAACGGATATCGATGAGGAGTATTTGGAAGATGACGGAATTTTTCTCGACAAACCTGTCGCGCACGAAGAACTTTATGAAATACTAAATCGCACCTTTTCTAGCCCTCAGGACACATCCGCAATTATTGAGAAAATTCAAAAGTCTAATAAAGAGAAGTTTATTGGCGATATCAGCCCACACATCCTTGCGGTCGACGACAACCCAGCTAATTTACAACTCATAGGAGAACTACTAAAAGGATTGGGAGCAAAAGTCGTGTTGGCGAAAAATGGCATGGAAGCGTTAGATCACCACGAAAAAAATAAATTCGATTTAATCTTCATGGACATACAAATGCCAGGAATCGATGGCTTAGAAACCACTCGACGTATTCGACTACATGAACAAGATGAACAAAGAACACCAGTAGTCGCGCTAACAGCGCACGCAATGACAGACCAAAAGACGGAATTGCTTTTGGCAGGCTTGGATGACTATTTAACTAAACCGGTAAGCGAAGGACAGATTGCCCACGTTATTCGCAGGTGGACACAAATAAACGTAAAAAATAATCATCAAGCAAAACCCTCAGATTCAGACAACCAAAGTTCAGCTGATCAGCTAAGATCTTCTACCTTAATTCCAGCAACTAATGAACCAGTCGACATTGCGTTAAGTATAGAGTTGAGCAACAACCTGCCTAGGCTCGCTAAAGATATGCTTACGATGCTCATAGAATCCTTACCCGAAACTGCGACAACCATCAGCAACAGTTTCAAAAAACAGAATATGGCTGAGCTAGAAGAGGTTGTTCATCAACTACATGGTGGGGCCAGCTATTGTGGAGTACCTAAACTTAAGGCCGCTAGCGCAAAACTTGATGAGCTATTGAGAAAGAAACATTACGATATGATTCATCACCCAATGGGCGTGCTACTGGATGCAATTACGCAGTTGGAAAACTGGGCGAATGAGCACGACTTAGAAATACTCTTTGTGGAAGAAAAGCAAACCTAGAATAAAATTCTAACTTGGCTTCTGAAACAACGCCCTGCTTTGTAAAGGCTTACTACCAATGTGAGGAGCAAGTGCTAAGCGCATAAATCGCTTCGCGCTTTTTCTGACTTGATCACTTGAAAAATCATGATGGGCAATCGCTAACAAATCTTCACCCAGAAAGTAATTACTTTTCGGTGATTGTGACCCCCTTAATTCAACAATATTAAAACCCGTCTCAATCTCAAAACTATAAAATTTTTCTGCCTCTATCATTCGACCTGAATCTGATTCATTAAAAAAATCCACGCCATATCCCAACTGATCTAACAACTGTATTTCGAATGAGCGCAGACAAGATTCCACCGGCATTTCCCGTCCCAATTCGTTTAATAATTTTTGATAAAGATGGAAAATTTCTGGGCATTCATCTCCCTGTACCAACAAGCGCATCAGTAATTCATTAACATACATGCCGCTATATAAACGTACGCCAGTCAATGAAGGCGTTACTCTTCGAAACTCTGAATCGACTAAAAACTTAAGTTCTCGCTCACCCTGCCAAGATAAATTTAACTCAGCAAAGGGCTGCAGAGGCTTACGATTTTTAGTAGATGACTGACGTTGGCCTTTTGCAAGCACAGATAATCTGCCGTAGTCTTGAGATAAAACGTCGACAATTACACTGGAGTCTCTATAAGGGCGAGTATGGAGTATATAGGCTGGCTGTAAATGAACTCTCATAATGAAGTTTCAAAATATCGATGGGCCAGGATCAAGAGTAGACTATTCAGTAAATTCGTTTATTTTTGAGCTTAACCGTCGTAACCAAGACTGCGGAGTGCCCGATCATCATCAGACCAACCAGATTTTACTTTCACCCAAAGCTTTAACATAACCTTTCGTTCAGCAAGCTCTTCAATTTCAATTCTTGCGGCTTGCCCAATTGACTTAATTCGAGATCCACCATCGCCAATCAAAATGTTTTTCTGGCCATTACGCTCTACCAAAATCGCAGCAGTAATAAATGTTGTATGTTCACCATCTTCAAACGCTTCAATTTCGACGGTGGATTCATACGGTAGCTCATCGCCCAATTGACGAGTGACTTTCTCGCGAATGATTTCGGCCGCTAAAAACCGCAAGCTACGATCAGTCACCTCCGTCTCTTCGAAAATATGTTCGCCTTCTGGCAAGTAGTTTGCTATCAGAGATTTCAAACGATCCAAGTTATCGTTTTGCAATGCTGACAATGGAATAATTTCTGCCACCTGTACTTTTGTAGATATTTTCTGTAAATAAGGTAGTAGCGAATCTTTCTTAGCGATTTGATCAATTTTATTGATGGCGAGAATAATCGGACTTTTACATTTCTTGAGTTGTTCAGCAATCATCGCGTCTTCTTCTTTCCATGCTGTTTTATCTAAGACAAAAACGACGACATCCACATCCATCATTGCCGACAATGCTGATCGATTCATGTAACGGTTAATTGCTTTCTTTTGACCAGAGTGCTGACCTGGCGTATCAACATAAATCGTTTGAACAGATCCCTGCGTATCAATTCCTAGAAAATTATGCCGAGTGGTTTGCGGCTTACGGGAGGTTATACTCAGCTTCTGACCAAGCAAATGATTTAACAAGGTAGACTTGCCGACGTTAGGGCGACCAACAATAGCCACATAGCCGCAACGCTTTACGTTTGCCGACTCGCTATTTTCCATCTTTTTGAATCACTTTTAGCACTTGTTCAGCAGCTTTCTTTTCGGCTTGCTGGCGACTCGTACCCACAGCGACAACCGGTAGTTTCAGCACGCTCACTTCGCAACTCACAGTAAACGATTGTTCGTGAGATTGACCTTCGACATGCGTAACGGAATAAACCGGCAAGGGCTCGCCTTTGGCTTGTAACCACTCTTGTAAGGATGACTTCGAATCTTTTCCCGAGCTTTCAAGGCTTACCGCGTTTAGTCTATCGGCGAACCATGCTAAAACACGATCCCGACATTGTACAAAATCACTATCTAGATAAATTGCAGCAATCAGCGCTTCAACTGTATCTGCCAAAATTGATTTACGACGAAACCCACCACTCTTTAGCTCGCCTTCCCCTAATAATAAACACTCGCCGATTTCAAAGTCCAAAGCTATCTTCGCTAAAGTATCCCCCTTTACCAATTGGGAGCGTAAGCGACTAAGCTGACCTTCTCGCATTTCAGGAAATTTTTCATACAGTGCTTCAGCAATAATTGTATTCAACAAAGAGTCACCTAAAAACTCTAGGCGCTCGTTATTTTCGCTAGCGGAACTTCGATGTGTTAATGCTTGTTGAAAGAGTTCTGGGCGTTTAAACGTATAACCCAGCAACCGAAGGAGACGTTGATGCTGCGTAGACTGTTGGAGTTTGTTATTCACTGACAGGATCGCAACACTCGTGTGGACGGGAGCTATCAAATTCGTTTTTAAATACAAATACGATGTCTATATTCTCGAAAAATGGTTCTCGAATTTCATAATTCATCTTAACTATAAATTTGTTTCTTTGGCGATCAATCTCAATGTTCTGAATCGACTCGTCACGCATATTATTAACCGAGAAATATTTCCTTAAATGCGAGCGAATATCAGAATTACTTAACCCTTCAATACCACCGTCTGCGTCCTCATAATCCGCCAAAGTTGAAAGTGCATCAGTGACAAAACGATTATTAAAATAAGGTGGCGCCACTTTAAATGCCACCCAGATAACGCCAGCAACGGACAGCAACAAAACGAGTATACCCAAATACGTCAAACCTAATTGTTTACGAAAAGCTTTCATAAATGTACTCCTGCTTTCTACAAGATTCTCCGAGACCAATACATAAGCGCCATGCTTAGCCGTGCCCTACAATTCTTGAGTAATTTATTAGCGAGAAACAAGAATCACTGAATTTTGCCAACCCTACTAAAACTAGGCAAGCTCAGCAACTTTTCCCAGTGCATCCAAATACCAAAGGCTTTACCAACAATGCGCTCTTCCGGAACCGTTGCTGTAACGCCATAGCTTTCCCATGCTCGACTATCGGAACTATTATCCCGGTTATCGCCCATCATAAAATAATGGCCTTCCGGAACCTTCCACTCTCCGCGCTGGCTAAGCCGCCCAGGAACTGAACATTTACGCATTATATGAGTCTTGTCACCAAGTTGCTCTTCCAATACCTGATAATGCTCATTCGGCCCGTAACAATCTTCGCCAATTTTGAGAGCTTCTTCACGTTCTTTAAATTTTTGCTCCACCAAGGCACCATTGATATATAGCTCACCCCGATCAATTTTCACCGTGTCTCCGGGCAAGCCGATAACGCGTTTTATAAAGTAACGCGTTTCGTGAGGAGGGAAAAACACCATCACATCACCACGTTTTGGCAGATTGATATCAATGACTTTAGTTCTGATAACAGGGAGTCGGATTCCATAGGTAAACTTATTCACCAAAATAAAATCTCCCACCTCTAAGGTAGGTACCATCGATTCCGACGGGATCTGAAAGGGCTCAACGATAAACGAACGCAGCACTAATACTATCGCCAAAACCGGAAAAAACGATTTTGAATATTCAACAACCACCGGCTCTTGCTTTGCCACGGCACAGGCGGTGTCGTAGGCGGCTTTCTTCTTTTCTTCAGTTAAGTCAACGCCAGTAAACTGTTTTTTGATGACGTCCAAAGATTGACGTCGCTTTTTAGCTAAAAAAATCCAGTCGAAAATGGCAACCAACCCGGTAAAAAATACCGCAATCACTAAAATAAGTGGAAAATTAATATCCATGTTTTCGTTCTTCTCTTTGTCTCTTCAATCCTCAATACCGAGGATTAATTTTAAATAAAATTAATACACTAACTATCGACTTTTAAAACCGCAAGAAAAGCTTCTTGGGGTATTTCCACATTACCAACTTGTTTCATACGTTTTTTACCCGCTTTCTGTTTTTCTAGAAGCTTCTTCTTGCGTGTAATATCTCCACCGTAACATTTCGCTGTAACATTCTTTCTTAAAGCTTTTACGGTAGAGCGACTTACAATATTGCCGCCGATTGCCGCCTGAATCGCCACATCGAACATCTGTCGAGGAATAAGCTCTTTCATTTTCTCCACCAAAGAGCGGCCTTTCGACTGGGCATGATCGCGATGAACGATTAGCGCTAATGCGTCAACGCGCTCAGCATTAATTAAGACGTCGAGACGAACCAGTTTCGCTTCTTGGAAATGTACAAAGTTATAATCCAAAGATGCGAAGCCTCGACTCACAGATTTTAGGCGATCAAAAAAGTCCATTACCACTTCATTCATCGGCAACAGATATTTCAGCGATACCTGACCACCAACGTATTGCAGATCTTTCTGAACGCCACGTTTTTCAATACACAAGGTGATGACGGGACCCAGATAGTTTTGTGGCACCAGGATATTTGCCTCGACTATAGGCTCTCTCATCTCCACAATCCGGCCTAAATCAGGCAACTTCGAAGGATTGTCGACATGAACCAGCTCGTCGTTGTTCAGCAGCACTTCATAAATAACAGTCGGTGCCGTAGTAATTAAATCAAGATCGTATTCTCGCTCCAATCTTTCCTGAATGATCTCCATATGCAGCATGCCGAGAAATCCGCAGCGAAACCCAAAGCCAAGCGCATCGGAACTTTCTGGTTCGTAGTACAGTGAAGCGTCATTCAGGGTTAGCTTACTCAATGCCTCGCGAAAACTCTCATAATCATCCGATGTTACTGGAAACATGCCGGCATACACTTGTGGCTTAACTTTTTTAAATCCTGGAACGCTGGCGATGTCCGTGGTGTTGCTATGGGTCAAAGTGTCGCCTACTGGCGCGCCGTGAATATCCTTAATGCCAGCAACCACAAAACCCACTTCACCGGCACTAATCTGTTTTGTTTTTTGCAGCTTCGGAGTGAAAACCCCTACACTGTCTACAACATGGGCTTTACCAATAGATTTGGTGACGATTTTATCTTTAACTTTTAGACAGCCATTTCTGACCCGCACTAAAGAAACCACGCCTAGATAGTTATCAAACCAGGAATCAATAATTAGCGCCTGCAACGGCGCATCAACATCACCCGTTGGCGCGGGCACGAGCTTCACCAATTGCTCCAACACGTCCTCAATACCCATACCAGATTTGGCACTACAGTGAACTGCCTCAGAGGCATCGATACCAATAATATCTTCAATTTCTTGCGCGACACGTTCCGGTTCCGCTTGCGGTAAATCCATTTTATTCAACACCGGAATAACTTCTAAACCTTGCTCTATCGCGGTATAACAATTGGCAACCGACTGTGCCTCTACTCCTTGTGCAGCATCTACAACCAGTAACGCCCCTTCACAGGCCGCCAAAGATCGAGACACCTCGTAAGAGAAATCCACATGCCCAGGCGTATCAATAAAATTTAACTGATAGGTTTTACCATCGCGAGCTGTATAAGGGAGATGAACACTCTGCGCTTTGATAGTAATTCCGCGCTCTCGCTCAATATCCATCGAGTCCAAAACCTGCGCCGCCATCTCGCGATCGGCTAAACCGCCGCAATGTTGGATGAAACGGTCCGCGATGGTGGATTTACCATGGTCTATATGGGCGATAATTGAAAAATTACGAATGTGGCTTAGGTCTGTCACTTGCTACCAAACTTGTTGAAAATCAATGGGTTAAAGGGAACTTGAGAGTGTAAAAAGTCGCCCAGTCTACCTTATTTGAAGCTCGGTTGGCAGCGCTAATTATCAAGTAAGTCTAGGTACGAGGAGTAATGAAGGGTGGATTGGTGGATAAGTTAAAATCTACAACAAAATGGATCAACTTATTGCTACAAGGTAAGCGAATAGGCTGATCCATTTTTACAGTAAAACCCAACTATTCTTCTATCGTTATCGGGTTAAACATGGGTCTTCCATTGCGAAAAAAGCGAATGGGTAGCGCTTCACCTGCAGGTAATTCTGCTACCAATTTTTCATAACTGCTCACATCGGTAATATCGTTAAAGTTGATCTGAACGATGATATCGCCAAGTACCAAACCTGCTTTCGCCGCAGCGCTATCCGGAGCGACTTTACTCACCAAAACACCACCAGAGACCTGTAGCTCTTCAGGTATATCTCCAAGCCCTTCAACGACCAAACCTAATCGATCGCCCGGAGAAACCGCTTGTGGCGTTGGTGCAGGCCCGCCTGCAAGCTCTCGGCTACCAGGTAAAGTACCCACTTCAATTTCAATTTTGCGCTCTTTCCTTTCTCGCATAATGACCACCGGAACTTTTGTCCCAGGAACGGTGTTGCCGACTGCTAAAGGCAAATCAGTGGATTCAATAATATCAATGCCGTTAAATTGGATTATCACGTCTAGAGGTTTAATACCTGACTTTCCCGCTGGACCATCGGGGAGCAAAGACATTACCAAAGCGCCACGTGCTTTCTTCAAACCCAATGCAGCCGCTTGTTCTTTGCTGACATCCTCTATTCCAACACCGAGATAACCACGATCAACACGGCCCTTGTTACGCAACTGCTCTACTACTCCAACCGCAGTGTCTGACGGAATTGCAAACGACAAGCCCATATAGCCACCGGACCGGGTAAAAATTTGCGAGTTAATTCCAACAACCTCACCGTCTAAATTAAACAGTGGTCCGCCAGAATTTCCCGGGTTGATGGCGACGTCAGTTTGAATAAATGGCACGTAATTACCGCTACTACCATCTTGGATACTTCGCCCTATCGCGCTAACAATTCCTTGGCTGGCAGAGAAATCCATGCCGAAAGGAGAACCGATTGCAACTACCCACTCCCCCGCTTTTAAGCGACTGGAATCAGAAAATTTCAAATAAGGCAGTTTTTTTCCATCGACTTTTAGCAACGCCAAATCGGATCTTGGATCAGTACCGATGACCTTAGCTTCGAATTCACGACGATCGATTGTTCGCACAGTAATTTCGTCTGCACCATCGACTACATGATTATTCGTTAACACGTAACCGTCGTCCGAAATAAAAAAACCGGAACCTAAACCGCGGGCTTCACGTTCGGGCACCTGCTCCTGATCAAAATAGCGCCTTAAGAAATCTGGAACATCCTGCTGATTTCCAAATGGACTTCTTTGACCGACATTGCTTACTGTCGACACCGTAGTAATTTTAACAACGGCGGGGGAAGCTTTTTCAATCAGGCCCGTGAAATCAGGAAGCTCTCTAGAAACAGCCGATACTGATACCAACATACTGATTAAAACGATAAAAAAAGATCTATTTGATTTCATGGATACAACCTCACTAAAAACACCCAAGGGTTAATGGTATGGGTGTGAAAACTCAAAAAACAACTGACACATTCAATTTTAGGCATTAAACATTGATCACATAAGATCAAAAACCAGGGAAAATTTCCGCATCACAATATTGAATAATTAAACTAAACGCTCGTGGCTCGAAACAATATCAATTATGACCGGCTGTGCATTTTTATCGCGACTCGATAAGACCGAATAAATTTTCACGGCGATACCACCACACAACAATCCAACGATTGCACCAAGAATCGATATAACTTCACTGTTAAATAAATACTGGCCAAGGACGCCACCAACCAGCATTAGGACGATAGGCAATAAATAGAGCAGTAAAGATGCAAAGACGATAACATTTTCTGGAATCGCTATTGATACTGAATCATTAACCTTAAATGAGCTCGAATCGCGCCCGTTAAGCAAAACCTTTATATAACTATTTTTAGACGCCCATTTCGCCAATAGACTTTGGCCGCAACCTTTTTGCGCCGAGCAACTCCCGCAAGAAGACTGACTGATCGTTTCAACCCAAACCCAGTCAGTATCAATTGCAACTATTCGCCCAGTTTCTTTTAACATTTACTACTCGATAAACTTAAGTTGAACCAATTTTATCTATTTTTCATCACGGCTTCACAGCCGCTGCGAGGGAAACTTTTTCTAAACTCGCAGCAATCTGCCTTGATGTCGCCAGTGGAATCTGACCAACAACATAAACACTGAATGGCTTTTTATCCCAAACACGGTGCTCAACATAGGCAACTGTAGCACCGGTTTGAGCTCTTCCCTGCATTGCCAACCCATTTTGCCGACTGACAAAAATTGAAAAACTCGCCAAGCCATCTGTGAACATCAACACAGCATCGCCTTTGTCGGTCGTTCGCTGGCCAGAATACACAAAACCGTTGGGAATCCAACGTGCAACCCACTCGGACTCTTCCGTTTTCACTTCGTCGCAATTAATTAAATCATTCTTTGCCGACAGTACATTTTGAGAACGCGGCAAGACATCTTCTTCAGTGACAATATCACCAACTTCCAACTGTACGAATTGAAAACGCTCTAACACTTTTTTGTTTTCACCAATCAACATTATTTTAAGCGGCAAGTTAGTTAACTTATCAACCGCATAGGTATAGCCATAACGGTGCCCATCAGCGGGTATCACGTGGACAACATAAGCCATCCTATTCGCAACACGTTCATCGCTAGCGAGGTAAACTCGATAATTTAATAATAGTTTTTTCGTCTCTTCTAAAGTAACGGGCAGACCGCGCAGCAGGCGATCACCTCGACTTAAGCAAGCAGGACTGTGGCCGGAACGAATAATTTCTCGTTCCCGGCCATTTAGTTTTTGTAGACGCTCAGTTTCGATATCATTCGCCACACGGTGAACGATTTTATAGGTATCGAGCGAGCCACCGACTTCAAAAGTAAACAAGCCCTTGTAATTTTTCGCTCGCACGGCTTCTGACATTTTCCCAAACAGCTCACTGATTTTCTGAACATTTTCTTCCAGATCTCCAGCGGCGAGTGCATTAACAGCGCATAGCGATAAAACAGCCGAATATAAAAAAGCCTTACTGATTTTCGAGACAAAGACTTTTCCGCCGAAACATGACCGTTGACAAACAGAGGGGGTATTAACAATTTTTGGGGATTGAACAGATTTTTTTCTAAGTATCACTTGATTCGAAAACCACTCTGATTTGAATAAAGCCAACAATAGAAAATAAATATACAGATAAATTTACCTAACGTTGTCTTCTGGAACACGAGCGTAAGGCAACAAACCCGTACTATTGTTTTGTGAAGAATTTTCTGCTTGCTCGAGCATAAATTGGCGTATTTGCTCTTTTACCCACTCATCTTGCAATTGCTGCTGGAGAGCACTTTGCGTATAAGCCTGCTGCGGAAGATTCGTTTGCTGTGGCGCCCGATTACTAACAGGTTGGATATTAATCGTGGGGATAATAGCATTATTACTGATGAACTGAGTGGGCTCTTCTTCACTAGCCAAATTATCTGCGCGTCCCGACGCTGAATCCGCCGTCAATAACGAAAATTGCTGTGAAGAAAATAAAACAACTGCTGCTACAGATGCCGCAATTGCGAAGCGGCCGGTATGAGCTTTCCAGCGATGGGAGTTAGAAGGCTTCGAAGAGTTCGCGCTGTCAATAAGCTCAGCGCTATCTTCAAAATCAATATCTGCAACAGCATTGCGCACCGAGTCTGCAAAACCTAAATGTTCTTTGCTTACACTTTCGCCCTGCATAGCCGCGCGAGCCAATTGTAGTCTTGCCCACTTGGAACGAATTTCGCTATCCTTTTCTGATTCACCCAACAAGCGTCGTAATTCCAATTCTGTCGCTTGATTATCAACTAGGGCTGACAATGATTCAAAAAGAGGGGAAAGATTTTGACTATTCGACATTCCAGATTTCGCCTTCATTCACAGTTCATTAATTTTAGTCGATTCAGCATTTCACTGAACCGTAAAAACTTCGATAATTCTTTGATTTTAATACAGTTTCATCTCAACACTATCACGCTCATCTGCTTTAAGCGCCTTACGGGATAACAATTTCGTTGAACTACTCCACCATCACCGCACTAAGCTGCCAAATAGGACAACAGTTCATAGACTTGGTTTCGGCCGAGGCAGATAAAAAACTCGAAAATACTTAACCTAGCGAAGCAGTCAACTATTTTATCGACGCCATCCCATCCATTAACACCTGGACTTGTTTATCAATCGCTTCACGCGCGCGGAAAATTCGTGATCTGACTGTCCCCATTGGACAGTCCATCACTTCCGCAATTTCTTCATAGCTAAGCCCTTCAAACTCCCGAAGGGTGACTGCAGTTTTTAAATCCTCAGGCAAAGCATCTATCGTTGCCTTAATCACAGCGTCCAACTCATCGCGAAACAACAAATTCTCCGGCGTTTCCTGGTCCTTCAACACCTCACTACCGCTATAAAACTCAGCATCATCCATATCAACATCGCTGGCAGGAGGCCTGCGGCTCCGTGCGACTAAATGATTTTTAGCGGTGTTAATCGCAATGCGATAGAGCCAAGTATAAAAAGCACTATCACCACGAAAATTTTTTAAGGCTCGATAGGCTTTAATAAATGCTTCTTGAGAGACATCATGAACTTCCCCATTGTCCCTAACATAGCGGCCCACAATCGCGAGTATTTTGTGCTGGTATTTAATAACCAGTAAATCAAAAGCTCGCTTGTCTCCATTTTGAACCCGCTCTACCAACTGCTGATCAGTTTCCTGCGCAGATTGCGCTGTCATCGAGTTACTCCCCAAACCACTACTACGGTGTCTCTTAAAATATTTGATTTTTTATCCACTAGATTCAAATCGATTTTCGCGACTGATCAAAGCTTACCCTGATACGGATTTTTAAGTGCGCTGTGCTAGACAAAAACGCTTAGTATAAGTTCACAATGCGACTATAGACAGGTCTTCAGGCTATTTCTTCGGATAAATTCTTGGGTCATCACATATTCGCCTAAATTTTAGGTGTCTAGCGATACCAGAGAGCCTCCCACAGCGCCAAAGTGTTGTATATACTAGCGCTCGATTAACTGCTCTATAGTTCCCACCCATCTATTGCTTTGCGGCCAACCACCCTTAAAACAAGACTTTCCCTTATGACTACTGATTTCTGTTACGACGTATTAATCATTGGCAGTGGTGCTGCGGGCCTATCCCTAGCCCTTAGCCTTTCTAAAGTCGGCAAAGTCGCGGTGCTCAGTAAAGGGAAATTACAAGACGGCTCAACTTGGTTTGCCCAAGGTGGAATCGCCGCGGTTCTCGACACAGAAGACTCGGTGGAAGACCACGTAGCGGACACATTGGCTTCTGGGCGCGGCTTGTGTCATGAAGATGCAGTTCGCTTTACGGTCGAGCGCAGTCGATCGGCGATCGAATGGCTGGTTAAACAGGGCGTGGAATTTACCCGCGATGAAAACAATCAAGACGACTTTCATCTCACCAAGGAAGGCGGACACAGTCATCGCCGGATTATCCATAGCGCCGACGCCACGGGACAAGCGGTTGAAAATACTTTAGTCAACCAAGTTAAGAATTCCGCGGTAGATTTATTCGAGCATCACATTGCTATCGATTTAATCACACAAGCCGATCTGCCAAGCAAAAAAATGCGCTGCACCGGCGCCTACGTTTTCGATCGACAAGCAGATAACATTAAAGTTTTCCAAGCGAAAACCGTCGTGCTTGCAACGGGCGGCGCGAGCAAAGTTTATCTTTATACTAGCAATCCAGATGGCGCCAGCGGCGACGGCATCGCAATGGCGTGGAGAAGCGGGTGTCGCGTCGCCAACATGGAATTCAATCAATTTCATCCAACCTGTTTGTACCACCCAAAAGCAAAATCTTTTTTATTAACCGAAGCGTTACGTGGTGAAGGCGCGCACCTAACACTACCCGATGGTACTCGCTTCATGGATCGCTTTGACGAAAGAGGCGAGCTTGCGCCTCGCGATACCGTTGCCCGCGCTATTGATCACGAAATGAAACGCCTAGGGTGCGATTGCCTGTATTTGGACATTAGCCACAAGAGTGAAGAGTTCATTAGCGAGCATTTCCCCACAGTTAAAGCCCGCTGCTTAGAATACGGCATTGATATTTGCAAAGATCGAATTCCTGTCGTACCCGCCGCGCACTACACTTGTGGAGGCATTGTAGTAGACAAATATGGTCGCACAGATTTGTTAAATCTCTATGCGATTGGCGAAACCACTTTTACCGGACTGCACGGCGCGAACCGAATTGCCAGCAATTCGTTGCTCGAGTGTATCGTGTTTGCACAATCTGCCGCGCAACATATTAGTGAAAATATTGCGACGATTTCAGAATCGACTCCCGCACCCAGTTGGGATGAATCCCGCGTAACAAATTCGGATGAAGACGTAGTTATCTCTCATAATTGGGATGAATTACGCCGCTTTATGTGGGATTACGTTGGTATCGTTCGCACGAAAAAGCGTTTAGAAAGAGCAACGCACCGTATTAAATTGCTGCAAAAAGAAATCGCTGAGTATTACAGCAATTATAAAATTGGTAACGATTGGATTGAATTGAGAAACTTATCTTTAGTTGCTGAATTAATTATCCGCTCGGCGATGGAACGCAAAGAAAGTAGAGGCTTACATTATTCTCTGGACTACCCAGAACTTTCGAACGTCGCTAAAGATACAATTTTGGTTCCAACTAACTTTGCTGCACAACAAATCGTGGTTGGATGATAATGATGGCTGGTTTTTTGAGAAATTTTACTTTGGATAAAGCACTTCTGAAACAACAGGGCTATTTAAGCGTGATTCAAACATACGCGGAGTTTGCGCAGATCATCATTTGACGTGTTATCGTTTAAAAAGTGAAGACAAAATAAATTCCCTTGTTCGGTTTTAAAATGCAAAATAATTAAGAAGGTGCTTACAAAAGCCTCACCCACTAAGTTTAGGGGTATTTTTTTGTCTTGCGCCAGCATCGACCAAGCCCCTTCAAAAAAAACCAAAGCACATGCACCAACAGCCGAATGCTTCCGCAATAGATATAAACCATGGCAAATAATCAACAAGTCGACCAAAACACAAAACCACAAAGGCAATGAGCTAAACCAGACCAAGGTTATAGCGACAGCGTGAATAACAGCGACAAATATTTTTAGTCGCGACGAAGATCGAAAATGAATAGTCAGCTTTTCACTCCGGTATTATCTCGAATAATATTCACTATTTTTAACAACTCAGAATCTTCTGGGTCAGTGCGTTTTAAGAACCAGGCGAACAGATCTTGATCTTCTTGATCCAACAATTGCCAATACCGCTGCTGATTTTCAGGATCCAACGTCGGGTAAACGTTTTCCACAAACGGCATCAGCACCAAATCCAATTCGAGCATACCGCGACGGCTTGCCCACATTAGTTTATTTTTTTCCATAATAAATGCATCTAGGTTTGTCAAAGTTCGCTATTATATAGGACTCCTGAACCCAGGTCGCAATTAAACCCCTATTCTTTGTAAGAAAATTATGTCCGAATCCCTCGAATCATGGCACAGCTTTTTAAAAAACCGCGGTGCTGTTTGGAACGATGAAGTTATCACCCAATTTAATACGACGGGAACAAATCCATCGGCTTCCAAGCTTATGATTGCAAATCATCTCGCTTACTTCCTGATTCGCGGCAAAGACGTCATCAAGTTTCTACAAGGCCAAGTCACCTGCGACATGAACTTGCTCTCGATTCAGCATTCGGTTTGCGGGGGACACTGTAATACCAAGGGCAGGATGGTATTTAGCTTCAGAGCAATCATGCTAATTGATGAAGCAGAATCAAAAACGGTGGCTTTAATCATGGATAAGGGCTTAATTGACACGGCGGCCAACACCTTAAAAAAATTCGCCGTGTTTTCGAAGGTGGAAATCATCGCTTCCCAAAACCATCAGTTGCTTGCGCTACAAGGTGTGCAATTAGAAAAAATCGATGCCCCAAACAACGTTCAAATTCCACAGAATATTAATCAATGCATCATCGATGAAGACAAAATATCGGTCAAGATAAGTGACGAGCGAGTGCTTCTGTTTATCCCCATCGAAAATTGTAAATCGATTTGGGAAAGCTATTCCAAAACATGTACAGAATACGGCGCACTATGCTGGGATCTCGCGGAAATCGCTGACGGCTTCGGTCATGTAAGAAAAGAAACTTCAGAAATGTTCATTCCTCAAATGCTCAACTACCAAGTTTTTGAAGGCGTCAGCTTTAAAAAGGGCTGTTATATTGGCCAAGAAGTCGTTGCTCGTATGCAATATCTTGGCAAATTAAAACGCCGTATGCGACGAGGGTTAATGGCGACGAACAAGCTTCTCCTTCCTGGAACCCCACTGTTTACAGCGGAGTCCTCTCAAAGCATCGGCAACATCGTGCTTGCAGCTCCTGTTGACGAAGCGCATTGCGAGATATTAGCGGTCGTTACGGATGACTCAAGTGACTCGGAATCCCTTTCAAACCAGGATAAAACTGCCAAAATAATCCGCTGGCTCCCCCTCCCCTATGCTATACCTAAATAAACGCAGTTAATTTTTTAGCGCTTTGAAAGCTCTGCTAAGACCTGAGAAATCCGAAACTCCGGATCGACATTGACTTTGCAGTGAGGCAAAAATGTCTGTCTCATCGCTCTATATGCGCCCATATTTTTGTTAGTTTTAGGGAAAAGTTCTTATGGATCAAATGGTTGAAGAAGTTCGCGCGGAGCTCATTAGCGCCATCGAGAACGATAAATTGGTACTCCCCACCCTCCCCGAGATCGCCTTACGAGTTCGCGAGGTCGCAGAGGATCCCAATGCCAGCATCGACCAGATGGTGACAGTCATCGGCCACGATGCCGCGCTAACTATCCGGATTATCAAAGTCGCGAATAGCCCTCTGTTACGCGCCGCACATAAAATCGAAGATTTGAAAATGGCGCTCATGCGCTTGGGTATCGAATATACCTGCAACCTAGCCACCGGCCTTGCCATGGAGCAAATGTACCAGGCAACATCAGACATGGTTGATCGCCGACTACGTGAAGTCTGGAGCCACTCTAGTGAAATTGCAGGCCTCTGTTATATCCTCTGCAAGCATCGCTCTAATTTAAAAGTCGACAAAGCAGCTCTCGCTGGTTTAGTTCACAAAATTGGTGTACTGCCAATCTTAACTTTCGCTGAAGAAAATTCTCGCCTACTTAAAGACAGCTTCTCCCTCGATCTTGTCATCGAACAGCTACACCCAGAAATCGGTGAACTGATTTTACGTAACTGGAATTTCCCCGAAGAATTAATTGGCGTACCTAAAAATTATATGGATTTTAATCGTGACATCGCCGAGGCCGATTACACCGATTTGGTAACCGTCGCGACCTTACAAAGCTATATCGGTTCCGATCATCCCCTCGCGAGTATTGACTACTCAACAGTAGGCGCTTTCGCTCGCTTAGGAATTGATACAGATTTTGATGAGAACGATGAGAATTTGGCTGACGAAATGGAAGCCGCGATGTCCCTTTTAACCGGCTAAGAAATTTAGTCGGACTCCTTTCTTGTTATAGATTTCACTTCTTCAGTCGGCCTGGCTGGGCACTTGCCAGTCGATCGCTTCCAGTCCGGCAGAAATCAAATAATCATTGGTTTTTGAAAAATGTTTGTTACCAAGAAAACCGCGATGAGCAGAAAATGGCGAAGGGTGTGGTGACTGTAAAACTAAATTTCGATTGCGATCGATAAACTCGCCTTTCTTTTGCGCGTAACTTCCCCACAACAAATAAACTAAGCCTTGCCGTTGCTCATTGAGTGCGCGAATCACAGAATCAGTAAATTCCTCCCACCCTTTACCCTGATGTGCACCTGCTTTGCCATGTTCAACAGTTAACATTGCATTTAAAAGTAGCACCCCCTGATTTGCCCAAGCTTGCAAAGAACCGTGGTCTGGCTGTTGCACTCCCACATCCGTCGCTAGCTCTTTATAAATATTTTTCAAACTTGGTGGCAAGGGAACACCGGGCATCACAGAAAAACATAAACCGTGTGCTTGGTTGGGACCGTGATAAGGGTCCTGGCCTAGAATAACTACTTTAACTTGATCGAAGGGTGTTGAATTTAATGCGTTGAAAATCAAATCGCCCGGCGGATATATTTTCTTTCCCTGTTGCTTTTCTACCTTCAAAAACGCCTTGAGTGCACGCATATAAGGCTTTTCAAATTCATCCGCCAAAATTTGCAACCAGGACGCTTCTAATTTGACGGCGTTATTCTGCATTGGACTCGTTAATTGTTTCTCGACGCATGTGTGGGAACAGCAACACATCACGAATACTGGGAGAATTCGTTAATAGCATCACTAAACGATCAATACCAATACCTTCACCCGCAGTCGGCGGCAAACCGTGCTCTAGTGCGCGAATATAATCTTCATCAAAATGCATCGCCTCATCATCACCTGCTTCTTTTTCCAAAACTTGTGCCTGAAAACGATCGGCTTGATCTTCTGGATCATTTAGCTCCGAAAAACCGTTGGCAATTTCACGGCCACCAACGAAAAATTCAAAGCGATCGGTAACGAAAGGGTTCTCATTACTACGCCGCGCCAAAGGAGATACTTCAGTTGGATATTGAGTAATGAACGTGGGTTGATCCAAGCGATGTTCGACTGTTTTCTCGAATATCTCTATTTGAATTTTTCCTAAACCATAAGAATCTTTTAATGGCACGCCTTTGGCTTTAGCAATCGCAGTAGCGCCCTCGATTGTATTCAAATCGTCTGGGCTAATATCCTCATTAAAATGCAGTATCGAGTCAAACACCGACAAACGTTGGAAGGGCTTGGCGAAATCGTATTCGCTCTCTTGATAAACAACCGTCGTCGAACCTAAAACTTCCTGACACAGATTGCGTAACATATCTTCCGTCAAGTTCATTAAATCGTTGTAATCCGCATAGGCTTGATAAAATTCCAACATGGTAAATTCTGGATTGTGTCGAGTCGACAAACCTTCGTTTCGAAAATTTCGATTAATTTCGTAAACTCGCTCAAAACCGCCCACGACCAAACGCTTAAGATACAGTTCTGGGGCAATACGTAAAAACATTTCCTGATCTAAAGCGTGGTGGTGAGTAACAAACGGCTTTGCCGTCGCGCCGCCGGGAACACTTTGCATCATCGGTGTTTCCACTTCCATAAAATCATGTTGATTTAAATAGTGACGAATAAAATCAACTGTCTTTGAGCGAATTCGAAACACATCGCGCACTTCTGGATTAATAATTAGATCAACATAACGTTGTCGATAACGCTGCTCTGTATTTTGTAATCCGTGGTATTTATCAGGTAATGGACGCAGAGATTTTACTAGCAAATCATAATCTTCGAGATTGACGTAAAGATCTCCTTTGCCCGACTTATGTAGGACACCGCGCACACCGACAATATCGCCTATGTCCCAAACGCCCCAATTTTCTTTAATGGTATTCTGCGTATTTTTATCTGCATAGAGTTGTATCTGCCCAGTCATATCTTGCAGCACCATAAAGGGGCCGCGTTTTGCCATTACTCGGCCGGCAACGCTGACGGTTTGATTCAGGTGCTCAAGCTCCTCTTTGCTATGATCACCGAATTGACCCTGTAAACGTTTAGCATAATCTTCTCGCCGAAAGGCATTGGGAAAAGCATTCTGCTTTTCTCGAATTGCTGCCAATTTTTCTCGCCGCTCAGCGATCAATTTATTTTCGTCTTGCGCCTCATCCGCTTTTTTCTCGGCGTTGGTTTCAACGGATTTATTTTTACTCATAACATTTCTCACTTGTAAAAAGCATAATTTGTTTTTCGATTTTCAGGTTAACTTACAAACCCGCCTTCAAACTCGCCTCAATAAACAGATCGAGATCGCCATCTAACACATTCTGACAATTGCTCGTTTGCACGCCCGTCCTTAAATCTTTAATTCGCTGATCATCCAAAACGTAAGAGCGGATCTGACTACCCCAACCAATGTCGGCTTTATTATCTTCTAACTCTTGCTTCGCGGTATTCCGCTTATGAATTTCTTGCTCATATAATTTAGCGCGTAACATTTTCATCGCGTGATCACGGTTTTGATGTTGCGAACGCTCGCTTTGGCACTGTACGACAATACCAGACGGCATGTGAGTTAAGCGAATAGCCGAATCGGTTTTGTTAACGTGTTGCCCACCAGCGCCGCTCGCTCGATAAGTATCAACCCGCAAATCCGCGGGATTAATATCAATCTCGATATCATCGTCAATTTCTGGAGAAACAAAGATTGAACAAAATGACGTATGCCGTCGACTACCAGAATCAAATGGAGACTTTCTCACCAAGCGATGAACACCGGTTTCGGTTCGCAGCCAACCAAAGGCGTACTCGCCTTCAAATCGAATAGTTGCACTCTTGATACCTGCGACCTCACCGGGAGAGACTTCTTCAAGTACTGTTTTAAAGCCTTTACTTTCTCCCCAGCGCAAATACATCCGTAGCACCATTTCCGCCCAATCTTGCGCTTCCGTGCCGCCAGAGCCGGATTGCACATCCAAGTAAGCGTTATTGGGATCCATTTCGCCTGAGAACATCCGACGAAATTCCAACAGTTCGAGCTGTTGATTCAATTTATCAATTTCAGATTCGATATCGGCTACAGTGTCGACGTCGTTTTCGTCAGCGGCAATTTCCAATAACTCGCGATTATCAGCAACACCAGAGTCCATGGTTTCAATCGTATTCACGACAATTTCCAAGGAGGAACGTTCGCGTCCTAGGTCTTGCGCGCGCTTCGGCTCATCCCAAACTGAAGGCTCGGCAAGTTCTAGCTCGACTTCAGCAAGTCGCTCCTTTTTATTATCGTAGTCAAAGATACCCCCTAAGCGTGTCAGTGCGTTGCTGAATATCTTTGAGGGTTTGGAGGAGAGGCGCTATTTCCATGACTTTCTATGCTTGCTCGGATTCAAAAGGCAGCGATTGTAACCTAATCCACTTGAGCAACTCTAGCGACGAAAGCCATGGATGGATGGCTAGGGCAAATATAGCTATAGGATTTTATAGATGCTGTAAGCAGTTTTGCCATCTATTCGCTTACCAATACCGATGGCAATTAAATTATTCAGGTAGCGATATTTTTCAGCGTCGGTTTCAAATTTTGGCACGACGCGCCAATAGGTGCCGGTTTCAGAGCGACTGAGTATTCCGCTGTAAGACATGTAGATGAGCGCTTCATCGTCTGTCTTCAAGGTCACCCTAACATCCAGCTCGCTAACACCATCAGCGCGAGTTTTTATCCAATCGGCACCAACATTCAATACGGTTCCCACGAGATTGGGACCTTCGAAACGCCCACCGGTTATCGGTACAATTCTACGCCCGCCAATGGTCTGCGCTGTTTCAGTATCGATAATGAAATCCATCAGAAACTCACCTTGGAGTTCATTTCTATCAGCCGTATTTTCTTGCGACCAGGCATTGCCCGCCATTCCGACAACTGTTACTAAGATCACAATTAAAATGTTACCCAGCGCTTTCATTTGTTCTCCAAATTTACTCATTATTTGTTTGCACACTGTTATTTGTCGCGTATCTAACGATACCGATTAGCAGCGAGGACAAGCGCGTTACTTTAGCCCAATCCCACCGTGAATTTAAGTACTCTTGAAGATCGAATGCGCATAAAAAGGGATATTTAATTCAATTAATTTTTATTCAAAAGCGCAACATAAGGAAGGATTTTAATATTCTTCATATTCATTGATTTCATCGATCTGATAGTTGAGAGTCCATAAGTCATAAAGCAAGCCAATACCGAAAAGACCCAAGGTACACAGGTATATCAAACCCGTAATCCATTTCCCCATATACATTCGATGAACCCCAAATACACCAAGAAAAACCAGTAATAACCAAGCTACAGAATAATCAATTGGCCCGTCGATAAAACGCGAATCTGCTTCATCAGCCATACTTGGGATCAGAAAAATATCAATAATCCATCCAACCCCCAACAACCCCAAGGTAAAAAACCATAAGGTACCGGATAGCGGTTTGCCAAAATAGAAACGATGCGCGCCGATAAACCCGAAAATCCATGCCAGGTATCCGACTAACACCGAATGCGTAGGGTAACGATTCATTGGATAGCTCCACCTACGAACTAGGCTTGATGAAAATTCGGCTTATTATAAAAGCCGACGAAAACTGGAAGCTCGTTAACTAGTGTTAACATTTGACGCGCCAGCCTATAAGTCCAATTTCCAACTTTGCACCAGACTCATGGTTTCATCACTTCTTCACATGGCCTACACTTGCACCCTCTGAACGCCATAACGCCAAACTCCCTATGACACGTGATCTTTTTTCGGCCCCAACACCATCCGCGAGAGATGTACTTTCCGTCGGACAGCTAAATCATAAAGCCCGACAACTACTCGAAACGCATCTGTCCTTGACCTGGGTTGAGGGAGAGATGTCGAATGTTGCAACACCCTCCTCTGGTCATTGGTATTTCACCTTAAAAGATGCTGACGCGCAGATCCGCTGTGCCATGTTCCGCAATAGGAACAGTCTAGTTAGATTCAAGCCTGAGCAAGGTAAACAAGTTGTTATTCGAGGCCGTGTCAGCTTGTACGAAGGTCGCGGAGAATATCAGCTCATTGCTGAACATATCGAAGAAGCGGGTTTTGGTGTATTGCAACGGGCCTTCGACGCTCTCAAAGCGAAATTAAACAAAGAAGGTTTATTTGACGAGAAACACAAGCAGGCAATACCCGAGTTACCCAAACACATTGGTATTGTTACCTCACCCACCGGCGCCGCAATTCGAGATATATTGCACGTGTTAAAACGGCGCTTTGCGGGTATTCCCGTCACTATTATCCCGGTAGCCGTTCAAGGCGATGGTTCTGCGAAACAAATTGTTCAGGCCATCGAAACCGCGAATGAAATTAAGAAATTTGATGTCCTGCTATTATCGCGCGGCGGTGGCTCACTCGAAGATTTATGGCCTTTCAATGAAGAAATTGTTGCCCGCGCAATCTTCGCCAGCAAACTTCCCATCGTCAGCGCAGTAGGACATGAAGTGGATTTCACCATTTCAGATTTTGTTGCTGATCTACGCGCGCCGACTCCATCAGCCGCTGCCGAACTCTTAAGCCCAGATGGTGATGACTGGCTCGAAACCTTTGCGGGTTACGAAATATTATTGAGCCAATCAATAAAACGTTTATTAGCACATGCGCGACAACTGAACAGTGGTTTAGCCGCGCGACTAAGACATCCTGGTGAACGCCTACAAAGTCGTGCCCAGCACTTAGACACACTGGAGATTCGTTTACGCCGAGCAATGAATTTCCAATTTCATGATGCGAATACGACTTTCAACAGCTTGTTAAAACGGTATCGGCGCTGCGTCCCTAGCGCTCAAATCAATCGTTCCAAAAAGAATTTAGTTCAACTTAATCAAAACCTCATGTCGACACTGCGGCATTTGATGAAATTTCAACAACAAAAATTTTCCAGTGTTGTGGAAGCCTTGGATACCGTCAGCCCGCTCAATACGATTCAACGTGGTTACAGTATCCTAGTGAATGAGCAAGGCGAAATAATTCGCGATGCCAGTAGTTTGAACAAAGGGCAACGAATTAAAGCCAAGCTTGCCAAGGGCCAAGTTGTCGCAAAAGTCGAGGCAATCGAAGCAGAACAAACAGATCTTCATAGCCTGCTCGATGCCAAATAACTAAGCCTCACAGGAAGCGCTTATTCGGACACCAGGCTGATTGCTCCCTCTGAAAAATACCAGTAGACTCAGCACCTCTTGTCGGGGCGCGCTTTAGAGCTTCACATCACTGTGAATCAAAGCGCTGAGATCAGACTTCTGAACCCGTCGAACCTGATCAGGTTGAAACCTGCGTAGGAAACAAGATTTGATATGAAGCGTCTCATGCCAACCTTTTTCACTTATCGTTTTTTCCCGTCATGAATATTGCCATTGTTGGTGCTGGACTGTTAGGTCGCTTGCTTGCGTGGCGTCTGCTATCAACGGGTCACTCGGTAAGCCTCACCGAAAGCGGATCGCTGGAAAATCCTCATAGCGCCGCCTATACCGCAGCAGCAATGATTTCACCACTAAGTGAAGTTGTCGTCAGTGATCGTTTAATTTTCGATATGGGTCTAAGCTCTCTTTCACTGTGGCCACGATGGATTGAAACGCTAAATCGCGAAACGCCAAATTTACCTTCTGTCTCTTACTCCGCGCAAGGCAGCATTGCCGTCGCTCACCAACTGGATCATTCTGAGTTGGCGCAATTTAAAAATGAAATCGCGGCCAAACTAAAACATGACGACACTAGTAGCTGGCTAAACAAGCTTGAAATTAGCGAGCTAGAACCTGCTCTAGCCCATTTTCACCACGCTTTATTTTTACCCGGTGAAGCACATCTTGATAACCGCCAACTGTTAAGCAGCCTTCTGGTTGCTATTCGTCAACTCGGCGGAAAATGCACAGAAAACAATTCCGTCGATTTAAACAATGGCGACGATCAAAAACAATTTAACGATGCGGATTGGATTTTGGATTGCCGAGGTATGGGAGCGAAAACCACATCGAACCAATTACGCGGTGTACGCGGAGAAGTGATGTGGGTCGAGGGCAAAGATGTTGAACTGAGTCGCCCAGTGCGCTTAATGCACCCTCGCTACAAACTTTATATTGTGCCAAAACCAAACAATCAATTTATTATTGGTGCAACAGAAATAGAAAGCGAAGATTCTTCTCCAATCAGTTTACAATCAAACCTTGAGCTAGCCAGTGCGCTTTATACTATCAACCCAGCATTCTCAGAAGCCCGAGTAATTGAAACTGACACCAATTTGCGGCCAACATTTCGTGACAATTTACCGAAAGTTCAACGACTCCATCCGTACGGGAATGGGGCGAAAAATAACATCTTACAAATTAATGGGTTGTATCGTCATGGTTATTTACTGGCCCCTACTATTGTTGAGCACATTTCAAACTGGATAGAAGAGAAACAACCCGGAAATTTTTGGTCAGCTATTTATCACGATCACGAAACGGCCTATCACGAAGTCACTCATCGAGAGAAAAGCCACAGAAACACAAGCCATCAAACTAATTTAACTACCAGTAATATAAAGTGAAATGATTAACGTCAGTTTAAATAACAAAACTATTAACCTGCCAGACTCGCAACTTGTCTCCGCTATTAAAGCGAGCGACATAGGTGAACAAAAATTTGCCGTCGCGGTGAACGGAAATTTTATTCCTCGCGCTGAATATGCAAAGGTACAACTGAATAATGGCGATCAAATAGATATCGTCTCTCCGGTGGGAGGAGGCTGATGGAAAACGATAAACTGCAACTGTACGGTGAATTATTTTCCAACCGCTTGCTCCTTGGTACGGCTTTATATCCATCCCTTCAATCTATGCTCGACGCTATTAACGATGCTCAGGTAGATATCGTCACTCTCGGTTTGCGCCGCCAAGATCCCAACAACCAAGGCGGCGATAGTTTTTGGCAAGCCATAAAACAAAGTAATAAAAAACTACTTCCCAATACTGCGGGCTGCAAATCAGTGAAAGAAGCGATTAACACCGCTGAAATGTCACGGGAATTATTTGAAACAGATTGGTTAAAATTAGAAGTGATCGGCGACGATTACAATTTACAACCTGACCCATTCGCTTTACTCGAAGCCGCAGCCGATCTAATAAAAAGAGGCTTTAAAGTCCTCCCCTATTGCACCGACGATTTAGTTTTATGCCAAAGACTATTGGATGTCGGCTGTGAAGTTTTAATGCCCTGGGGAGCCCCAATAGGTACCGGCAAAGGACTAGTCAACAAAACCAATTTATTGACGATTAGAAAACGCCTACCGGACACACCACTAATTATTGACGCCGGAATTGGCGCGCCTTCACAGGCCTGTGAAGCGATGGAAATGGGATATGACGGCGTCCTATTGAATACAGCTGTTGCGAATGCCCAAGAACCCGCAAAAATGGCTAGGGCTTTCGCTGACGCAATCAAAGCCGGACGTGAGGCCTACTTAGCAGGTTTAATGTTAACGCGACAAACCGCGAGCCCGAGCACTCCGACTATAGGCCAACCGTTTTGGCACCAAAAAACCGAAAAGTAATTTATTTTATGAATCGAAGTAGGACGTTAAATTGCGCTGGAACCAAGAGGATATGCCTTCCATGGCATTATGTAGGAAGCATGATTAAATAAGAAATTTAAATCGGCGAAGACCCTACATCAAATATTAGGTATATATTTCACCGCTCCTAATGATACGACGGCTGGCCTCGGTACAGCCCCCTAAACTCTTTTCCATCTCGCCATTTAGAATAGAGTTTACCGTTTAACTTAATCATTTCCTGCTCTTCCAAAGCAGCGGAATCTGTAAAGTGCTCACAATTGGCTTGTTTTTTTATAGGTAGCTCTACGATATTTCTTTCTGAAGCAGAATTATCTGAGGGTTTCAAACCTTGCAGAATCGCACCTGGACCTGCCATTGATATTAAACGACTATAAGCCAATCCTAATTCTTGCGAATCAGTCATATCAACGTATTCATGTAGCATTTGCAGAAATTCAGGATGAGATAGTTTTAGCTTTATATCTAATTCTTCTTTTACCACTTGAATACATGCTTTGGCATAACGAATGGCTTGCGGGTTTAACATCCAAGACTTATCCATGACCACGACCTTCAATGAGAACTGTGTTTTAATAAACTGTAGCTCAAGCAGCAAATTTTAATTGTTAATCGATCACAAATTTTAAGAAAAACTGCCATTCTTTTATATTTTTTTGGAGTAGCTTGCACTTAAATCATTTTAATTTGTTACCAAGGTTGCTGGCTTACTCAAGCTAATTTTTTTTACCTTTTCACTTAATTTCAAAACCAAATAAAAATGAAAATCTTATTACTTTCCGCCTACGACGCGAACAGCCATAAATATTGGCATCAATCTTTAGTCGCGAACCTACCAGAACACCAATGGACAGTGCTCACCTTAGAACCGCGCTTTTTCAGTTGGAGAATTCGAGGGAATAGCCTATCGTGGGCATTCAATAAAAGGGAAATACTGTCGGAAAAATATGACTTACTGATCGCCACCTCCATGGTCGATTTGAACGGCCTAAGAGGATTTATTCCAAGTTTAGCGTCAATACCTAACGTTCTATATTTTCATGAGAACCAATTTTCTTACCCGCTATCCTCCGAAAAAGAAAAACAGGGTCACTCTGATAATTTAGAAGCGAAGATAGTTTCTTTGTACGCAGCTTTGTGTGCAAACCTAATTTTATTCAACAGCCACTTTAATCGAGACTCGTTTTTAACGGGCGTTAAAAATTTACTCAAGCGCTTACCGGACCAAATACCAAAAGGGTTGAACGAAACACTCACTGAGAAAAGCTCTGTTTTACCAGTACCGATTAACAACTCTGCATTTCTTTTAGATCAAGAAAAACCCAGTCCAAAATTACAGATTATCTGGAACCATCGTTGGGAATATGACAAAGGACCGGAACAACTATTAACTTGCATAAAAGCGCTCCCAAAAGAATTACCTCTGGAGTTCCATATCGTAGGACAAAAATTTCGCACGCAACCTGATACATTCACCGTGATCAAAGATATATTAAAAAATAATGGCTGGCTAGGAAACTGGGGATATATTGAGGATACGTTAGCCTACCAAGCCCTGCTAATTAAAGCCGACATAGTATTTTCGACAGCACTCCATGACTTTCAAGGACTGGCGATCTTGGAAGCGGTTGCGGCTGGCTGTATCCCGATCGTTCCCGACCGATTAGCTTACCAAGAGATTTTCTCTGCTGAGTACCGCTACCTCTCTGCGCCAAACGATATTCACAAAGAAGCTGAAAGCGCGGCAACAATGTTGGTAAACCTCACACAACAATGGCTTAAAAAAGACGAAGGCGTTTTAATCAATTTTTTGCAAGCGCCCGACATATCAAGGTTTAGCTGGGGATCACTCGCAGAAAAATACCGAAAAATGATTTTAACAAGTAAAGATTCCTTTAATTCCCGCTCCAAAAAATAATTTGTTATCCCGAATTCGAACGATCATGATGAGTAACTTGCCCCAAATTTCCCACCCCTCCCCAACGACCGCCTTTATAAATACGAATCGACACACTGCGAGTTTCAGAGATCAATTCACTGCTCGCGGTATAACGCCAATAGCCGCCCAATACGTGAGCTTTATCATGTGTTGCGTGAATCACTAAGGGACGATCCGGACGCATGCGTGTGTAATCATACTCGCCCACAGTTCCACCTGCTAAGGCAACGAACTGATCTAAATTTGTAGACGTGCTTCCCGTACCTGTTTCAGCTGTAACTTCAGAAACCGACAAACGTGATTTGACACCTGCAGTAACCCAGCCGTCCATCGGTCGATTCTCTCTCGCGTTTCGCGATCGATCCCGCGGTCCGTAATTAAAAGAAACACGCGCTCGTTTGGTACCAACCGGCAACTCCTCTTCGAATGATCCTCGCCCTTTACTTAGATCATTCAGCAGCTCTTCATCACGATAGCCAAATGCCGCCAAGTAACCCTGACTACCAACACGATGTGTCATTTCTGCATCGGGATATTGATTTTTTTCATAGCCGCGCTCATGCACAAGCGTAGATACCAATTGAATAGCCCAGCGCCCATCGTTATTTGTTACCGAAAAAAGACCATCGCAATCGAGCAGTTTATTACCGTCTTTGGTATACCGCGCAAAGGACAAAGAAAATACTCCACCGACGGGGCAATAAAGATGAACGTTCACACTCTCTAATAAATCATATGAACCTTCCGCAATCTTGGAGTAGCCTTTTCCGGTTCCATTCAAGGTCGCAGGAGGGTTGGCAATAAAATCCGCTTCGGAATTAAAAATAATCGGATCAATATCTTCATAAATGGCAAATGGAAAATGAAGTGTGCGCGCAATCGCACGATGATCTCGTTGATTAAGCGCGGTGAAATATTCAACGATTAAACGTAAACCATGGGAGACAGATTCATTGAAAGAAACGGGAAAGCGCGAATCCAATTGTGCGCCGTCTTTTAATTTTCCGGGTTTCGCAAATGTCGTGCTGCCCTGATCACGCCCGCTGGCATTTTGAGCCTGAGCGCTACTCGCGCCAAAACCGGCTAGCAATCCGCCAGCAACTCCCATCGCTCCTAGCGTCCCCGCCGACTTAAACAAACGTCTTTTGTCGTTATCTACGGCCGATGGTTTTATTTCGGTTTTGTCCGGCTGAGCTACTAAATTGTTTTTTGGCGGCTGATCAGATGTATTCATATTGACTCCGTTTATTGTTATGGCTTATCGGATATCGCTTAAGTGAGCTATTTCTTGGCACTACTCTATCAGCGCTGTAATATACCGCTAATTCCTTAGCGCGACAATCTCGCTTCAGGTGCGAAATCCATTGACCAATAGAGGTTTAGAGGCAACACGCCTCAGCTTCAGAAACGTGACCAAAAATAGGTTTCAGCTAAGATAGCTTTCAAAACCTAACGATAAAAACTTTACGATAACGCTAACAAGGCCGAGAAGCACAATGATTTTTAACATGCGATTTTTTATAATTTTATGTGCGATTTTTTTTACATCTGCAATCCGCAGCCAAACCAAAAATGAAACACCGGAATCTTGGTATTTGTCTGGCCAGCAAGAACTACAAAAAATATTGAACACTCAAGAAAATACCAATCGAGCAAAAAATATTATTTTGTTTATTGGCGACGGCATGGGCGTATCAACGGTAACCGCAAGTAGAATATACGACGGCCAAAGTAAGGGGCTTGCTGGCGAAGAAAACCTTCTTGAATTCGAAAAGCTTCCCGCCCTCGCGCTATCTAAAACCTATAATACGAACCAACAAACTCCCGACTCCGCTGGCACAATGACCGCAATGGTCACCGGCATAAAAAGCAAAGCGGGGTTTATCTCAGTAAACCAAAAAGCTGAACGTGGTAACTGTGAATCAGCAAGCGAAAATTTCATTCCCACATTTTTAGAACAAGTTGAAGAAATGGGCATGTCAACCGGGATCGTAACAACGGCAAGACTAACCCACGCAACTCCCGCAGCAACTTACGCCCATGTTCCCGAACGAGACTGGGAGGGTGACAACGAAATGCCGATTGGCTTAGACCCAAACCTTTGTAAAGATATCGCCCGACAGTTAATCGAGTTCGACAAAGGCGACGGCATCGACGTCGCGCTAGGCGGTGGTCGCCAGTATTTTTTACCAGAAGCAAATAGTGGTTCATCGAACTCGAGAAATGGACGTAGAAAAGACGGAAGAAATTTACCACAAGAATGGCTTAGCAATTATTCAAACGCGGCCTACGTAGAAAATCGTCAACAGCTTGATAATGTCGACACAAAAAATACTCATCATTTATTAGGCCTGTTTAGCGATTCCCATATGTCTTATCACGCGGATAGAAAAGATGCCAACGCTCAGCAACCCTCTCTCGAACAAATGACGAGAAAAGCTTTAGATATTTTACAGAAAAATCCAAAGGGATTTTTTTTAATGGTCGAAGCGGGAAGAATTGATCACGGACATCACGCCGGAAATGCTTACCGCGCTTTGGATGATACACAAGAATTATCAAATGCTGTGAAAGTTGCTCGCGATATGACTAGCGACAAAGATACATTAATTATTGTTACTGCCGATCACAGCCACACCCTTACTATGGCTGGCTATCCAACACGAGGAAATCCAATACTGGGTAAAGTCATTGGCAATGACGAAAAAGGCAACCCTGAGAACTCGCCCACCCTTGCAGGTGATGAACAGCCTTACACGACCTTAGGATATAGAAATGGTCGCGGTTTCGCCGTAGAACACGGTGGTGACAGACGTTATACCAGCGCTGCCAACACGGGTCGTCATGATTTAGACGAGGTTGACACGGAAGACCAAGACTTTCACCAAGAAGCCTTAATACCGCTCACAAATGAGAGTCATGCTGGTGAAGATGTTGCCATATATGCGGGTGGACCTTGGTCACATTTATTTCAACACACCCACGAGCAGCATTATATCTATCATGTAATGCGACACGCGGCACAATTAGACAAAGCCCGATAAAAACAACTACGAAATTATTAATTATTACAGTAAGGTCTTTCAAATAGCTCAACAAACTATTAAGAAAAACTTTAGACTTTGCATTTAATTATTAGGCAACAACGTAACTAGCGGATAGAAATGTGACAACAGTACACCTCGTTCGACACGGACAAACTAATTGGAATTTAGAACGTAGAATTCAAGGTCAAACCGATTCCTTTCTTACCGAGCTAGGTATACAGCAAGCTCAAAAAATTGCTAGCGAGCTAAAGAATATTCCATTTAGTCGCGCGTATTCCAGTAGCAGTATTAGAGCTCGCGACACAGCAAATCAAATTTTGGAACATCATCAGGTACCGCTTCAACTAGATGATCAACTAAGAGAAATTCAACTTGGAGAATGGGAAGGACAACTTTACGCGGATATTGAAAAAACACACCCTGAACCTCATCAACATTTTTGGGGTGACCCGTCGCTTTTTCAATTTCCTGGTGCGGAAACTTTTTTCGAACTACAACAACGCGCGTTATCCAGCTTCAAAAAAATTGTAAGCGATAACCCGAATGAAACAATCCTGCTGGTAAGCCATGGTATTTTCATAAAGAGTATTTTGACTCATGTTGAAGGTCGCAATCTGCAAGATTTCTGGCGACCGCCCAAAATGGAAAATTGCTGTCACAGTATTATCGAGGTTTCAAACGACAGGGAATTCCTGATCAAAAAATACGCGAATCTGGAACGCTGGTAATTTTCACTTTTGCAAAGCCTGCACTCTATGTTACTTTCGGTGCTAGCGTGCATATGATTTCAAATTTGCTTTGCAGTCGATGACGCAAAACTACCTCACTTATTACGACGATAATGCTTACAGTAAACAATAATAAAATAAACCCGAGTAAAGTAAACCACCGTTAATTTGACCGAAGTAAGAGTGATTCACGATGAAACTATATTCCTTTTACCGCAGCTCCGCCGCGTACCGTGTTCGTATTGCGCTTAACTTGAAAGCACTAGATTTTGAAACTATACCCGTAAGCCTAAAAGCAGATCGTAGTGAACAACACTCTGCGCCCTATAAAGAACTAAATCCACAAGGCTTCGTCCCAACACTTGTCGATGACGGTGAAAGTTATACACAATCTAATGCAATTATTGAGTATTTGGAAGAACGCTATCCCGATATTCCCTTGCTACCCGAAACTGTCGCGGGTCGGGCCAGAGTTCGCGCGATGGCACAGTTAATTACCGCCGACATTCATCCATTAAATAATTTGCGCGTTTTAAATTATTTACGAGACGAACTCAAACAAAATCAAGATAATGTTGATAATTGGTATCGTTATTGGATAAGCAAAGGATTCTTAGCTTTAGAAGATCTCGTCACCAACTACGGCGGTGACTATAGTTATGGCAACACCATCACGTTGGCCGATGTCTGCTTAATTCCGCAAATTGCCAATGCTAATCGACTCAACACCGATCTTAGCGCGTACCCAAATCTTGTTAGGATCAACGAGGCGCTGTTACAACACCCTGCGTTCTTAGCCGCGGCACCCGAGGCCCAACCTGACGCTGAATAATTAGAATCTAATAAAAAAGCCACATTAATGTGGCTTTTTTTTATTTAAAACATTTGAATACGAACTGAAAATCAAGCGGCAGCTTCCCTTAAAACGACGGCAGGTGCGGCGGTTACGACTCTCCGACAACTGATCAAACCCAACAAACCAATCAACACTGTTCCGATAAGCGTACCTAACACCCAAATCATCAAGTGTGGCTGAACAGGCACGTCAAGAATCCAAAACTGCAAACCCAACAGCAATACTTCAGAGCCAATCACCGCCAATAAACCCGCGAAAAAACCTAATACAGAAAATTCTGTCCAGACACTGCCTAAAATTAATTGGCGACGACTGCCTAGGGCACGCAACAAACCCGCCTCTTGTAAACGCGTATCCATGCTCGCGTTAACGGCTGCTAACAAGACTAAAAGTCCGCCGACGATAACCAACCAAAGCACTAACTCTACTCCCCGACTTACTTGAGTAACAATATTGCGAATTTGCTCAAGAATTTTATCAAACTCAAATACCGTTACTGTCGGATGAGCAAGTAATAAATCATTAACAAATAATTTTTTCTCCGCCGGCAGATAAACATCCCGCCGATATACCGGAGAAAACTTATCCAAGACGCCAGGCTCCATTAGGAATAAATACCACTCAAAAGAATCGCGATTAACACTGCGAAAATTTTGGACTTGAAGATTTGCGTTGAGACCACCGATGCTAAACTGAAGCACATCTCCAATCGCGAGGCCCAGTCGTTCCGCAACTTCAACTTCAACAGAAACGCCACCAATCACTTCAACTTCATTTGCGTTTTCATTCGGGACATTCACTTTTTCTGCGCCAACAGAAAACCACTCGCCTTCTACAATCTCGTTATCCTCAGGCAGTTTATCAGTCCAACTGAAATTTAATTCGCGGCGAAGCACCCAGTTTTCCTCACGGGTTTCCTCAGAAAATGCTTCACCATTTCGCTGTGTCAATCGCCCACGTAACATCGGCGAAAACTCTCCATCAACATCGAGCTCATTCTCATCCAACATTAATTGAATTGCGTCACGTTCGCCGCCAGCAATATTAAGAAAAATATGATTCGGTGCATTTTCTGGCAACTGTAATTGCCACTCGCCAATTAAACTAGTGCGAATCACCGTCATCGCCAGCAATAACATGATCGCCGTAGAAAAAACTAAAATCTGCATCGTGCTCTGACCGGGGTTTCGCTGCAAACTGGCAAGAGCCAAACGCCAAACGCTGCCTGCGCGCATACCCAACTGCCTTCCCACTCTTAGCATCCACCAAGCAATGCAGGCGGCGATTGTTACTAACGCAGCCAAACTTAAAAACACAGAAAAAGTTAAAAACACATTGCCGCTATAAATAAAAATCAATAACAACACCGCAGCCACACCGAAACTACCTTGCGCCCATGCGCGCAAATGCTTTATTGGTAACTCGCGGCGAAGGATTTTAATCGGGGGAATCGTCGGCAGATGCCAGAGCGGCGGCAGTGCGAAAAAAAGTAAGCACACAAAACCCGTCATAACGCCGGTACCATAAGCAGAGACACTTGCGGAGCCCAGCACCACCGGGAATAATGACGCCAGCGTAGTTGTTACCAATCGTTGAATAATTTCACCTACAGCGAGTCCAACTAGAGCAGCGCAAGCAGCTAAAATAAGCAGCTGCATGACATATAGATATCGAACTTTATTTGCACCAGCGCCGAGGCTTTTCATCAACGCGACCTGATCAACGTGTCGAGCTGCAAATTGTTGTGCGGCAATTGCTATTGCAACCCCAGCAAGTAAGACACCGACAATCCCTGCCAGTAACAAGAAACGTTTACCTCGATCCAATGCGTTCGCGAGCTGCTGTTGTGAGGATTCTAAATTTAATAAACGTTGATGGTCGGTTAACTTGGGTTGCAACCATTCGAGCGTTTTATCCAGTTGCGAATTTGTGCCAGACAGCAACCACTTATAGGAAACGCGACTACCAGGCTGTATAACATTTGTTGCCAATAGATCTTGCTCATTCATCAACAGACGAGGACTTATCATCGCCATGCCGCCGCCGCGGTCAGGTTCGCTGATGATAACTTTAGTCACCGTTAAGCGTTTGTCACCCACTTGAATTTCACTACCTAGCTGTGCTTCCAACAAAGGCAGTAAACGCGAATCTACCCAAGCCTCACCTGGCGCGGGAATCCCTTCAGCAATAGAAATGTCTTTATCGGCAACGGCAAAGGGAACTTCACTTACCAATAAATCGCCGAGCAGTGGGTATTTTTGGGTAACGGCTTTCACTGAAGCCAAGTTCATGGTGTCCGATGAAAACACCATGGAGATAAATTCCACCGCACGTGCTTGTTCGACACCAAATTGCTCCGCCTCAACAAACCAACGCTCCGAAATATTTTGTGAACTCTCAACGACTTGATCTGCACCAAGAAACGCGGCGCTTTCTTTTACCAGCGCAATCTCTAAACGATTGGTAAATACACTAATCGCCGTTACTACAGCAACCGCTAACATCAATGCACTGGCAAGAATTTTAACCTCGCCACTACGCCAATTTCTCCATAACAAGCGAAACGCTAACATGAAATAAACCTATTTATGCTTGAGAAAATAACTTTAACTATTTAATTTTTTACCAGCACTAAAACACTTAGCTAAGCATTCTTATCCATCACGGAATTTATAACCTTGCCAGCTTCCAACTCAATGCGATGCTGACAACGCTGAGCGAGACGATCCTCATGGGTCACCAAGACCAGTGTTGTACCCAACTCTTTATTTAAATCAAACAACAAATCTATGACACGTAATCCCGTTGCGGAATCCAAATTACCAGTAGGTTCATCTGCAAATAAAATTTTAGGCTCGCTTGCAAAGGCCCTTGCCATTGCCACACGTTGCTGCTCACCGCCCGACAGTTGCTTGGGGTAATGATTCATGCGATTTTCTAAACCGACACGCTGTAAAAAAGCTTTACTCTTTTCCTCAGCATCCGCCTTACCATGTAATTCAAGCGGCATCATTACATTTTCGAGTGCGCTTAATCCTGGTAGCAATTGAAATGACTGAAAAACAAAACCAACATTGTCCGCTCTTACTTTCGCTCGACCTTCTTCATCCATCGAGGTTAAGTTGCAGCCGTTAAGCATTATTTCGCCGCTTGTTGGTGTATCTAAGCCCGCCAGGATTCCCAGTAAGGTCGACTTTCCCGACCCCGAGGCACCCACGATGGCAAGACTTTCACCGTCCTTAACAGCTAACGAAACGCTGTCAAGGATCACCAACTCTCCTTCACTTGTTTTAACTTTTTTGGTTACTGAATTAGCATTTATCATTTACACATCAACTCGAAAAATAAAATTAATCCCTAAAATTTGTATATTGCAACGGCATCTCAATGTCCGCTTGTTTCAACATTTGCATAACTTGCTGAAGATCATCGCGTTTTTTACCGGTCACTCGCACTTGATCGGATTGAATCTGTGCCTGTACTTTTAGTTTAGCGTCTTTGATTAGCTTAACTATTTTTTTTGCAAGCGTACTTTCTAGACCAGTCCGGACCAATATTTCTTGTTTTACTTGCTTTCCCGATGCTTGGGGCTCTGACTCGTCCAAACAAGCAATATCAATTTCACTTTTATGTAAGGTGCCTTTCAGGATATCTATCATCTGTACCAACTGAAAATCTACATCCGCTCTGAGGCTTATCTGAAAATCTTTTAGCTCAAATTTTGCATCGACTCCCTTAAAATCAAATCGCGTTGTGATCACTCGGTTTGCCTGATCAACAGCATTGGTAAGGGCGTGCTTATCGACTTCGGAAACAACGTCAAACGACGGCATACAAAAACCTCCTCTGTAAATTTGCACTAATAAAAATCATAGCAGTTTGAAAAATTGAGGCAATAATATCCACCCGAGATACCTCAATCATTACAAGTCTTTTCGCTCTCTGATAGGAGTATAACCATAGGAGTGTTTCGAATGGCGCTTATTGAGTATTGTACGAATCCAATTGCAATATGGATTACTAGTCAACATATAAACTAATTGTTATTTTTATTGGGACTAATCAAGCAACTCTCACGCTGTACGCCACTATCTTAGAATCTCGCTTTCGAGATAATTTTTTAATTTATAAAGACGCTGCCTAGCGCGAGACCACAAATCCAGAATATTATTGTTCTTGAAAAAAGTGACAGGGTTAATTTAAATTCCCGTGATGTAATATTGTCAAAACTATGCTCATTGTCTTCGACACTCAACGCACCCTCGCAATAGTAACGAATCACTTCTTCCGAGGATCGTTCAAAATCCCAGAGATAGTTTTGCCAGTTTTTAATACAGTTAGCGAAATTTCCGGTGAGCGCAAATGACAGGCCAATAGCACGAACTGCCGGCCACTCAAGCGCCCATAACCATCGAGCAGCAACATCACTATCTATTTTTTCGTTTTCTGACTCAAGGTAAAGTGCGCTTAATCGATACATCAAAGCCCCCGCCGGCCCAACTAAGATAAGCCACAACAAAACGGCGAACACCCGCTCAAAGGCTCGGTAGCACACCGCAGAAAACATCGCCCGATTTAACCCTCCCCAATCGCCTTCAGAAAACTCGTAATTATTTTGATCATAGGAGTGAGACGTCGCCGCTTCAGGATCATTTTCCGGTTCAACATATTCGCTAACTGAGATTAATCTCGCGTAACGGTTAATCGCAAGCTCCCAGTCGCCTGCTTCGCTTGCATCAAGGTAATCCAAAATCACTCGCGTAAACCTACCACGACCTAAAGAATACAAAACAACCGGCACCGCGATTAGCATCTCTAACCAAGGTGAGACATTGACGAGCAAAGCGGTGATAAAAAACAAAGCCAAAATAGGGCCAAGCAGGCAAACGGCAAAAACCAAACCTGGATAAGGTCTAAGCACTTCTAGCTCAGCAACCTTATCGCACCAACGATGGAACCATTGATCATGATGTAAAGGTACTGCAGATCCCCACCAACGGATAAGTAAATAAGCTACTAACACCGTTAAAAATATCATTTCTTACTCCCCTTCACTGATTGATGCTTAGAGCCAATTTTAATTACGCCAACAAGACCATTAAAATATATCGTTGACTGTCGTATTAGTTACTCAGTTGAAACAAATATCCCTGCTGAGTTAATTATCTAAAGCAAGCAGATATTGATCCCAATCAAAAGCCTCACCTGGATCAGTTTTCCGATCGGGAGCAATTGTATTGTGACCAACAATATGTTGTTTATTTAATGCTGGAAAAGTTTTCATTAACACTTTGGTAACAGCTATCAAACTTCGATATTGACACTCAGAGTAGGCTTGATCATCAACGCCTTCCAACTCAATCCCTATCGAAAAATCATTACATGCCTCACGACCATAAAAATTCGACCGACCCGCATGCCAAGCGCGCTTATCAAAAGCCACAAACTGAGTCACCACACCCTGGCGATCAATTAGCAAATGTGAAGACACTTTAAGATCGATAAGGTTTTCAAAATAAGGATGTTTTTGGCAATCTAAGGTATTACAAAAAAAACGTTGCACATCACCCCCTCCGTATTCACCGGGGGGCAAACTAATGTTGTGAATAACCAACAAATCAACATCACAACCCAGAGGCCGTGAGTCAAAATTAGGAGATGGGATTATTTCAGCAGGCTGGAGCCAGCCATTCACAACTTGGAAATTCACTAGGCAGAACCCATGCACTCATCCGAGATCGAAATTCTCGGGGATTATTGCATAGCTAGTGAAAGAGGGATAGCTCGGCTTGAGGTCTGAACTCTACAATTAGCGAATTAGAGCAGCTGTCAATCGAAGGCTTTTGCCTAAAGCCCTCGATTGGTTCTTGGTAAATTTAACAAGATAGAAGTTAACTAGGCTTGCGTGAAGCGCGCAGATTGCCAATAACGGATTCGAGCGCTCGATCGAATAACATAGTGTCGTCGAGTAAGCGCAAATTTCCATCTTTCATCGCAAGAGCCAAACTTTCTTTGCTTTTCTCAGCTACCTTCATACCATTGCGATTAACGAATATATAAACACCAGTCGCCTTAATTATTGCCGCTAAACGACAGCGGAAATTTTTACCGCCATTTTCAGACATTTCAAACCATGTCCCTTGAGTGAGTTTACTGACCAGGGCGAAATAGCTCTCATCAATATTCGCAATAGCCGCTGAGGTATTAGGCTTTGACAGATTTGTCGCTTTTGGCGCAACCGGGGCTGCGCTAATAGCCGCCTTTGGTTTTTGCTCTAGCTTATCTGACGCGGGTTTAATTGATGATTCTACCTTTGCTGCTGACGTCGGAGCTTCCGAGGTCTTAGAAGCATCCGTCACGGGCGTTTTTGTTGCTGCTGTTTTCGCTTCTGTTTTAACTTCAGCAACGTCTGCCTTGGAGGTTTCAGACGCTGACCTTTTCGACTCCATTGAATCAACAGCAGCATTTTTTGCTACCTGCAAACGGTGCATGTGCAACTTTTCTAACTGATTTAGTAATTGCGTTAGGTCAAACGGGTTGTAGGAGATTTTTTCTAAGCCAGCGCGAATTCGTTTAACTAAATCGGGAATCATCCCCAGCAATTTTTGCCGCCCCGGCTGGTCGAGTGTTACGGTTGCACTCCACACTAAATCTTCCGCAGTTTGCAAGGCACGCTGCCATGAGTCACTTTTCGGACCATCTCGTAAACAGATAAGAAATAGAACGTTGCTCCAGGCCTCATCAAGTATTTTTTGGATCTCGGCCGGCAATTCTTTACCGTCTATTTTTTCTTGCAACGCCGCATTAACCTGGTGCCTAGCGCTCTCGGCTTTAGCTTTGCCATCTTCCGCATCAATTGTACGCTGCTCTAGTATCGATGCACGCTTGCGCTCTTTATCGATAAACGAAACGAAATCTGCAAGAATTTCAGAAAAAATTGACACGTCTGTTTCGAACTCACTCAACAAGGTGTGTACGATATTATTTATTTTTTGATATAAAGCGTCAGAGGGAATCCCTTCTTCGTTTTTCGCATCTTCTTGCCAACCTAGGCAAGCCGTTGCCATTTCGTTTAATAAGCGACGTGCGGGATGCCCACCCTTGTTGAAAAAAGATTTATCAACTATCGCCACTTTGAGAATAGGTATTTGTAAACGCCCAATTAAAGCCTTCATTGGCTCCGCAAGATTTCGGTCATCAAGAATGTAATCGAATAACATTTTGACGAGGTTCATCACGTCGGATTCTAATTCACCGACTTTTCGTGGGCCATATTGGTTTTGGATAACTTGTGAAAGAAGCGCTCCAACATCAGTTTGCAAAGAAGAGATCGACGTCACCTGGGGATTACTTCCCCACGTGTTCGTTTGTTGTGTCTGCAATTGAGACAACGCACCTAACAATTCATCATTAGCTAAGAAACCGTTGACGACTTGTCCGGCGCCACCCTGCCCCGTTGAGCCTTGAGTAGCAGCATTCGCTTGAGTGCCCGAATGATTGCCAACCGCTCCATTGCTTTGGCCTACAGGCACTTGCCCTTGCGGCATTCCACCACCAGCATTGCCGTAAGAAGTACCGCCTTGATGTGAAGAACCCAGTTGCCCGCCACCTTGCTGGACATTACCTTGATGCGCGGGGCCTTGCTGATATCCGTTACCGCCTTGCTGGTTACCATTTTGATAATTTCCAGGAACTGCATGAACTGGATTACCCTGTCCTTGCCCATTGGGTCGGCCAGAGTTTTGATGAGGTCGGCTATGCTTTAAGGACGGAAGAATATTTTGTTCGATTAACAAGGTATTTAATGTTTCATAAACCGTATGCAATTCACTAACCACGTACTTATCGAACAACTTAAATAAAACCAATTTCGCTTTAATATCGGCATCAAGTTGTTGCGTGGTTTTTACGAAAGACTCGCAGACGACAGCAGGACCGACAGGATTATTCTTTTGATAAACTTTTTGCGGTACCAGGCTATCTATTCTCAAGGAAAGGTATTGTAGGCTTTCACCACAGAACTCATTCGATTTAGAGACCATCGAATCGACCGCAACCAATTCCTCTAATTCGTCATGCTCAACAAGACTTAAACCATCTTCAGAAATATCAACACTATCAAAATACTCTTCAGTGCTTGGCGCAGCTTCATTGATGAGGGCCATAAACGCATTATCAATTTCATCAGCAAACTGGGCTTCCATTTGCCGGCGACGAATACGTACTTCTCGCATTGAATCAAAATATAAGTTTTGGTCTTGGTTATTGGTAGCCTTATCAGCTAACTCGAACAAAGCGTCATCAGCGTTATCAAATAATGACCTTAAGGACTTCAACAGGCATTGCTTACCTTTTTCTTGAACCTGATGGACTGGCGCAGGCAATCTTGCCAACTTCGCTCGATCACCCGCTTTCATAGAATTCTTGGCCTTAATAGGAACCACCTTCGCACCTGGCTGCATGGTGACAACTCTCCTAACAATCGTTCAGTTCAGTAACCGTACCGGAGCAAAAACCATCGTGGTCTGTTACCCTGGATTCCACCTGTGGTGTTCTGCGACAAGCGCTAATTACCTCAGGAGTTAGCTCTAACATCACTGTTGTGAGCAATTGCATTCAGTATATATGTGGCTTTCAAGACGCTACTGGCAAAATGTCAGAATCGAGAAGCTATTCACAAAAAGGAATAACAAAATTAGTTTTTTATTCACTTTATATTCAAATTTAATTGATCTTTACACTTTCTAATATCAATACTGAGTAACGATAACGATAGCTCACAAAAAGGATGGTTGACTGAAATGACGAATACCCCGCCAGGAAAATCACTCGGACGCGGAATGCTAACGATCGGCTGGATACTAGTCTTAGGAATTTTAGCAATGATATTTGCGCGTTGGGAAAGGCACCAGATCAATCCCAACCAGGAGTTTTTTGCCAATGAGACTGGAGCAGTTCGCGAAATCGTGCTTGAAGCTAATCGCTACCACCATTACCTTGCCTCTGGGACGATTAACGGCAAGCAAGTGACCTTCTTACTTGATACAGGTGCGACTGAAGTTGTCGTACCTAGTGAGCTCGCTGAACAACTCGGCCTTCGGGCAGGACCTCGCGGCTATGCTCAAACAGCTAACGGGACAATCGAAGTAAGAGCAACTGTGATAGACGAACTCGCGATCGGGCCAATTCGCTTTACCGACGTTCGGGCCTCAATAAATCCGGGTATGAGTGGCGATGACGAGGTTTTGTTGGGAATGAGTGCGTTGCGCCAGGTCGAGTTACTGCAAAAAGACAATCAGCTAACTTTGAGACAAAACCTACGTTAACCACCCAAACAAACAAAAATATCAACCCAGACGCAAGAGCCTGCTAGAATCCCTTCCTTTCACAATGCGCAGCGACCCCAGCACGCTTTATTTTAATCTCGAAAAACCCTAGAAACTCGGAATATCATAGAACCATGTCAACACTGCAACCCGGCACTGAATCAATTTCAAAGGAATACCCCTCCAAAGATAGTAGGCTAAAAAAAGATTTTTCCGCCGACATTCCAAACTTAAAGACAGACCGTGTGCGCGTCGTAGCTTTTGCGCTAGAAGAAGATATTGGCGAAGGCGACATCACCGCCCAACTAATACCCAAGGAGCAAAATTCTACTGCGACAATCATTACTCGGGAAGACTGCGTAATCTGTGGTATTGATTGGGTTAACGAAGTATTCAAACAATTGGATGCGGACGTTGAGATTAATTGGAAGGTTGCCGATGGCGATTTCGCTAAAGCAAACTCAGAACTGTGTCAGTTAAAAGGCAACAGTAGAAGCTTATTAACCGGCGAACGAACAGCACTGAATTTTTTGCAACTATTATCCGGCACAGCAACCACGAGCCGCCAATTTTCAGAATCTGTAAAAGGTACAGACGTAAAAATACTCGATACACGAAAAACAATTCCGGGACTGCGAAGCGCACAAAAATACGCAGTGCGGTGCGGCGGCTGCCACAATCACCGTATTGGCTTATACGATGCATTTTTAATTAAAGAAAACCATATTGCCGCATGCGATGGCATTACGAATGCAATTAAAACCGCTAGAACACAAAACCCAGGGAAAACCGTCGAAGTGGAAGTTGAGAATTTGGAAGAATTAATGGAAGCTCTCGCCGCAAAAGCAGATGTCATAATGCTTGATAATTTTTCCGACGAAGAATTACAGAAAAGCTCTTTATTAGAAAAAGGATATTCGAAATTTGAGTCGTCAGGAAATTTACAAATTAAAGAAGTGTCTGACCGACTTTCGGGTATTGCGGATTACGCATCATTTGGCTCGTTAACAAAAAACCTTACTGCAATAGACCTGTCCATGAAGATAAATGTTAAATCCTGAGCAACTCGATAAAACTGAGCGAGACTGCTTACTCCAACATCCAGCCATCATTTTATACAGCAAAAGTTAAAACTAGTAGCGTCCGCCGTTTGAGAAAAACATCAAAAACCCAACGGCGCAAAATTAGCCATAGCGGTTTTCGAAAATCTCAAAAAATATCTAGCTCGGATAGCATTCAATAATGCCAAAGGTTTGTGAATGAAGACATCTCACGGTAGAGAAGATTGTGTTCTAAAAAAGGGGGCACAAGATTTTCCGTTTGGATGAGCCGCGATATAAATACTCCTTTAGACTTGACCAAAACACTATTAGTGAAGTCTTTTTCTGGAATCAAATAGGTTATAGCCTTAGCCACAAAAAAAGCCCCAATGACTCTCGTCAATGGGGCTTTTTTTAAATCAAATACTTCCTTAACAAACATTCGCTCCTACACAGGTGCCCGTTTTAGCCCATGTGACGGCGCCATTAGCGAAGGTCGGAGTCATAATATAAGTCTCACCATTTAACCCTAGCGCACTAACAGCAGTAGCTGTGATAACTCCATTTGTGGTTGTCATAGTAGCAGTGTAAGTGGTCGCAGCTGGCAACGCAGCAATAGACCAACCTGAACCAGTTGCACCGTCAGTACAACCTGTGACTGTGCCTAAATCTTGAGCGCAGATTTCAACAGCGGTTTTAAGACCAGAAGTGCCAATCACAACCTCACTAAACTTCGCTCGCTTAGTATAATCCTGGTAGGCTGGCAGAGCGACTGCAGCCAAAATGCCGATAATTGCTACCACAATCATTAATTCGATCAAGGTAAATCCACTTTGTTTTTTCATAGATGCTTTCATTACAGTTAACTCCAATAGCGTTGTTTAAATTAACACACCAGAGGGTTCGCAATGATTTCCTTCTGGCACTTGTGAGTATTGAGCAACAAGCGGGCCAACTATGGAACACCCCTGAAATACCTTAACTTTTCTAATCTGAGCCTAAATAATCGATTATTCTTCTGACATTTTTTGTCAGAATCTTCCAATTTCAGGGAATTTGCATCAGTAAATAGTATTAGCTTTTCAATTTGACCGTCTATACTATACTTTCACTAACTTCGGCGGTTAAGAATTGACTAAAAACTATAATTTACATAGTGTTAGCGACAAAAGTTAATTCAGGATATAGACCAGTCGAAATTCGGCTTAATATTTAGGCTTAATCAATGAACTCAAACACAGCGGTAATCAGCGGCTTGGCGAGACGCCTCATAAACGATGGCCTAATTGATGAATCGACGGCGCTCGACGTCCTTAAACAATCCGCGCAGAACAAGACGCCTTTTGCCTTGCAGCTTGTCAGCTCCACGGACCTTGACTCAAAAAGCATAGCAACTGCTGCATCCGAAGAATTCGGAACTCCTATTATTGATCTCGATTCATTTAACGTGCTGAGTATTCCCACAGGGATTGTTGACCAGAAGCTAATAAAAAAACATCAAGCCCTACCTTTATTTAAGCGCGGCAATCGCTTGTTTGTAGCCGTTTCAGACCCCACCAACCTCCACGCCCTAGATGAAATTAAATTTAATACGGGCAAAACCACTGAAGCGATTCTAGTTGAAGCTGACAAACTTCAGGCGGCTATTGAAGCGTATTTTAATCGACAAGAAGAATCCATCGGTGACGCACTTGGTGGACTAGACGAAGACTCACTTGATGATTTAGATATTCAGGCCGTGGATGAAGATGGCCCTAGTGATGATGGTGATGGTGCAGAAGTCGATGAGGCACCAATCGTTCGCTTTATTAACAAAGTTCTTTTAGACGCAATTAAAGGTGGCGCATCCGATATTCACTTTGAACCCTATGAAAAGTCATATCGAGTTCGATTTAGAACCGATGGAATATTACAAGAAATGACGCGCCCACCTCAAAATCTAGGAACTCGATTAGCGGCCCGCTTAAAAGTTATGTCTCAGATGGATATTTCAGAACGCAGGCTTCCTCAGGATGGCCGAATCAAGATGAAAATATCCCGAAATCGCGCTATCGATTTTCGTGTTAATACTCTACCAACTTTATTTGGTGAAAAAGTAGTGTTGCGTATTCTCGATCCAAGTTCCGCGAAACTCGGAATTGATGCACTTGGGTATGAAGAAGACCAAAAGAAACTTTTTATGGATGCCCTCCAACAACCTCAAGGAATGATATTAGTAACGGGGCCAACAGGTAGTGGTAAAACCGTTTCTTTATATACTGGCCTAAACATCTTAAATACCAGCGAAAGGAACATCTCCACCGCGGAAGATCCAGTAGAAATAAACCTAGAGGGCATCAACCAGGTACAAATGAACAACAAGGTTGGCCTAACTTTTGCTGAAGCCTTAAGGTCTTTTTTGCGACAGGATCCAGATGTCATCATGGTTGGTGAGATACGCGACCTAGAAACTGCTGAGATTGGTATAAAGGCTGCGCAAACAGGTCACATGGTTCTTTCAACATTACATACTAATAGCGCTCCAGAGACGCTGACACGATTGTTAAATATGGGAGTACCTGCATTCAACGTGGCGACCACAGTGAGCTTGATTATTGCTCAACGATTGGCACGAAGACTGTGTAATAGCTGTAAAAAACCCGCAACAGATATACCGGAAGAAATACTCAAGGAAGAAGGGTTCGATAACATTGGCATTCCCCGGGAAGAAATAGAACTATTTCACCCTGGTGGATGTTCTCAGTGCACAAATGGATATAAAGGCCGAGTGGGCGTGTATGAAGTAGTTCGCATTACGCCCAAGATATCCAGCCTTATAATGGAAGGCGGTACTTCGATTAAAATTGCGGAGTTAGCGAAAGAAGAAGGTTTTAGAAATTTAAGGGTGTCGGCTCTACGAAAAGCGGCGAGCGGCTTAACCAGTCTTGAAGAAGCGAATCGGGTAACAAAGGATTAAGAAAATGGCGACTGCAACTGCGTCCAGCGGAAGTGTTTTTATCTACAAAGGCTTTGATAAGAAAGGCAACAAGATAGAAGGCGAAATAAAAGGTCAAAGCCAAGCATTGGTTAGAGCCCAGCTGATGAAGCAAGGGATTCGTGCCAAAGGTGTGCGCAGAAAACCTAAGCCCCTATTTGGTAGCGGTAAAAAAGCAATCAAACCAATGGATATCGCCATATTCACTAGGCAAATGGCAACCATGATGAAAGCGGGGGTACCGCTTGTTCAGAGTTTCGAAATTGTTGCGGATGGGCTTGATAATCCATCGCTACGCGAACTTATTTTGGAGATTCGAGAAGATGTCGCAGCCGGTGGCGGATTTGCATCCTCTCTAAGAAAGCATCCTAAATATTTTGACGATCTTTTTTGCAACCTCGTTGAGTCGGGAGAACAGTCAGGCGCACTTGAAACGATGCTTGACCGAATTGCGCTCTATAAAGAAAAAACAGAACAAATTAAAGCGAAAATTAAAAAGGCAATGACTTATCCTATCGCTGTTGTAGTCGTTGCATTTGTGGTAACTGCGATCTTGTTGATTAAAGTGGTTCCAATATTTGCAGAGACATTTAGCAGTTTTGGAGCAGACTTACCTGCCTTCACACTGTTTGTTTTAGGTATTTCAGAGTCTGTACAAGCATACTGGGTTTACATACTAATTGGGATCATTGCATCATTTTTTATATTCAAAGAAACCAAACGGCGCTCAAAAGCTTTCGCAACGGCAATAGATCGATATTCATTAAAAATTCCTGTCGTTGGTGAAATTTTATATTTATCCATTATGGCTCGATTTGGTAGAACCTTATCCACTACTTTCGCAGCGGGTGTTCCACTGATTGAGGCCTTAACATCAGTTGCCGGGGCAACGGGCAATATCGTTTATGAAAAAGTTACGCTTAAAGTGAAGGATGAAGTATCAACAGGTATCCAACTTAATCACTCGTTGAGAAGTTCCAACATGTTCCCAGCGCTTCTTGTACAAATGACCGCGATCGGTGAAGAATCTGGTGCTTTAGATGAGATGCTCGATAAAGTCGCCGTTTTCTATGAAGAAGCGGTTGACAACATGGTAGACAATCTCACATCGCTCCTTGAACCGTTAATCATGTCGGTTCTAGGTGTGCTCGTCGGTGGTTTAGTGGTGGCGATGTATCTTCCAATTTTCCAAATCGGCAACGTAGTTTAGAAAGTTTGAGCAGCTTTTATCTCACTCTCACACAACTACCCACCCCGATTACAGTCGTCGCTGCGATAACACTAGGGTTACTCGTTGGTAGTTTTCTCAACGTCGTTATACTGCGCTTACCCAAGATGATGGAAAACGAATGGAAAAACGATTGTTGTGAACTACTAAAAATTGAAAATTCTGCTTCAACAGAAATCTTCAACTTAGGCTTTCCAAATTCTCACTGCCCCAACTGTAATCACAAGATCAGAGCGTGGGAAAATATTCCGGTAATCAGTTACCTCTTTTTAAAGGGGCAATGCTCTTCCTGTAAAAAATCAATTTCTATCCGCTATCCTATTATTGAATTAATTTCTGGCTTGCTAGCGGGTTACGTGATTTATTTTTATGGCGCGACACCGCAAGGACTAACGGCTCTTTTATTGTTGTGGGCACTGATAGCTTTAACAGCTATAGACATCGACACGCAATACCTCCCCGACAACATTACACTCCCATTATTGTGGCTCGGACTACTGATAAATAGCTTCGATGTTTTTACAGATATTTATTCAGCAGTATATGGAGCGATAGCTGGTTATGGGATTTTATGGTCTGTTTATTGGCTATTTAAATTATTAACTGGCAAGGAAGGCATGGGGTTTGGAGATTTCAAGTTACTCGCTGCGCTTGGCGCCTGGATGGGCTGGGAAGCATTACCTGTCATAATAATATTGTCTTCACTTGTAGGTGCAGTGATTGGCATAGCTGGCATACTCATACAAGGACGTGACAAAAATATCCCTATTCCTTTTGGCCCCTACCTGGCTATCGCTGGCTTTATCACCCTCCTATATGGTGATAAAATCATTCAGATTTATTTTGATAGTGTTGGCCTTTCGTAGCTCGCATCACTTCAAGTAACTTACGTAATTACTTCCGCATCTAATTTCAGAGCACACTATGTTTATTGTCGGCTTAACCGGAGGTATAGGTAGCGGAAAAACAGCGGTATCAGATACCTTTAAGTCTTTAGGTGTTGATATCATCGATGCGGATGTAGCATCCAGAATAGTTGTCGAAAAAGGCCAGCCTGCTTTGCGGCAAATTGCTGAGCATTTTGGCAAGGATATCCTGCAAGAAGATGGGACACTGGATCGCGCCCTTCTTCGCGAAAAAGTTTTCGCGGAACCTAAAGAACGGGAATGGCTTGAAAGGCTTTTACATCCGCTAATTTATCAAACGCTAAATCGCTTACTGTCCGAAGCTTCTAGCGAATATGCCATTCTTGTATCACCACTACTTGTTGAAACTGGTCAAAACAAACTTACGCAAAGAATCCTTGTTGTTGATGTACCGGAACAACTGCAAATTGAAAGAGCAGTAGCAAGAGACAATAATAATGAACAGCAAGTGCGCGCAATTATCGCCGCCCAAGCGAGTAGAAATCGGCGCTTAGCATATGCGGACGATGTGATTACAAATGATCAAGATATAAGTTTTTTACACGCGGAAGTTAAGAAGCTTCATCTTCAGTACCTTCGGATGGCAAAATCTCTCGCAAAAAAATAATTTTATCCGTTTAATCTTCAAACGAAAATTTTTCGAAGAAAAACAAGGTTCACCGCTCAATGACAGATAAGCCAAGCAAACTGAATTGTCCACAATGTAACGAAACAGTTACTTGGACAGATGATTTCCCGTACCGCCCGTTCTGCTCGAAGCGTTGTCAATTAATTGATTTTGGTGCCTGGGCTAAAGAAGAACACAAAATAAGTGGGGATTCGGTTTTCGATTCTAACTCTTCAGAGGATGAAAATGATTTTTCGTAACTGGAAACGGTAACAATAATTGCTCTCATTTATAAGGAGATAAGTTTTCCGGCGCTAAAACATACAAATACTGTAAAAATATCTATACATTTAAAACCAAAACTCACGAATTGCAGCTATGCCATGTCCGCCGAGTTGTTTAACGAGGCCCAACTTATCACGAGTCATCCCTCCTAAGGCGTAAACTGGTACCTTTGCTTGATCGACTAGAAATTCAAATTTATCCCAACCAAGCGCGTCATCTTCAGGATGAGAATCAGTGAGAAGAACCGGAGAAATCGTTACGTAATCCACATCAATTTCCATAGCCTTATCGAGTTCTTCCAAGGTATGACAAGAGGCCCCCAAAATAGATTCAGGGCCAACCGGGCGCTGATTAACGGCCATAAGATCGTCAGTCGTTAAATGGAAACCGTCAACCCGCTCTCTGTACTGTTCGCTATTACGGCTATTTAAAATTAACTTTGCGCCGTATAAATCGCAAAGTTTTTTCGCTTCAAGAACGATGTTCCCGCCTAAATCTATTGGATCTAGAACACGTAACTGCACGAACTTAAGGCCCATCTCAAGAGAGATCTGCAATTTTTTTAGGAAAGTTTCTACTGTCAAAAACTCACCAGTAATCATCATAGTGTCGGGAATTCGCAATGCTTTTAAAATCGCTGTATTTGCATCGGGGAATTTATAAGAAGTATTTTTTATATCGAAAATTTCCGCAGGTTCAACCCACGATAAAGGTTGGCCTTCGACACCTGAAGGAGCACCAGAATATTCGCTTATCCTCATCACGTCTAACAACACTGATTTGTCTGAGTATTGATGGCGGATTTTTATGAGGGGCGCAGCCGTTAATACACGAATACCAAGTTCTTCATGTAGCTCTCGAGCGAGAGCATCGAAAGTCAACTCACCGTGTTCAAGCTTGCCACCGGGAAACTCCCACAACCCGCCTTGATGAGCATCTTTGGCTCGCTTGGCGATCAAAATCTTTCCATTCGGGTCAGTGATGACACCAACGGCAACATGAATAGAAGGAAAAACCAAAGTAAACTGCCCTACACGGATTGTAGTTTCACAGAAAAAACCTTCAGCAAGCCAAAGATTTCTGCGAAATACAAAGTAATTAAAATTTAAGATTCTTTTTTTGTTGTTATATCGTTAATACTAAATTTTCACGCTAATTTTCCGTGGCATTGCTTGAACTTTTTACCGGAGCCGCAAGGGCATGGATCATTTCTGCCAACTTTTTCCCCTCCGCGAACAAAAGGAGTTTGAGTAGATTCTTCTGAGCCGTCTGAATCACGATTCGCTTGATTTGGAGAGTTGATAGATGCCGCATCATCATGTTTCAGCTGCATTTTTTGACGTTCTAAAGCTTCGCGCTGACGCAACTCCATTTCTTGAACTTGCTCTTGAGACATGGGCTCAATTCTGCTTAAAACACGAATCACCTCATTTTGGATTTCGCTTAGCATTGATTGAAACAACTCGAAAGATTCACGCTTATATTCTTGTTTGGGGTTTTTCTGAGCATAGGCGCGCAAGCCTATGCCCTGACGCAAGTGATCCATATTTGAAAGATGTTCTTTCCAATGATTATCCAATACTTGCAACATAATTTGCTTTTCGATATCGCGAATTACATCGCCAAATCGCCCGCATTTCTCATCATACATTTTTTGTACTTCCGAGATTATTTTTCCGCGCAATACATCTTCATCAAGCTGATCATCTTCATCCAACCATTTTTGGACTGGTAGCTGCACATTGAAATCAGCAGCCAAATGTTTTTCCAAACCCGCAACATCCCATTGCTCTTCAATACTTTGAGGGGGGATAAAACCGTTTATTGTCTCGGCTACAACTTCTTGCCGTATTCCAGTAATCGCATCTTCAATGGACTCCGACTCAAGCAGATCTTGTCGTTGCTGATAAACAACTTGTCGCTGATCATTGGCAACATCATCATATTCCAATAACTGTTTTCGAATATCGAAATTTCGGCCCTCAACTTTACGCTGAGCTTTTTCGATAGCGTTGTTCACCATGCGATGCTCAATTGCTTCACCTTTCTCCAAACCTATTCGCTGCATAAATCCACGAATACGATCAGAAGCGAAGATACGCATTAAATTATCTTCCATCGACAAGTAAAACCGCGACAGTCCGGGATCCCCTTGACGCCCGGCACGACCTCGAAACTGATTATCAATTCGCCGCGATTCATTGCGTTCTGTACAAATAATATGAAGGCCACCTGCTTCAATAACTAATGCATGTTTTTGTTTCCATTCTTCTTTTATTTTATCTATCTGGTCCGGTGTTGGATTTTCTAACTGTGCAACCTCAGCTTCCCAATTCCCGCCGAGCACGATATCCGTTCCTCGACCAGCCATATTCGTTGCAATGGTTACTTTTCCTGGGCGTCCAGCTTGGGCAATAATTTCAGCTTCTTTTTCATGGAACTTAGCATTTAATACTCGGTGCTCGACTTTTGCTTTTTCCAATCGTCGTGAAACCTCTTCAGAAGTTTCAATAGACCCTACACCGACCAGTACCGGAGCATTTTTTTCCATACACGATTTAATATCTTCGATAATTGCTTCGTACTTTTCTTCAACCGATAAAAACACTTGGTCATTGAGGTCAATTCTTTGGACATCCTGATTGGTGGGAATAACAACCACATCGAGACCATAAATTTGCCTAAACTCAAAGGCTTCTGTATCAGCAGTTCCGGTCATCCCGGAGAGCTTTTCATAAATACGAAAATAATTTTGAAAAGTCGTTGATGCTAAAGTTTGACTTTCATTTTGAATGGCAACTTTCTCTTTAGCTTCTATTGCTTGATGCAAACCTTCAGACAAGCGCCGCCCAGGCATTGTTCGGCCCGTGTGTTCATCAATCAGCACAACTTGATTGTCTTGAATGATGTAATCAACATCTTTTTGGAAAAGTTTATGAGCGCGTAGGGCTGAATGAACGTGATGCAACAAACCTAAATTAGTCGCGGCATATAAACTGTCATTTTCTGCTAATAATCCATCGGCTGTTAATAAATCTTCCACCAATTGGTGGCCCGCTTCCGTTAATTCTACCTGGCGAGTTTTTTCATCAATTGTAAAATCGCCGGGTGTACCTTCTTCTCCCTCGACAGCTTCTATTTCTTTTTTCAACTTTGGAATTAATACGTTAACTCGCTTATACATCTGCGAGCTGTCTTCAGCTGCACCGCTGATAATAAGCGGTGTTCTCGCCTCATCAATTAAAATCGAATCAACTTCATCGACAATCGCAAAGCTTAAGCCGCGCTGTACTTTATCTTCAACTCGCAAGGCCATATTGTCTCGCAGATAGTCGAAGCCGTATTCGTTGTTAGTGCCATAAGTAATATCAGCCTGATACGCCTCGCGCTTGACCGCGGCAGGTTGCATCGACTGGATTACACCAACTGTCATACCCAAAAAATTATAGATTGGCTCCATCCAGCCAGCATCTCGGCTTGCCAAATAATCATTGACCGTAATCAAATGAACGCCTTGACCAGTCAGCGCATTCAAATAAGCAGGTAGGGTAGAAACGAGAGTCTTACCTTCGCCGGTTCTCATTTCAGCAATCTTTCCAGCGTTCAGAACCATTCCGCCAATTAGCTGAACATCGAAGTGGCGTAAACCTATAGTTCTTACACTCGCTTCCCGCACGACCGCAAAAGCTTCTGGCAATAAATCATTAAGGCTTTCACCGTCCGCCAAACGTTGCTTAAACTCTGAAGTTTTCTGTTTTAGCTCTTCGTCACTTAGCTTTTTAATCGACTCTTCAAGCTCGTTTATTCGCTTGACCACCTTCCCCATTTTCCGGAGTTCTCGGTCATTTTTTGAGCCAACTAATAGGCGAGATATTTTCCCAATCATGATTTGTTCCAGTTTTGCATTACTGCTAAAGAGAATGTTATTTACTTATGAATAACCCAGTCATTGACAAGAGTAAAAGGTTGCACAATCTACACTATCGAGGCCATTTAAGGCCACCGCTAGTTCATTGAATTCTTGGTAAGATGTGCTTTCACTTCCCTTCGCCGCCATTTATTAATTATTACGGCAGAGGGGATCGCTCAGATCAACAAGGTTTATTGGGGCGATTTAGGTAAATAACAACTTCAATTAAAATTTAGCTCCAATTAAATGAGCAGACTTTTAACGAATAAAGCTACAGAAAAGTAGCTAAGAGGAAGGACAATCAGCGCGCAGCGCGGTGAATATAGGAGGCAGGATCGACTGCTCTGCCGTGCTTATAGACTTCAAAATGCACGTGAGGACCCGTTGAACGGCCGCTTGATCCCATTTTGGCAATGACTTGCCCTTTTTTAACAACATCACCGACCTGAACTAAATTTTCAGAACAATGCGCATATCTTGTCGAGAAACCACCTCCGTGATTGATCTCAACCATAATACCGTAGCCACTGCGTTCTTCAGACCAAGTGACGACGCCGGCAGCAACTGAAACAATATCTGAATTCAATTTCCCTGCGAAATCCACGCCTTCGTGCCATGCAACACGGCCGTTAAACGGATCGGTTCGACGCCCAAATCGCGATGACATCCAGCCTTTTTTAACTGGTCGCCCAGCGATGAAAATATCATCTTGGAGTTTCTGTTTAGCCAATAACGCTTCCAGTGTCGCTAATTGAATTTCGCGATCTTCAATCTGGTTCGTTAGGGTATCGATAATATTAAGAAAATCTGGAGGGGTGTAAGCTTCGCCAACAGACGCAGTTTCAGGGCCACCTAGGGCTGGAGCCTGACTAAAGTCGAATTCGCCTTGATCTAGTTTTGCGATGGTAGTCAGGCGCTCGCCAAGAGCATCCAGCCTTACCAGCCGCGCTTGTAACTCTGCAACACGTAATGTTAGGGCGGTCAGTCTTTCTTGAGCCTGACGCTTAGTTTCTTGAACTTCAGATTTTTGCAGGTCGAGGGCTTCGTTCCAGGCTTTGGCGGATTTATTAGTAAAAACATCGTTATTCTCGCCTTGCTGCTCAACATAAACGTAAACGAAACCACCAAAGCAAGTGAGAGTGCCGAGCATGCAGATCGATAATAAACCACGAGTCCAACTGCCCAGTGTAAAACTGCGGGTTCGACCATTACGCTTGCTGACGAGGATAACCTTCATATCTCTACACGAATTCTCTTGTATATACCTAAAACGAAATCATAGTTCGTTTACTGCTAACTCATCCCTAATCCTGATCTTCCTTGATAGTAAACATTCACCACCAACCGGTTGAATTTTGTACGTTTTCTAGTCGTCAATACCTGCTGGCGAGTAGACGCGCAAGCATAGCTTATATGTGAATACTATGTGAATCGTTGGTGGCACAAAAAATCACACAGATGCCTAAGCTGCCGTGAAAATGAGACCGGTTTCTAGAAATATGGCACAGGGATTGGGGTATTTCCAAGTATCTGAGCCGAGCTGTTCAGAGTTTAGACAAGCGGTCGAGATTAGACCGCTAAGATTGGTTGCATGTAAGAAATGGGCGCTGCGGAATCGTCTTCGAAAGTCACGACTTCCCATGCGTCTTCTTGAGCAATGAGTTCACGTAGGGATTTATTGTTTAGCGCGTGACCAGATTTATGAGCCCTAAATTCTCCAATCAGGCTATTTCCTAGTAAATACAAATCGCCAATAGCATCCAAGACCTTATGTTTGACAAACTCATCTTGATAACGCAAACCATCTTCATTCAGAATTCGATATTCATCGACGACAATTGCATTGTCCATACTGCCGCCTTTCGCCAGACCCTTTGAGCGCAAGTATTCAAACTCATGCATAAATCCAAAGGTACGAGCTCGGCTCACTTCTTTTACAAAGGAGGTACTAGAGAAATCGACGACGGCTTCGGTCTTTCGATCACGAAATACTGGATGATCAAAATCAATCGAAAAACTCACTTTAAAGCCATCAAAAGGGAGAAAACTTGCCTTTTTGTCACCTTCAGATACCGTAATCGGTTTTTTAATTCGGATAAACTTTTTAGCCGCTTGCTGTTCGACTATTCCGGCAGACTGTATCAAGAATACGAAAGGTCCAGCAGAGCCATCCATAATTGGCACTTCTGAGGCATTCACTTCAACAATAACGTTATCAATTCCTAAGCCAGCCAACGCCGACAAAAGATGTTCCACAGTCGAAACACGAACGTCACCCTTCATCAGGGAAGTCGATAATGTCGTATCACCAACATTTGCAGCGGTCGCTTCGATCTCTACTACAGGGTCGAGGTCCACGCGCCGAAAAGTGATCCCGGTATCGATGGCTGCTGGCTTCAAAGTCAGCAAGACTTTTTGACCAGTGTGTAAACCAACGCCAGTAGCGCGGATTTCGTTCTTCAGTGTTCGCTGCTTAATCATTATTTTGCTGGTTCTCAAAGGGCTTCCTTTTTAACTCTCTAGTTCGAAAGCATAAGGCCGTGAAACAAAGGCCGGCAATGCTAACAGAAAAAACACAATCCACCAATACTTAAGTGCTAGTACTAACTAACATTTTGTGCTAGCACACGTTTTTTACCTATACAATCCACGATCGTCTTGATCAAATCAGAAACATTATCCATTAAAACAATGACTTACAACGTAAAGAATAGGTTTGAAAATCAAATATTATCGCTGCAAGGACGCCACCTATAGATAAGACGGCTGTTTTGTCGTCCGTCACATAAATACTCGCCCAATACGCCTTGCTTTATTTCAAGTTAAGACCCGAAACCTACCCAATGCTTAGTCGGCTTGGCGACGCAAGAAAGCTGGAATATCCAAGTACTCCATCTCACTATCATCGATTTGCGTCTGAACTTTAGGTCGAGCTGAAGAAGCGGCGGCAGCTTGTGTTCTCAACACAGTTGGGCGATCTAAACTACTGTAATCAGGTTGTCCTGTTTTTCTTAAGGTATTATCAACAACCACTTTAGTTTCTACCGGTGATTTCTGAACACCTGCAGCACCTAAACCTGTTGCAACTACCGTAACGCGTAGTTCGTCAGACATCGTTGGATCAATAACAGTTCCCACCACAACAGTCGCATCACTTGAAGCAAACTCTTCAACTGTATCACCCACTTCAGAAAACTCTCCGAGAGTTAAATCGATGCCCGCAGTAATGTTCACCAATATTCCACGAGCGCCTTGCAGATCGATATCTTCTAACAAAGGACTATGGATCGCTGCTTCAGCGGCTTCACGCGCTCTGTTTTCACCAACGGCTCGCCCAGTTCCCATCATTGCCATTCCCATTTCTGACATAACGGTTCGAACATCAGCAAAATCGACGTTGATCATTCCAGGACGAATAATTAAATCTGCAATTCCTTGCACAGCGCCTAACAACACATTGTTCGCCGCTTTAAAGGCATCAAGCAAACTCATGTCTTTTCCAAGTACCGACAAAAGTTTTTCATTTGGAATCGTAATCAATGAATCGACGCGATCTTTCAAATCGCGAATACCTTCTTCCGCAATTGCTAAACGTTTCTTACCTTCAAATACGAAAGGTTTGGTAACCACCGCGACAGTTAAAATTCCAAGTTCTCTCGCAACTTCGGCAATAACTGGCGTACCACCAGTACCAGTGCCGCCGCCCATGCCGGCGGTAATAAATACCATATCGGCACCATGTAAAACTTCCGCGATGCGTTCGCGATCTTCCATCGCCGCTTGACGACCGATTTCAGGATTTGCTCCAGCACCCAAACCTTTTGTCATGTTGCTGCCTAACTGTAAAACCGTGCGTGCATCAATATCTTTTAATGCCTGCGCATCTGTGTTTGCGCAAATAAATTCTACGCCCTCCACTTGATTGTCAATCATATGTTTAACAGCGTTACCGCCGCCGCCGCCAATACCTACGACTTTGATTACCGCATTTTGTGGTACGTTATCGACTAGTTGAAACATAATAAATCCCTCTGAGCTAGATGATTAATTTTAAAAATAAATTTAAATAATGTGTAAGTCTTTAAAAATTTCCTTGGTACCAAGCTTTTACTTTTTCCCACCAAGTGTTCCCCGAAAATTTGTTTATTTTGCTGCTCGGCTTACCGCCTTGTTGTTGTAATCCGTACATTAATAACCCAACGCCCGTTGAATAAATTGGATTATCAACAATGTCTTTTAGGCCTCTCACGTTGGTCGGCGCACCTAAACGTACTGGCATATGAAAAATTTCTTCAGCCAATTCAATAACGCCTTCCATTTTCGAAGTACCGCCCGTAAGTACGACCCCAGCCGCTAATAAATCTTCAAATCCACTTCGTCTTAATTCTGCTTGTACCAAAGTAAATAATTCGTCATAACGCGGCTCGACAACTTCTGCGAGAGCTTGACGCGACAAATCTCGCGGTGCTCTGTCGCCGACACTAGGAACCTTAATCGTTTCGTCTGGCCCAGTTAATTTAGCGAGTGCACAAGCGTATTTAATTTTAATTTCATCCGCGTGCGGCGTTGGCGTTCTTAAAGCCATCGCAATGTCGTTAGTGACTTGGTCACCCGCGATTGGAATAACACCGGTATGGCGAATCGCGCCTTCAGTGAAAATTGCGATATCAGTGGTGCCGCCACCAATATCTACCATACATACGCCAAGCTCTTTTTCGTCTTCAGTTAATACTGCATAGCTCGAGGCAAGCTGCTCTAGAATCACGTCGTCAACTTCTAAACCACAGCGACGAATACATTTTTCGATATTTTGTGCAGCGTTAACCGCGCAAGTTACCAAATGCACTTTCGCTTCCAAGCGAACCCCTGACATACCAAGTGGCTCTTTAACGCCCTCTTGCTCATCGATCAAATATTCTTGCGGTAAGATGTGCAATATTTTTTGATCCGCTGGAATGGCAACTGCTTGTGCTGCATCTATAACTCTATCCACATCTTGCGCAAAAACTTCGCGGTCTTTAATCGCAACAATGCCGTGAGAATTTAAACTGCGAATATGGCTGCCGGCAATTCCTGCGTAAACGGAATGAATCTGACAACCGGCCATTAGTTCCGCCTCTTCAACAGCCCGCTGAATCGACTGCACTGTTGACTCAATATTTACAACGACACCTTTTTTTAAGCCGGAAGATCTATGCGAACCAATTCCCACAATCTCGATTCCGCCATCGCTAGCGATTTCACCAACAATAGCAACGACTTTGGATGTTCCGATATCCAAACCCACAATCATTCTGTTGTCGTTAGCATTTGCCATTTGTTCCGCCTCTTAAGTTCTTCGTTCTATCCGATTTTTCATTTAAATTTTTAAAAAAAATTCGAATAATTCCTTCACGATCTTTATTGTCATAGTTTTATAAGCTGGGAAAAGAACCACTATGCGACGCCAACATCCCATCTTTTTGCTGCTTCCATTGCACAGATAAGCCGTTACCATACCGAAGGTCAACACCCGCAATATTGTCGATCTGTACTTGCAATGAGCGTTTATAAACATCCAAAAAACGCTGTATTTTTTCCGTTACCTGATCTTTACCGATAGTAATGCTCAAGCCGCTACCCAAAGTTAGATGCCAAGACATTAGCTCGTCACAATAAAATTCAGCTATTTGCATATCGTAAGGCCTAAGCAATTGTGTTAGCTGCTGGTAATACAACATGATTGATTTTTCTTGACCTAAATTTCCCGATAGTAAAGGCAAGTCATTCAGAAAACCGTGTTGATCAACAACGACAATGTCGCCGCGTTGGTTTAGAAATCCCGTTTTTCCCCAGCGAGCGATTGGTTGTTCTTCGGTTATCGAAATATAAAATTTATCTGGCCAACGTCTACTGACAATCGCTTGCTGAACCCATGGGTTTTCTTCTAATGAAGACTTAATTTCTTCTAGCGGTAACTGTAAGAAACCATCTTCGATCATTGGACTAACAATTTCAGATACCGATTGCTTAGACAAATATTTAAATTTCCCTTCCACAGAAATATGGTTGATGGGACGAGCTGAAGCCTTTTCCATAAACCCATTGCCAACATACACTGCCACACACACCAACGAAGCCGCAGAAACCACCAGAAACATTCTTACGAAATACTGGGTGAACTCAAATCTTGCTGCAGACGAACCTTTAGAGTTTCGTAAAGCACCATTTCTGTTCGCAGTTTTTTTGGTGATATTTTTTTTATCTGCTGTATTCTCTTTTCTGTAATGCCGACCTACCGCATTTTTGGTTCTCGTCTCTGAGGTGTCTAGATTCGGTTTTCCTTTTGAGGGACTTAAAATTTTCATAAAGTCTCCTTTAGGATATTAACGACGAGCGCTTCGAAACTTAGACCCGCTGCTTTTGCGGCCATCGGTACTAAACTATGACTTGTCATGCCTGGAACCGTATTCACCTCCAGTAAAAAAAACTCCCCATCAGAATTACTCATAAGATCAACGCGACCCCAGCCCTTACAACCTAAGCTTTCAAAGGCGGATAAAGCGAGGGCTCGCAACTCTTGATCTTTCTCTGGAGATAATTCACAAGGACAAAAATATCGAGTTTCATTTGAAATATATTTTGCATCGTAATCGTAAAATTGATTATCTGTTTCCAGCTTTATCGGAGGTAGTACTTCACCGTTTAAAATCGCAACGGTAAATTCTGGGCCTGTTATCAAAGATTCCGCTATCACCGTTTCGTCATATTCTCGCGCTTTCGAAAAGGCTGCCTTTAATTCTTCCGCTGAAGCCGCAGAACCCATTCCAATACTAGAACCTTCGTTCACCGGCTTAACAAATGCCTTACCGCCCAATGTCGTTAAAACATCTTGCCAGTTACTCGTTTCAGTTAACGAAGTAAATGCCGGCGTGGGTAAACCAATCCCCTGCCACAGTTGCTTTGTACGTAGCTTATCCATGGATAACGACGAAGCTTGGATACCACTACCGGTATAAGGAAGTTTTAAATAATGTAACAAACCCTGGATTCGACCGTCTTCACCGCCAACACCGTGCAGCATATTAAAAACACGATCAATATTAGCGTCGACAATTTGAGAAACCGCGTCTTGAGTCAGATCAATACCAACTGCATCAACATTGGCTTCAAGCAAAGCTTTCAAAACCGCTGCACCGGAATCCAAAGACACGGCCCTTTCCGCAGAGTCACCGCCAAACAAAACACCAACACGACCAAACTCACTTCGCTCAGCTGCGGAGATCGGCACTTGTATTTGTCGGCTGTCAGTATTCATAGTTTTCTATTCTTAAAAAATTTACTGTAATTTTCGTTTTGATAATTCAACGGCCAGAGCATTAACATTCCCAGCGCCTTGCGTAATAACAATGTCTCCAGCATCAACAATATCTTTGACTATTGCTGGCACACCATCGATACCTTCAACAAAAATTGGATCGACTTGGCCTCGCGTACGAATACTTCTGCATAAATGCCGACTATCGGCACCGGCAATGGCTGGTTCACCCGCGCTATAAACTTCTAGCATTATCAGAACATCAACTCGCGATAAAACATCAACGAAATCTTCGTATAGATCTCGAGTACGGCTATAACGGTGTGGCTGAAAAACCATTACAATTCTTCGTTGTGGCCAACCTGCGCGAATAGCATCTATTGTCACCGATACTTCTTTGGGGTGATGACCGTAATCATCAACCAACATCGCTGCACCCTTATTAACAGGATATTCACCGTAAACCTGAAAGCGCCGGCCCACACCAGAAAACGTTGCCAAACCATTTTTAATTGACTCATCGTCAAGTCCTTCATCAGTCGACACCGCTATCGCTGCCGTCGCATTCAACACGTTATGCATACCGGGAATATTTAGTTGAATCTCTAGGGGCTTTAAATTTTCTGGGCGCAACACTTTAAATCGGGTATTTGATTCTTCTTGCACAACGTCAATCGCACGAAAATCATTTTCCTCACCAAAACCGTAGGTCAAAATTGGACGCGAAATTTCTTCTAAAATTTCCTGAACATTAGGATCATCACCACATACCACGGCCAAACCATAAAAGGGCAAATTATGTAAAAAGCTTACAAAGGTTTTTTTCAGCCTTGAAAAATCACCTTCATATGTATCCATGTGATCGGCATCAATATTAGTAATGATCGCGATTACAGGCTGTAAATGTAAAAATGACGCATCACTCTCGTCCGCTTCTGCAATCAAATACCGACTAGCGCCTAGTTTCGCATTGGTACCTGCGCTATTTAACAAGCCACCAATGACAAAAGTGGGATCTCGTTCTGCCGCAGCAAAAATACTCGCAAGTAAACTTGTTGTCGTTGTTTTACCGTGAGTTCCGGCGACGGCGATACCGTGCCGATAACGCATCAGCTCGCCTAACATTTCCGCTCGTCTTACAATAGGAATTCTCTGTTCACGGGCTGCAACAATTTCCGGATTGCTTTCATCGATAGCGGTAGAATTCACGACGACGTCAGCGCCTTGAACATTCTCAACACGATGGCCCAAAAACACCTTTGCCCCCATGCTTTCTAGTCGCAACGTTGTCGATGATTCTTTTAAGTCGGAACCCGAAACTTGATAACCTTGGTTTACCAGCACTTCAGCAATACCACTCATACCCGCACCGCCAATGCCGATAAAATGAATGCGTTTAATGCGTCGCATCTCGGGCACATTCGCCGCAATTAAATCAGCCATTGACGACCTCCAAACAAATCTCCGCTACACGCGTTGCAGCATTTGGCATCGACAATTTATGAGCATTTTCGGCAAGCTGATCTAAACGATCGTTTGATTTCAATAAATCGCATAACTCTTTCGCGAGTACTTCAGGCGTTAATTGATTTTCTTGCCATAAAATACCGGCGTTGTTCTCAACCAGCCACTGAGCATTTTTTGTTTGATGATCATCGACCGCAAAAGGAAACGGCACTAACAACGCTGCGACGCCAGCTGCGGTAATTTCAGCGACTGTCAAAGCACCCGCGCGGCAAACCACGACATCCGCCCAATCGTAAGCCTCCGCGATATCATCAATAAACGAAACAACCTTGGCGTTAAGACCAGTGCGTTGATAACTTTCAGTCGTTGACTCGATGTGTTGGCTTCCTGTCTGATGCCAAACGTTCGGCCGCACCGCTTCATCCATTATTTGCAAAGCAAGAGGTAATAGTTGATTAAGTTTTCTCGCGCCCAAACTTCCACCTAAGATCAATACATTGCGTTTTTCGGATTTCGTTTTGTTGTCCGACACTGCCTTTAATTCATAAAACTCCTGCCTTACAGGATTCCCAACCCACTCCGCTTTTTTGAGACTATTGGGAAAACCAACTGCGCGACGATCAGCAATTTTTGCCAGCCATCTATTTGTTGTACCTGCAATTGCATTTTGTTCGTGTATCACCAAAGGTTTCGCACTAAGTTTTGCAGCCAAGCCACCGGGACCTGACGCAAACCCCCCTAAACCTAAAACAACGTTGGGTTTAAACTTTTTAATAACGGCGAGTGCCTGCCACACTGCTCGCAACAAAACCCAAGGAAGCTTTACCCAAGTCAAAAAGTTTTTCCCTCGCAAGCCCACGATGTCGATCGTATTCAAGGTGATGCCTGCTTGCGGAACTAACTGCGCTTCGATGCCGTTTTTCGTACCGAGCCATTCGACATTCATTCCGCGTGCAATCAATTGATTCGCAACAGCTAGCGCTGGAAACACATGCCCACCGGTTCCGCCTGCCATCACCAAAATATTCAAGGGCTTATTCATCGCGCACGCCCACTCTTGCTCTTAGCAGTTTTAACTTTAGTACTCAGAGTTTTGGTCGGACTCGCAAGTAATTCCCAGTCTAAACGCAAGATAATTCCTATAAATGCACATGAAATTAATATGCTACTACCACCGTAACTAACAAATGGAAGCGTTAACCCTTTAGTCGGCAGCAATCCAGATGCCACGCCCATATTAATAAAGGCCTGAGTTGTAAATAAAACCGCAATACCAAAGGCCGCTAGGCTAACAAAGCCATTGTTGTGTAACATCGCGCGCTTCGAAAGCTTTAACATTCTGTAGATAATTGCCGCGAACAAAGCAACAACAACGATTGCACCGATCAAACCAAACTCTTCGGCGATAATTGCAAAAATAAAGTCAGTGTGCGCGTCAGGCAAATAAAACAATTTCTGCACGCTACGACCCAAACCAACACCAAACCACTCACCCTGTCCAAACGCGATTAATGACTGCGTAAGCTGATAGCCGCTGTTGTATTGATCTGCCCATGGATCCAAAAAAGTAATTAATCTTTGTAAGCGATAAGGTGAAAAAAAAGCGACCATTGCCATTGCGGAAGAAGCAAGCGCTATGAGTATGCCGAATTGCCATAATTTCATTCCAGCGATAAACATCATCGCGAAGACCGCGCCAGCTAGCACAACCGATCCACCAAAATCAGGTTCCAGTAGAAGTAACAAAACGACCCCACACAAAATGGCCATCGGTTTCACAACGCCCTGCCAACTTGTTTTCAATTCCTCGTGTCGTCGCGATAGATAACTCGCAAAAAACATGACCATTAATAATTTCGCTACTTCTGATGCTTGAATTGATATCGGGCCAAATACAAACCAACGCTGACTACCGTTAACTCTCCGGCCAATCCCGGGGACAAGTACTAAAGCCAATAAGATAAAAGTCAGTAGTAAAAGCACCCAGCCATACTGCTGCCAAAATCGTATCGGAATTGATGCAATAATTGCTGCACCGATGGTACCCATCGCTAACAAAATGCAATGCTTCTTCAACATGTACCAAGGGTCTTCGTAATAGGATTCAGAAAGACTCATTGAGGCTGATGCCACCATCAAAACCCCAATAGATGCCAATGTAAAAACCAAACCCAACAAGACCCAATCCATTTCAAATCGCGTTGGTAATCGCAAATCATGTTGAGAGATTGGATTGGTCAACATTTGCATCATTGCAATGGACCGCCTTGTTGAACTAAGTCATTCACCGCTGCGATAAACTTTTCACCGCGATCAAGGTAGTTCTTGAACATATCGAAACTTGCACAAGCGGGCGACAATAAAACCGTGTCATTTTTTCCACAGCTGGCATACGCCAACGACACCGCCTGCTCTAGATTATCAGCTCGCTGTGAAACAACTCCGGCTTGTTGCGCAATGTCTTCTAACAGTGACGCGTCTCGGCCAATACTAATTAGCGCAGCAACATGTTCTTTAAATACAGGAATAAGAGGCTTAAAATTCGCGTCTTTTCCTTCACCACCAGCGATTAACACTAAGCGAGAATTTGAACTAGAAAGACCCTCAATAGCCGCGAGCGTCGCACCAACATTTGTGCCCTTAGAATCATTTATAAACACAACACCGTTTACGCTAGCTACCAATTGACATCGATGCGGCAAGCCAATAAATGATCTAAGTACCTGCAACGCCGGTTCAATTTCTAAGCCCAAAGACCAAACCACCGCCAATGCCGCCAATGCATTTTCGTAGTTATGCTTACCAACAATTTTTAGCTCGCCAACTGGCATTAATTTCTTGAGTCCAAATGCGATATAAGTCGTCCCACTTTCTTCAATTAAACCAAAGTGTCCAATATCAGGCGCCGACAAACCAAAACTGGTTATTTTTACGTTCGCAGCGATAGGAGGCTGCGTGAGTGGATCATCGCGATTGAGTACAATTTTCTTTGCGCCAAAATAAATTCGCTGTTTAGCTTTGTGATACTCAGCTAGTCCAGCATAGCGATCCATATGATCCGCAGATAAATTTAAAATCGTCGCCACTTCAGCATTAGTTTTGCGAATTGTTTCCAATTGAAAGCTCGACAACTCAAGCACAAAAAAATCAGTCTCTTCTTCTGGGTCGCCAAGCAAGTCCAAAGCGGGCACGCCGATATTTCCACCCACTTTTACTTTTTTTCCAGCAGCAGCGATCATCTCTCCCACCAAGGTGGTAACAGTAGTTTTTGCATTTGAACCGGTGATCGCAATTAGCGGCTTATCTATTGCATTGATAAAAAGCTGAATATCACCAACTATTGATACACCTCGCTCGATCGCTTTTTGCAATACGGGTTCTTTGATATCCAACCCAGGGCTCAAAATGATTTCATTCACATTCATTAAACTTTCATCTGACAGATCACCGAGCACATACGGGACGTCGGGAAACTCCTGAATAAAGGCTTGTAGATTTTCGGGCTCTTGCCTGGTATCAAACATGATGAAATTTTTGTTTTCCCTACTTAAAAATCGGGCAACTGAAATACCCGTGACACCCATGCCAACTATTGCCGTTAAATGGCTGCTAGCAATTAACTTACTCACAAACTGCCTGCGACGAATTGCCAACCGATAGCATACTGAATGCTGTTTTCTTCTGAGATTTTGCTATCACAATTTTCGCAAAAATCGATTTCATTAACGTAACTTTAAAGTTGCCAGACCGAATAACACTAACATCACGGTAATAATCCAAAACCGTACAATGACACGAGGTTCTGGCCAGCCTTTTAATTCGTAATGATGATGCAAAGGAGCCATTCGGAAAATTCTTCGACCCGTTAGCTTGTAGGAACCCACTTGCAAAATCACTGACACTGTTTCCATCACGAAAACACCGCCCATAATGAATAAAATAATTTCATGGCGAATGATTACAGCAATAATTCCTAATGCCGCTCCCAAAGCCAGGGCGCCTACGTCACCCATAAACACCTGCGCGGGGTAAGTGTTAAACCATAAAAACCCCAAACCCGCTCCGCCTAAAGCGCCACAAAACACAACTAACTCGCCCGTTCCCGCCACATACGGAATATTGAGATAACTAGCAAATTCAATGTGTCCAACTAAGTACGCAATCACCCCCAACGCGCTGGCAACCATGACACAGGGCATTATTGCTAAGCCGTCCAAGCCATCTGTTAAATTAACGGCATTACTAGAACCTACAATGACGATGTAGGTGAATACGATATAGAAGACACCCATATCGAGAGCGACAGATTTAAAAAACGGCACGTACAATGTCGTTTCGATTGAACTTTCGGCAGTCAAAAATAAAAAAACGGCGGCCCCAAGGCCGCCCAAGGATTGCCAGAAAAACTTCCAAAATGCTGATAGGCCACGAGTATTTTTCTCAACAACTTTTCGATAATCATCGACGAAACCTACCGCACCAAAAATTAAGGTAACGATTAAAACAACTTGAACGTATCGGCTCGACAAATCTGACCACAACAAACTGCTAACAAATATTGCTGCGAGGATCAGCGTTCCGCCCATCGTTGGCGTGCCCGATTTAGATAAATGTGATTGCGGTCCATCGTCCCTAACCGTCTGACCGATCTGCAAAATATTTAGCTTTCGAATCATCCACGGCCCGATAAACAAGGAGATACCTAAAGCTGTTAAAACACCTAAGATGCCGCGAAAGGTTAGGTACTGAAACACCGCAAATGCACTGATATGTTGCTGCAAATACTCCGCAAGTAGTAATAACATTAATGCTTCGCCCCAAATATAGCGTCCGCTCCAGTTACTGCGTCCGCATCAGTCAGCGCCGCCACAACTCGTTCCATATGAGAAACGCGGGACCCTTTAATTAAAACCGCACTATTTTTCTCTACGCGATTCAACAAATAACTAATGAGTTCTTCTTGGCTGGAAAAATGTTTTGCAATTTGACCAAGAGAACCTTTTTCTGAATTAAACTTTTCACTGGCAAACTGTGCTTCATCTCCAACGGTCAGCAGCTCAGTGATTTTTTTTGCCTTCGCATATGCACCAAGTGATTGATGCAGAGCATTCGAGTCCGCACCAAGTTCTGCCAAATCACCTAGCACCAAAATGGATTCTCTCTGCAAGCTAACCAAGGCATTTATTGCGGCCTGCACCGAATCCGGATTCGCGTTATAACTGTCGTCGATGATCAACGAACCAGATTTTCCCACCATCGATTGCATTCGCCCATTTACTGCCCGGGTGCCTTGCAATCCATTTTTAATATCTTCCCCGCTTGCCCCCACTGCATAGGCACAAGCGGCAGCGGCTAACGCGTTTGCAACATTTTGCTTCCCCAACATGGCTAATTCGATCTCTAATTGCTCACCGAACATCACCATTTCAAAACCGATATTTCCGTTTTCTAACACGCTAATGTTTTTTGCGAAAAAGTCAGCGGTCGGAGTCAGACAACTAAATGTCACTAATTTTTTACCTGGATTACTTGCGACCCAGCTATGAGCGAAACGATCATCCAAATTAATCACTGCTGTGCCTTTCGGAGAAAGTTGCGAGAAGATTTCGCCCTTTGCCTTAGCCACTGCTTCAATCGAACCAAAACCCTCTACGTGGGCTCGCAACACGTTAGTAATCACAGCAACATCGGGCTTAGCCAAATCCGCCAAGTACGCAATTTCACCAGGGGCGCTTGCACCCATTTCAATTACCGAATACTGATGCTGCGGAGAAATTGCGAACAAGGTGAGTGGTACACCAATGTGATTATTGAAATTTCCTTCGGTGGCATGGACGCTGCCTTTGCAACTAAGTATGTTACGTAGCATTGTTTTCACGGTTGTTTTACCGCAGGACCCAGTTATTCCAATAACTTTTCCAAGAAAGTTTTCTCGATTAATTTGCGCCAACTTTCCTAGGGCAATAGTCGAATCACTCACCACCAGTTGTGGCAGCCCTATCGATTTATCCACTTGCTCAACTACTAAACCACTCACATTTTTTTCCACTGCTTGCTGAAGAAACTGGTGTGCATCAAATTTTTCACCGCGCAAGGCGACAAATAAATCACCTGATTGCACCGCTCTGGTGTCAGTACTTACATGATCGAACTCGCAATCACCGTTGATCAGCCGACCTTCGGTTTTTTCGACAACCTCATGTAACGCAAAACTTTTCATCATTTTTTAATATCAATATGCAATGCTATTTTTTAAACCGAAACTACACACCCAGCTCTCTAAGTGCTAATCGAGCCTGTTTCGCATCACTAAACGGCAAGCGGTTATCGCCAATCAGTTGATAATTCTCGTGTCCTTTACCGGCAATTAAGACGCAATCGCCCTTTACAGCGTTTTCTAAACAATATTTAATCGCCATTGCCCGATCATCAAAAAAAGTTACGTTCTCGGGTTTTTTGAAGCCCGCACGAATGTCTTCATTAATAGTTATAAGTGACTCGCTGCGCGGATTGTCACTTGTAACGATAACGATATCTGCAAATTCTTCTGCTGCTTTCGCCATTAGGGGGCGCTTGCCGCGATCACGATCACCTCCACAGCCAAACAAACACCACAAACGGCCTTCAGTATGCGCACGTAAAGCTTTTAACACATGGATTAGACTGTCCGATGTATGCGCATAATCAACGACAATACTAAAGTCGACGGAGCCGCGAATTATTTCCATTCGGCCCGCGACCGGCTTAAGCTTCTCCATTTGTTCCAGCGCGGATTTAAGCTTGCCACCCTGCGCGCAAAAAGTTGTTAATACCGCCAATAAATTGCTGAGATTAAATTCGCCCAGCAAACTCGATCTAAGCTGACCCTCTCCCCAAGGAGTAACCACATATGCGGAAATTCCATTGGCATCAAGATGAATTTCTTTTGCATAGACAGCGGCTTTAGAATCTCGAATCGAATAAGTCCATAACTTAGTATTTGGTTTAGATTTTTCAGGAGAAATTTTTGTCGCAAAACGACGGCCGTATTCATCATCAAAATTAACAACACAATGTGATAGCTCGCTACGAACTAACAAACGTTGCTTAGCTCGGCCGTAACTTTCCATGTCACCGTGATAATCGAGATGATCTCTCGTTAAATTCGTAAAGATTGCAGCTTCAAAATCAACAGCATCGACACGATGTTGCTGCAAACTATGAGATGACACCTCCATCGCTACGACAACCGCGCCTTTGTCTTTTAATTCTGCCAATATTTGTTGTGTGGCAATTGGGTCAGCAGTGGTTAACCCCGTCTCAACCAAATCATCAACATCGTTTCCGAGTTGATTCATCATGCCGAAGCCAAGAGTACCTACCACTCCAGCATTACTATCCGTTAGCTGATGAAGCTGAGCCAACAAATGAGTTACCGTACTTTTTCCATTTGTGCCGGTAACACCAACGACATTCATTAACTTTGAGGGATCCGAGAAAAAATTACCCGCAATCTCGCTCACTTTTTCTTCTAACAAAGGAAATGGAATAATTGGAACTTCACCCTGCCAACTTATTGTGTCCGCGTCTGAATCGGGCGTTTTCAAAATCGCTATTGCACCCAACTTAATCGCGTCGTTGATATAACGTCGACCGTCGTGTTTCGTGCCCGGCATTGCGATAAACAAATCACCTTCGACAAGCTTGCGATGATCCAAACACAAGCCAGACACAACCACAGCGCCCACTGCGGAAGGCAACCAGGTACCCGGCAGTAATTCGGCGAGAGTAATTGCAGGAAGCAAGCCTGTCTGAGCCATCACGATAAAGGTTCTCTTTTAGTTGGAAGTTTGGTCGTCATTTGTTTTGAAACTTTATCTGGCGGCACTTGCAAAATACGCAACGAACCTTCAGCAATTCCAGAAAAAATAGGTGCTGCTACTTCGCCACCACCATACAAACCGTTTCTAGGTTCGTTAATCATCACGGCAACAACAATACGTGGGTTTTCTACGGGTGCGATCCCCGCGAAAACAGAAAATTTTGCATCTTCTGAATAACCACCAACGTTAGCCTTCCTCGCCGTCCCAGTTTTACCCGCCCCTGAGTACGCTTCCATTTTCGCTTGAGTTGCTGTCCCACCTGGCTCTAGTACCGTTCTCATCATCGCAAGGACTTGATTGGTAATTTTTTCGCCGACAACACGATCTTCAAAATCCTGTGTTTGCTGGTCAGATAGTTTCAGCAAGGACACAGGTTTTTTAATTCCGCCATTGGCTATCACGTTGTAAGCTTGCGCTAGTTGCGTTGCATTCACCGACAAACCGTAACCGAAAGCCATGTTTGCTCGCTCAACTGCTCGCCACTTACGCTCATGGTTTGGGAGCACACCAACGGATTCACCGGGAAACCCCGTTCCTGTGTCTTGCCCCAAACCCAAGCGAAAAAACATGCCCCGTATTGTTTCTGGCGATAAATCCATTGCGATTTTGGTGATGCCCACATTGCTAGACTTGGTAATTATTTTGGTAATATCGATCAATCCGTAATTTGAATAATCAGTAAACGTTTTACCTGGCACATGTATCCAGCCCGGGCTTGTATCGATTTTCGTTCCCGGGGTATAGCGCCCACTTTCCAATGCAGCTAATACCGTCAACGGCTTCATTGTTGAACCTGGTTCAAACAAATCTGTAATCGCCCGATTTTTCATCGCGCTCGCATTTACTTTGCTGCGATTATTTGGGTTGTATGATGGCTGGTTCACCATCGCCAAAACCTCACCCGTTTTTACATCCAAAATCACTACCGAACCCGATACCGCATTATGTTGTTGGAACGCAGCTTTTAATTCTCGATAAGCTAAGAATTGCAGGCGTAGGTCGATACTCAGCGATAAATCTTTACCGGGAATAGCTGCATTGAGTAAACGTACATCCTCAATAACGCGGCCTTTAAGATCTTTAACAACCTGCTTTGCGCCGGCCGAACCTCGCAGCCAATCATTGTAAGCAAGCTCAATTCCTTCTTGTCCAACGTCATCAATATTGGTAACGCCCACAACATGGGCAACGACTTCGCCAGCGGGATAAAAACGCTGATACTCTTGCTGCGGAAAAACACCAGGAATGTCCAAAGCTAATATTTTATCGGCACTTTCCGGCGGCATACTTCTTTCAAAGTACATAAATTCTTTATTGGCATAGCGGTTAATCTTGTCGGCTAATTGCTTCGCAGAAATATTCAATGAACGAGCTAGCTCGGCCCAACGCTCTTTCGACTCGAGTAAAACTTTTGGATTTCCACACACCGATACAACTGGTGTACTAACCGCTAATAATTCGCCATTTCTATCGGTAATAATTCCACGCGTTGCACTGATAGGCTCGTTACGTAAAAACTGTGAGCGGCCGTATTGCTGCAAGAACTCAAAGCCACGATCCTGGCTCGGCAACACCTGCACTTTCACCAAGCGTCCTACCAAAACAACGGCAACGATTACAAAAAAACTACAGATGAAAAAATAACGCCAGCGAACAATGGCAGGCTGAAAGACAGGCGTACGTACAGCTCGGCTTGTAGCTTGCCGACTCTGACGCTTCTTCTCCTTATCTTTCGCTATCTTCTTCATATTCAATTCAAGTCTCTATCACTTGATTTAAACAATTAATTTTCTAAGACAATAATTTGAGTGAATTCGGGGGCACTCATATTCAATTCTGCAGATGCAACCGCCTCAACTCGCGAATAATCAGCCAAAGTACTTTGCTCTAATAAATAACGGCTTCGATTTACATAAAGCTCATTAGTCTCTTTTCTGAAATTTTCTAACTCGTTTAGTAGCTGCCGGCTTTTATGTGTCGAATACACAACACTCAAAGCACTCACCATTACCGCCAACCATAAAAAAAATATCAGCACCAAGTTGCGATTAAAGTAGCGAGCATCATTTGCAATATGGGTCGGCTTTTTAATTTGCGGCATACTATAATTTCTCAGCGACTCGCATGATCGCGCTTCGAGATCGCACGTTTCCCGCAACTTCATTTTGCGAGGGCTTGATTGGCTTACCGCAAGATTTTAAGGTGCGCTCAATCATGTCTTCAGTTACTGGCAAGCCTCTTGGGATTGGCTTTCCTCGCTCTTGTTCGCGAATAAATCGTTTTACCAATCGATCTTCCAAAGAATGAAAACCAATCACCACAAAACGACCACCAGGTGCGAGCATGCCAACCACTTGAGATAAAAGTGTCGACAACTCCTCTAACTCGCCATTAATAAATAAACGTATTGCCATAAACGATTTGGTAGCTGGATGCCGCCCCACTTCCCAGGCGGGATGTGCCTCTGAAATTATCTTCGCCAGTTGCAGCGTTCGCGTTAAGGGTGCCTCCGCTCGGGCAGCAACAATCGCACTTGAAATCCGCTTGGCAAATTTTTCTTCGCCGTATTCTTTTAAAACCTTTATTAATTCCGCTTCTGAAACAGAATTAACCCATTCCGCAGCCGTTATCCCTGTTGATGAATCCATTCGCATATCTAAAGGACCGTCGTTACTAAAACTAAATCCTCGTTCAGCCTCATCCAACTGAGGAGAGGAAACGCCAAGATCGATCAATATTCCATTCACTCGACCCGTCATATTTTGCGCTGCTACCAAACTGCCCATTGTTGCAAACGAGCCATGGGCGATAGAAAATCGCGCATCATCAGCAAAACTTTGTTTTCCCACTTCAATTGCAGAGGGGTCTTTATCTATCGCCAGTAAGCGACCAGAAGCTGACAAAGCAGATAATATTTCTCGACTATGCCCGCCACGCCCAAAAGTACCATCGATATAAAACCCATCTGGATCCGTAACCAAGGCATCCACTGCTTCCTTTAGCAAAACAGTAGTGTGCGCTTGCTTCTCAGCTGTCATCGCTTTGACTTTAAGGTTGTCACAAAGACAACTGCTTCATTTCTTCGGTATCTTCGCCAAAGTCTTGATTATCTATAAAGGTCTGCCAACCCTCAGCACTCCACAACTCAAGACGATCCATTTGCCCGAAGAGCATTAATTTTTTATCAATACCTGCGTAATCTCTTAAGGTTTGCGCGAGCAAGACTCGGCCATTGGAGTCGAGCTCCAATTCATTGGCGTAACCAATAACGATGAGTTGCAAACGACGAGCGGCTTGGCTGGTATTAGGTAATGCTTTGATTTGTGATACGATTTCCTGCCACTTAGGTTCGGGATAAACGAGGAGGCAACGATCTTTGTAATTGGCGGTGATAACGATTCGTCCACCACAGATAGTATCGAGGGATTCACGGACACGCGCGGGCATCGCAATTCTGCCCTTGCTATCCATGTTGATCGAATGACTACCTTGGAACACTTAACACCACCTTTATCCACCAAAGAGATCAAATAACCCTAAAATCCCACAAACACCCACAAATCTCCACCGTTTTGCTAGTGTAAGTTGAGCCTATGCAAAGTCAAGCAAGATAACGCTAAAACCTTGAAAACTAGGGGTAAATCACGGATTTGATATGGTCAAATTCGGGCGAATTCTGACACCAGGTTTTGATAAAGATGTTTAAATCATGCAGGTAGGATCACAACTTAAAGTAACTCATTAAGAGTAAGACTATTTTAGGTAATTATTTCGACCTGTTATTCTTTTTAGAAATAAAAAAAGCTGTGTCGATAGGACTGAATGAAATAGTTGGGGCCGAATTCTAGTTGATTTAAGCGTCACTTCTAAAATTTAAGCCAAACCCTTCGCGGCTGAATAAAGAGACAGCTGTTCGTTCTCAAGAACACGTGTTACCGGAACCAAGGAAATCACCCTAAGTGGCAGCGGCCATTCATTTCCATAAATGACTTCTTGAATGACACCTTGATAAAACAATCGAAACGGAGTCGGCCGACAAGCCGCGTACTGACTAGAGGGTGTCGAGGACAGTCATTCAACTTCATGGATGACTTCTTGAATAAAACTCTGATTTAGAAATTAAAAACGGAGTTGGCCTATAAGCCGTGCACTGACTAGAGAGCGTCGAGGACAGCAATTCAATTCAATGAATGACTTCTTGTTTTAAAAACAAATCTAAAAATTAAAAACGGAGTCGGCCGATAAGCCGCGTACTGACTAAAGAGCGTCGAGGGCAGTCATTCAACCGAATGAATGACCTGTTGGACAAAGCTCGAAAATTTAAAATTAAAAACGGAGTCGGCCGATAAGCCGGGTTCTGTCGAGGACAGTCATTCATCTGGGATATGTGTCACCACATACCTCATGCGACCTACCCGAATCCAGTGCGGGTCGCACCAATGGATTCCTATTTGGTCTTGCTCCGGACGGGGTTTACCATCGCCACAAACTGTTACCAGTTGCGCGGTGCGCTCTTACCGCACCTTTTCACCCTTACCGGTAATCCGAAGATTACTTAGGCGGTTCACTTTCTGCTGCACTTTCCGTAGGTTCACACCTCCCAGGGGTTACCTGGCGCCCTACCCTTTGGAGCCCGGACTTTCCTCCATGCGAGGCCTGTTAACACGCAAGCGAATTAACTAGCTGATCACACAGCGACTGCCGAGCCGACTCCGGAGCGGGAGGTTAACGACAGCCCCTTCACTATGCAAGGTAAATATTCCCTTGAGAATAGATATGTCCAATCATCTAATCTTTCAGGAAATCTAGCATCACATCGTTAACCAATTCTGGCGCTTCTTGTTGAATCCAATGGCCCATCTCGGGAATCACCACAACATCTTTTAAACCAGTAACCTGCTTCCCCATACTCTTGAGCAACTGCTCTCGCGTCGCGTTTCGAATAACATTATCTTTCTCACCAGCAATAAAAAGCGTCGGAATACTGAGGTTTATATCGGCATATGGCTTCATAAGCTCCCAATTCTTGTCGAAGTTTCGATAGTAGTTAATCCCACCTTCAAAGCCTGCATGCTTATATTCATCCACGAAATAATCTAGCTCGTCTTGACTGAGCCAAGATGGCAACTCCAATGGATCACCTAAACGCTTTATCCATCCTCCGCTGTTTTTATTTTTATTTTTATTTTCTTTTTCCGCCCGAGGTGTATTTGGTGAACAGTAAAGTCTTTTTATGATAGATTCTGGATTCGCATCGAACTCCTGTTCAGGCACATCTTTTTCTTGAAAATAAACAATATAAAAAAAGTTTTCCCCATAATGATTTTGCCAAATTTTTATCGGTGGCAACTCCGTATGCGGAATGAATGGAACGCTCATATTAATTAACTTGCTAAACCTTTCTGGATAGAGTCTTACCACATGCCACGCGATTATCGCCCCCCAATCGTGACCAACCAATACCGCTTGCTCAACATTAAAATGATCAAGAATGCCCACTACGTAACGGGCGATATTGGCAGCATTATATTCATTTACTGACGCTAAACTTTCTGAATGTCCAAACCCTGGCATATCGGGGGCCACGACATGAAACCCTGATTCAACTAGGGGTTTAAATTGTTTACGCCAAGAAAACCAAGACTCAGGCCAACCGTGAAGCATAACTATTAAAGGACCCTCGCCTGCTTCAGCGATTCGCATAGAAATGCCATTATTATCGAAAGTCGTTAATTTAATTTCTTCCAAATATTTCAATTTTATTTCCCCCAAGCATTCAAAAAAACTATCTTTCACCTCGACTCTATTTTTTGATTAGAGGCCAAGAAAATTCGAAAAAACAACAACCATCCATCTCTTTTTACAACCGTTGGCGCACAAAAAAATTATCTCAACAGCTGCTTTAATAAAAATTTACGCTTCGCAACCAAACAATTCAAATCGCGACAATTTCCTGAGCTAATATGATTGCGGCCCTAAGCAAATTGGCGGAACATGCAACGGATTTTGGATAGTAATTTCAAATTCGTTTGTCAAGACTGGACAGCATAAGTTTTATCCATAAAGTATTCAATCACGTTCTATCAAAAGCACAATTCTAATTTTTTTATACTAAGGTCGATAAATTCCCGTGAACGGTCATTTTTATCGGATGTAGCTTATTGAAATCAGGGGCGTAATCGCCATAATTGCGGCAATTTTTAAAGTCGCTATTTTTAGCATCACCATGTGAAGGAGCAAACACATGCTAGTTTGTAAACGAAAAATCATCGGCTTAATCGCTGCAATCTCTGTGTATTCAACTACTGCCTTCTGCGCTACAGTTGGGCAAGAAAAAGAAGCATTAGCCGCGCTGAATAACACACTGAAAAAACAAAATGCAGACTTATTGGCGGCCCAGTCTAAAGTTAACGTCTTACCCCCTGAAGCAGTGGCGGCGCAAGCTGAACTAGAGCAAGCAGAAAAGGATTTTATTGCGGCCGAAAAAGAATTGAATCGCTTAAAGCAACTTCAAGCCAGCAACCCCTCAGCGGATGTTGATCGTGATTTGATGCTACAAGAAAACACCACAAGATTTGCTGGCCGAGCAAAAGATCGAGAACAGCGCGAACTTGATCGCATCATGAGTAAACATGCAAACAGTGGCGATGATATTGCCGCTTTGCAAGCGAAGATTGAAGCTACAAAACGCCAGATTGAACGACAGGAACAGCGCGTAACGGATGCGCAAATTGAAGCTCGCGCGCAAGAAATTGCTGCACTCGCACCTAAACCAGTAGCGCCAGCTCCTGTAGCTGTGGCGCCAGTGCCGGTGCCTGCACCGGTGCAAGCCCCAGAAGAACCTAAACCAGCAGCACCAACTAAACCCGCAGCTCAAATATCATTATCTGATTATGACAAATCAGAAATTAACCGCGTTCGCGAATCTATCAAATCATTTAACGCGCGCATTGCCACCCCCCCGGAGAACGATGAGCCGAGTATCTCAGACTTACAATTCAGAGGGACGGGAGTGGAGCGATCCATTTTCGAATACCTTGGCAGTGATATCTATCGAACTGAATCCACGATTGAAGCCGGCTTAAGAAAACTACGCGCTGGGCGCCAAGAATACGCAATGGAAATACCTAAGGCCGATGACGGCGAAATTTATGTTTTTTATTATGATGCTGAAGATCGTAGAAACCCTACATTTGTCGCAGTGAAAAAATCCTTACTGGATCACTTATAAGTACATTTTGCAATAACAGAAAATTACAGCTTTCTACCATAATCACAATTATGCCCCCCCGAATGCCGGAGTATGAATATACTCCGGCATTTTAGTATTCGCCTCTGTTGAAAAGATAACACCAATTCGCTGGCAAAATGACTCCTCTCCCTATATCGAATCGACGCGTGAATAACGTAGAATCGTACTCTAGAAAAATTACCGACACATCCTCGCCCCAAAAAAATGAGTCATCATGAAAACGGATTCACTCAAATTTAATTTGCCCGCTTTCCTAAGACATCATTTTGGAATTATCGTAATAGTGGGCGCCTGCATCGGCATTCAACTACTGGGCCTACAATCCGAATTAGAGTATCAACGTGCCAACCTTTTCTCGCAGCCTGCTCGATTACTCTTAGCTCACTTAAGCCACATCACCTGGCTACATTTAACCTTTAATGCGATAGCGTTACTCGCAATAAATAGCTTATTTTTTAAAGATCAGCATTCCGGGTATACACTAAGCGCCCTGTTTGTTCTTGCTATCGCAGTTAGCATTGGGCTTTATTGGTTTAGCTCGGATGTACAGTGGTATCGTGGTTTATCCGGCGTCTTGCACGGTTTTTTCGTGCTCGGATGTATACAAATTTTTAAGAGAGAAAAAATCTCGGCGAGCTTATTGTTATCTGTAATCTTAGTAAAACTAATCTGGGAACAGTTTTCATCTGACAACGTGTCAAACATGTTAGGGGGAGCCGTCGTTATCGTTGACGCGCATTTGTGGGGAGCTGTAACCGGTTTATTACTTGGTGGCGTGTTAGCTTTAATAAAGACTATAAACAAGTGATTTGTCTAAGACCTTAAAACATCGACAAGATACTATAAAAATATATTCCTTCGAAACAGATTCCGTGCTCACATAAAAAAACACGAAGCGGTAAACTACTTCGTGTTTTTTATTTACAACGTCAAACGTGTTTTATGCCAGTAAGCGTTAAACCTTACAAGCTTATCGTGATAAAAATACGCGGTCACCGCTGATGAGATCTACCAACAATATACTCTGCAAACCTTTATCGACGACATAGGCGAGATTATCAACAGGATCTACCACTACGCTCCAAGGTTGCGTCATCACGTTACTGTTGTTCGGAAGTCCCAAATCAGAAACCAAAGTCCGTACACCACTGTTTACCGTAACCGCATAAAGTGCATCCGTACCCGCATCAACTACATAAGCGGTATTTGTATTTTCATCGAAGGCAACATCAAGGGCACTCACGAATTGATTGTTCGCGTCAGGAATACCATTCGCGGAAACAACTGTTCGTGCGCCGCCACTTAAGCTCACTGCGATTAAAGCGGAATTAAACCCCTGCGAATCAACTACCAACACTCTATCGTTCAAGATATCTAAAGCGCCACCAAAGGGGCTGTTAATAACATTTACTGCATCGGGAAACGTCGGACTAGACAAAACCGTTCTGGTTCCAGACGATAAATTCACCATGAACATCGTTTGTAATTGCGCGTCGATAATGACAGCTCGAGTATTGGCACTATCGAGAATTACTCGCCCTGGACTTGTAAAAGGGTTGGCAGCAGCGTCAGCGCTGTCAGAAATAATTGTTTCAACTTTTGATTGTAAATCGATTGCGATAAGTCGCGTATCGGTTCCTGTATGCGTTGCGAGTAGCCGATCATTGGCTGTGTCCAAAGCTAGGCCTTGGAAGGATCTATCGTTACCGCCGCTTACACCAGCAACAAATACACTTCGTTCTCCCGTGGCAATATTCACTTCGATAATTCCATTACCAACCGCCGCTGAATCTATTCCGTCGCCAGTATCAAATGGCTCAGTGATAAACAGTCGATTATTTAATTTATCAAGCACGACTGACTGAGGATCTTGCAAAACGTTTAAGTCATTCGGCGTGTTTTCTTTGCCGTCGCTCACTATGCTTCGCGTTCCGTCGGTAAGGTTGACCGCGAAAATCGCTTGCGAAGTCCGATCAGCAATTAACGCTCGACCTCCAGTGACGGAGTCCAAGGTTAAACCCATCGGGTCGATCAATACATTGGCCGTATCCGGTGTGGTTGCATTAGAAAAATCAGAAATTACACCTGTATCCAAACGAACCGCTTGAATACCTACCGGCGAACCGTCGCTCGCAGACACCGACACTAACGCACGTGTGTTTGCGGTATCGAGGGTAATGCCAACAGGAAACGCTAAAGTGCCACCGGTGGTCAATAAGCTTCGTGCGCCCAAAGTAGCACCCGGTGTTAAATCGACGGCGATAACCCGGCCAGCATTCCCTGAGTCTGTCACTAACGCGCGAGTGTTAGCAGTATCAATTGCGATGCTGGTAGGCGAATTAAATGGCAAGGTGTTGTTCGGTGTTGTTCCGTCCGACAAAATAGTCCTTACGCCAAAGTTAGCGCCAACACTTAAATCAACCGCAATAATCGAATGTAAATTTGGATCAGCGGGATTCGCGTCTAGCACTAGGGCGCGGTTGTTCGCACTATCGATTGTCAAAGCCACTGGTTGCGCAAATAAATTATTGGCGTCGGGAAACGGGTTGCCCGCTATATCGATACCCGATACCAAGGTCACTGCACCGCTTGTTAGATCGACAGCGAATAATGATAAAAATATTTCATCAAGGACATAAACGTTATTGGCATCAATACCGATTGCTCGAGGCGAGGAAATAGGACTATCGGCGGGGATACCATTTGCAGATAAAATTGCCCGCGCGCCAGTTGTTAAATCCATCGTCAAAATTGCAGCAGAACCGGAATCCACAACAATGGCTCGCGAACCCGCAGTGTCAATTAGCACTTCGCGAGGATCTGTGAGCAAGGTCGAACTACGCTGCACAATCACTTGTGCTGCATTTGCATCGGTATTTCCCGCTTCGTCGGTTGCACTAACATCAAGAGAATTTAAACCGAGTGCCAGGGGAACCGTCGCCGTCCAGGTCGCAAAACTATCACTGGTTGTCGCTGCAATGCCGTTTACCGAAATTGCGGTGATCACACTAATATTGTCAGTTGCACTACCACGAACAATGACATTTGCGCCGTCAGAAATTGATTGCGTGGAAGGAAATAAAATTGTCGCGGTAGGCGCGGCATTATCAACAACTGTCGCAACACTAAAAGTGTCACTGACGCCACCAATCGTGAGCACCGTATCTGTGGTGGTATTGGCTAAATTTGAAGAGGTTTGTCGAACTTTAATATTTTGTCCGTCAGCAATCGTCCCCGCTGCACTTGTATACGCTGCGCCATTAATCGAATACTCTCCACCCGTTATGCTAAGGTTCGCATCAGCTTCAAGTCCCGTGATAACAAGCGTGTTCGATTCAGTAAGCGTCGACAATGCGATATTACTTTGATCGACAAAAGAAAAACTAGCCGGCGTTGTATTCGCGGCTCGCGTCGTCACACTAAATGTGTCACTAACCGTCCCGACACTGATATCAACGTCGACTGCGCCACCGAAATTAGCCGATGAAGTTGTTCTCACCGCAAGTGATTGGCCGTTGGAAACCGTTCCAGCAACGGCGGTAAAAGCACCACCATCTATAGAATATTCGCCGCCGACAACTGTCACTGTCGCCTGAGAATTAATGGATGAGATAACAATTGAATTAGATGTTGTAAGCGTTGATGGTTCCACATCGATCTGATCAGTGAAACTAAAAATATTAGGCGTAATATCTTCCACCAAGGTTGTGACCTCAAACGCGTCACTTACACCGCCCACTGAAAGCACTGCACTGGTTGATGTCGAAAAATTCGCGCTAGAAGTTTGCCTTACAGTGATATTTTGGCCGTTGGTTACCGTTCCAGACGCCGAGGTAAATGCCGCACCATTAATGGAATATTCACCGCCGCTAATTGAAACCGGGGACGCTGTGTTGATACCGGAAACACTGATGGCATTGGAGCTTAGCAAGGTATTTAAACTGACATCACTCTGATCAACAAACGAAAAAGATCCAGGTGTTGTATCGGCAGGCGTCGAACTTCCACTACCGCCACCACATGCTGACAACAATACCAAGTAACTTACAGCCAAAGTCCATGACAATCCGCGCATAAATATATCCCAAAAGTTTAATTTGTTACGTATCAGCTATGTGACGTAATCAAGCGATTTTGTGATCGCATTTTCAACAAACAAACATAAGTCGCCCTTGCATAAAAAATGCAAAAGAAAAAGTTTGTGTGGAATTTGCGAAACACCCCAAGTGAATCTAAGCCGCGAGCTTATTCGATCATTTAGGAATTAACAATGGCTTGCGGTGGGCACGCCGATCAGCGGTAGGGCGAGAATAATTAGTGACAGGGTTAACAAAAATAGCTAAGCATAGGATCTTTATGGTTTTTTATTGATCAATTTATTAACTATCCATCCAGTGAATATTTACTAGACAAATAAGTTATATTGCGAAAAATCAGCAGTATTTTATCAATACTTGCAATTGCAATTATTTTTTTTAAACACTATTTTTTTTGAAATTATATTAAACAACGAACAACTTGAGCTTTCTAGTTATCAATGTAACTGAAAAATAAAATAAAGGTTATATGGCTATACCGTTCAAAAGCAGCCATTAGAATAAACCAAAAGCTTTATAACGGCTAAAAAAAATAAAAACGCGGTTAGTTAATACAAAATTTACAGCCTATATTTTCTTGGCAGAAACAATGTAAAAACCACCGCGTTTATAACTGCAGATAAAAAATTTAAAACTTAATTTCGGCTCCTATATATGCAGAGCGTGGCTCGCCAGGAAAATAACGATCATTCCCAAAAGCGAAGTCAGCACGTTCCGCATACTCTTCTCTAAGCAAATTAAGCACTTTAAAATCCAAGTAAATTTTCGGTGACAGCTGCCAATACGTTCGCAGATTCAACACCTCATGGCCATCATAGGTATTGTTATTATTTGTGTCGGTAAAGTATTTACCCATGTGTATCCACTCAAGTTCAGCACCCGCACTCTCAGCAAATCGCCACTGGAGCTGAGTACTACCAAAATGTTTCGGGGCCGTATCCAATTCGTTACCACCAACATTTGTACCACTAACAAATTGGGTCCCATCGAACTCATGTTTCGCGTAATTGAGCGTCGTCGCTAAACTTAAGTTGTCAAATATCTGGAAGCTTAAAGCCAACTCCAAGCCTCGGTGTTTTGTTTTAGCATTATCAACGTTAGAAAAATCACTGTTATCCCGAAAAATAACATTGTCTTTTTTCATTCCATAAACAACCGCTTCATAACTTACAAAACGATTTCTACCTCGCAAACCGAACTCAACACTTTTTGCATCCTCAGAATCCAAATCAGCGACATTCTGGCTTGCCTGTAAACGATATAATTCCGTGGCCTGAGGCGCCCTAAAACCATGGGTATAATTTGTGAACAATTGAGCACTTTCGGAAAATTTATACGAAAGCCCAATTTTAGGTGACCGATTGGTAAAATCATCTTCGCGATCCGCGGGTCGCGTGTAACGACAACCATCTAAGCATGGAATGCCATCATCTGCAGTATTCCCATCAATCATTTTATTGTTGTATTCGTAATTCATAAGTTCAATGCGGAGCCCAGCATTTAATAATAATTTTTCAGTAAGCCTTACGTCGACATTAACATAGGGCGCTATTTGAACTGCATCGACTTCATAATCATAATGTTTGCCTTGTGGACGGATTCGAAACGGAGCACTACCGAATGCGGGAGCAGTACCACTTTGTGTTTCTCGCAAATATGAATTTGTATTTTCAATATCTATCCCAGTAATCCAACTGACCAATTCACTGCGATCGTCATACCAGGTAATTTGAGCGCCGATACTTTCTTGTCCATTTTCTTCTAGTGGAGTTCCAGGCAAAAAATGTTGCAAAAAATCCATTTCTGTTTTGCGAAAATAAGGTGTGATTGCCAACGCGGTGTCATTCCCGAAGTTGCGCTCAAATCGAGAATACAAGCGGAATGAATTTGCATCTCGGAACGCCTCGGGATTTGGATTCGATTCTGCGATGTCTTTATCTTTGTAAACTTTATCACCGAGAATAAAACCCGCCGTCTCTTGATTCAAATTCGTCGCGGCAAAAGTCGTCGCAATTTCCCAACTGTCCCCAGAATAATCGTGCCGCACGCTTAATTTTTGCTGATCAAAATAAGCATCGTCTCGAAAGCCGCCGTCATGGGTTGTATTCAAATTAACGATAAAGCCATGATTGCCAAAAGTGTTGCCTAGGGTTAATTTTTCTCTTCGATAATCGTTTGCACCCAGTTCAATCCCAAATGAAGTAAGTCGCTCCGAAGGTGAAGAAGGTAAAAGAACATTCACAACACCCTGCAAAGCATTTGAACCATACAAAGCGTTACTTGGCCCGCGAATGACTTCGATCGAAGCGGCCTGCTCTGTGTTCGCTTCGAACAATTCATTCACGTTACAAAAGCCCGCAGCTCGTAATGGAATACTATCTTGAGCCGTTAAAAACCCACCGCAGGCACCAGCACCCGTTAGTACCGCTGATCGAATTGAAGGTAAGTATTCCTGGCCGTTGCCTTGCTGAAAGCTAACCCCCGGCACTCTGACTAAAGCATCTTGAATGTGAAGCAAGCCGATCTCTCGTAACTGCTGCTCATTTATTTGTGCAATATTCCCCACGCTATCAGCTGAGCTATCTCTGCGCTGCGTGGTCGTTACGATTTCATCCATCGTCGAGTTTGATTGTGCAAATGTGAATGATGCTTGAAATATCGCAATACTAAGAAGAAAGAAGCGCATAACTAACCTTTGATTTTCTAGTTTCTGGTAGACGAAAATGTATCGATACCTATCAAATACATTAAAAACATGGGGCGCAAACAATAGCAAAAAAGTGGGGGGCTTCGCCAGATGGATCTGAACGGAACAGGTAAAGCTCTGTTAACAATTACAGTGGGAATTCGAGCGGATAATGACGGCTGATGTTTGGCGGGAATCCAGCGCTGAACTAACGACGAAGCCCATGATTTGAGGGCGTTTGAACAGGAATAAAATGCGGTGTGACAAGCTCACCGCTCTGAAAGCATTTTTCTAGTAATTCGTTGGTTTGATGAAGTCTACGACAAGTTTCTCTGGCAATATTCAAAACAAGCCGACTAAACAACTCGGTATCTTCTTCAAAAATTTGCCCTAAATCATCTTTAGATAATTCTAAAAGATCGACGTTATCGACGGCAATCATACTCGCCGAATGAGGGAGTATCCCAATCACTGAGGTTTCGCCAAAACACTCACCAACACCAAATTGACGATTCGACATCGGGTGTCGGCCTTCGGCAAAAAGTAATTGGACGAAACCGGTCAAAACAATATAGATGCTGGAAGCCGGATCACCTTGACGGAAAACCAGCTCTCCGCGTTGGTAGCTAACTTTTTTTAGCCGCTGCACGACATCGTAAACCTGGGAATCCGACATGCCGCCCAATATGGAAATTTGGTCAACGATAACATCGATCGGGTCTTCGTCTGTTTGAAACGTTTGTTCTATAGGTTCTAACATTTTGTTTGAGCCGACTCTCTCTGACGGCAATTTCCCCTTGTTTTCATGCACATGGCATTACCTTCAAAGAGACAGGTAATAAAACACTCATAGCTTAAGTAAAGACGATAATAAGAGAGTTGCATTATAAATTCGCAGTCTTTCAAATCCCTTTTTAGCTGCTATTTGAAATGAAAAACTAAGTAAATTACGACGAATAAATTCGATGATTTATAAAAAATTGTGGACAAAGAGTATGTCAAAGGAAGAATTTGTTTAGGCTATCAAGACCACGGAGCCACTACGAAATGGCTCCATGATGTGCAAACCTGCCGCATTTGCGAGGGGAATACTAGCGAATGAACTCAGGCGCTGAGATAAATTCCCAAAAAATGACTGTTCCGCCCATCACCGCGATAACAATCACTAAAGCGACCGCAACGATGGCGCTGGCGAACAAAAAGCCCCGCTCTTGCGGGATATGCATAACGATTGGGATACCGATATATAAATGGTAAACAGCGTAGGCCACAGCCAAGGTACCTAGAATAATATCGAACCAAAAAATAGGATAAATTCCAGCGATTCCAGCCAACAGAACCGGCGTCGCCGTATAGCCTGCGATTACAATACCTTTTATAGGGTTAGAAGCAGCGCCGTAGGTATGGGCCATCCAATGAATAAAATAGCCGATTCCGGTGACGCCAAGAACCATCGCCAAATAGAAGCCGCCCGCTAACGACAACGCGCTTTCTGAACTGATGCGGATACTATCGTCGTCAACACCTAGATTCCAGCCGGTTTGGGTAGTGCCGATGTACCAGGCCAATGCTGGAAACACTGCCAACACCATGGCATAGGGTAAATTCTTTTTGAGACTTTCGTCGGGCAAATCGCCGATCACTTGCCAAGTGTGTCGCGGATTGAATAGCAAACCAAAAAGATGATTAAGCATGGATACTCCTCTTAATGCGGTCTGTGATTGTTGACCTAGATGCTCTCGCCAACACTGACTGATCCGTCAGTAATGTAGATTATTATAATTTACGCACTATACCGATTATAAAAAAGCAGTTCTTGATGTAAATCGTTTTTTTATTACACCAATTCAACTTTTGCTAGTCTCGACCTTAAATACGTGGCACACAAAGAGCGCGGCACTAAGTAAGAGTATTGCGCCCGCCTGATGCGCGGCCGCCAAGGGAACTGGCACAATTAGCAACAAAGTACTAATCCCCAAGCTCACTTGAATCAACAACATCGTCAACATTACTAAAACTGCCCGGCGAATTCTGCGACTCAATTGACCGCAGAATACTGCAAACACGAAACTCAAAATCGAGACAAATAGAATATAGGCGAAGATCCGATGATTAAATTGCACCGTCGTAATATCTTCAAATATCGAGCGCCATGCCGGGGACAGATCGTAAAGACCAAGAGGGATGATGCGTCCGTCCATTAACGGAAAGGTATTGTAAGCAAAACCTGCCCTCAAACCAGACACCAAGCCTCCGGATAAAATCATCAGAAAAATAAGCGCGGTTATGATGTAAGCGTATTTTTTCAGCGTCAGATAACGGTCGTAATTGTGAGAAGAATTGACGGACGAAGGAGAACTGGAATCTTTGTTTGTGAACAGCAAATCGAAGACCAGCCACATCATCAGAGTATAGATTACTACTGCTAATCCGAGGTGTGCGGTTAAGCGATACTGGCTCACACGAGGTAAATCCACCAAACCGCTTTTCACCATATACCAACCCAACAGGCCCTGAAGCGCACCAAGAACAAAAAGAACCGATAATTTAGGCACGTAGCCAGCGGGAATTTTCTTTCGTATTAGAAAATACAAAAAAGGAAAGAAAAACAGCACTCCGATCAAACGGCCAAGAACCCTATGTGCATACTCAAAAATAAAAATACTCTTGAAGCCCTGCAAATCCATTTGATGGTTAACTTTTTGGTACTCCGGAAACTGTTGATATTTTTCGAAGGTTTCTTGCCATTGATCTTGATTCAAGGGGGGGATCACCCCCATCAACGGCTTCCACTCAACCATGGACAAACCTGAACCCGTGAGCCGAGTAACGCCGCCCAAGACAATCATCCCAAAGATGACAGCAGCGCAAATAAGTAGCCAAATAGCAACCTGAAAGTCGGCTTTTCGATGTTGGGGTTCTGTCAATATTGTCATTAGTTCTACATTTGAAGAAATGGATGGTTTGGCACTTCGATGCAAGGTGCAGTGAATAAGGGAACAGCTACCGCCTGTAAATTAGCGTCGCATTGTAGCAAATTCTCTCTTCCAATTTTAATAGTATCTGGCTCATTCATTACTCTCACAACAAGGTCTAGTCGCCTCACTTCGATCGAAGCCATAACACTTCTTAATCAAAAATGACTCTGAGAGGACCAGAATAGTCGTCGCGTTATCCGGCTCTCCTCTCATAAAGCGAACAAAATCGACTCTAGGGAACTTTGAAAACCGTTGAATCTCCAAGATAAGTTGGTAACAATACAGTTTTCGTCCAAGGCGACCAACATCACCCACGCAATGGCTGTGTACCATGCGAAGTGAATAATAAGAACAGTAGCTGGCTTCGCGAAACCATTAGATACTTTCCGCTGCCAGTTTTTATTTTTTAAGATCCTACAAGTTTCTTTTATTGCTGAATATTACCGAAATCAAAAGATTCACCTTGTACCACTAATGTTTAAATAAACTACTATTTCACTACAACTCGTCCATCGGGTATAACACTCGAATATCAAACAAAACTTAAGGAGTAACTATGTCTTTATCTCGTCTTTCTACTTTGCCGAACATTGCTACTGGATTACTTATCGGGTTCAGCGTCGCATTCAGCAGTTTACTTGTTGCTGCAGATGCGCAAGAAATTAAAGCAGCCATGGAGAAACGTCACGAAAATTTTGAAATGATTGGCGAATCTTTTAAAACGATCCGCGACCAAGCGCGTTCCGGTAATGCCGATGTCGCCAAGGTAACCGAAGCGGCAACGACCATTAATACTCTAGCTAAACAAATTGATACCTGGTTCCCTGCTGGCTCAGGCCCGGAAAGTGGTAACGAGACAGAAGCAAAAGCTGAAATCTGGCAAAAACCAGAAGAGTTTAGCAAAGCCGCACAACGCTTGGTTGATGAGTCTGCGAAGTACATCGCCAGCCTAAACTCAGAAGGCGCATCAGCGGTGCCCGGAGGCATTCGCACACTAGGTGGTAGCTGTAAAAATTGTCACGATGCCTTTCGAGAAGAAGACGAGTAAACATCAAATCTGGTTTAGTTAAATGACAAAAATAAAAGTTTGGGATTTGCCAGTGCGGATTACGCACTGGCTATTCGTAGTATTTATTGGTGTTTCTTGGTGGACCGCGGAATACGACAAGCTTGAATGGCATACGTGGTCTGGCTACGCCTTATTAACCTTGTTGTTATTTCGTATTTTTTGGTGGGGATTTTTTGGCAGCACGACTGCTCGATTTACACAATTTATTCGCGGACCAAAAAATTTATTTTCCTACGCGACGACACTATTCAAAAAAACGCCTTCCAATAGTATCGGGCATAATCCTTTGGGAGGACTAAGCGTTGTCGTTCTTCTCGGGTTAATGCTCGCCCAAATACTACTCGGCCTATTTTCCGAAGATGTCGACGGTTTAGCTTCAGGGCCTTTATCTTATTTAGTCAGCTACGATTTAGGAAGGTGGGCAGCGAAAACTCACGAAGACCTTTTTGACTATCTATTAATTTTTATTGGCTTGCATATCGCGGCGGTATTTTTCTATCTTATATTTAAGAATGAAAACCTAATTAAACCAATGATAGATGGAAACAAAGAGATACCCCAGGAACGCTTAGATGATTTAAAAATAGAATTAAAACCTTTTTGGCTGGCGTTCATCGGTATTTTAATTTCTAGTGTTTTTGTTTGGTGGCTAGTATCGTAAGTTAAGTTACCTATCAATCTCTTGTCCAATAAAAAAGGTCGACAATTGTCGACCTTTTTTATTGGACAGATTTATTGCAAGCATTCGTCAACCAAACAATAGCCACCCGACAGTCGCTAGAATGAAGGTGCTAAATAAGGTTAAGAAAGTATACATTTGTTTTGCCGTATATTGTTTTACTTCTATTCCGTTATTCCAATCTTCCAAGTTTTGCATACTGGTACGGAAATGACGCATTCCTAAATACAACAACACACAAGAAATTAGTCCGAACAAGGTGCTTACCCACAGCAATGACATTCCTACCATCTGTGTATCTTTGTAGTAAAGATCAGTACACCAAGCAACAGCGGATGGCCCCAAGCCTAAACCGATAATGTTCAAGATAAACAAATAAACCGATGACGCCTGAGCCCGCATTCTATTGGGCATCATTTCTTGAATCGCCGCCGGTGCAACACCAAATGGCATCGCAACCGTAAATACGGAGGGACAAAGAATGAGATAAACTAATTCAGGTGTTGGCATCAATGGATAAAGTAAACCACAAGGAATATGAGCAATAGCGGCAATTAATCCAACCCGCATTTTCGAATCAGCATAACCTTTTTCTTGTAATCGCCCCGCTAGCCAGCCACCAAAAATAATTCCGCATGTTCCGCAGATCGCAACAATAGAACCGTAATATACACCTGCTTCAAAGCGCGTTTGTTCGTGTACCCGAATCAAAAAACTTGGAATCCAATATGATGCCCCGTAAGAGATAAACGAGCAAAAACCGAAACCGACATTATGATAAACAAATGTTTTCCAGTTGCGCCCAATATAAGAAAACACCTGTAAGAAAGGAACTGAAGTAACGGGTTTTTCTCGTGAAGCCGCACGCGATTCACGGCGCAAGGGTTCCTTAACCGTCAACATGACCAACGTAAAAACTAGACCTGGGAATCCAATAGCAAAAAATACGAACTGCCAAGGTTTTACATCGCCAATAATTGGCAAAGTTAGTTGGCCTGCATTTTCTGCCCAACCAATAATAATCCCACCGAAGATACTGGAAAGCCCCGAACCGATATAAATACCCGCGGCATAAATACTGATTGCGAGTGCAATACGTTTTGGCTGAAACATATCGGTAATAAGGGAATAAGCCGAAGGCGACAAAGTCGCCTCACCAACACCAACACCCATTCGCGCCAATGCAAAGTAGGTATAGCGAGTGGCGGCACCACATAACATGGTGAAGAAACTCCACGATGCGAGACCGATAGTAATAATTACCTTGCGATTTTTACTATCCGCCATTCTGCCGATTGGGATGCCGAAAAATGTGTAAAAAACCGCAAAGGCTAAACCACCCAGATAACTCATTTGTGTATCGGTGACATTCAGGTCAGCTTTGATCGGATCAATCAGCAAATTCAGAATTTGTCGATCCATAAAAGAAAAAACATAAACCACCATAAGAACACCAACAACGTACCAGGCGTAGGATTCTTTCGGGTATGGAATTTCTTCCTTTGGAGCTTCCTTCGCGGGATTCGCTTCGATGTTTTCAGAACTCATTTGCAGATCTCCGTGCTATTTCTTATTGTATTGCTAATCAAGCAAAGTTAATTAGGCAAATTTATATTCAACCAAATTAGTTTTAATAATTTGGTTAGTTAATTAGATTTCAAAATCGTGGGAATTTTTAACACGATGTTTATAGTGCTTGTTTTCTTTTTTGTTTTTGTGTTCGTCTATCTTCAATTATTATTATTTAAATCTCATGTTTGCGTAGCTGCTAGCTTTACGATTCTAAACCAAGAACTCAAGACTAATTCCTGACCGAGATTCCTGATAACAACGTCGAATCCGCGATAAGTAGGATGTCTCCCATCAATCTGCGAATGACGCTGAGATCGACGAATTAAATCATATTTCCCCTAGCACTGCTATCACGTTCGGCCATATCAATGCCCTATCCACGTCTCGATTGTTAAGTCATAACGCCCTGGTTTTCCCTACTCAATTTAGTAAATTGCACCAAAAATCATCAATTATCAGATGAGCTATGGCAAGGGATAGGTTAGGATTCGCAGTTCAACTGGAGGAAAACTCAATGAAACAAGTCATTAAAAGAATAAATATAAGCTATGCAATACTCGTTGGCCTGGCCATTTCGGGGCTAGCGATAAGCAGCCTGGCGTTTGCCGATTCCGTTGATCCTGGCCTAAAAACCACCAAACCTGAGCGTGTGGGAATGTCTAGTGAGCGCTTAGAGAGAATTCGCCCTGCAATGCAGCGTTACATTGATGAAGGTTTAGTACCTGGCACCGTAACCTTGGTAGCCCGCCATGGCAAAGTGGTTCATTTTGAAGCACAAGGTTTTATGGATGTCGACGCAAAAACACCGATGAGAAAAGACGCGATGTTTCGCATTGCATCGATGACCAAACCGATTACTTCAGTTGCGTTAATGATGCTCTGGGAAGAAGGCAAATTTCAGTTACGAGACCCTGTCAGTAAATTTCTACCTGAATTCGCCAATCAGAAGGTATCGACAACCTCGGATGCTAGTGGTGAAACTGGCGAGCTTGTTGATGTAAAAAGACCGGCTACGATTCGAGACATGTTGACCCACACTGCGGGCTTGGCAAATTCCTATCGCGGCAATGTTGATTATTACACCGAACATGCCTCAGTCACTGCCGCAGATACGCACGATTCTTATATCAAACGCCTCGCGTCCCTTCCCCTAAATTATCAGCCGGGAGAACAATGGCAGTACTCAAGTGCAACAGATGTTGTTGGCCGCTTAGTCGAAGTAATATCCGGGATGCCTCTCGATCAATACCTCCAGGAAAAAATATTCGAACCGTTAGGAATGACTGACACCCACTTCTGGCTAGACGACACTAAAAACGGTCGTTTGATGTCGCAATACATGCCTGGTGACGATCTAAAAATCGTTCTTCAAGATCCTGGCACTGATGCCAGCCGATGGATTAACGGTCCAGGGAGAACAAAGGTTCCTCGTGGTGCCGGTGGGCTCGTATCTACGCCTCATGATTATTTGCGCTTTCAACAAGCAATGTTGAATGGCGGTGAGTTGGAGGGAAAAAGATTATTATCGCCAACGACGCTTGATTTAATGATGGATAATCACACTGGGGATCTTCCTCTCTGGCTACCGGGTCCAGGCATGGGCTTTGGTTTAGGCTGGGCCGTCGTAGAAGATCGCGGTGACGCGGCAACACCTTTATCAGAAGGTAGCGTGTACTGGGGCGGTGCTTATTGCACCATTACTTGGATTGATCGCAAAGAGGGATTAATCGGCATGATGATGACGCAAGTGCGACCATACAATCATTTAAATATTCGCCAAGATTTTCAAGTCTTAACCCACCAGGCGATTATTGAATAATTTATAAGGCGACTTTTTCAAGTTACTTTTTTCAAGTTATTTTTTTGCTCAGATCACGTAAAGAATCCCCAAAAATTCAGGGGTTCTTTACATGTGCGGTAGCCCACCTCGTATAGTCCACAATCCAAAAACAAAAAGAAAACCCGCAAATACAAAGCGTAAATTTTTCTTTTGCAGTAGTTGTTTTATTTTCACTGCAAAAATTCCACTGGCAAGTACCGCGGGCAAGGTACCCAAACCAAAACTCAACATCGTCGCCGCCGAGACTAAGGGATGATTTTGAGTCGCGCTATATGCCAGCGCTGAATAGATAAGTCCGCAAGGTAACCACCCCCATAAAATTCCTAAGGCGAAAGCTTGCGGAAAATTTTTAACCGGTAATAGTTTTTGTGCGAAGGGCTGAATTCTCTTCCAAAATAATTGGCCGATTTTTTCCAACCAACGCAAGCCATACCACCAACCGGCTAAATAAAGCGACATTGCAATCAAAAGAAATCCCGCGATTATTCTCGCCAACTTTATATCGTGAGGCATTATTTCATGGTGTGCGTGAGTCGAAATTTGATGGCTCGCATAGCCAACGAAAAAGCCTAATAAGCTATAGGTAAACAAACGTCCGATGTTGTAACTCAACAATATCGAGAGGCGTTTCCAGCGTGAATTCGATTCAAGTGCAAACCCCAAGGCCGAAGAAATCCCTCCACACATACCGATACAATGCATACCGCCTAGCAAGCCAATTCCAAACGCACTCATGTAGATGACTATAAATTCCATTAGTTAATTTTCTCTTCGTCATCTATCTCACTGCTATTTGAAGAGGCTCTGCCTTGGTGGTCGTCTCGAGCTGTCTTTTTCTCAGTTGAATCTTCATCATCAAAAAAAATACTCTGCGACTCCTTTTCCAAGTCTTCGTATTGCCCACTTTTTACCGCCCAAAAAAATAGCGCGACGCCAATAGCGACAACGATTAAAACAATTGGAATCAATAAATAGAGACTTTGCATAGGGAATCAAATATTAACTATTTTTTGTTTGAAATCGATAGAGTCGGGCGCCATTCATGACTACCAGTAATGAGCTCAAGGACATGCCGATGGCAGCGATATAAGGTGGTATCATCCCCATCGCCGCCAATGGCAAGGCAAGCAGGTTATAACACAAAGCCCAAGCCAAATTCTGTTTGATAATGCGTGCACAAAAACGTGCGCAGGCAATCGCATTCGGAATCACCAGCAAGTGATCACTCAAAAGAACGCTATCCGATTTCAGTTGAGCCAAGTCAGTTGCTGTTGCCATCGCGATAGACACATCCGCACCACCCAATACCGGTAAATCGTTGAGACCGTCGCCGACCATTAACACACAATCCCCTTCTGCTTGCCTCTTCCTCAAGTGTACAAGCTTCTGCTCCGGTAAGAGTTTTGCCGAAAAATCTTTTATTGCAAGTGTTCGAGCGACACTTTCTACAGCTCGCTGTTCATCGCCACTCAAAATTTCCGAGGCGATACCGAAACTATCGAGCGCTTTGACAAGTTGAGGGCCATCGTCGCGCAAACTATCTTCCAACTCAATCCTCGCCAACATTCGTTCTCGACTTGCCAACCAAAGAATTAAGTTGTGTGAGTTATTTATTTCTAGCTCTGTTTTTTTTTGGCTCAAGGAGCAGAAATCATCAAAAATAAAATCTAATCGCCCGAAGCGATAATAAGTACCCTGTATTTCCGCTTCGACTCCCATACTTGAGACATTTCTACAGTTTTTGGTATCGATCTGTTTAAAACCAATATCAAAATCATCGGCAAGTTTGGTTTTCTTAAATGCAGAAGCGATTGGATGATTAGAACCCGCTTCCATTGCCGTTGCGTATGACAGAACGTCCGATTGCGCCAGCGCATCATAGGTTTCTATCTTAGCAATTCGCATGTCACCATAAGTTAAGGTGCCGGTTTTATCAAAGATAGCGCGCGACACTCGACTCAAGCTTTCGACAACGTGAGATTTTAAAACTAAAAAACCCAAACGGCGCAAACGATGAGTCGCGGCGGTAAGCGCGACCGGTGTCGCTAACGATAATGCGCAGGGACAAGTAACGACTAAAACGGAAAGCACAACCCATAAAGCATCTTGCGGTGAGTGTTGCCACCAATAAGTGGCAACCAGTAAAGCTAAACCCAGTACCGCAGCAACAAAATAACCGGCAATTTGATCAGCACGACTCACTTCAGGCGGCTTCTCGTTAATTGCTTTTTCCATTACCTGCTGTATTGCAGAGAGTCTTGTTTGATCGCCGATAGTTTCAGTTTCTATTATCAAGGTGTCGCTGAGATTGACTGAGCCAGCCAAGACTTGATCATTGATTTTTTTCGCGATTGGCGTGGCCTCTCCACTTAGCATTGCTTCATTGACGTGGCTTTCACCTTGAATCACCTTACCGTCAACTGGAATCGCGTCGCCCTCTCGTATCCACAACCGATCCCCGACAGCGATTTGCTTCACCAATATCGGTCGAAGCGACGGTTCTTCAGTACCCTGTTCGACTAATTCCGCATAATTCGGTAACGCTTGACTAAGTCTATACATTGATTGCTGGTTGGAATGCCTAATACGCATTTCCAAGTATCGACCCAACAATAAGAAAAAAGTAAACATGCTAACTGAATCAAAATACACTTCACCGGTATTACTCACGGTTGCCCAAACACTTGCCACATAAGCCAGACCAATTGCCAATGCGATTGATACATCCATTGTGAGTCGTTTTGCTTTCAGTGATCGTAAAGCTCCAGTAAAAAATGGTCGTGCGCTGAACAATACAATCGGTGTTGCGATAAGCGCACTAATCCATCGAAATATCGACTGCCATTGCACTGTCATGTCTTGCAGAGCGCCAGCATATAGAGCGATAGCCAAGCTACCGACTTGCACCATGCCAATTCCCGCGAGCCCCAGTCGTAAAAGTGCTTGTTGATTTTCTTTTTTGTGAAAACTTTCCTGTTGAGTTGTCGTTGCTGGTATCGCTTGATAACCAACCGCGTTTATCGCTTGCATTACTTGCGACAATTGAATGAGTGCGGAATCCCATTCAACACTGCATCGATGGGTTGCCAAATTTACGGATACACTTTTTACACCAATTTGTTTGGCAAGATAATGTTCTATCAACCACGTACAAGCGGCACAGTGTACGCCTTCTATTAATAAATTAGCGCGATAATTGCCACCTCCCGTTGCAACGACAAACTCCTCTTGCAGAGATCGCTGATCATAAGCAGAATAATCTATATTTTTCTGAGCGGCATTGCGCAAAATTTTTTGATCTTGCTCGCTAAGCTCTTTAGACATTCTATCTCGATAAAGATAGTACTGATCGAACCCCGACTCACTCAACAAGCTAGCGACAGACTGACAAGCTAGACAACAAAAATTTTTTAATTCGCCATCAATAACAATTGGAAAGGTTTCTTTCGATGAGACTGCTAATCCACAGTGAAAACATTTAGACGCTGCTAGCATTGGCTGCTCTCGAGACAGGATAGAAAAGAAATAGGTGGAAATAGGTCGAGCTAAGATTGGCCAAAATTAAAAGGAAACGAGAATTTCATCGCGGTCAGAAATAATTAACTCACCCGTCAATTGCCAGCGCTGATTTTCAGAATATCGTCCGGCACTTGAAGAGGGGTTCAATTGCCAATACCAACGATTATCAATCTTACTCAAAACAGTTCCACTGTATATACCGGGAGATTTTAAGGTCAAGATAACATTTCGATCTTCTCTCTTCTCCGCAGGGTGGCTAAGATGCAAAATTAACTCCTCCGGCAATAGTGGAAGGCTTTCGCTCTTAGTATTCAAAAAATCAATCTGGATAGTTGAATTTTGCTGATCAAAGCGCATTTCGCCGGATAAGCCAAGGGATCTTGCATTGTCCGCCAACGAGAATTCCTCATTAACCGCCAGACCTTGCTTATAATAATTACCGACAACCACATCATCCGCATTGATGACTGCGATGGATATAGTAATCGCACACGCGAAGAGAACTAAAATTAGGGGTGAAATAATAATCCAAAACCAGGGTTCACGAGTACCCGGTTTGGCCATAACAGGCTCATCGCGAACGGATTGACTCCCACTATTAATACTTTTTTCGCTTATTGGCTGAGTCATATTTCTGCATTATCCGGTTTAACAATAGATTTATTGGCGAATTTTAAGGGCTGATAAAACGAGTTTCTTTTCTAGCATTTTGGGTCTCATCGTCGATTGCTCGTATGGTAAAGACTATGTCCATATTTTTCTCGGAGATTTCGTTCTTTGGTACTGCCAAACGCACAGGTACGGACAAGACTTCACCCTCTTCTAAACGTAAATTTCGTATTCCTCCGAGACGATAAGAAGGCAAACCTTCGACCTCGATTAAATAATCATGGGCCCCACGATCCATATTTCTAACTTTTAAGGTGTAGACGTTTTCAATGTTATCACCTCGCACACGATACATCCGCACACCACGATCTCGAATCACATCTAAACCTACCGGCACACGGCTTGCAATCGCAAAAACGAACAAACCTATCATGACACAGAGCGCGGCAGCATAAGCCAGCAAGCGCGGCCGGAATATACTGACTTTCTTTTGCTTCATTCCATCTTCGGTACCGTAGCGGATTAAACCACGGGGATATTCCAATTTATCCATTACCGAATTACACGCATCGACACAGAGGCCACAATCAATACATTCATATTGCAAGCCATCGCGTATATCAATATCAACTGGGCATACTTGAACACACCAAGAACAATCGATGCAATCACCCAGACCTAGCGCTTTATAGTCTTCATTTGGTTTACGCGGCCCTCTTTTCTCTCCACGCTGCTCATCGTAGCGAACCGCTAAAGTATTTTTGTCGTACATCACCGATTGAAAGCGCGCGTAAGGGCACATGTATTTACAGACTTGTTCACGCATAAAACCTGCGTTTAAAAAAGTCGCGGCGGTGAAAAACACGACCCAAAAAGCAGAAACGGGCGAAACACTGAAATCGACAAAACTGTAAATCAATTCACGAATGGGAACAAAATAACCAACGAAAGTTAAGGCGGATATCAACGCGATCGAAAACCAAATAAAGAAGGTGGTCGATTTCTTAACAAACTTTTCAACATTCCAATCTTGTTGGTCTAATTTTATTCGCTTATTTCGATCACCTTGAACTAAGTTTTCCACCCAAATAAACATGTGAGTCCATACGGTTTGCGGGCAGGTAAACCCACAATAGACTCGCCCCACCAATACGGTTACTGTAAATAGTAAAAATGCAGAAATGATTAGCAACCACGCGAGATACATCCCATCTTGTGGCCAAAAAGTTAACCAAAATACGTAAAATTTTCGAGCAGGTAGGTCGAACCACATTGCGGGTCGAGCATCGATAATTAACCAGGGGCAAATTAAAAAGCCAATTAGAAGGGGAATACCGGTATAACGACGAATACGCTGATAAAAACCATGGATCTTCCGTGTATACACTTTTTCATCGGCAACATAGAGAGAGCGATATTTATCTTCGGACTTATCTGTGGCGATGGTATCGTTTTTCTTCACTCGCAGCCGCCTATCAGCTATTAACGATTGATAAAAAACTAAAAAACATTCTCACGCATTGACTCGATTCGCAAGCGCTATTTGTCTTCAAGTTCAGCATAATCACGTGCAAGCCCATACACGTATGCGGTGAGTAGATGTATTTTTTCTTCACGAAGACTTTCGCTCTGTGCTGGCATTGCACCGGATCGACCACTACGAATGGTTTGCGCAATAATTTCTCGGCTACCACCATATAGCCAGGCATCATTGTCAGTTAGATTAGGGGCGCCTAAAGCAAAATTTCCCTTCCCATCTGCCATATGGCAAGCGGCGCAAAATTGTTGATATGCGGCTTCGCCTTGTTGCGCTTTACTCGCTGTATGATCCTGACCTGAAATTTTTAATACATACTCAGTCAGCGCGAGAACGGATTCCTCACCCACAACACTTCCCCAAGCAGGCATTTGCCCAATACGACCATGTGTAATTGACGTTTTAATAGCTTCAGGGGTGCCGCCATAAAGCCACTCACCATCGGTTAAATTGGGGAAGCCAAAATTTCCACCACCATCGGCACCGTGACAAGTAGAGCAGTGATTCGAAAACAATCGAACGCCAATTTTTTCTGCTTGCGGATCATCAGCTAGTTGTTCAATTGACTGCGCTGCAAAACCGGCGTAAAGCTCACCATAACGTTGGTCCGCTACTGCGAACTCATTGTCTAAACGTTTTTCAGATGTCCAATTCAGAACACCCGGCCAAGATCCAAGACCGGGAAATAAAATCAAATAAACGACAGCAAAAACAAACGTTAAAATAAATAATTGAAACCACCACCTTGGCAAAGGATTATCATATTCTTCAATGCCATCATAAACATGACCCGTCGTTTTATCTTCCGGGTCTTGGTCATCTCTAACGGCAACCTTTCGGTTGGCTAATAAAACCCACATCACCAAAGCGGTAGATATTACAGTCAGCCCTATTATCCAAATATTCCAAAACAAACTCATGATGACTCCTAGTTAAATCGCTGTTTTCAATCAACAGGTCGTTAACAATATACAAATTCAAATGCTAGATATGTACGCCTTAATCTTTTTTCTCTTGCTCATTTTCGTCAGCAAAGGGTAGCTTTGCCGCATCTTTAAAAGATTTTTTTCGCTTTGGCGAAAAAACCCACCAACATAGATACAGAAAAGCAATCATCATCAAGATGATGGAGATACCGCGTAGTGTATTAATATCCATAACGATAAAACCCTAGCGTTTGTGTTTTAACAAGGTACCCAATTGCTGTAAATAAGCGATGAGCGCGTCAATTTCTTTAACATTTTCTAGCTCCGATGCAGCCCCTTCAATATCTTCATCGGTATAAGGTACGCCCACTTTACGCAAGCCTGCCATTTTTTTACCCGTTACGCTGCCATCTACCTCGTCATCTAACAACCAAGGGAAAGCGGGCATATTGGACTCAGGAACCACCGCCCGAGGATTAAACAAATGTAACCGATGCCAATCATCGCTGTACAAACCACCAACTCTCGCAAGATCAGGCCCCGTTCTTTTTGAACCCCATAAAAACGGGTGATCATAAACAAATTCACCCGCAACAGAATAGTGACCATAACGCTCTACTTCTGCACGTAATGGTCGCACCATTTGCGTATGACAAACATGGCACCCTTCGCGAATATATATATCACGGCCTTCTAGCTGCATAGCCGTTAAAGGTTTCAAACCATCAATTGGCTGTGTCGTTTCCTTTAAAAACATTGGCGGAATAATTTCTACCAATGTTCCAAAGCTGATTGCAACGACCACCAATATGATCATGATAAAAATATTTTTCTCTACTTTATCGTGATTTTTCACGCTTGAGTCTCCATATCACTCGGTACATTTTTATTCATCACGCAGTTTGCACCTGCGAAATTTCATCAGCATCGTTATCAGCGACGGACAGCTTCGAACTTTCAATCGTCTTAATCATGTTGTAGGCCATCAACAGCATGCCTAGTAAAAAGATCGCTCCTCCACCAGCACGAACGATATTGCCTGGACCTTTCGCAATAATAGATTCAACAAAACTGTAAGTTAGGGTGCCATCGGTATTAAAAGCACCCCACATCAAGCCCTCGGCAATACCATTAACCCACATTGATGCGATATAAAGAACGGTACCGATTGTCGCCAGCCAAAAATGCGCATTAATTAATTTAACGCTCCACATTTCTTTAACACGATAAAGACTTGGCATTAGATGATAGACCGAGCCAATCGAAATCATCGCCACCCAACCCAAAGCGCCAGAATGGACATGACCAATAGTCCAATCCGTATTGTGAGAAAGTGCGTTAACCGTTTTAATCGACATCATCGGCCCTTCGAAAGTCGACATGCCATAAAACGAAAGTGATACAACTAAAAATCGCAAAGTAGGATCTGTCGCTAACTTATGCCAGGCGCCACTCAACGTCATCATGCCGTTAATCATCCCACCCCAACTAGGTGCCAGTAGCATAATTGACATAACCGCACCTAAGCTTTGTGCCCAATCCGGCAATGCTGAGTAATGCAAATGGTGAGGGCCGGCCCAAATATAAAGCGCAACTAAAGCCCAAAAATGCACAATAGATAATTGATAAGAAAAAACGGGGCGCCCCGCTTGCTTAGGAACAACGTAATACATCATTCCCAAAAATCCTGCCGTTAGAAAAAACCCTACGGCATTGTGTCCATACCACCACTGCACCATTGCATCACTGGCACCGGCGTAAACAGAATAAGATTTCCATAGTCCGACAGGAATTGCGGCACTGTTAACCAAATGCAAAACCGCCACGGTAATAATAAAAGCGCCAAAAAACCAATTCGCGACATAAATATGGGCCGTCTTGCGCTTCATGATCGTGCCAAAAAATACGACGGCATAGGCAACCCAAACCAGGGTAATTAATACATCGATCGGCCACTCAAGTTCAGCGTATTCTTTCGAAGTGGTTAATCCCATCGGCAAGGTTATCGCAGCAGCTAAGATAACCAGCTGCCAACCCCAAAAAACAAATGGAATTAAAATTCCACCAAACAATTTCGCCTGACAAGTCCGTTGAACAATATAAAAAGACGTTGCGAACAATGCACAACCACCAAAGGCAAAGATAACCGCATTAGTATGCAAAGGTCTTAAACGCCCAAAATGTGTATAGGGTTGCCAAATGTCATTCAATTCTGGCCACACTAATTGCGCCGCGAGCAGCACGCCGACCCCCATACCAACGACACCCCAAATCACCGTCATGATGGTAAATTGACGGACGACTTTATAGTTGTAAGTTTCAGCTTTTACTGTTGTGCCGAATTCTGAAGTAGCCTCATTCGCCATATTGAAGAGTTCCCCGAGCTAACTGAATGTTAATTGTGACGACGGAAAGAAAGGTAAAATGCCTATCTTGGCGTATGACAAAAAATATAGGCGAGATGCACCTAATACTGGATGTGATTGAAAACCTGGCATTTACACTCTAAGTCCATTGACTGTTAAAAATACGATGCACTGGTCCACTGTGGCGTGGATTGTATTTTTACCGATAAATTAAATAAGCAAGATCAATCTGGGTAATGAAAATACAGATAAAGAATTAGTGGATCAAGAGGTGAATTGGTTTAATACGAAAACAAGTACGAAAAATTGCTGCCAAACACATCGCGCGCATTATGCGTGAATTGACGCCAGGTTAATTTGATAAATATCAAACAAAACCGGGTTGGCGAAACCAATATTCAGTAATGCACAAATGACTAAGTAGACATTTTGCGCTTCAGGATTTAACACCTGTTTTGACGATGGTAGAAATTTAACGAGAGCCACTCAGGACGAATAGGACACACTTGAAAACTGCCACTACAGTTTGGAGAATGCCTCTTTAACACTCCGTTTACGCAATACATACAGAAGGTACACTCGAAACTATAAATCACAGCCTCGGCAGAACTCGCAAGCAAATCCGTGTCGCTATTCAAGCATAGGAATACCCTTATAGTTTCCCCATGATTCAACGCAAGCTTCGCCTTAAATAAAAGTTTGAAATCCGCCCACTAATACATGCAGGCGGCATAGGCAAAGGAACGATTATTTTAAAGGACTACGTCCCTTACTCGCCGCGATACGCATACGCAAAGCGTTTAACTTAATAAAGCCCGCCGCATCTTTCTGATCATAAGCACCGGCATCATCTTCAAATGTCGAAATCGCCGCATCAAATAAACTGTCCTCGGAGCGGCGACCCACAACGATCACATTACCCTTATACAATTTAAGCTTCACATCGCCGTTCACAACTTGCTGAGATTCATCTATCGCCGTTTGCAACATATGGCGTTCAGGACTCCACCAATAACCGTTGTAAATTAACTCTGCGTATTTAGGCATCAGACTATCTTTGATATGCGCCACTTCTCTATCAAGGGTAATGGACTCAATAGCGCGATGAGCCTTTATCATGATGGTGCCCCCCGGGGTTTCATAACAACCACGCGACTTCATGCCCACATAGCGATTTTCAACAATATCCAAGCGCCCAATACCATTGGCGCCACCCACTTTATTGAGGTGAGCTAGTACTTTAGCGGGCGTCATTTCGACACCATCAATAGCCACGATATCGCCGTTTTTGTAGCTCAACTCAATGTAGGTCGGCTTATCTGGTGCTGTTTCTGGGCTAACAGACCAGCGCCACATATCTTCCTCTGGCTCGTTCCATGGCTCTTCCAACAAATCACCTTCATAGGAGATATGTAATAAATTCGCATCCATCGAATAAGGCGATTTTTTCTTGCTGCTAGAAAAATCGACCGGAATATTCCTATCTTTGCAATAGGCCATCAGGGTTTCTCTAGAGGTCAAATCCCATTCACGCCAAGGCGCGATAACTGAAATACCCGGCTTCAAAGCATAAGCGCCAAGCTCGAAACGCACTTGATCATTACCTTTACCGGTTGCGCCGTGCGATATCGCATCAGCGCCGGTCTCGTTGGCAATTTCAACCAGTCGTTTAACAATTAAGGGGCGAGCGATTGACGTACCTAACAAATATTCGCCTTCATAAATCGCGTTGGCGCGGAACATAGGGAAGACGAAGTCACGAACAAATTCTTCTTGCAGATCGTCAATGTAAATTTCTTTAATACCCAAGGCTTGAGCCTTCGCGCGTGCTGGCTCGACCTCTTCACCTTGACCGATATCGGCGGTAAACGTTACCACCTCGCAGCCATAAGTTTCTTTCAACCAGGTAACAATGACCGAGGTATCCAGGCCACCAGAGTAAGCTAAAACCACTTTTTTAACGGACGACATACACACTCCCAAAAACACGAAAACGCGCTATCAAGCGCGTCTATTAATAAACATTCAGGCCAACGAATCGATTCGATGGCCGACTAATCAATTCAACAATGGGGTCAGGTGATAATTATCGAAACCAGAACAATCTGTTCTGAGGGTATCTGACGAATTCGACAATTTGGGCTGAATACAGAAGCGAGATTGTAGCGTTAAATCACTGAGAATATCAAAACAGTAAACGCAGATTTCAACATTAATTCGTTATCGAAGCCAAGCTATTGTCGGAACCTGAGTCTTCGAGCTCTTCTTGATCAGGCTCGACCTCTGGGCGAATAGGTTCCTCACCTTTGACTAGACGAATCGTAACACGTCGGTTCTGCGCTCTTCCCTTACGAGTTTGATTACTTGCAACTGGATAACGCTCACCATGCCATCGGGTGACAATCGCTTCGCTTGGAATTCCCCGAGCTATCAAGAAATCCACCACCATCTCGGCGCGTTCGCGAGACAACTCAAAATTTTCTTGTCGTGCACCGACGCTGTCGGTATGGCCATCGACATAGAACGCCGTTACGCTGGGGTCAGCTTTGACATAAATGCCGATATTATCAAGCTTTCTGACTTCGCTAGGTAGCAGGGCTTCTTTACTTGAGCCGAAATATATTGAGCTTCGCTCAATTTGCTCGAAGTTTGCAGGCAGCAGACCAGCCTGGCAACTGAGAAATTTTTGATACGCTGGGCGAAAATTAACGGATGTCATCGATACATTAATTGACTTTTCTGCCCCGTACCAAGGTCGTCGTGTAAAGGTTACTTCCATGCCTTGGTGTAGTTCCGATAAAACACGCTGTGACATCTGCGGCCCTAAATTGATGGGTTGAATGCCTTGTTTCACCGAAACGTAGCCCAGGTTTTTATCTCGCCCGTGCTTCTTCCAATTTGGCTTAGTTGATGTCAATGCCGCCTGCCCGGTTTTTAATCTTGGCTCATCAGAAGTGAGAATGAACTGTTGGCTTTCACCCGCCCGCTGAATAAATACGGCATCACCAAAATAGGGAATCCCTTGTACTAAGTGACACTCGAATACCGAGGTATCAACCAACCATTCAGACTCCAAAATGTTGGCTTCAAACTTGGTTGCACTCAAGCCCTTGCACGCCAACAACATGGCCAATACAAGGCCGCTTTTCAATAATGTCGATTTCATCGTTGCTACCTTTACCACTCTATACCGTCAGCCAGGAAGTATCGTCTAGCTAACAAGGCTGTTCTAAGGGTATCGGCCTCTTCGCTCAGTGCTTTAACAGCCATTTTGTGTAAGAATACGCCTCTTTTATAACTCGTCCTTAGCCGCTTCGGTCGACTAAAAGATTGTTAAAGCGTCCGGCTACCCAATTAAGTAAGTTTTACTGCATGACTGATCGTCTCACCATTACACGTCCTGATGACTGGCATATTCACCTTCGCGATGGCGATGCATTAACCGCAACCGTAGCGGACGCGAGCCGCTACTTCGGCCGCGCCATTGTCATGCCTAACCTCGTCCCCCCGGTGACTAACGCCAACTTAGCCAATGCCTATCAAGAAAGAATATGCCGAGCGATTCCCGCAGGACGCACATTCAAACCCTTAATGGTGTTGTATTTAACGGATCTTACATCCGCCCAGGATATCCGAGATGCGAAAGCGCAAGGTGTGGTTGCCTGTAAACTCTATCCGGCAGGCGCAACGACTAATTCGGATGCCGGCGTTACCAAACTAGAAGCGATATATCCTGCATTAAATGCAATGCAGGAGTGCGCAATGCCTCTCTTAATTCATGGAGAAGTGACCGACAGCCACATTGATATTTTTGAAAGAGAAAAAATATTTATCGACAATATTTTGTCGAAGCTAGTCGATTCATTTCCAAACTTGAAAATCGTGCTGGAACATATCTCAACTGCCGAAGCGGTAGAGTTTGTGTCTGAGGCCAACAGTAATGTCGGCGCCACCATTACTGCTCACCATCTACTTTATAACCGCAATCATTTATTGGCCGGTGGTATTCGTCCGCATTATTACTGCCTGCCGATTTTAAAAAGCAATCATCATCAACAAGCTTTATTAAAAGCAGCAACAAGTGGTAACGCTAAGTTTTTTCTAGGTACCGATTCCGCTCCCCATGCGACCAACAAAAAAGAAATTGCTTGCGGCTGCGCTGGCTGCTACACCGCTCACGCGGCATTAGAATTCTATGCCCAAGTTTTTGAAGACGCGGGTGCACTCCACAAGCTAGAAAATTTTTCCAGCCATTTTGGCCCTGATTTTTATGGATTACCGCGCAATACAGATACCGTGACCCTGGTTAAAAAATCATGGGTGGTACCGGAACAACTCGCTTTCGCTACGCAAAACCTAACGCCACTTGCGGCGGGGCAAACCTTAAGTTGGTCGGTTGAATAACAAATAAAGTGCTAAACGCGCATATTCCAAAGCAATAACAAAATAAAACCGAAAAGTTAAAAAGAAAGCAATTTATGAGCGATAGCAATTTAGTCAACAAACAAGAAGATAAAACTCTATTCGCGCAACGCTTTCGCGGGTTTCTACCCATAGTCGTAGACGTTGAAACGGGAGGCTTCAATTCGGACACTGACGCCTTATTAGAAATCGCCGCAGTAACGCTACACATGGATGAAAAAGGGTTTCTATCACCCTTGGAAACCTATGATTTTCACGTTGAACCCTATGAAGGCGCCAACATCGAACAGGCTGCATTAGATTTTACCGGCATCAATTTAGAGTCTGCTGATCGACCCGCTGTACCAGAAACTATTGCGATGGCTGAGCTTTTCAAACCGATACGCCATGCGGTAAAAATGAACGGTTGCAATCGCGCAATAATCGTCGGACATAATGCACATTTTGATCTCGGGTTCGTCAATGCTGCCGTTGAGCGCTGCCAAATAAAACGCAACCCCTTCCACCCTTTTTCGTGTTTCGACACGGCAACCCTGGCGGGTTTGGCCTATGGTCAAACTGTACTCGCAAAAGCTTGCCAAACTTCGGGAATAGAATTCGATAACAACGACGCCCACTCCGCCGCGTACGACGCTGAAAAAACTGCTGAATTATTTTGTGGGATTGTCAATCGCTGGCAACAGCTGGGGGGCTGGATAATCTAGTAGATATTTTTAAATGGAGATTTATAACACTAAACTAATTACTTAAATATTCGTATCTAATATCAACTTTCATGTAGTCGCAATTCGAATTCGCAATGTTTCCCAAGCCTTTAAAAGACATCAAGTTTCTGCTTTTACTGTCGTAACTCACGATAATAGGATCTAACAACACCTTCATCCACCACCTTTTCGGCTGAACCGAAAAACACTGCAGGTCTGCGCCATCCAACTCTGCGCAATTAGTTTTCTCGGCTTGAAACAAAAAAGTATTCAGTTGTGAAGGCGCTAAGTAGTCAAAGCGAATCGTTTCTCCAGCAATAAGTTCCTGCCAACTTTTTTGAAGCAACGCGTCGAATCCAGCATCGACAACCAAGGCTTCGGAATTCTTTATTATTTTTTGTTTAAACCTAGCATTTGAGTCCGCACGATAGTCAATAGTCAGGTTTTCACTATCACTAGAGAATTCAACGTCAATCAACTCACCACAAATCTCGTTTCGTTGACGCATGCTTGGCTGCCAACTCACACCATCAAAGTCCAAATTTTTCTCAGCAATTATTTTTCCTTCCTGATCTTGATAAGCCACCCGATGCTCCCCTAAATTCGGCGACAAAAAATGTAGCTCTCGATAGAGAAACGCACCAGACTCCAAATCAAAAGCTTCACCGACAATATCCGCCGGCAAATCTTTCTGCCCAACCGCGAACACTGAAAACGGTACGCAAGCCAAAAAAACAAACGAAACCATGAAAAATGAATACTTTTGATTAAACCTATTCAAACCCCAGCCGCTCACAGGCTTTCGACTCCATTTGACTGGGTGAGAGAAATTTTTTTAACGACATACATAGAAGATGGAAAGAAAATTGCCCAAAAAACCATAAGAAACAATAACGAATCCCAAAACGAAGAGGAGAAGCTCACATCACTTAATTTAGTACCGGCAAAATACGACATAGGCCCTCCTATAGCACCTAAAACCGCCGCCAAAAACAAATTATTTTTTAACCAGATAAAACTGTGATTCAAAGTCGTGGCAAAAACCAGCCAAATACAAGCCAACCAAATGGGAATTAGGATGCCTTTGTCTGAAAAATTAAGCACTCCAACAAGAGAAAATAGGCTATCAGCCACAATCCCTAAAAACGCGATCGGAAAAATAAAAAACCACTCTTTCGTATTCCGAACAATTAGTAATTGATGGAGAAATAAAATTGTAGCTGTTATCAAAAGTGACCAGTTTTCTTCCAGTAACAAACAGCTAAACCAAGCAATTTGAAAGAAGAGTATATTTAATAATTTCCTGATAAGATCAGAATTACATTTCAACTTCTTATCAACCAAGCCGCGCTCTGGGTTTAGCAAATACTATTTGCGCGGTACTGATAACTCTTTCAGCAAAACCGCCTTCGCAATAACAAAGGTAGAATTCCCACATCCTGATAAATCGAGAATTAAAACCTTGTCGCTTGACCTCATCCAAATTAGAAAAAAATCTATGGCGCCAATCCTTTAGTGTTCTTGCATAATGTGAAGTGATATCTTCTAAGCCCACTATCTGCATATCCGTAGCATTACTGACCTGCTTCGCAATAACTTCATTGGAAGGCAAACAGCCACCTGGAAAGATATATTTTTGAATAAAATCTACTGCAGACTTCGCTTGTTGAAATCGCTGATCAGCAATGGTGATTGCTTGAATCACCATTAAACCGTCATCTTTCAGTAAGCTAGAACATTGAGAAAAATAAGATTTATAGAATTTATGACCAACAGCTTCAATCATTTCTATTGACACTAACTTATCGTACGTCCCAGTAAGATCGCGATAATCCTCCAGCAACAACTCGATCCTATCTTGCAAACCTTCTTTTTCCACCCATGCTTTTGCGTAATCAAATTGCTGTTGTGAAATTGTTGTTGTGGTCACTTTGCAGCCATAATTTTTAGCAGCATAAATCGCCATCCCTCCCCAACCTGTTCCAATCTCCAACAGATGATCAGTAGGTTTGAGCTGCAGTTTTTGACAAATTTTTTCTAATTTATTATTCGCCGCCGTTTCCAGATCACTATCTTTATCCGGATAAATCGCAGCGGAATACATCATTTTTTTATCGAGAATCAAGTCGAAAAAATCGTTACCCAAATCATAATGGGCACTAATATTACGCTTCGAGCCTCGCTTTGTGTTTATATTTAAATGGTGTATCACAGATGAAGACAGTTTACTGAACCACGAAGTATTACCATCCATTCTTTCAATCACTGCCATATTGGCGACAAATATCCGAATCACTTTGAGCAAGTCGGGCGAACTCCATTGGTTCAACATATAGGACTCGCCTGCCCCCACGGTACCCTCTAGTAGTACATCTCGATACGCCACACTATCATGAACGTATATGTTGGCGACCAAATCAAAGTTTTCTGTTGTTTCGCCGAATGTAAACACCTCGCCGTTCTCTTCGATAATGAGTTTTCCGAAACGCAAGTGTTGCAACACCTTGTGGACCGCAGATCTCGCCACACCGTTTAGAATTGGACGAGATTTTCTTTTCCCAAGTTTATGGTTATCGATACTAATAGTTGGCATAACATATCCTACAAATAAATTAAATTTTTAAACTAAACTACTTCTGTTCCCAAACACAGAATCTAATTGGTTTTTCGTACTGCACTCTTGCCCGGATGCGTTACGAAACGAAGACCTTTTAAATAAAGCTTCAAAGCCTGCCAGTAGATCCCAACACACACCTGTATAGTCATAAATGGGTATAACAACGAAGTCCTCATTAGCGACCAAGGACTAATTGACTGCCTATTTAACGATAAGCTGGCAGTAAACGTCTTCTCAGAATCTTGCCAATTATCTAACCTCACAACAATATTTTCATCGGGTGTGTTTCCAGCCCACATATATTCGATATCCATTTTATTAAACGGAGAAACATGCATGAGTTTCTGGAATTTTATACGCTGTATTCTCTGTTTAGGATCACAAGCCAGAACATAAGCGTGTTTTTCCTTCCAAGGTGTATTTGTCACTTCAGCGACAATATATTCAAGGTGATTTTCAGAGTTAAAACAGTAGTAACAAACAATCGGATTCATAATAAATCCAAAATACCGGAGATTCGCCAGAACGCGAACCGAACCATTAAAGTCATTACCCGTATCTCGGCGAATACATTTTTTTACTTCATTTTTAATCGATTCAGAATTATCACCCAAAAAATCTTTACGTCGAAACCACGCCAATGCGGGACGTCTTGCTGACCAACAAAAAGCCCCTTTAAAGACTCGGTCCAACTCATCCAAATCGATGTACATCATGTAAACCTTATAGTCAAAGGAATGATATTTCGGAACCAAACGTGTGTGGCTAACACGACCAGTGTAAATGGCGCTGTGCATTTGCGTGTTTTTATTTAGAGCCATTTAACACCAAGACCTTCTGCGACCCTCAGAGCGCTAACCACACCATCTTCATGAAAACCGTTTCCCCAATAGGCGCCACAAAACCAGGTATTTTTTACACCATTAATATTCGCCCAATTTTTCTGGGCACTGACGGAAGCGAGGGAAATACTCGGATGCGCATAATCGTATTCACCCAAGATAGTCGCGGGGTCAATACGATCCTTTGCGTTTAAGGTCACACAGAAAGTCGATTTACTATGAATTCCCTGTAAAATATTCATATCGTAGGTTAGCACCGCAGAATCTTGCGTCTCCCCGGACAACAAATAATTCCAAGCAGCCCAAGCGCGCTTCTTCTTCGGTAACAACGACGCGTCGGTATGCAATACAACCTTGTTATTTTTATATGGCATAGCGCCGAGTAGTTTTTTTTCATCGAAGCTCGCATCCGCTAACAATCCCAGCGCTTGATCACTATGGCAGGCGAATACGACCTCATCGAAATGCATTTTTTCCCCGGATTCGAAACACAAAAAAGCACCGTTTTCTTTTCTTTCTACAGATGTAATTTTACAGTCTAACGTTACTCGATCCTTGAAATTTTCCACCAATGGTTTGATATAGGAACTGGAACCGCCTTGAATAACCCGCCACTGTGGACGATCACTGATGCTCAACAAACCGTGATTCTTAAAAAAATTGACGAAAAACAGCAAAGGGAAATTCAACACTGACTCGGTTGAAGCGGACCAAATAGCGGCACACATCGGCACCAAGTAATGACTAGAAAACAAACCCGCATAGTTATTCGAATTGAGATATGTGCCGAGTGTTATATCTTTTGATATTTTATTGTTGTCAAGATCCTCAATGGCCTGCTTGTTAAATCGAATTATTAACCTCAGCATCTTCAGAAACGCGGGGTTCAGCAGGTTTCGCCTTTGGGCGAACAGAGTGTTTAAATTGTTACCGCTGTATTCAAGACCTGTATCGTCACAGCTAACACTAAAACTCATCTCGGATTTTTGGCTTTTTATATTTAACTCGCCCAACAAGCGAATAAAGTTGGGGTAAGTCCAGTCGTTATAAACGATAAAACCCGTATCGATCGCATAGTCTTCACCTTGGTGGGTTACATTCATCGTTGCGGTATGTCCGCCTAAGCGGCTATTGGCTTCAAATAATTGAACATCATAATCAACGCAATTGTTATCCAGTAAAATATTTTTCCCGAAGTTATGAAGTAGATATGCCGTCATAAGGCCGGATATTCCCGAACCAATGATCGCTACCTTTTTTGTTCTTCTGTTTGTTTCCGTCACAAATTTTTACTCGCTAATTGAGGCCTTAGTTCCGCCCAAGCTTGTTAATTGCAAGCCAGTTCCACAAACCGGAGAAGGAACTCATGAATCGGAGCAGGAACGCCAACCGCAAAGGAAATTGAATAATCCTCGGCTGCTTTTCCATTTTTTTCAAAATTACATCACTGGCCTTGTCGACTGATACCATGAAAGGCATAGGAAAATCGTTCTTATCAGTCAAGGGGGTTTTTACAAAACCTGGCTGAACGATAGTCACAGAGATATTTTGATTGGCCAGATCGATTCGCATGGATTCAAAAAAATACTGCAACGCCGCTTTAGACGCTCCATAAGCTTGAGCGCGAGGAAACGGAACCTCGCTTGCAAGAGAAGCAACGACCACAACATGAGGGCAAGATTTGTTGGATTTTTTCAGCAAAGGTAATGCTTTTGCGAACGTGTTAATAGCACCAAAAAAATTAACACTCATTACTCTTGACGCCATCTCCCAATCTGGCGATTCGATATCAAAATATTCACAATTTCCTGCATTGATGATGACTCGGTCAATAAAAGTAAATTCGTTCGCAATTTTATCTGCGCATTGTTGCAGATCGCTGCTATTGGTAACATCGCAAACCACACCCGTAATATTTTCGTATCGAGTGGAAATCCTATTCAACTCTTCTCTGTTTCTTGAAGATATAATTACTTTATTACCTGCTAAAGATAATTTTTCCGCCAAAGACAAACCAATTCCACTTGACGCTCCTGTAATCCAAATTACTTCATTATTGATCATCGCGGCGTTTTCCCCAATCGACTCTTCAACCAGCGAACACCAGCACCAAACAGGGGAATATTTTCATATACCATTGCTCCCATATCGTAAAAGTCCTCATGAAAAAAAACCCCACGCTCATCAAATTCAACTTGACTAACACCACGGACTTTAATCGTTTTTCTCGCTTTAAACCTCGGATGAGAAAAATACATATCCCATTTTATGTAGGCAGTACCATTAAGCACCACTTGGTCTAAATAATCGAAGCGACAATCGGTCACCTGTGAACAAAGGTCAACCAAATAGTGATAAAGATTAGCCCTTCCATGCAACTCATGGATTGGGTCTCTAAAACATACGTCGTTCGCATAGATCTCATCCAGCTCTGCCCACTCTTTACGGGCCAAGTCCGAGTAGAATGCTTTGAATCTTTCAATATTTGCCTCTGTTTCCACGCCAACACTCCAAGCTAAATTTGCAATTAATACGCTGTTATATGAAACCTGGATCATAATTTGATTTTTTATGTAGGTGATCCAACCTTTCACAGAACACGTAATAAGGGTAGTTGTATCCATGGTGCATAGTTAGTGTTTGAGGAATGTATGCATAAGCCTTTCATAAAGTGGTAGTTATAGAAATAAGTAGGCAGTAAACGTTATGATCCACCCCATGAAAACAAATGACCAAGAGCCCGAAAATTGGCCTGCGCTGATCTCAGAAATTGCGATAGAACGCTCGCGTGAAGCGTTTAGCACTTTTTTCGATCATTTTGCACCGAAGATAAAAGGTTATAGTCACGCCAAGCAACCTGGTGCAGACCTAGTCGCAGATGAGCTAGTGCAGGAAGTCATGCTGAAAGTTTGGGAAAAAGCACACACTTATAAACCCGACTTAGCGAGTGTAAGTACCTGGTTATTTACGATGACTAGGAACTGCCGCATCGATCAATTACGGCGCTCGAAGTCGCATATCACGTTAACCGCGGAAGACCTTTGGTATGAAGACGACGCCGTTCCAGACCCCTTCCAAACCTTACATCAACAACGTTCAGATGTAGGGGTAAGAAAGAGCATCGACCAACTTCCAGAAGAGCAAATTCAGGTGCTAAACAAAGTTTATATCCAAGGAAAAACTCAACAACAAACGGCAATCGAACTAGACCTTCCTTTAGGAACCGTAAAGTCCCGTGTCCGTCTCGCCCTAAAAAAACTTGAAAATATTTTGAGATAACTCGCAATGACGACTATTAATCATCACCCATCCCCCGATTTGCTTTTAAGTTATTCCGCGGGGTCTACCTCAAAAAGCCAGGCTGTTTGTATCGCAGCTCATTTGGAGTTCTGCACGAAATGTCGAAGTAGCCACCAGAGGAATAATGCAATCGGCGGTAAACTCATTGACTCGATCAGTGACTCAACTGTCAACGTAGACCTGAAACAACGAATATTTTCCCGGTTGGATGAAGAGCCTAAAACTATAGGTCTAGCGGAACCAATCCTAGACGAAAAAGACTTAGCTGGAATACCAAAAGTTCTTCGCTCCTTAGTTCCCTCCGGCTTCCAAAAACTGCGCTGGCAAATAATTTCCGCCACAGCGAGAAGCTGCAATCTTCTAAAGGATGATAACGGCGCTAATATCGGCCTACTGAAATTAAAACCCGGTGGCCGTATTGCCCATCATGGTCATCTTGGCGACGAATATACCGTGGTATTGAGTGGAAGCTTTTCGGACGAAAATGGTGTTTATAAAGCAGGAGATTTTTTATTAAGAGACGCCAGCGAACATCATTCACCGGTAGCCACCAAAGATGCAGAATGCATGTGTTTAACCGTACAAGAGGCACCTTTGCAATTTACTGGCTGGTTTTTTAAGTTTTTAAACCCTTGGCTCAGAAAGCAATATAATCTTGCATAAGGCGCGATTCAAAAAAAACCGGCTAGTAGCCGGTTTTTTTTGAATTCAAACTATGAAATTAAAGTTTGCCTGCGTTCTCACTTAAATATGCCGCAACGCCGTCTGGACTTGCCGTCATACCTTTATCACCTTCTTTCCATCCTGCTGGGCACACTTCTCCGTGCTCCTGATGAAACGCCAATGCATCAACCATGCGAATCATTTCATCGATATTACGACCCAATGGTAAGTCATTAATAACTTGATGACGTACCAAGCCGTCTTCATCAATCAAGAACGAGCCACGGTAAGCCATACCACCGGGGGATTCCACATCAAACGCTTTAGCAATTTCATGCGTCATATCAGCTGCCAAAGTGTAGTTAACGGGGCCGATACCGCCTTCATCAACAGGGGTATTCCGCCAAGCGTTATGACTGAAATGAGAATCAATTGAAACGCCAATCACTTCTACATTGCGCTTTTTAAACTCTTCAATTCGATGGTCAAATGCCAACAATTCTGAAGGACAAACAAATGTGAAATCAAGTGGATAGAAAAAAACCACCGCTTTTTTGCCTTTAATAGCTGAAGCGAGGTTAAATTCATCAACAATTTCTCCCGATCCCAAAACTGCAGGTACAGTGAAATCTGGTACCGGTTTACCGACTAAAACGCCCATTAGGCTTCTCCTTTAAATAACGTTGAATTGAATAATTTGAATGTTTAGCCATTGAAATGACCACACCCCAAGGGGCAATTCCCTTAAAACTCCGAAACCAGCGCTTAATAACAAAGGCTTCCTCAGTTGAGAATTTTTTAATCAAAAACTGCCTCTTTAATAGGTAGGCGCTATGGTACAGCAGGGCGTTTTGCCATGCCCATAAATTTTACATATTGCCATCCCTAGGTCTGGGCTATGAACTCAGACACTCAAGACCAGATTGGTCGATATTTATCCAAATCTGATGTTCGCATCACATTATAGGCAAGAATGTTTCGCATCTGTGTTTGACAACAATTCTCATTACGATTAAACTTCTGCACAATTATCCTCCACAAAAGCCTGCTATTGGCGTGTGGTGTGAAGAGACTAAGTTCTTGCTAGGACTTACTTTTTTAATTAGCAACTCAGTGGCTCTTTATGTACGTTTGTCTTTGTAACAGCATTACCGATAAGGCGATTCGTCAATCAATTAAAGACGGCGCCACCACTCTAATCGAGCTTCGTAAAGATCTGGGAGTTGGTAGCCGCTGTGGAAGCTGCCAGTGTACAGCTCAAGAAATTCTAGATGAGTCACAAAACGGGTTGACGAACTTGTCCTCTTTATTGCCCTATTCTGTTATTTAATCGCACTTCAAAAAATCCCCATAAATTTTATCCTTGCTCAGATGTTTGATTCGCTTAAACGCGATAGGCTACTTGAGCAATCTAATTGCTAACGATTACTTTTTACATTGCAATTACATCTCTTGAACTCCTTCCCATCAAAGTCGTTTTAGTTTTTCGGTTTTTTAAATTCAATTACAATTTGCTAAAAAAAGTACGCCATAGTATCTGCCAACACTTTTTACTCGAGTTAAATTGTCGTATTTACGTATCGGGATTAAATTACTTTCGCTATAATCCTGCCGATCGTAATTAAATTTATGCAACATTTTTTGATGGAGAACGGTATGAAAGGCGACAGCAAAGTCATTGAATTTTTAAATAAGGTTCTCGGAAATGAATTAGTTGCTATTAACCAATATTTTTTGCACTCTCGAATGTACAAAGATTGGGGCCTAAAAGAATTAGCTGACCATGAATATCACGAATCCATCGATGAAATGAAGCACGCGGATCAACTTGTTGAACGCATATTATTTCTTGAAGGCCTACCCAACTTACAGGATCTCGGAAAGCTGCTTATTGGCGAAAATACGAAAGAAATGCTGGAATGTGACTTAAAAGTAGAACTAAAAGCAATTCCAGATTTACGTGATGGGATAGAATATTGTGAATCAATTCGCGACTACATAAGTCGCGACCTTCTGCAAAGTATCTTGGATTCTGAAGAAGAACATGTAGATTGGCTAGAAACTCAATTAAGCTTGATTGATAAAGTAGGCCTAGAAAATTATCTTCAATCTAAAATGAGCTCTTAAAACTTCCATTAATATACAGCATAAGTGCCTCTTCTGAGTACGGCACTTATGCTGTTAGTATTCAAACAGTATATTCAATACCCAGCTGCTTATTGGTAAATTTTATCTGCTGCGGCAACGCCCGCGCCTGATTGAATTGGCGCTTTCATTTCAAGCAAAGTACTTTCTAGAGAACTCAAAAAGAATCTGACGTTTTTACTATTACTAGCAAACCCCATTAAACCTACGCGCCAAACCTTCCCAGCCAAAGCACCCAAACCTGCTCCAATTTCCAAACTGTAATTATTGAGCAAAGCGGCCCGTACTGCGGCATCATCAACACCTTCAGGTATCACTACGCTGTTCAACTGAGGTAAGCGGCAAGAGGCATCTACACTCATTTGCATTCCCATCGCTTCAATACCCGCGACAAGCGCTTGATGATTTAAAAGATGCCTAGCCCAAGCATTATCTAAACCCTCTTCTTTTAAAATCAACAAGGATTCGTGCAGTGCATATAAGGCATTGATCGGTGCAGTATGGTGATAAGCCCGCTTAGTTTCGCCTCCCCAATAACCCATGACTAAATCCATATCCAAAAACCAGCTTTGCACCTTAGTTTTTCTAGCCTTTATGACCGCTATGGCTTTCTCGCTAAATGTCACCGGCGAAATCCCTGGCACGCAAGACAAGCACTTTTGTGTACCTGAATAGACCGCGTCAGCGCCCCAGCCATCCACATCCACTTCGATTCCACCAAGGGAAGTAACGGTATCAGCAATGGTTAAGCAATCGTATTTTTGAGCCAACTGGCATAGTGCGCGCGCGTCCGAAACGGCACCTGTCGAGGTTTCAGCGTGAACGAAAGCCAAAACTTTTATACCGGCGTTGTCTTTTAGTGCCTGCTCAACCTTCTCTAAATCAACTGCTGCTCCCCATTGATCCTCAACCATAATCGCAGTCGCACCACAACGCTCCACATTTTCCTTCATTCTTCCACCAAACACCCCGTTTTGGCATACGACAACCCTATCGCCTGGTTCCAATAAATTAACAAAGCAGGCCTCCATTCCGGCAGAACCGGGCGCGGAGATTGGAAGAGTTAGCTGATTCTTAGTCTTAAACGCAAACTGCAACAAACTTTTAATAGAGTCCATCAACTCTATAAACTTTGGATCTAGGTGGCCAATGGTTGGACGCGCCAAAGCGGACAGAATACGAGGGTTCACGTCTGAGGGACCGGGGCCCATTAGAGTTCTTGTTGGGGGGTAAAAGGGCTTGTTATTCAAAGAAATATCTCCAGAAGCTTTAGTTAATTTCCACTTTGCCTTGTTGCAAAAAATACAATTCTAACATCACGCAATTACTCTTCACTGCCCCGCTCGCAACTATTCGTAAATGCAACGCAAAAAAAAGCCTCGAATATTTCCGAGGCTTTTTCTAACAGATCAAAAACGACTCTGTCGATCGACTCTAACTTAAGGCGTTAGAGTCTTTTTACTTTAACTTAGAAAGTATGGTTCAAACGGATATATAACTGCTGTCCGCGTGCGTCATACAATTGAGTTTCAAAACCACCCAAAGATGCATCTGCATGAGCGTCTCTATCGAACACGTTGATCGCGCCCAGAGTAACTGCAGTAGTTGAATCAGCGCCTAAAATACCGTCTAGCTCAGCTCGGTATTGAAGATCCCATACAGTGTTGCTTGGAATGTATGTTCTACAACCATTCGAAGCACCTAATGCGTTCTGAATGAAAACGTTAGTTCCTGGATTAGCATTCAATGTACAAGTGGTACCGTCTTGTAATATATGGTGTGTATAGCGGCCAGTTAAGCTCACTGAATGAATGTCATAATCCCACCCTAGATTCCAAGAAGCTCGGATTCGAGGCGCTGGGGGAACAAACCCAGTTCCATCATTACGACGTCCAGCACCATTGACGAACGGATCGTCTTCAGAACCTTGATAGTTGTATTCATCAACATAAGTAGCGTTGATTATTGAACGGAAACTACCGAAGTCTGTATCTGTACGATACGCCAAACGAGTATCAAAACCTTTCCATTCCATTTCCGTCGCATTCAAGCTAGGAGTACGAACTAGCAATAAGCTGTTTGAAATTGGATCGCGCTCAATCAATGGATTCGAACCGCCGCCTGGAGCAAGCCAAGCTGCGATCTGAGCAGCATTACCCGCTGTATTACCAGCCGCCAAGTAGGCTGCGAAATCATCATTAACCAAATCCGTAGGAAGCGGTCTTACGATACGATCTTGGAAGTCGAAATATTTATAGTCCATAGACCAAGATAGATCTCCACCCAATACATCGTCAAAGCTCAAGGTGAAACCAAGGTTCCATACGTCTGCAGTCTCTGGCTCTAGCAGTGGGTTACCACCAAGAGTTCTTGACTTAAATGCAGCGCCGGCACCCAATAACGGATCCGCTACGTTCGAAAGACCTGTCGTTTCTGGAGCAAACAACTGAGGCAACGAAGGTGCGATAAATGCAGAACCCCAAGAAAAGCGAGTCACGAAATTATCGTTAAAGGCCCAACGGAAACCCAACTTATAGTTATCGGAATCCAAATCGCCCTGTGAATCATCATCAACTTTCTCAAATCGAGCTGCTGCTGATAATTCGATTACACCTAAGGCGTCGCTATCCATCAAAGGAAGATTGATTTCACCGAATACAGAGAAGGTGTTCCGGTCTGCCTTATAGCCAGGAGAACCACCGCCAATCCAAGAATCACCAGCCTGTGGAGTCGCGCCTTGGATATCTTCGATATCTTCATTACGCCACTGGGCACCAACCGCCGCCTGAGCAACACCAGAAGGCATTTCAAACAACTCACCAGTAGCTACTGTATCGATAACATTTAAAGTGGTTTGAACATACTCATTTTCAACGTATGAAATCTGATCCCATACTTTTTGTGTGTTCAACTGGTTTGGGTCAGTTTGAAGATTTGCGCCCGTACAATCGCGGTTTGTACAATCAAACCATTGAGTAGAGAAGGGGTTAAACCAAGCTGGTTGACCATCAACTATCAAGTTTCCATTAATACCGGCTGAGATGGCAGAAAAACTCTGAACCACAACAGGCGTCTCAGCTTCTGCTCGGTGATAAACGTAGTCAGTGTAGCCAGACCAAGTGCTGTCACCAAACTCATACTCTAATTCAGCAACAAAACGATACTGGTTAGTAGTACCTGTTCCTGCGAGATTACCGGAGCCATCACTGTTTAAATATGATGGGCCTTCGAAACCGTTAACAGTTGGGTAGCCTAATGGACGATATCCAACGATGGTGACATCTTCATTAAGAGCGACTTCCCCTGCGCTATCCATAATCGTTGGCGTACCATCTAACTGCACAACACCGCTTGCATCACGTAAATAACGGCCATTTACGTCCGTTAATGCGAATAAGGGATTGCCACCAGCGTCACGAGCGCGATAAGGGTTACCTGGGTTATCACCTGGAATAGCGCCTAACTCAAAGAATCGGCCGCCAGGGTTTGCAGGTGTACCGCGGTTAGCAAATTCGTTACGGCTATATAGGGCTTCCATACTGAAAGTAGTCGTGTCGCTTAAATGATTTTCAAAAATGAAAGCCGAGTTTAGAGTTTGTTGCTCTCCGGCATAATCAAAGTTAGCGCCAAATTCGTTACGACAAGAACCAAACGCGACGAAACCAGTTGAGAATCCCCCAACAGAGCTCTTGTCACCAGTACCTTGGTTGTTAAGTCCACAACCAGGATCAGCCAAGTTCTGGAAAGTCGTTGTCAACTGACCCGCTGCATCACGCGTTGGTACCCGGAAAGTACCAGGGTTACCATCAGAAGAAGCAGAGAAACCGCCTTCGCTATACTGTGGTCGATCTGGGAAACGCAAGGGATCTCTGTTTCTGTATTGCATTGCAAAAACAAAGTTCGTCGTATCTCCACTGCCACCTGTGATAAAGCCAAATGATTGCTGGCCGTAATCATCACCATCAGCGAAATCCGCCTGAGCTTCAATCTCAAAGCCTTCGAAAGACTTCTTAGGGATATAGTTAACAACACCACCAACCGCGTCCGTACCGTAGAGTGCGGCGCCACCATCAGTCAATGTTTCTACCGACTGAAGAAGTAATTGTGGATACAAACTTTGAATTGAACGAGATGCGGAACGACGGCCATCCAACAAAGTCAATGTTGCACCTTCACCTAAACCACGAATGTTAGGTGCAGATACCACACCGCCCTGACCTGTAGCGCCAATAATATTGGACACAGTGTCAACGCCGTAGTTGAAAGGTTGGTTACGGATAATCTCCGCTAAGTTTGGTGTACCTGACTCTTTGATATCAAGGTCAGTCACAATATCAATAGGGTTTGCAGTATCAAAACTGTCGGTACGTTTAATAAACGATCCCGTTACAGTAATTTCTTCTAATGCTTGTTCTTGACCAAAAGCTGGAGTGACGCCTGCGGACAGAGTCAAGCCTGCTATGGCTAGATAGAGTGGTGTTCGCTTCATAAGGAAGATTCCCCCGGGGTTACTAAATTGTTATTAAGGTTATTATCGGGGCGATATCGTTACTCTTTTTTCGTAAAGAGTCAATGGGTAGTTATTCGGAGAAATCTCGATACTATTTTGAGTCGGAAGCCATCAACAAACATGCGCGCCTGTAAAAAAATTAGCCTTAATAATCAAATAGTTACAAAAAAATAAGTGGTAATCGCATACTTTTACCGCCGATGTCAACACCCAACAACATACGTGAAGATCTGCACGGAAAAATGTCCGACTGCCGAGTCATACAGCAGAATAAGTGATGCACTTCCATAATTTTTGCTAATTGGAGCAAGTATAATATCGGGCGTTTATTCGTTGACAATAGACATATGAATGAGCAAACACTAAGGAGCGAACAATCGTTGCGAATACGGATCAACAAACGTCTCGACCTGAAGATTCATCAAGCACTGGTTAGTTGAAATATTTACATTAACCGTGATCATCCGATTTAAATACAATGTAATCCCTCCTGAAAAATCTCTTCAAGAACTCATACCCTTCAAGTTTTAACGCACCAATAATGACAAGCCCGCCCTTTTTTCTCGCTTTTTTTGTTTTTTAAATTCCAAAGTTCGCTGTTTCCTGCACCAAGAAGAACACAGAAGCGCACTCTTTAAGTTCGCCAACAAAATAATTTGAATTTGCATTTGTTAATTTGTTGAATTTCATAATGTTTTTTTTCATCAAAATAAAATAAAAATGTTGGCAGACGTTTTGCTAAGAGGATTACAAGAAAAACAGTGTGATGAAAAAACATAATGTTATTAAGTTTCAAATTTTGAGATATAACCAAATTCCACAACACAAAGAGTCAAAGAACTCTAAAAGCAGAGAGTAAAAAACTGAGCACGAAACTTGGCCTAGTTGCCAAAGATGTTAAGTGCCATGACATCAATATCCATTTGGAGAAAAATATGAAGACCGCTTTACATTCAATCTGTTTAACTGGGGCAGCACTTGCGCTTATATCGCCGGTAAGTTTTGGGGCCGAGTCAATTACGGAAGTGTTTGAAGAAAGTAAAATTACGCTCAACCTTCGTTTGCGTTTCGAAGATGTCGATGTAGACGGAGTTAACGATCGAGATTTGTTGTCTTTAAAAACCCGACTGACTTATTCAACCGGAGAACTAAAAGGTTTAAGCGGTTTATTGGAGATGGACGACGTAACACACTTTAGTGACTTTGAAGGTGGCGTCGCTGACCCAGAAGGTACTGAAGTCAATCAAGTCTACCTAGCATATAAAAACTGGGATACGACCTTTAAGTATGGAAGACAAAGAATTATTTTAGACAATCAACGCTTTGTTGGCGGTGTTGGCTTTAGACAAAATGAACAAACCTATGATGGCTTTAGCGTTTCGAATACAAGTATTGGCGACACCGAATTTTTTCTCGCCAACATAGATAATGTCAATAGGATTTTTGGTGAATCAGTCGCGATTGGCGACCATGAGAACTCTACAATCTTGTTTAACGCAAAATATTCTGGCTTGTCCTTTGGTGCAATAACCGCTTACGCCTATCTAATGGATAACAAAGATGCTGCGGGCTTATCTAACGATACCTACGGTATTCGGTTTGCGGGTAAGCAAGACATTTTCAGTTACGCTCTAGAATACGCAACGCAGAGTGATGCGGATAACAACCCGGCAAATTATGACGCGAACTACACGCTAGTAGAAGGCGGCGCTAAACTCGGCCCAGTCAATGTAACCTTGGGCTATGAAGTTTTAGGCACTGACGGCACCAACGGAAGATTTATTACTCCGCTTGCTACCTTGCATGCCTTTCAAGGCTGGACTGATGTATTTCTTGGTGGCGGATCTGGAAACGTTGCGGGCGGCATCGAAGATATCTATCTAAAGGCGGCAGCGAAATTTGCTGGATTAAATTTCTTGGTAATTTATCACCAACTGGGCGCGGACGATGATTCGGCCAACGGTGGAATCGATGATTATGGTTCTGAAATTGGTTTTCAAGTTGCCAAATCTTGGGAGCACTACGGATTAAGTTTCAAAATCGCGGACTACAGCGCAGATGATTTTGCACTTGATACTCGAAAATTCTGGCTTACCGCTACGGCGAAATTTTAAACTGAACAATAAAAAAGACGAGGCAAAGCTTCGTCTTTTTTATTTATTTCTTCGTAACCACCATCGCCAAAATTTCTTCAACGGCATTATCTGCCAAAGACTGCAACTCAACTAAAGTCCGATCTTGGATAGGATGAGGAACAAAAGTTCTCGCTGCATCAAAGTTTAGTGAACTCGCTTGCATCTTTGCCGCATCTTTAAACTCCGATGAAGCAATAAACCCTGATGGAATTCCACGGCTTTCGAGATCTGCTATGTCATGCAAACTGCACGACGTACAAGATCCTCAGTCAGCCAACCCTTCAATGAGAACATCACATTCCACACTGATTTGCTGCTTAAGTTCCGTGGGAGCTATACGCGTAAAAGTTGGTTTCTTATAGCGCTTAACTTTCGCACCCAATTCCACAAGTCGCTTTTCAAGCTGATCGAGAAATTCTTTCCCCTGCGCTTTCGCAATATCCAACAAACCAATCGTTAACCCTTCGACACTTTTCGGTCGCGCGAGTAATTGACGCGCCGCAGAATGATTTTCTGCACTAGGATCCAATAAAATATTTGTCATTCGATAATCTCCCGTGTCACCATTTGACTGCCCATTTTTCCTGTAGCAACCCAGCCACTAATAATAGCGGAGAACATCCCCGCCGTTCCACCAGCGCTAACAATATGCAAACCCTCTGGACGAAATTTGTTAAGTTGCTTATCTTTAAATATTTCCGGCATACCTTCCATGATGCCATCAGCACCACGAACTATTTTTTCACCGGGAATTGATAATTCATTCATCAAGGCTTCGTGCACGTCAGGTTTTTTCCATCCTGCCTCTCTAAATATTCGTCGATGTTCTGGAGACACAACGAGAATTGCATCTGCCATTCCATAAACCTTTCCGTTAGCGACGACGCGAAGGCTTTGCGCGATCGACTTTACTAAGGATTCAGGCGTGCGCGAGCGCTGATCCATCACAGCTTGTACGCCGTCTCCAGCAAATAAACTGATAGCAGATTTGTCCCGCGGTACCCCACGACCTTCGGCAAGTGTTTGCCACTCTTCATCACTTTCATCTTCGGCAAAACAAAACGTATATTTTCCTGGATTACCGAGGGTCGCCCGATCAATTTCACCGGGTCTACCACCACCAACGTTGCGCACAACTAGTTGTAAGGCTCTACCTATGGTCGCATTGGCTCGGTTTCCTTGGCCCAAAGCATTCACGCCGCCATTCATTCCCACTTTTTTCGCCATTGGCCCATTAACAATGACGACGGGGGAAGAAAAATATGTTGTACAAAGCAAACCGTGTAAACAAAATTCATCGAGTAATGCCGCCTCTACTGCGTTTAAAACAAGCGGGAAATATTCTGGTTTGCATCCCGCCATTACCGCATTAATAGCGACTTTTTCAACCGTACAAGGAGAGTAATCAGGAGGTATATTTCCTAGCACCTGATCACCAGTACGCGAACTCCCTTTTAACATACGTAAAACTCTAATTGGGGTTGGCGGCACCACCGGTAAACCATCGCTCCAACCGCGCTCAAAACATGCTTCTTCTAAATCGATATCTTCTGAAAACTCGAGCTGCCTAGATTCGAATTCCGCTTTTCCAAAACGAAGGGCAAGAACTTCATCCATACCTGGTGCTTGCGTTAAAGACCCACAACCCGGTTTGAAAGGCGTCAGCGCCTGGCCGAGTTCTGTCATCCCAGTAAAATTTTGCCATTCATCTTTTACCCAACCAAAAACTCGATCGATTTCTTTATCATTTTCGTAACGGATTAAGGTCGGAACAACTTCGATATTATTCTTATAAGAAAAAGCGAGCTCACTATCATCAACAACCAAAGGAGACTCTGGCAGGAAACTTGGATCGTCTTGAATATAAAGCGTTAAATGTGACTTGAATCGACTCTGTAAAGATTCAATAACAGGCAGAATAAGCTGGCATGTGGGGCAGTCTTTTTTTACAACGAGCACAAATTGCAAGGAATTATTTATTGTCATCGTGCCACACAATATCCAAAAAAGAATTTGGCGGAAGAGGCAGGAGTTGAACCCACCAAGAACACTTTTAGCGCCCTTCACCGGATTTGAAGTCCGAGCACCCCACCGGGGATGATTCTCTTCCGTCGGCAAGTCTATCACAAGCCCAGGAGAAGACTTAAGCCCAGCGAAATAAATACTGCAGCGGCGCTTTAATTCGCATAAACACTTCTAGAGACGGGTAACACAGGCGATATAATTCCAAATCAATCAACCATGCTGCTACACTTCGCCTACTAGCTTTGTCTACCACATCACGCGCATCCAACAAGCGCCTTAAATCGTGCTGACAAACACCAATGACTCAGTCGTCGAGTTCAAAAATGAAAAAAGAAAACCCCAAAAAACCTTCAGTGTTAAGTCGTGTAAATGATGGTTTAAAAGAATATTATGTTGCTCCCTATCGTCGGCTTTACGCGCGCGCCCAGCGCGACGAAGACGATCTATTTATGTTACTCGTCTTTGCCGAAAGCATGGGGATTCCCAATCCCGCAGCATATTACACCCTGGAATTATTACCCATTGTCTATGACCGTTTTCATGAGTGGCATAAACGCATGGGACTCGATCGCTCCCCACTCGATCATGTTCATTGTTGCTAAGTATTTATTTCATTAAGGTCAAAACTAAGCGTGTTAAAAAATCTACTCGAAAATCACAAAATTATTTTTTTTGGTGGCAAAGGTGGTGTAGGTAAAACGACCGTATCTGCTGCTTGCGCTTTGGCGCGTGCCGATGAACTTTCGGTAAAAAATAAAAATGCGAAAGTTTTATTAGTCTCCACCGACCCCGCTCACAATCTTGGCCACCTTTTTAATCGAGATATTGGCGCGCAAGCGACGCGCCTAACAGAAAATTTATTTGGCCTTGAGCTCGACCCCAATGAAACAGTCAATCAACATTTGAAAGAAGTCGGCTCGTCGTTGCGTAAACTAATGCCAACGCATTTATCTTCTGAGGTGGACAAGCATATTGAGCTGTCCCGCGACGCACCAGGCATGCAAGAAGCGGCGATGCTTGAACGTATTGCAGAAATCGTCGAGCAATCCAAAGACTATGAACTTGTGATTTTCGATACGGCGCCCTCGGGGCACACTTCCCGCCTAATGGCACTACCAGAAATGATGTCGGCTTGGACTGATGGCTTGATTAATCGCCGCGACAAAGCAGATAAATTTACCGATATATTAAAAAATCTGGGCAATGAAAAAAAATCTGGTTCAACAGGGTTAGGTGACAATATTTTTGGTGACAACCGTAATTTGGATGACGAAGAAAATCGCACGGCGAGTGATCGAGACGGCAGTATTCGTCACACCTTAAACCGACGTCGCACCCGTTTTAGCAACCTTCGTGATACTTTTGCAGACGAGTCCAGCACGGCTTTTGTCATTGTTCTCGCCGCAGAACGGCTGCCGGTTCTTGAAACAATCGAACTTAACAATCAATTACAACGTGCTGGAATCAATGTTGCTGGGCTAGTGGTGAACAAACGAATGCCAAACGAAGTTAATGGTTTTTTTGCAGAAAGAAAAAAACAGGAAGAGATTCACTTAGCAACTTTGAATGATGCGCTACCAAACTTAGCTAAGCAGGATATTACATTGGTCGCACAGGATGTTGTTGGTTTAGAAGCTCTACAAGAATTTTCTGAAAAACTATTTATATAAATTTCTATTTAGAATTAGCGATTACCTTGGTTTTTTGGAGCGCGGCTTTCGTTTCTGACTAGTGCTCTTTTGACCTGAAGTTTTTTGTCCAGGAAAGGCAAGCTTCCCGCCTCTAGCTCGCTGAGTAGTGCTTCGTGACGCCCCTTTCCCAGCTCCCATCGGTTTACGCCTAAAACCTGGCGCGGGAATTAATTGTCGCGGCCCATCCCCAATCAAATCTTGTCTGCCCATTTTCTCCAAGGCTTCGCGAATAATATCCCAGCCTTTTTCATCGTGATATCGCAGCAAGGCTTTTTGCAATCGTCGTTGTTCCTTGTTTTTTGACACAAACATTTTCTTAGATTTATAAGTCAACTTATGCAAAGGATCACGCTCTGAGTAGTACATCGCTGTTGCCAAGGCCATCGGGCTCGGATAAAAATTTTGTACTTGATCAACGCGAAAATTATTTTCTTTTAACCACAAAGCAAGATTCAACATATCCTCGTCTTCACAGCCAGGGTGCCCAGCAATAAAATAAGGAATTAAATATTGTTTCTTTCCTGCTTGCTTAGAATATTTTTCAAACATGCGTTTGAATTCATCATACGCGCCCATACCCGGCTTCATCATTTTCGAAAGGACATTATTTTCGCTGTGCTCTGGTGCTATTTTCAAATAACCACCAACATGATGAGTAACTAATTCCTTCACGTATTCAGGGTCTTTAATCGCTAAGTCATAGCGCAAACCGGAAGCGATCGCGATGCGTTTAACACCAGGAATTTTTCGCGCTTCTCGATACAGCTTCGTCGTGTGTTCATGGCTAGTTTCGAGGTTTTTACAAATCGTCGGATACACACAAGATAAACGTTTACAGCTTTTCAATATCTCTTCACTTTTACACTGCAATCGATACATATTCGCAGTGGGCCCGCCAAGATCAGAAATGGTTCCGGTAAATCCAGGCACCGTATCGCGAATCGATTCTATTTCTTTCAAGATGGATTCTTGCGATCGACTTTGAATAATTCGCCCTTCATGTTCGGTAATCGAACAAAACGTACAGCCACCAAAACAACCCCGCATAATATTTACCGATGTTTGAATCATTTCATACGCAGGAATTTTTGCTTCACCGTAACTGGGATGAGGACGTCTAGCGTAAGGTAAATCAAATACGCCATCTAATTCAGGTGTTTCCAACGGAATCGGCGGTGGGTTTACCCATATTTCTTTCGTTCCGTGGCGTTGAATCAAGGGTTTCGCATTATAGGGATTGGCTTCTTGATGCAAGACGCGTGAAGCATGAGCATAGAGTGCGGAATCTTTGCTGACTTTTTCAAAAGACGGTAAGCGTATAACTGTTTTTTCTAAATCAAGTTTTACATTCCGCTGTAAAGGCATGGGAATTATTCGAATTGCTTGTACATCTTCTTCACGGCTATTCGTCAGATCGCCATTTTTATTTTTTTCCGTCGCACAACTCGCTGCATCGTCGTGATCAAATTCGTAGGGATTGGGAATCTGATCAATTTTGCTCGGCCAATCGACACGGGTCGAATCAATCTCAGTCCAGCCTTTGGGTGTCGAGTCAATCAATACGGCGGTGCCGCGAATATTTTTTATCTCTGCACAGGATTTACCTTGAGACATCTCATGAGCGACTTCCGCGAGGGCCCGTTCCGCATTGCCATACAACAAAATGTCGGCACCGGAATCAATCAACACCGACCGACGTACTTCATCTGTCCAATAATCATATTGCGCAATACGGCGTAAACTCGCCTCAATGCCACCAATGACAATAGGGGCCTCTTTATAAGCCTCCCGGCATTTTTGGCTGTACACAATCACCGCGCGATCAGGACGCTTACCCGCTTCACCATCGGGTGTATAAGCGTCATCACTCCGCAAACGTAAATCCGCCGTGTAACGATTAATCAGCGAATCCATATTCCCAGCCGTAACACCAAAGAATAAATTCGGTTTACCGAGCTGCATAAAATCTGCTGGCGAACGCCAATCAGGCTGAGCGATGATACCGACGCGAAAACCCTGACTCTCTAGAAAGCGGCCAATTACCGCCATGCCAAAACTTGGATGATCGATATAAGCGTCACCGGTCACGATAATGATGTCACAACTATCCCAGCCCAAGGCATCCATCTCCGCCCTCGACATCGGCAGATACGGCGCTGGACCTAAACATTCGGCCCAGTGTTTGGGGTAAGAGAAGAGTTGTTTGGTGCTGGCAAGCATAAGAATAATTAGCTGTTAAAGAAGCTCTCAATAATTTGGGCGGCCATGATAACTTACCCACCAGGAAAACTCTTTAGTAGTATCGACAAAAACTCTTTACCTGAATTAACTGAAACACTACTTTTAATAGGGTTTAATGTCTGTTTGCCAAAATAAGATTTAAAATCCCGAAGGACCTAAAACCACAGATATCCCCTTCACCATAACAATCGCCATAAAAACCGAGCCCATCATGTCTGAAGTAAACGTAACCCAGAGCGAAAACCTCAACACCACACAAGTCGATCAAGTAGACAAGCTGAGCGGCGACACCCCTACTCCTGTAGTGAGAAGTAAACTCTCATCGTTGAAGATGGTGTTTAGCTACATGCTGAACTACAAAGCGATACTGTTCGGTGCCGCCGCCGCTCTACTATTAGCGGTAGCGGCTACCTTAACTTTGTTTCGCTCGCTCGAGTTTTTGATCGACGCAGGGTTCGGTGCGGATGATGCAACGGACATCGCGCCCTATTTTTTGTTCGGTTTCGTTTTGATTTTTGTTTTGGCAATTGCTACTGGAATACGATTTTCGTTAATCACTCGACTCGGCGAACGTGTTGTAGCGGACATCCGTATCACAGTCCATGAACACTTACTCAGTTTATCCCCAGTATTTTTTGAAGATAATCGGCCTTCTGAAATCGCCTCGCGATTAACGGCCGACACAACCTTAATTCAAACAGTTGTAGGCTCTAGCTTATCTGTCGCATTACGCAGTGGTTTAAATGTAATTGGTGCACTGATATTAATTTTGCTACTGAACCCAAAACTTATCCTGACTATTTTCGGTATCGTTTTAATAACGGTTGTGCCAATTATTTTCTTTGGCCGCAAAGTAAGAAAACTTTCTCGCAGCAGCCAAGATAAAATCGCGGATGTTGGCAGCCTCGCCAATGAAGCGTTTGGCGCAATTCAAGTAGTACAGGCCTTTACCCGAGAAGAACAACAAAAAGCGCGCTTTAGCAACGCCGTAGAATCTGCTTACGACGTAGCGAAAAAAAGAATTAAAGCTCGCGCGTGGATGATGGTACTCGTCATCCTATTGATATTTGGATTTATTAATTTCGGTTTATGGCGCGGTGCTGAGGCAGTTATCGCTGGTAACTTAAGCGGCGGCCAACTCGCAACGTTTATGGGTCTCGCTGGATTACTGGCTTCCTCGATTGCGGCACTGGTTGAAGTATTTTCTGAATTACAACGGGCCGCCGGGGCTGCGGATCGTATTACTGAATTGTTGAACACTGAATCGGATTTACCTATCGCTCACAACCCCATTCCATTACCACAACCCTGCCAGGGTGTGGTGAAATTCGATCGTGTTAGCTTTGCCTACCCGTCAAAACCTAACACCCTCGCGCTTGATAATTTTTCTTTAGATTTACCCGCCAATAAAACCATTGCCTTGGTAGGACCGTCAGGCGCTGGAAAATCAACGTGTTTACAAATGCTATTGCGATTTTTTGATCCACAACAAGGCAACATCAGTGTCGATGGCTTAAATATTCGCGACCTCGACCCAAAAAGTTTACGCGCGCAAATATCGCTGGTTCCGCAAGAAACAATTATTTTTGCAGATACGATAAAAGCGAATGTACTCTTTGGTCGACCCGATGCCAGTGATGCAGAACTAAAAGCCGCGCTCGATGCAGCCTTGTGTACCGATTTCGTAGATGCTTTGCCTGAAGGAATTAATACGCATTTAGGTGAAAGGGGCATTCGCTTATCGGGCGGGCAACGACAACGTATCGCTATTGCAAGAGCCGTTTTACGTAGTGCACCGATATTATTATTGGATGAAGCAACAAGTGCGCTAGATAGTGAATCGGAACAAAAAGTACAACAAGCATTAGATTTCTTGATGCAAAACAGAACGACCTTGGTAATCGCTCATCGCTTAGCGACTGTCCGCAAAGCCGATCAAATCGTTGTACTCGATCAAGGAAAGATAGTTGCACAAGGTAAACACGATGAGCTGATTGAAAGCGACGGGCTTTATGCACGTCTGGCAAAATTACAATTTACCTCAAACGAAAACTAAGGGTTAACTAAGGCTTGGAGGGATTCGACAATATCAATTGATGCAAAACCATCGGCGACTTTTTCTTGGCTTTGCTGAAACTCTCGTATCGCACCACTGGTCGCGGGACCGAGTTGACCATCGATACCGCCTGGATCAAAACCTAAGGTTTTTAAATTGCTTTGCATTAATTCAACTTGCTGTTTGGTTAAAGCCTTGGTACTAGGTATCGCTTGGTACAATTGCCCCGCACCATTGATTCGATCCGCCAAGTGACCCACGGACAAGGCGTAAAATTGCGACCGGTTCCAGCCCATGATGACTCTGAAATTATCGTAAACCAAAAATTTGGGGCCCTGATCTCCGGAAGGCGCCAACAGTGCAGCGTCAATATCGACATCGGCTAAAGGTCTGCCACTGGTATCAAGCACGCCCAAATTACGCCAGTGAGCCAAAGGAAATTTTTGGTCCAATCCTAAGTTTGTATAAGCGAAACCTTCGGGTAATTTGACTTCTCTGCCCCAGCGTAGCTCTGATTTCCAACCTAAATTTTTAAGGAAATTCGCTGCTGATGTTAGTGCGTCTGGTACGCTATTCCATAAATCAGCACGGCCATCGTTATCTCCATCCATAGCATAGCGACTGTAAGCTGAGGGCATAAATTGCGTATGCCCCATCGCACCGGCCCAAGAACCCTGCATGTCGGCTACTTTGAGATCATGCTGACGCACTAATTCCAAAGCAGTGAAAAGCTCAGCAGTAAACATGGCTTGCCTGCGTTGATCGCAAGCGAGAGTGGCGAGTGAATCTAATGTTGGAATTTTACCGAGATAACTTCCGAAATTGGTTTCCAAACCCCAAAACGCAATTAAATATTGTGGTGGAACCCCATACTCTTGGGTAAGTTTATTCAACAATGGTCTGTATTCAGCTAATAATTCGCGCCCTTTTTGGATGCGGTAATCTGAAACACGACGCTCAAAATAGTTAGCAAAAGTTTGTACGAATTCGGGTTGATTGCGATCAAGCTCAATAACTCTCTCAACTTTATTTACGTCGTCTAACAGGGCAATCAAATTCTCTTGCAGGCCTTTATCTTTCGCCTGTCGTTGTAAGGATTCAATACACTGAGGAAAGCTCGGGGTCTCCGATGTTTCAAGCGATACCACCGAAGCTTCATCCGCTTTAATTTCACTCGCTGCTTTTGGTACCGCGCTAGAGTCGTTCTCAATGAGCGAGTGATTACTACCGCCACCTTGTGCAGAACACGCGGAATTTAAACTCAAAAACACTAAAAATATTGCAGAGTTTCGCAACATCGCCTTTCCCTTTAACAGTCTGACAATAAACAGCCAGAATTAGCTTTAATTGTCCTAAAAATTTACGCTGCGATTGTAATCAGTTTCCAGAATCAAGACTAGTTAAAGTCCAGAAATGACTCATCGTTTCGACTTAGAACGTTTTCTCAACTCCTTTAAAAACGACAGATTCTACATTTATGGAAACACTAGGGGCACTATACCAATAGAGCTATAGTTGCTTTTATGTAGCTCGCTAGACGTGCCGCTGGGGAGAAATGAAAAGATCTGTTTAGATTTGCGTGTTGTTGGCTTTCAGGGGGTTCGGCGTTTAGATTTACTAATCCACTAAGTTCGGCCAATGTTTATCAGCATCAACAATAAACCCCTCTTTATTAGCGAGCCATTTTTTATTCACTCCGGTGCTGTAATTCAAATACAACTTACCCTCAACGATGGTAAATAACTTGGGATCGATTGATGCAGTCTTATTTTGGGCAACCGCAAAAGCGCAGTAACCGCCGTATTGTGGTGCAAAGTTTGCAGGAGCATCGACAAATTTCTGGCGATTTTCCTCACTTGAAAATAACCATGTCGCTCCCTGCCACTCATAATGAATTTTCTTATCACCTTTCACAGCTTTATTCTCAGTAAAATAGGCAACAGTATCGTAACCTTTGATCGCCAAATTACTCAGCAAGGGCGTATAAATGGGATCAACGGCTGCTGCTTGTGGAGAAATCAAAAACACACTCAACAATGGCAAGAGATAAAAAAACACTGAGAATTTTTTTTTGCTAATCATGATAGTCTCCTTGAAAAATCATTACGCGCTAAGCCATTCTTAATTGCATTGACTTAAGTTGTATGCTTTCAACAGTGGGGAAAACAGAAATCTCTTTGTTCTCGATAGTTGCTTGATAACAAGATTGAATTTGTTGATTGTCGAAATACGTGATTTTCGCTTCTGAATCGGACATTTTTACTTGAGTAATACTTTTTGTATGAGTTGTGTCACGCGCCATGAAAACCGAGCTACTGGTATCGTCGTTATCTTGTTGGAGATGAAAGCCTGGGATACCCTTCAAATCAGCTCCTCGACTTCTCTGCCACTCGACAAATTGTTTTTGTCGATAGCGAATCACTCTTTGAGTATCAACTGAGGACGATGTCGCCATAAAAATGTCATCTATTGAAACTTCTTCTTGAGTAAAATATTGACCGGACCAATCAATCCGAAGCGTTAACTCACTAGTAACGAGTACCAAGGTAAAGGGATTGTAGCGAGAATAATCAAAGTGGTTATTCAACCAATTCACCATGGTAACGAAATCACCACAGCTTAGCGCAGCCGGTATTATTTCTCCGCGGCTCGCTTTGTCGGAATCTGCGGGGCAATCATAGCGGTTCATTAAACATAAAATTACACCTGAATCATTTAAACCAATCCACGTTCCACCAGAAGGCTTATCTTCCGGGAAATAAATTCTGGATTCTGACGACACTCTTGACACTAGGCCACTTTCGGTACGATCACGACGCTCGTCGCGGTTCATCGTGACGCAAACACTCTGCCGATCACGAGATATAGTTAGAGTACACATAAAAAATTCGAGAACCTTATATAGATACTTTCCAAACAAATTACCTAAAATTTATTTGATTACATTTTTTTGAGCGCGTTGAAAGCTCATTGTTGCCGGGGCGATACCAAATGAATCATCGACACTCAAACCCAAATTCTGTGCAAGGATGGCGATATAAGCGAGATGATGCACTGTGTGCGTCGACAAATAACTAAGCTCCCGTTTAAGGTTCGAATCAATCTCAACAGAACATTCAGACGCAATAGACACTTCTGTTTTAATTCTCAAATCGGTATCGGTTTCTGTTAAATCTCTCCGTAACCATTGCAACATTTGATTGATGGCCAATTTTGCGGCAGGAAGATCACTCTCCAGCTTACTGTCTCTAGCCCGTAAATCGTAATCGACCAAGCCTGGTTTCACACCTGCACTAGCGCTCAAACCTTCTTTAAGCGCCAAATACATATCTAAAATATGGCGAACATGGCGTCCAATCCCAAACTGAACACCACTCGGTGCCGTCGTGTAATTTTCTTCATTCAGCCCAGATAAAAAATGTAAAATTTGCTCCAGGGCTTCAATGTTTGAATGCACTAATCTTTGCACGGTATTACGTCCCATTTTTTTAAAAAATCCAATGCCTCTTGTTTTCCGAAATATCGCTGCAAATATTTCAAAGGCGTCTCTCGCAGATCAACCATGACCAAACCATCCAGCGAATCGCTCAAACTCGAATTCAATGAAAAACAAATAAATTTTCCATTCAATGATAAATAATGTCTAAACAGCAGTGGAATTGTTTTGCCCGGATCACAACGACCGATCAAGCGGTTAATAATCTTAATATTACTTAAGGCCACCAACATGTCTCGCGTCCAAACCCGTTTCGATGTTTTAAGAGGCCGAATAGGTTTTATATTGGTAAGAAACTTTTGTTCGGCCCGAAACCCTTCCAGCATACTTTCTGCGATTAGCTCTCTCGCCAAATCAGAGTACTCTTTTGAAATGGTGACACCGCCAAACAAAGTACAGTACTGGGGATTGCGAGACACGTAAGCGCCAATGCCCTGCCAGATTATTTCAAATACCGAGGCCTGACGCTGATAGTCAGGATGAATAAAAGAGCGACCCATTTCTAAAGAAGGGCCAATTTTTTTAAGAAAAGCTTTATCGTAACGATACAAACTGCGGCTGTATAAGGCATCCAACCCGTGCTTCTCTACGATCTCCTCTACTTTGCCCATGCGGTAACCGCCAGCAATCATTTTTGCTTCTTTATCCCAGATAAAAAACTGCATGTAGTGTGGGTCATACCGATCAATTCCGTCCTCTTTTCCCGTACTCGCGCCGGCAGCACCAAAAGAAAGTTCTCGACTTAAACCAATAATTCGCATTAGCGATTGCAATCGTTCAAAAGGTGCGGCGTAAATTTCTAAATTCCCGCGAGTTACCAATAAACAATCTTGCAGTGATTGGACGACATGATCAGCTACTGTAGTTTGCTCAACCGGTGCCGATGCCTTCGATACACCGGCTTGCAAAATAGTTGTTTTTCGATCAATAGCTAATAAATCAGTATTTGCACGCAGATAATGTGTGACCGATTGACTATCTGGCAAAGGTTGCAATTCCTTCGGCGAAATCAAATCACCAATACGTAATTCCAGAGGTCGACCTTGTTTATTCGCCAGCTCGCGCGCGAGCATAATTGTTCTCAAACGCGGATGTATCAATCCAAGGGCATAAAATAATTTACTGTTTCGGCCATTGACATAAATAGGTAAACAAGAAGCGTTGTGTTTTTTCGCCAATTGCCCAGCAATTCGATTCCAGGGTCTATCTTCGATTTTTCTGCGTTTTACTTCGATCGCCGACACTAAGCCTGCAGGAAATAATAACACTGCTCCACCGTTACTTAGATGACGATTGACCTGCAATATCCCTGTTGCATTTTTCCTGGCTGCGTTTCCAGACAAAACATCGACGCCAATGAAAAGTTCTTTTAGTTCAGGCACACGAGTTAAAATTTGATTTGTGAGCACTTTTAAATCGGGTCTCACTGCTAAAAGTAGGTGTGCAATCGCAATCCCTTCTAAGCCGCCGAGAGGGTGATTCGCTACAATTAGCACAGGCCCAGTTTTGGGAATATTTTTGAGCGCTTCGCCATTGCTTAGCCGCAGTTCAACGCCTAAAGCATCCAAAGCAAATTGTAAAAACTGCGCCGAACTCGCGTCTGCTGGGCGCTCTTGATAACCTTTAGCTAAACGTCTTAGGCCTAGGACTGATTCAACACAGGCAGCTAAGGTACGATTTCGCAAAGGTAATTGGAATGGATTATCTAATACCGGTAGCGTTGTTGTCATAAGATTAAAATTCTCTTCAGAGCTACAAAAATTTTCAATCAAAATATCGAAAGATTTTGTTGATATCGAGTTTAATTTTCAAATCCTCGATACTAGTTTCAAAGTGCTACATTTTTAAGTAACGGTTGTGTTTATTTTCAATTAATCATTGATAGGGTAATGAGCGGTTAAGGTTCTTTCATGCTGCCAGGCTTTATATAAAGCCCAGATACCTGGAGGCTTATGTCCGCGAAGCCTGTTTTCATTGCCGATTTCGAATAATTTTTTGTATTGCGACATCAGAGCCTTTACCGCTGTTCCTAAACTCGTGTGTCGATCCCAAATATGCAGTGACTCCGAGCTCGCGCCGTTAATTTCAACGATTTCTAAATCTTCACCATTTCGCAAGCCCTCTACCGAACGAAACTTCACGTCTAAACGACCGAAGTGAAAATCTGGAATGCCCGATAATATCTTGTCGAGTTGAAGTGTCAGCGCTTCAGTAATGTGTTCTTCTGCATTCCGAAAAATTGCACCGCGGCAATGGCTGACTGAAAAAACCAAACGGAAAGGCTTGTCTTTTTCCACGACTTCATCAAGCTGTTCTGCAAATCGCTGGCTATAAAGTTCTTTCAACTGGCAGGCTCTTGGGTCTGAATCAATCAGTTGCGCCAAGGTTTTTTGCCCGTCTCCCAAGACGTAAGGGCTGTATTTCAATGCCAAAGAAATAATTCTTCCCTGCTTCGCTTTTGGGTGGCGAACATAAAAAACGCCCGCTTCTGGTTCCCAGCTCGCAAGCTTTTGAATAACCAAGGCCGCATCAAGCGGATAACTCGAGACATAGTCTTTAAGTTGTTCAGAATTTTGTAATAATTTCACACCCGCACCACGACACCCAATATCAGGTTTCGCAACAATAGGAAAGCTGAGTGATTCCTGTTTCATGCGCTCCATCAATTCGGCGATCTGCGTATCAACATTGTCTTTTGAAACTCGATGCTCAAGCCAAGGGAGTATCCAGCGACGGCTTTCATCCGATGCTTGTTCAAATAAAACAGTTTTGGGAGATGCCACCATGCCGGACAACGGGAGCTGAGGATTTGCGATAAGCGGTAAAGATAAGGAACGGTAGCGAACACTCAACGCTAACCACATCAAACCAACGGGTGCATACATCACCCAGGTCGGCCAGAATTCAAAAAAGGACACTTGCTTGCCGCTCATATCCAGCGGAGGCATTCCAGGGGCAACATAAACTGCCTCTTGTCCTACTACACACTCGTCGCTCATATCTTGCTCATATTTAAATTGTGTTTAGGTCTTTCACGATGCTGCTGTGTAAAAAAGACTTCCCCCAGTATTATCGAATCTTGCCTTTGCCCCGATACATCTCATCTGGGGCGTATCCTTCCACTACCTTAATCGCTGCAGTATTTTATAGAATTGAGAAAGAATTGTATGAAATCCCAAAATATTTTGCTGAACAGACCCGTTTCGAGTAGCGAAAATAACAACATACTCGACGCTTATCACAATTTAAAGGCGCACGATCTTTATTTTCGTGACTCAGTTCGTCTCGATCCCCAATAAATTTTCAATCTCAAAAGGTGCCAAATAATAACGGTCAATTCCCCAATCACCGCTGATATTAACCCGTATTTCCTTGCTCCACTCTAAGAGGTGGCTACCCAAGCAATGTTCCACTGCACGGATATCAGTTTCTCTTTCAAAACGTGCACGAAATGAATTCCAAGGGTAAGCGAGAGCAACCATGGCCAATTGCCAAAGGTTTTTGTCACGATAATAAACCGTGTGCCCTAACTCGTGTCCAACAGCTCCCACTTGAGCTTGTGCGGAAAGATTGCCGAAAAAAGCAGCTTTAAAACTTTCCTGCTCATCGCTATTTATTATCACTCGATAACGTCGGTTTTTCTCTCGGCCAAATAGACTAAGGAGGCTGGGCCGACTTTCCAAGGCAAATGTAGAGGGAATAGCTTCGAAACTTATATTCGAATCTTTTAGCTCGGGATAATGCGACAGAGCCAATAAAATCGGTTTGCGGTGTTGCTCTGGAATCGTTTTTCTCGCACCGAATTCAGCTTCCAATTGCTCATATTCCTCATCACTTAAACTCTCAGAATCTCTCGGTTTCGCGCACGCTGCGATAGCCTGTTGGTTTGCTTCTAACTTGGTGACTTTTTCCAGTTCTCCAGCCGCAAACAGGGACAAAGAAAATATCCCTATCAATGAACATAAGATGCCCATAACGAATCGTTTAATTATTATTTTTTTACCCATTAGAAATCTATAAACACCGCTGAAAAAAAAAGAACAGAAGCAAAAAGTCCTGGCATATAACTGCTAAAAATCGCTACCTGGAATCAACGCTAACATAAAAGATCTATACGACTTGTATTAAAAAAAGGTTACAGCCTAGCGAATCAATCAAAGGTAACTTTACTGCGAGAAGTCTTTAATTGACCGCGTCGACTTTTACCATCTATACGCCGTTGTTTTGCGGAATAACTGGGTTTGGTCGCCAAACGCTGTTTTCTTATTGTGGCTCCTTGTCTGATAAAGGCTTGTAAGCGCCGAACGGCCTCTTGAGCGTTCCGTTCTTGGCTACGAGATTCCTGAGATTTGATAACCAACACACCCTCTTTGCTAATGCGTTGATCGCTCAATTGTAGGAGGCGATTTTTCACATCGTCGGGTAGTGACGAGTTCTTGATATCAAAACGTAATTGAATCGCCGTTGCCACTTTGTTGACGTTTTGGCCACCAGCGCCTTGTGAACGTACTGCGGTGACGACGATTTCCGAGTCCGAAATCGCTAGTTTTTCAGTAATTCTTATCATTACTCTGACCTAAAGCTGCATGCCGCGCAGTGTAGCATTCACACACTTTCAAATCCCGTGCTAATCTTTAAGCAAAGGTGTCTACCTTAGTAACAACAATCTTGGTGATAGCAAGACGAAATTAGCGAGTAGAGTCACAGTATGTTTACCACACCAGAACTAAAAGTCGTTATTGAAACCCTCGCAAAAAGAAGAGCTTGGTTAATTAAAGCTATCGATAGCCCGAACACCAATTTCAGCGAAATCGACCAACACAAAGAGGCTTCACGTCTCATCGAAACAGCCCTTGAGAAAATACAAGAAGCCTATGTTGCCCCAAAAACGGAAGAGGACAACAAGCAAGAAGAAGCACTCCCCGACCTGTCCCACCTAAAAATATTAATTGCTGATGATGACCCAGCGTCAAGTTTTCTACTAAAAGAATTACTACTCGACTTAAAAGTATCTAAAGTAGAAATTGCTGAGAATGGCTCCGACGCACTCAAACAAATTTTTCAAGCTGACGTAATATTTGACATTGTATTGTGCGATTGGAATATGCCTGAGAAATCAGGACTTGAAGTTCACAGTACCATGAGGACGGATTCCCGTTTTAAAGACGTAATCTTTATTCTTGTTTCTGGGAATTCTAGCGCAGCACAAATTCGCGAGGCCAAACAACAAGGCGTTAATGACTACCTCGTTAAGCCGGTAGATGGGATCACCCTAAACAAAAAAATAATAAAAGCTTACAATAACAAAACTAAAAATTAGGGCAAATAATCGCTCCGTCTTCAACTAAGATTCCCTTTAAACCTCATTATCACTAAAGGGTAAAAAAAGGCTGAATTCAGCGCCAGGATCACAATTCACTACTTCAACTCGACCTGACATCGCGCGAATCAACTGTTCAACTAAAGCTAAACCAATACCCGTCCCAACAGTTTCTCGGGTTAATTCATTTTCAGCTCGGTAAAACAAACCAAAAATCTTATTCAAATGAGGCTTATCTATTCCGGGGCCATAATCTCTAACAGAAATTTTGGCGTAACCATTTTCTCCTTCGCTAACGCGAACATCAATTTTAAGTGACTCACTTTTCTCTGAGAATTTAATGCCATTGTCGATTAGGTTTATCATAATCTGCATAAACGCATCAGCATCAACTGACAATACCTTTTCCTTCATTTTTTCATCGCACTCGATCGACAAAGTGAATCCCGCTCTCTCAACCTGTGCGCTTAACTTCGATTCAAGATTATCCAATAGTTCCAGGACAGGAATCTTTACCAGCGACAAACTCAAATCTTTCCCATTCATCTTTGCTAGCTGCAAAACATTATTGATTAAGCGAGATAGGCGTTCGCTTTCATCAACAATATAATCATAATATTGGTGTTTTTTGTCTTCGCTGGCCCAGCCTTGTTTTAATAGCTCTCCATACATGCGCACGGAAGTTAAAGGCGTTTTTAATTCATGGCTAACGGCGGAAACAAAATCTTGTTGCTGTTGGGCCAAGCTCATTTGGCGCAAGCCCAGACGATACATCAACCACGTACCGGCTCCCATCACCAGAATTAATATGAAGGCCGCCAGCGCAATCACCTTTACACCAATCCCAAGCTGTAAACGCTCAACGGTAAAAATCAGTGACACATCGGAAAAAGGTGCTATTAACGGTGACTCTAACAACAGCTCACCGTAAACGCCTGCATCATTTCCGGCTGGTGTATATGAATTTTGACTACCAAATATTGACAAAACGTCACCGCGATAAGCGACAACAAGCCCGGTACTAAGTGATAAATTCGAGGCACGAAACTCTCTCGCCAATGCATCTTGTAAAAACCGTTCTCTATCGATTACCAAACCCTGCACAAAACGCGCGTCATCGCGCCACACTTTACGATAGAAAACTAAATGGCCGCTATCAAGCAATCGGAACTCAAAAGGATCGATCTCACTTTCAAACATCGTAATATTGGCCCTGTCTTCTCGTTGTTCTAGACTCTGGTTCTGGATTGGCGCGCTCGCAGGGAGAATGCTTTGCTCTTTACGAGGCACACGTTTTTTATTCGCATCGCTTACACTCACTTCTGGTTTCTTTTTTAGCCTCTCTTCTACGCTTTCTTCCAGGCTATTCTCGATTTTCAATTCATCTACGCGCTGATACTGTTGGCGTAATAGCCCATTTCTTTTTTCAGCAGATCCACTCGAAAAATTATCAAATATTTCGCTAGGCTTTTCTTCTGGCTCTTCTTCTGGCAAAGATTGGGTAACGCTTTGTCTATCAACTGAAGCGCTTCGTTGCTCTGGATCTGCGGGGACAGAAGAAATCTCATTCGAATTGATACGCGCTGGTGTTTGCTCTTGCACACTGCTTACTTCCGAACGACGTACCGCACTCAGACTTTCACTATCATTGGATGTTACGGGTCTGGAAATTCGAGAATCCGATACGGCGGCCGCGGCGAATCCAGAATCACTCTCCACACCGTCTTGAACAAATAACGGTTGATCTCGGCGAACCAATTGATTGTCACTAAGGATTTTCTTAAGTTCTTCTGCCAATGTTTGTCGTTCAATAAATTGCTCCGCGCTAACGCCATAGCTAAGCGCTTGCATCTCATCTTCAGGCATTGTGGGTGTCGAAAATTCACCATTGGCACTGACTTGAAAAAAACCGAGAGCGCCAGGAATTTGCGTTACCGGAGGATAAGCGGATAAGGGAGATGGTTGGAGGAAATTTGCCGATCGATCGCCAACAACATTGAGAAACTCATAATCAGCAACGCCGCGCTGCTCCTCTACAAGCACCCAGTTTTCGAGCGTTCTATTAATCCGCAGACTTAGTGCCGTTGCAGCTTCCCTTTGCTGGTAAAAGGCTTCCCACTTGAGTTGAGTGTAGCTGTAATAAACTAATACAACTGCGGGAACCATGACCGCGATAAAAAAAGCGCTTAAGCTAAGCCGCAGTTTTATTTTCGAAACATTGTTCCCGACACCCTCGATCATTTATACGATCTCAATATGTTGTTATTGAAGGAATGTGAACGCATAAATATAAACCTCACTCGTCCACGATTAAACGGTAACCCGCACCACGTATGGTTAGCAGCATGGTGGGGTTCTTAGCGTCTGGTTCGATCTTCCTGCGCAATTTTGCGATATGAATATCAACCGTGCGCGTTTCAATTTCCATTTCTTTTTGGTATCCCCACACTTTATTCAATAATTCCTCTCGGGGAACGGGACGCTGTTTATTGGCAAATAAATAGTCAAGCACCTCCAATTCCCGGCGGGTAAATTGGAAGCTCACCCCGGCCCTTTCCCCCGATAAATTTTGTTTGTCAATTTCAAGCTGAGAATTTATCCGTAACACATTATTTTGCTGATCGAGAATATGAGACCGACGTAACACTGCCTCCACGCGTAATACCAACTGCGCAATAGAAAAAGGCTTTGCAACATAATCATCCGCACCCAAACTAAGGCCGAGAATGACTTCTTCATCACTCGATTTCGCAGTCAACATGATGACGGCTTGCTCTTTATCTTGCTCTCGTATTCTCTGCAGAATATCGAAGCCATTTATGTACGGTAACATGACATCCAGCAAAACCATGTCGTATTTTCCGCTTAGCGCTTTACTCAGACCCTCTTTGCCATCAGCGCTCGCATCCACTTCATACCCGTGAAACACGAATACATCCATCAAGCCATTCCGAATCGACTCTTCATCCTCAACTATCAATAATCTCAATCTTTTCTCCATACGCTCTTTGATTCTCAAATTCTCGCCTAACTTAGCCACTGGGAAGCATACTTTATCAGCCCCTAAATCGGCTGAATCTAGACTAGCAAAGCCATAGCTCAAGGGATGTAAATTCCTTGTAAATACCGCTAGTTAGGCGCGTCAATGTCCGGAGGCCTTACGTTTTGGCGCCTTCGAGGCGTCGACAAGTGGTTTATTATCAATTATTTGCACCGTTTATCCCGCTTAATGACCCAAATTGATTTCAATGTCGTATACATCATCCAACTAGTGGGTCACTTGTCGTAAATACTGGCCTAGAGCGTGTGATTCTATTAAGCACTTACTAGGATTAATAGACTTATGCTGATATCTATTGCTCAAGAGAAAGTGAGCGATTTTCGTACAAATTTAATTCAATAATTTTTAGCTGCACTAAACGAATTGGCAAAAACAATGTATACGCAAAAACAGACTAGCAAGCCCGTATTGATAACGTTCCTTTTAGGCTTTGTAGGGTTGGGGTTGCCGACCCTTAGCTTTGCTTTAGAGGGCAACACACGAATCATCGCGACGGGTGGTGTCCACCAAGTAGAAGGCGCAGCGGGCGGCGGGCTTGTTCCCTGGGCCGTGATTGCGGGATACGGCCAAAGCGGTGAATTCGGTTTTAGTGGTTTCAGCAGCGCCGTTGAGGTGGATGACTATACCTACACCTCTGGTGGTTTCGCGCTCAGCTTTAGTGACCGAATTGAGCTTAGTTTCGCAAGACAGTCATTAGACATTTCTGAACTATCCCAACTTGCTGGCTTAGCTGACGACAAATTAACAACCGATGTAATCGGTTTAAAAGTCCGCCTTTTTAATAATCTTATTTATGACCCATGGCCCCAAATTTCCTTGGGCGTCCAACATAAGAAAGTAAAAGATTTCGACGTTCCGCAAATTGCTGGAGCCCTTGATGATAGCGACACCGACGTCTACCTATCGGCGACCAAATTATGGCTAAACGGTGTAGCCGGCTACCCCATTCTGGTTAACGCCACATTTAGAAGTACCAGTGCAAATCAACTCGGTCTGTTGGGGTTTGGCGGCGACTTGAACGATGACAAAGAAATTCAAATAGAAACCAGCGCCGCAATTTTATTCCGCCGCAATTTGGCAGTTGGATTTGAGTATCGCCAGAAGCCCGACAATTTGAGTTTCGCCGAAGAGGAAGCCTGGAGCGATATTTTCGTTGCTTGGTTTCCAAGTAAAAATATTTCAGTTACGGCTGCCGTCGTTGATTTAGGAACTATCGGCTTGTTCGAAAAGCAAAATGGTTTTTATCTTAGTATTCAAGGAGCGCTGTAATGCAACAGGTTTTTTATAATTTAATAATTCGTATCGCATTGATCGCAGGCTTATTCTCATTCGGGCTGACTGCTTGCGTTCATAACGCCAGCAAAGACGATTCATTGTTCCAATCCCTCGGTGGTGAAATTGGCTTAGACCAACTCACCGTCACCACACTGCAACTCGCCCGCGCCGAGGATCGTATCGCTTTCCATTTTCAAGATATTGAAGACGATGAGTTTCTCAGCGAATTATATATGCAACTTTGCTCGCTAAGTGGCGGTCCCTGCGAATATGAGGGGAGAGACATGATAGATGCACACGCTGGATTGGGAATAACCAAAGCTGAGTTCGACGTTTTTGTTGAAATCTTTATCGAAGCGATGAATAAAAATGCTATCTCCTTCTCTGCACAAAACAAATTGCTTTCAATATTGGCGCCTATGCGTCCCGATATTATTCTCCAATAACTTTTACGAGGCTTGAGACATGAGGCGCACGTTTATCACTACTTTCATTTGCTTACTAACATCTTGGGCACCGGTATCATTTTCAATGGATTTGTCTGGCGATATTCGCATGACTGGCCGCGGCTCAAAATCGATCAAACTCGAAGATGCGGTGATTTATTTCGTTCCCAAAGACCGCAGTGATATTGAAAATATAGAGCTACCAAATTCATACAAGATAGATATGATTAAAAAACAATTTAGCCCGCGCGTGATCGCTGTTCCCAGTGGCAGTAATATTATGTTACCCAACCAAGATAGCATCGTGCACAACGCCTTCTCGCCTTCCAAGCCCAACGACTTTGATCTCGGTTTTTACGGTAAAAATCAAGAGAAAGGATTTACCGTTAACGCTCCTGGAATAGTTCGCGTGTTTTGTAACGTTCACTTTAATATGGTTGCCTATGTTCTAGTACTCGACACCCCCTACTTCACTCGCCCAGACGAAAACGGAGAGTTTCAGCTGAAAAACCTCCCTGAAGTTCCAGGAACTTTAGTTGTCTGGCACGATCGTTCTGACGAACAAAGAAAAGAAATATCACCAAGAGCTCGCGACGATTTCCAATTTAAAATGAAAGCATCAAAACGTCGAATTCCACAACACAATAATAAGCTTGGCGGCAGCTACCGAAAAGATCGCAACGCTTACTCAAAATAACGGCCATAAAACAAGGATCACCTCCAACCAAGGATTTTTTCATGTTTGCAAATTCTCGCACTTCGCTAGGCACTCGAATTTTTATTATGTGCGCTTTGTTACTACTTCTCTCTCTTGGGATGGTTGTTGGTTTCACCTATAAAGTCAGTCAGTCAATAGCGGATGAGTCCCTCAGCCAATCGTTAAGCGATAGTTTGGTTTTGCAAACCAAATTTCGCGAACTCAACCAACGAGACTTAGAGAACGTTGTCCAAACTTTTGCTTCAGATCCAAACTTTGGTGCTTATATTCAAGAAGCTATTAACGCTAGCGAGGACGGCGAGATTGATGTTGATTCCATCTCAGATCTGATCGCCGAGAAACGCGACAATCTTGGCTTAGATTTCATAATCATCCTAGATGAAGATGGCTACGTAATAACTCATTCAGAAAGACCTGACTGGCAATCAAAAGACCTCGCCGCCGAACCATTGGTTGAACCGGTAATTGAAGATTTGTTTTCCGTAGTTGGATCCTGGATCGAAGAAGAAACTCTTTACCAAGCAGTGGGCACACCACTCGTCGTTGATTTTAGTGTTGCCGGATACGTCGTCGCGGGTGTCAGAGTTGACGAGAGTTTCGCCACCAGCATTCAGGAAATTGGTGGGAGTGATATAGTTTATGTTCTCGAAAATAATAATAATTTTATAACTGTCGCATCGACACTCGGCACTTTGGCCAATGAGGAACTAATTACACAGCTTGCACCGCAAAATTTTACTGATGATCTCGCGCTCGACAATGAAGAACTAAAAATATTTATTCAACTTGGTGGCGCGAGTCATATTGCGCAAGTTCAAAGCCTGGCGGAACCACTAGAAAATGGCACACGGCCCTTGTTATTAACTATATCCTCGCCTGCGAAATACCAAGAAAGCTATCAGGAAATCATTCAAGTTGTCATCATTGCAGGTCTTGTTTCGATTTTCCTTGCATTAATACTTACATTTATCTTTTCTTCACGAACATTAAAACCAGTGAAGCAGCTAGCCGCTGCAGCAGAGAATGCAGCACGAGGAAACTTTAGTGACCCGATCAACTTAAGCGGACGCGACGAACTGACTCGCTTGGGCGCGGCAATCAATCACTTACTCAGCAACCTGCGCGAGAAGCAAGATATTCAAAACTATTTAACGCAGATTTCTCATTTAATCCCTGAAGATCAACCCAATAAAACCGCTTCATTTGAAGACACAGCGCAGGCGACACGCATTAAGTCATTGACAATTCTAGCCATCGATTCAACGCCAGCTTTAGAGAGTAAAAGTAAAGCGAGCGTACTAAAAAGTAATATCGAAAAAATCAGTAATATTATTCGGGAACAAATTGCGAAGTATCAAGGTGAAATTTTTTCAGAAGCGTCAGGTCAAGTTATTTGTGCATTCAATCGTGCAAGTGGTTCCTTGGCAGCATACGCTGCGAGCATTGAAATTAATAAACTTGTAGATCCCATTGTAAAATCGTCACAGGGCAAGGCCATTAAGTTCGCGATCACCGATGGAAATTGTATTATTGGCGAATACTCTTTGTCTGATACCTCCAAATCTTTCGTACTCGGAAACCCCACCAAGCAAGCAACTCGCCTCTTGCTTGAAGCGAACGAAGGCGACTGCATCACCAGCAGCAGTATTTACGAAAAACTCAAAGGCTTTCTCGACAAGAATGTGATACAAGTATTGGGGATAGAAGGCGCGATCACGCAGCGTCGATATTGTGGCTTACCGTTAAATCAAAGCATCGTATTGCATTCGCCTGAGTTGCGCGCAGAGCTCGCCAAAACTACGACGCCTAACCTGCCTACCGATAATGTTAAATTTGTTCCCGGTGCGATGATCGCCAATCGTTATGAAATTATTTCCACCATTGGTTCTGGCAGCATGGGCATGGTTTTCAAATCCCTAGACCATGAGCTAGATGAATTAGTGGCTATCAAACTATTGAAGAAAGACATCGGTGTTGACAAGAAAACCTTAGACAATATGAAAAGCGAAATTCGTCTCGCTAGACAAATTACCCATCAAAATATTTTACGTACCTTCGATATTGGTGATATCTCTGGCTTGCCGTTCATTACGATGGAATACGTTCGCGGATTAACTTTGCGCAGCTTAATGCAGAACGCGCAAAAACTCCCATACTCTGCCGGCTTACTTATTGCCAGACAACTCTGCGAAGGTTTAAGTGCCGTACACAGTGTCGGCGTGCTACATCGTGATATCAAACCCGAAAACATCATGGTGGAATTAAATGGTAACGTTAAGCTGATGGATTTCGGTATCGCGCGCTCGGTTAGACAAGACGGTAAAAATGGTGACGAGAAAGGCTTTTTTATTGGCACACCACGATATGCGTCCCCAGAGCAAATGACCGGGAAAAATCTAACGGAAAGTTCTGATATCTATTCCTGTGGCGTTGTATTAACTGAAATCTTTACTGGCTATTCACCGATTAAGGGCCAAACATTTACCCAAATTTCTGAAAGCCATATTCAAATGCCACCTATTCCACCCTCAGAACTGTGGCCCAATATCCCCAGAGATCTGGAAGCCATCTTATTGCGCTGCCTCGAGAAACAAGCAAGTGATCGATTCCCCTCTGTTAACGATCTGCTAAAAGCATTAAATGAATTGCAGGCTTAAAGGCTCCAACGACTGCGCCTTGCGTAAATTCTGAGAATCAAGCTGGGCTGTGTCAACAACGACACAGCCCAGCGACGACCCATCTTATTCCTTCCCTCCACTACCACGCCCCAATTCATCTTTTGCGCGCTTCATTCACAATGATAAAAATTTAGCCCTGACGCGAAGCTGTCACTCAAACAACAAAAGAATATTTCACGCCATAATCCACAACACCTTCTCAAATACGACCGGCGTGTTAGACAAAAATACGTTTTCCGAATTACTACCTATCGTTATAAAAAATAATTTTCTTTAGTTTTTTGGCGCCATTTTCTTTTTTAGAAAAATTAGTGACTTTTCGTGATATCCGTTCGTCTGCAACTAAATGTTTCAAGCGCCAATTTTACCTCCGAAAAGATTATTTAAGTAATCACATGCCAACATCTATGGCGAGACCAATAGAAACCTCGTTAATAAAAAATCTTTTTTAGGAGTTGGCCATGTTGTCACTAATTGCAGCAGTTCAAATATTCGTTTTTTGTTCTTTTTTTTTCGCAGAGCGCGTTTCTCCAAATAGAAACCATCCGATTCCGAAACGGTTTACACTCTGGTGGCTGTGTTTAGGCTTATTCGGTTTAATGTGGTTGAGATTGATGTTATTTATATGGCCGAGTTTGCAGGACGGGCTGATTACTATTTCAGCCCCAACCCTTGTTCAAGGATTCATTTTCTACCTTGTTTATTCTTTCGGAAACTACTGGTTTCATCGTTGGAAACACCGAAATAGTTTTCTATGGAATTACTTTCACAAACTTCATCACTCGACATCTCACATGGAAACCAGAATCGCATTCTACCGTCACCCATTGGAGATCTTGATCAACACTCTGTATTTAATCATTCTAGGAAAAATCGTGTTCTCGCTGTCGTTTGAAGTGATAGCAATCGCACTCGCGATTGAAGGTTGCCTTGAGGCCTTTCATCACGCAAACATAAAAATTCCAGAAAAATTTTCTCGCCTCGGGTATTTGATACAACTACCCGACATGCACTTGGTTCACCATGAATATGGCCTGCATCGGTATAACTACGCGCCATTTTTATGGGACTCAGTTTTTGGCACGGTAAAAATTCCAAAGCAATGGGATAAACGTTTAGGCTTCGCCCGTAGTGCACAGATCTCGGAATTTTTCTTTTTTAAAAAACGTGCTTGACACCCAAAGAGCTTGGCCATAACCTTGTGGTCACTATTGTGGCCACCCAGGCTTTGTTGGCAATTATTGTGACCAAAATCAACTTTTTTGGACTAGTTAGTTTTTTTACTTGGCAAGCAAAAGTTTTCGCATTTATATAACCAAAAAGTTGTGTTGTTTGGGTGAATGACGCGACAACAATAATTAGTTATAACGAGGGGTTCTAAAATGAGCGATACCGCGACACGATTGGCCGGGAAAGTTACCCGCTTGCAGACACCTGCAACATCGCCGTTTGAATTAGACAAATCGCTGTATGCACAAATCAAAGTGTATGTGGCGGAGAATTCCTGGCGCCAGCTTGCGGAACAAGTCAAGGTGTTTGTTCGCAACCAATATAAACCAGCCTATAGCCTGGTCAGCGAAGGGAAATTAAGTCCCGATGCCTTAGAGAAAGAGATAAAAAGTCATATTCCCTCCCGAACCTATATTGAGGAATATGCTAATGGCAGGCCCATTTGCTACCGCTACACCAATACCTTGGCGAACTTCTTCAAGCAGGAATATGTACTTAAAAATCATGATTCCTGTACAGAGTTTTTAAAAAAGCTTAAAGAATTAGACAAAGAAAAAGCGGCAACTAATTAACCCCCGAGTAGACCGAGCCCCTGTCTCAGAAACTAGGGCTCGAAAAACTACCAGGAATTTTCCAACATAGGACTAATGACGTGAAATATAGCATTAACCAAGATATCGTCGAGAGCATGCAGCAACGAGGCAGCCTAGAAGATTCCATTTATTTACAGCTCGATAAATTACAAGCCTTGTGTTCTGCCCAAACGGTACTCAACGCAAGTGAGGCCGTACCAACCAGCAACACCCGCACTTATTATTCAATGGTGATAGAAGAACAAACCACGGAGCTTCGCAAATTGATCGACATCCTTTTAGCGGATAATAATTAGTTTTCTTTCTTATTGTTCCCGAAATCAATTTTTAATCTCCAACTTTAGATACTTTAAAACCTAACAAAAACAAAGAAGTTATCCGCACTACAACAAAAACTCAGCTTTTTATAACGCCTCCCTTCAAATACCCTTGTCAATGCGAAGTCAAAACTTCACACTGCCTCCTCAAGTTTTATTGAACAATAACGCTGTTTGATTATGCTGCAAATTAGGGAACCCCATGATTGAAAGAGAATTTGATATCCAAACAACAGACGGTCAGATGAACACGTTCATCACTCATCCGGAAAAAAATGGCCCTTACCCTGTAATAATTTTTTATATGGATGCCCCTGGAAAACGCGAAGAGTTGCACGATATGGCACGACGTTTTGCGACAGTAGGCTATTACGTCATTTTACCTAATCTTTACTACCGAGAGTCCCGCGACTTCGTATTAGATTTTGTGACGGAAGAAAGTCGTGAGCGTATGAATGAACTTATGTACGGCTTAAGTCATGAGATGATCCTACGTGACACCCAATCACTATTGGACTTTCTCGATCAACAGGAGTCGGCTGACACACAACATGTTGGTTGCGTTGGTTATTGCATGAGCGGACCATTTGCAATGTCGGTTGCAGCGGCCTATCCAGATACCTTTGCCGCTGCCGCGTCAATTTATGGCGTTCGACTATTAACTGACAAAAGCGACTCGCCCCATTTATCTGCCCATAAAATTAAAGGTGAGCTGTATATTGCCTGCGCTGAAACCGACACTTACGCACCAACGGAAATGGTCGAGGAATTGGATCAGCATTTAAAATCGACGGGGATCAATTACCATATCGAATGGTATCCAGGCACCCGCCATGGTTTCGCATTCCCACAAAGGCATAATTTTGAAAAACAAGCCGCGGAACGCCATTGGGAACGATTGTTCGCGCTATTCAAACGAAATCTTTAATCTTATTTTCGGAAACTTTTTTTATGTCGTCACAAAATGCTGATCTAGCTAAAGAGTGGTCGCTACTGCAAAATCAATTCGATAGTTATGAGAAATTTTCGCTGATCATTAAACTTTCCAGCATTGGAATATTTTCGGTAGCTTTGATTTTTGGAGGTATCCATTTTTTCCTCTTGATTCCCCTTCTCACTCTATGGCTACAAGACGCGATTTGGAAAACCTTCCAGGCACGAATCGAGTTGCGGATAATTCAGCTAGAAAAATTACTAACGAAAGAAGAGATCAAACATGAACGCAGTTGTGACAACAAGGCCTTTCAATTTAATAGCGAATATTTGAAAAATCGACCATCGAATATGGGTCTTATTCAAGAATACCTCCGCAATGCGCTACGACCAACGATTGCTTTTCCGCACGTCGTGTTGGCATTAATCCTCGGCTTGATTGTACTTATAAACAACTAGAAATGAACCTAGGCCACTTGGAGAGTGAAGCTACGCGGCGTAATTATTGAATTAATGCGACGGATTTTATTTGCAACCAAACGTTTTTCCCCGAAACCAAATCCAAATGTGCAACTGAACGCAGAGTTAATCGAGATAAGAAAAATGTATTGCCGACTTCGAGCTTAACTAAGGCATTACCATGTTCCTTATCAATCAGAATTTCGGTCACTGTTCCGGGTAAGATATTTAAAATACTAGAATCTTGGTGCCTATCCAGAGTCAGGCTAATATCTTTTGCGTGAATATGTAATCGTAGGTTTTGTTGCAAGGAAAAATTCGCGTCTCTTAGCCAAAGTTCGCCGCCGTCAAAATCAACCTTAACCAAAGACCACTGCTCATCTTTTTCAACCACCTCAGCATCTATAACAACGCCTCGATCATCTCCAAGTTGAATCGGAAAATCTAAACGCGCCAAGGTATCTTGTAATCCGCCACTTGCCACTACCTTACCTCGATCCAAGACAACGATATGATCCGCGAGCCGCGCCACCTCATCGGGAGAATGGCTTACATACAGCATTGGAACATCGAAGTCGGAGCGCAGCTTTTCCAAATAGGGAAATATTTCATTTTTACTCGCATTATCTAAAGCCGCCAGGGGTTCATCTAGTAATAACAAACGTGGGTTGATCAACAACGCACGAGCAATGGCAACTCGCTGTCTTTCCCCTCCAGAAAGTTTATCGGTACTTCGCGTCAATAAATGATCAATACCTAATAAAGAAATGACATCATCCAAAGAAATCAGACTTGATTGCTTATCTGCGCGTTTCAAAGCAAATCGTAAATTTCCCAGTACCGACAAATGAGAAAACAAACTCGCTTCTTGAAATACGTAGGCAATTGGACGCTTGTGTGCTGGTAAAAATAGATTTTCGTCCTGCCAACACTGGTCAGCCAGATGTAATCGCCCTTTAACTTTTTCCTCTAGGCCGGCAATACATCGCAACAAACTGGTTTTTCCCGAACCAGAATGACCAAAAATTGCCGTAACCCCCTGCCCTGGAATCTCAAAATCAACATTCAAAGAAAAATCTGAATAAGATAAATAAAATTTTAATTTGATATTATCTGAGCTCACTCTCGATGATCCCCAGATTTTATTCTATTCCAGGATAATAAATTCCTATTGCTTTCGTGACGATTAAAAGAATAAAGTGCGACCAATACAACAAATGAAAAAACTATCATGCAAGCCGCCAACCAATGCGCTTCTGCATATTCCAGTGCTTCGACATGATCATAAATTTGCACGGATACGACGCGTGTCACTTCCGGTATATTCCCCCCAATCATTAATACGACTCCAAACTCGCCGACCGTATGGGCAAAGCCTAGAATAATTGCGGTAATAAAACCGGGCCTAGCTAATGGAACAACAACGCAAAAAAATCTATCCCAAGGACCGGATCGTAGCGTTGCGGCAACTTCAAGAGGCCTTGTACCTAATGCCTCCATCGCATTTTGAATGGGCTGCACTACAAATGGCATCGAATAGAAAACTGAAGCAATCACCAAGCCCCAAAAAGTAAAAGGCAAGACACCCAAGCCAAGCGCCTCAGTGAGCTGACCGATAGGGCCATTAGGTCCCAGTATCAATAAAAGATAAAAACCAAGTACGGTGGGCGGTAAAACTAAAGGCAAGGCAACGACAGCACTAATCGGCCCTTTCAACCAAGAGCGGGTTCTCGCCAACCACCAGGCGATGGGGGTACCAATAACAAGCAAAATAATTGTCACCGTAGACGCTAACTTAATCGTCAACCAAATTGCAGCCAAATCTTCGCTAGACAATTGCAATGCTATTCACCCATTTCAGTAACATAACCAAACTCTTTAATAATCATTCTCGCTTGTTTGGATAGGAGGAATCGATGCACTTCAGTTGCGGCTAATTGCTGTTCCGGATTTTTGGAGTGGAGTAGAACGGCATCTTGATGGATCGGAGAATAGAAAGTCTGCGGAATTATCCAAGCGGAGCCCGGTTTCAATGATCCGTTTTGTGTTAATTGCGACAATGCAACGAAACCCAGTTCGGCATTTCTCGAGCTGACGAATTGAAACGTTTGAGAAATATTTTCACCTCGAACAATTTTTTTTTCGAGGGTAGAGGAAAGGCCTAACTTATCTAACACCTCCGCCGCGGCTCTTCCATAGGGCGCCAACTTGGGATTCGCCATCGCTAGCTTTCTAAACCCACCATTTTCCAATGTCTTCGCGCCACCCTTAACTAAGTCTGGGTTCGGCGACCACAAGACCAAAGTTCCCGTCGCGTAGGTGAATAGGCTGTCTTTATTCGCCAAGCCATCCTGCACAAGCAAACTTGGCATTTCCTGATCTGCAGATAAAAATAAATCGTAGGGCGCACCGTTTTTTATTTGCGCATAGAGCTTCCCAGAAGATGCTGAAACGACTCTTAATTTGTGGTCGGACTGCCCTTCAAAGGCCGTCTTTAATTCTTTAATCGGCGCCAAGAAATTTGAAGCCACAGCAATAGTGATTTCAGCGGAATGGACAAGTCCCGTAGCCAAACATGCAGAAAGCACCAAGGATCGCAATAGAACCCGGGTTCTGCATTTGCTTGTTCTGTTACGCATGCTGGCTCCGCCAAACAATCAATATTTACCAGCGCGATATAATGCATGACAAGTGTGGTTTCATCAACTGATTCGGCAATACCGATCCCCCAGCGACAACCAACAATGTTTTTATATAGAGAATTCAGCAATATCGATCAAGCAATTGAAACTAGCTAAGGTATTATTCTCGAAACAAGGGAAGCCCAATGAATAATGATGGCAAAACAAAACCTTATTCCGATCGAATGAACGATGTGGTCGATTACATTAGTGCCAATCTCGATCAAAAACTGACTGTTGACCAACTGAGCGACATTGCAAATTTTTCAAGGTTTCATTTTCATCGCCAGTTTAGTACTTTTATGGGCATTTCTATTTACAAATTTATCCAAGGCTTGCGGCTTAAGAAAGCGTCTTACCAACTTTTCTATCACAGAGATATCCAGATAACTAGCATAGCTCTAGAAGCGGGATTTGAAAACTTAGAGTCCTTTTCACGGGCCTTCAAAAAATATTTTTCTCAGACACCTTCCGAATTCAGAAAAGATCCTCAGTGGAAACCCTTATCCGAAAAATTATCAGCAAAAAATGCAGGAACCAAAAAAATGGAAAAGGTACAAATCGTCAATTTTAAGGAAACTAAAATCGCAATTCTAAAACATCGAGGACCTGAGAAAGAAAAAAACAATTCAATTCGCCGTTTTATTGAATGGCGAAAAGCTCACAAATTTCCACCCAGTCAATACGCGACATATAATTTACTATATGACAATAACGACCAAGAGACGTATCGTTTTGATGTTGCAACGGAGATCGATAGGGAAATAGCAGAAAACGGCTACGGCGTTATCAACAGTGTAATTCCGGGAGGTCGTTGCGCGTTACTACGCGATGTAGGATCTTGGGACAACATGGCACCAAGCTTTAAACATTTGTACGGAGACTGGCTGCCCGAAAGCGGAGAAACACTACGAGATTTTCCCTGCTTTATCCACCGTCTTAATTTATATATTGAAACGCCAGAGAATGAGTTGATTTCTGATATATATTTGCCTTTGGAATAAGTTGTTTCGCCGCCAAGATATGCACCGAAAATCACAATAGGAAGCAATAAAAAATTATCGCGTCTCACACTAAGACCTAAGACTGATAAAGCATACCCGGGGAAATCCCAAAAGTTTTCTTAAATGCTAAGGAAAAATTGGATGAATGTTTATAGCCTGCTATATAGGCTGCCTCTCCTATGCTTGCGTTATCATCCTCGATAGCTTTTCTAGCAAGGCGTAAACGGTACAAGCGGACATACTCCACAACGGTTTGTCCAAAATTTCTTTTGAACACACGCTGCAAACTACTCACACTCATTCCTACCGAGCGTGCAATTTTTTCGAGACATTTTTCTTGCATTTGAAAATCACCTGACAATAATTGTGCATCAATTTTCTCTTTAATTTTTCCCGCCTTTGACTTTGATGGTAACGAACGTTCGGGACCCAAGTAGCTTTCTTTTTTCGAAACAACTGCATCAGAATAAATGGCTGCTATTGATCGTAACGACTCGATAACAAACTCTATAACTTTACTTTCGACATAAAGTTTTCGAAACACCCCATCGGGCATCGGTGGATTCAATATAAGTTCTGCAATTTCAATGAGCTTTGCAGACGCCTGCCAAGTTGGTAACTCAAGGTGATGAAGCAAAAAATAATTGATTGGAGCATCTGGCGCTAAACGCTCATCAACTAGACTTCCCAAATATCGCGGGTCAACGGTGATATTTAATTTACGCATTTCTGCCCCTTTGCGAATTTTGCGCGCGAGACAAGCCGGCTTCATTAAATTTATGGCGAAACAATTTGCCGATGACGGAAGATCTCCACCAACTTTTTTAATTTCCTTGGTATCATTAATTCGTTTTTGCTGGCCATCAATTGAAAATTCAAGACGCCCTTCAAGAACGACGGAAAAAACCACACTGGGAGCTAAGTTAATAGACGCAACGGCATCTTCCAACTCTTTGCCTTCCCATGCATGTAAATAAAAACCTGTTTGAACCGGAGTCAGTTCAAATTTTCCGTTAAGAAAATTTTCGTTGTCTTTTCGCGCAGAACTTAAGGGTGTGACTTGATGGCCCGTACCCGCTTTCGCAACTTTGCGTCCAATATCCGACCGATCGAAATTCTTACTAGCTACACTCATGATTTTGCACTCGAGGAAATCGACTTGGGATTAATGGGGGACTCGGATTTATTGTTTTATAGGGCATTGTTTTACAGGACGTTGCGCTTGCTTTAGATACAACGACTTACTTCAGAAATTACCACCGGCTTTTATAAGCGCGATTACATTAAAAAACCCGTGCTTGTCGGTAAATCATACTAAGTTGACGATTTTTCATATCGACAACTTCTGTCTAATATTTCCTCAGATCGATATAATCGCGATTATAAATCATTCTCATTTAGATCTTCAATTAGATTACTAGTCTATTTTTTAACTCCCCCACACGATTTACTCACGAGGAATTATGAACAACTCATTGATAAATAACGGTTTATTAGGATTAATAGGATTTGTGATAAGTACTTCCGCAGTTTCCCAAGATAATGGAATTGAAGAAATTAGCGTTTGGGGAACGAAAGTTAATTCTTCGTCCCTTAATTTAGACGCAGAAGGTATTGCTATTCGCCAGTCAGATCACATCAGCGATCTACTCAGAACCATCCCCGGTGTAGACGTGGGCGGGGCCCATTCTCTTAACCAGCGCATCACAATTCGCAGCATGGACGATAAAGATTTGCGCATCACCATCGATGGTGCGAATCAAAACACTTATATGTACCACCACATGGGCAACCTGCAAATTCACGCCGACATCCTAGAATCTGTTGATATCGAAGTTGGAAATAATTCCGTCATCAGCGGTGGCCTTGGCGGTGCGGTGAGATTCAAAACTCGTCAAGCGGGTGATTTGTTAGAGCCGGGGAAAAACTGGGGAGCACGCGTCCAATCTAGTTACGCCAACAACGCTTCTAGCAGCAATTCAATCGCCGCGTATGGTCTGCTTGGCGAACAAATTGATGTGCTTGGATATTTTAATCAGGTTGAGCGAGAAAACTATTCCGTAGGTGGCGAAAAGATTCTTGACGAAACCGGCGCAGAAATTCTAGGCACTGATGGAGAAGTCCGCGGATTAGAAGGCGATCTCACTGATGCCTTACTTAAGTTCGGCTGGAACTTCAGCGACAATCAACGACTAAGCTTAGGTTACGAAAGCTATAAAGATGAAGGCGATTATAGCTATCGCCCTGACATGGGTTTAGCGACTGACTTAGCCATTGCAAACAGCTTAAACATTCCTCTGGTATACCCCACTGAATTTTCTAGGGACACGCTAACTCTCAACTATGAATTAGATTTAGGTGATGCCCTACTTTTAAACGCAACAATTTTTGACAACGAATCGGTTTTTTGGCGTGACGAAAGAGGTTTAATAAGCTGGCGTCCACCCTTCGCTACTATCAATGAAGGTGAAGCCGAAAACTCCGGCGTTAACATACTTGCCAAAAGCTTGATCGACGGAAGTGCAGTCAATCAAACCGTCACTTATGGCGTAGAGCTGATCGACTATGAAACTCAATACAGTGTAAACAGCCAAAATCTCTCTGGCGAGAACGCAAGAAATTTATCATTTTACCTTGAAGATAGAATTGATTTCGACAATGGTCTTAGTTTCATTCCAGGCCTTAGGCACGATATCTATGATATTGATTCATCGGTAGTAGATGACACGTTTACGAAAACTACCGGCAGCCTCGCCATTGAATACGCTTTCTTAGACAACTTCTTAGTTCGCGCTAGTTCAACACAAGTTTTTAAAGGTCCAGAAATTGGAGAAGTGTTTATCGGTGCTGGTTTAAATGATGCACCGAACTCCAATATCGATGCGGAATCCGGCCTTAATTCTGAAATTGCTTTCGCTTACCAAGGACACTTGTTTTCCGCTGGGATTTCATTTTTCGAAACTCAAATTGACGGCTACATCTATGACTACGCTGCCAATCCAGGCGGCGGCCGTTGGAAAGACAACGTCGGCGATATGGAATTGGATGGCTATGAAGTTTATGCGAAATTGAATTTAGGCACGCTGCAAACACTGCTCACTTATTCTTCTTCTGATAGTGAATTGTCAGCTTTTTCCGCCTACGCCAATTTAGATGGCGCACGTATCGATCGTAAACAAGGCGATACCATTAGCTTTAATCTTGATTATGATTTCTCTGTTGCAGATCTTTCTGTGCACTGGGATTTCCTACTCGTAGACGGCATCAACGCGGGCTCAGACCTGGATGGTGCCACCCTCGATAATGCAAAGGATGGCTACAAAGTTCATAACATTGCCCTTCGCTGGCAGCCCAGTGGAAAAGCTCAAGGCTTGGCGCTAACGCTAGGTATCGACAACGTTTTTGATGAATTTTATGCGTCGCAATCGTCACGAACCGGTGTGTCCTTTCACCCGCTGTTTCAAGAGTTGTATTTATTTGACTATGAACCAGGTCGCAATATCAAAGCGACCGTTTCATTTCGCTTTTAGATAATCGTCTGTAAGCAAATATTTTCGAACCAGTCCCCGCCAAGATTAAATTCTTGGCGGGGATTTTTGACATCCAAGACTAGCGTATTTAAAGATGCTTTTTCTTGATTTTGTCATTTTAGAATAGGAATTTTTAGGCAGTATTTTGACAAAAAACAAGACAAGAAGAAAAACACGAGCGCAAAAATTGTGGAGAGAATTTGCAAGTATATCCAGGATATTACATATATATCTTTCGAGCTGCCTATTCACTTTATTGATTCTATTTTGTATTACCGGCGTTGTTCTCAATCATCTCGACTGGCTTGATGGCACGAGTACCGATGGTGATACGGAATTCTCAATTCCCGCCAACATACTGCTTAAGATTAGCAATTCTGAAAGCTATAAAAGTGGTGATGGACTTGAACTTATTGATATCCCTTTACAAGATTTCCAATCAATTTTAGCAGCAGAGTTTAACTTAAAAAGTGCATCTTCGATTGATTACGACAGCGACATGAAGGAGTTGATTTTTGACTATCAAATCCCCGGGGGATACGCGGCAGCGATTGTTGATCTAAACGAAAACTTAATCCTCTTGGAATATCGACAGGGATCTAGCTGGTCAATCATGTCCGACCTACACAAAGGTCGCCATAGCGGCAAAGCCTGGTCATGGGTCATTGATGTGTCCGCCATTTTGATGATCTTTTTTTCGATTACCGGGATACTCATTTTATTTCAAAATAAAAAACATCGTTTTCGTGCGATGTTATTTGTGATTGTCGGCTCGATTACACCACTACTCATTTACTTTTTTTGGGTTCCAAAGTTATCAGGGGTTTAAATATGTTCCATTCATTTCGACGATTAGTTTCACTTTTTTCTTTTCTCTCGTTGGTCCTCCTTTGCTCTACCAGCCATGCTGAAAGTGTGTTGGAAATTACTCTTGAGGTACCCGAAATCGATGCCGAACCTTATCATCGCCCATATATTGCAATTTGGCTGGAGACCCCAGAAAGAGAAGCGATCAATACGCTGAGCGTCTGGCATGAAAAAGATACTTGGCTTAAAGATATGCGTCAGTGGTGGCGAAAATTAGGCCGCTCTGGAAAAGAAAACCTAGATGGTATCAGCGGCGCAACCAGAAAGCCCGGCTCGTATACGATTGTATGGGACGGTCTAGACAGCGACGGCAAAAAAGTGTCTCAACAAGAATTACTTCTTAATATCGAATCGGTCCGTGAAGAAGGCGGCCGCTCGTATTTACGCCAAGCAATTACAATCGGCAAAAAGGCAACAATTCAACTCGACAAAGATAACGAAGTCGGCCCCATTCAAATTAAGGTCTATTAACTCAACCAGGATTATGCAGATGAATATTAAAAAATTTCTCAACACTTTTTCGAAACAAGGACTGCTAGTCGGCGTGCTTCTCGCGCTCCCCCTAGTCGGTTCAGCTCACAGCCGCTGGATAATTGCGAGTCATACTATCGTGTCAGGCGAAAACCCCGTCTACGTCAGTTTAGATTTCAGCATCTCCAATGACATTTTTCATGTCGACATGAGCCTAGGTGGCAACAATTTAGTGGCGCTAACGGAGCCAGAATTATTACAACGCAAAAAAGAACTCGAACAATTTCCGCAACCCAAGGTGCTGTTGACTTACCCAGACGGCACTCAAGATGACACAACCCCAATAATCAATCTAGAACGAAAAAGTGCCAGCGCTATTAAACTCAGTCAATCAGGCACTTATCGCATTAATATCCTGCAAGAACCCGTTGAGATCACTCTCTTTGAAACCGAAGATGGAAAACACGGGCGACAGTTTGGATCTTTGGCGGCAGTTCAAGCAAGATTGCCAAAAAATGTAAAACACATAACTGAAATGACAGTTCACAACCGCGTTGAAACCTACATCACCCGCAACGAACTAAGTCGCGACACATTAAACCTCAGCAATAAGGGCCTAGAGTTAAAATTCGACTCTCATCCAAATGAAAATTTTGCGGGCGAAACGAGTAAATTTTATTTGATGTTAAATGGTAAACCCGCACCTGAAAACACTGTAGTTCGCTTGACTCGAAATGACACACGCTATAGAAACAACCGAAATAGCATAGAAATAAAATCAACAGTTAATGGTGAAATTGCTATAAATTGGCAGGAAGCAGGTATGTATCTTCTTGAGACCGAAGTCGAAACGACACCAGATAAAAATAACAAATCAAAAGTTGAGGTTTTTGCTTTGTATTTAACTCTGGAAGTTAACCCCGAATAGCACTATAAAAATTTAGATACCTAGCATCAACCAAGTATTATTATTTGAATAATTACTCATAGCGCGATGAAGCAATAACAATCTACTCAGTAGATTCTTTCTTGAATTAAAATGTTATTGAACGTCGCGTTATCCCTCCTTAGAAACAATATTTTTTCTTAAATAGAAATACGCAAAAATCCAGCCATTTTTTCAGTTTTCAGCAACTTGCCGCTCTAATACCGACTGGGTCACATTTAATCCCCAATAAATTTTTAGCCGTTGACGCTAACAGTGCCTCAATCTATAAATTATCATTGCTTACATAGACAAAATTATTCTATTCAATCTCCACTCAACCTCAATCCTTGCAATAGCGAGATTGGTGTCGAGCGGTGTATTTGTTTCGGAGTAAATAAAAACATATTAAAAATTTTGAGCCTAAATTATCGCTAACAATATCACCCATTTTCGAATCACTTTAATATCACCTTGGGGCAAGAATGATGACCTTAGATCGCCGTATTTTTAGCTCAGCCATTGTATTATTTTCCTGTATTGCTACTTCTTCCTGGGCACAAACCGCCGGCTTGGAGCCTAGAATTGGCGAGCGTATAACTCAAGAACAAGTGGCCAATGAATTTTCTATCAAACGAATACGCGCGGAAGGCATGAGAATGTTTTCCACTCCTTTTAATACTCTAGACGGCTATGGCGATGGCCGTTTTACCCCTGGTGTCGATGATGGCGTGACGTTTGGGCAACGACCTTCCCTGCAAAGTAGTCAACAAGTCTTCCTGAGAATGAATGGTCTCGATAGCCAAAGTTGTCTCGAATGTCACAGTGTTGTCAGCAACGCTACTATCCCAGCTACATTTGGCGTCGGCGGCGCAGGCGGAATCAGCGCCAGTGCATTTCCTGAGATGACCGACGTTGATTTCGATGACAGTGAAGGAAACGGGTTTGCTAGAACCGAGGGCCGCACTATTAACCCACCGTTTAACTTCGGCTTAGGCGGCATCGAATTACTAGCAAAAGAAATGACTAGCGAACTACAAGCAATTAAGCAGCTTGCACAGGCAAATCCAGGAGAAGATTTCGACCTCATCACTAAAGGCGTTTATTTTGGGTATATCCGATTCGAAAATTCTGCACTTGTTACCAGTAACATTGAAGGTATAGACGAAGACCTGGTGGTTCGACCGTTCGGCCGCAAAGGAAACAATGCAACAATTCGTGAATTCGATGTCGGTGCCCTGCAATTTCACATGGGAATGCAACCCGATGAAATTTTTCCAATAGCAAACACGGACGGTGACGGCGATGGTATCAGTAACGAAATCACTGTCGGCGAAGTATCCGCCATGCATATTTTCCAAGCGAGTCTTGCTCCGCCGAAAAGAGTGAAACCAAATCAAACCAAAGTCGGCAAGCAATTATTTAAAACTGTGGGGTGTAATCAATGTCATATTCCTCGCTTAAAAACTGACAGTAAGTTTTTATCAATTAGCTTTCCGGAGGTATTTACTGATCCAAGCGCGAATGTGTTCAAAGAAGTCAATCTCGCTAAGCCCGCTACTGGCTTCAAGAAAGATAACAATGGTCCGGGCATTATTGTGCCGCTGTATGCCGACTTAAAACGTCATGACATGGGACCGGACCTAGCCGAATCGACGGGCGACGGATTAGATCCGTTTTTTACAACGGCAAGATTATGGGGCGTGGCTGACACAGCGCCTTACCTTCATGACGGACGCGCCTTTACCTTGGCGCAAGCAATTCTCATGCATGGTGGTGAAGCACAACAACAACGGGACAATTATGCTGGCCTTAGCTCAGAGGACCAACAACACATATTAGATTTCCTCGGCTCACTAAGAGCACCAAGAGGGGCAAACGATGATCTTTTAGAATTACTTGATGACGAACAATAAGTTGATCTCGACACGCAATGAAATAGGCCGGTTTAACCCGGCCTCTTACGCTTCATTAAATTAACTCCTTGAACTAGGAAAAAAACGGAGGTCTAATAATCGCAGAGAAAATTCATAACGAATCTGGCAAATAAAACTATGACTCTAAAACCCCCTGTTCTGCTGCAAGCAGAACTACCCACTCGCGAACTACGCCATTTATCATTTCGACAATTCTCGCCACACCCCTCTTTAAAACCTTGGATTCAAAGTTACTGGTCAGTTTCTCTCAAGCACAAACTTAAGTATCGAAAGTCCGAAAAGCTTTATCCTGACGGCTGCACCAGTCTCAGCTTTGCTTTTACACAACCCATAGAACAAAGGGTTTCATCAAAAACACTTACAAACTCTTGTGAGGGTACCTTTAGCGCGACTCACACGCTTTCGAAAATGTTTTTTGATGATCCTTGTGAATTTTTCGGTGTCAGATTTTATCCCGGTGGCGCGTTTAAATTACTCGGTCTTCCGGTCTCGGAACTCAAAGAAAAAATTTACAACGCGAAAGATCTGCTTTTAACGGGTTACTCGCAATTAGAGGTGAAGCTCGCACACAGCAAAACGATTCAAGAACGGGTGAAATCGATGGACAGCTGGTTGCTGGATCAAGCAAACCGTTTGCAACCCAACATTGGAGCCACCCAGATTCTTTCGCAGAAACTGCAGCAGGAGAATACGAGCCTCAACAAATTAATATCAGGTTTAAATAGTAGTCGGCGAACTATCGAACGTAAGTTTTCACTCGAAGTTGGTATGCCCCCCGGACAATTGAAAAATTTATTGCGGATTAGAAATTCACGACAGCTGATAAAATTTAAATTCGACGCCAGCCTTACTGACATCGCTCATCTTTGCGGATACTATGACCAAGCGCATTTTAATCGGCAATTTTACACTGTAGTCGGAGAGACTCCGGGAGAATATAAAACCCGGCAAAATCAGCGCTTAAACCGAGGAGAATTAGCCCCTGCTTAGATCGTCATATTAATGTTGTTTTGAGCCCATCATCTTCGTTCTTCCTTAAATAATTTCTTAGATTTGTCGCAAAAATACAATCCTACATCTTTAGAAATAAATACCCTAACAACAATGGATTCTTTACGAGGTTCTCATATGATTCGTTCGCTTCTTGTATCTCTATTATTTTTTCCCCTTTCCGCTTTTGCTGCAGACAAACACATTGGTATTTTAGTGTTTGATGGCGTTCTAAGTAGTGATGTCACTGCACCAGCAGAAGTTTTTGGAGTCGCATCACGCCAGGCTTGGTTTAAAGACTATCAAGTAACATTAATCGGCATTGATGCTTCGCCCACTGTGACGACAGAAGAAGGAATACGCCTAACTGTTGATGCAAGCATCACCGACGACATTGCCTTGGATGCTTTAATCGTCCCCAGTTCTTACTCGATGGAGCCGCTAATAAACAACGAAGCTTTAATCGAATTTTTACAAACCAAAAGCCGACAAGTCAGCTGGCTAGGTAGCAATTGTTCCGGTGCATTTCTTTTGGGTGAAGCCAGTTTGCTAAATCAAAAAAGCGCAACGACTTGGGCAGGGGGTGAAAAAGATCTGCAAAAATCCTATCCGGCTATCAATGTTGTTGAAAATAAAAACGTTGTTATCGATGGGAACATCATCACCTCAAATGGTAGCCTGGTGAGCTATCAAGCGGCCTTGATCATGCTCGCAAAGATGAGCTCTTTAAATAATGCAAAATCTGTTTTTGAAGCTCTACAAATGCAACGTATTACACCTTGGACAGATATCATCGATCTAATCGAAGAGAATGAATAATGAAAGCACGTATTGCCCCGAATATTTTTTACCAGCAACAATCCCAACTCACACAAGGTTTAATCGACTCTGACAAAGCAGCCTATGACTCTGGACTAAACATCGCACTACTGAATTTATTAAAAATTCGCGCCTCACAGATTAATGGCTGCGCATTTTGCTTACATATGCACAACAGCGAAGCCCGGTCAGCGGGAGAAAAACAAGAACGCTTAGACATACTTTCAGCCTGGCGAGAAACACCTTATTTTACTGATCAAGAACGCGCCGCCCTCGCCTGGTGCGAAGCGCTCACCGCCTGTTCGAGTAAAGAATTAAGTGATGAGCTATATGAACTGCTTACGGAGTTATTCAGCGAAACAGAAATCGTTAGCCTAACAAGTGTGATCGTCACCATAAACAGCTGGAATCGAATTGTCGCAGCGATGCGTTTTATTCCCGATATAAACTAAATTAAGAGGAAGCTTCAAAATGAGCGCATCAATTACCAAATTCTTTTGTAGATTTAGTTTTACATTCTTCTGCGCGTTATTATCGTCGGCTGCCTTCAGTGCCGAAATCGACATTATTGCGAGCAAAGATCTGCCGCAATTTAGCGATGACCAAGAAGTGCAGATGTTGACAGTGGAATTAAAAGCTGGTGAAAGCTCTCCCCCACACCGACACAATGCCCATGTTTTTGTCTATGTACTCAGTGGTTCTGTGATCATGCAAGTTGAAAAAAGTGAAGCGGTAACACTGGTAGCAGGCCAAACATTTTATGAAGCACCTGATGACATACATCTTCAATCGGCAAACGCCAGCGACTCGCAAAGTACTAAGTTTTTGGTTTTTGTTATCAAACCTAAAGGCGCGCCGGTTACAATACCTGTTCAAAAATCCGTTTTGTAAACGACGCTATAGCTTACGTTTTAATAAGCGGCTTAAGCATTGATTCCAGTCCGTTCAACTTAATTTCATAGAGTAAAGCCAACTGCTCTCCTAACTTCCCATCTGGAAACCCTTGCTGTTTGAACCAGACTAAGTAGGGCTCGGGAAGATCTATCAATTTTCGTCCCCGATACTTACCAAAAGGCATGGTTTGATTAATAGCGCCTATTAATATCTCTTCATTCATACAGTTACATCGCGTTTAGTTTTTGTCGCCTTGGGTAGCGCCCCACAAGAATGGAAGGGAAATTAACTTGCTCCAAGAATATTGTAAAGCGTGCCGACCTCTACTATAAATATCACCGAGCAAATACTATAAAGATCACCAAGCAAAGGTTTCTGCCTTTAGCGCCAAGATAGACATTCGACCTCGACCCCCTTATGCTTCGGCTGGAAACACTAATGTGCCTAGAAGCGCTAATATACCTAGAAATAATGATATAGAAGGATCACACGCCAATCGTAATGGGCATTCTCAGAAAAACAGGAATCGTATTTCTATCACTATCACTATTGATAGTCGTCTTGCTGTTTTCCTCTCGTTTTTACTTACCCCCGATCATTTCTTTGCTATTGAAAGAACAAGGTTTGATAGTCGATTATTTTGTTGCCGACATCCCCGGACGACACACCTGGACGATAAAAAAAGCCAATCTTCGCTCTACTTTTGGTTCTAATTTTGTCGGCGAAAATATCAGCCTTAACTATACCTGGCCAGCTATTTTAGGCAGTAAGTTAGTTAGTGTAGAAATCGAAAAACTCGACTACATGCCAAACCTACTGGAACAAATTACTGACACATCGGCAACCAAGCCACAAAGCGAAGCCGTAATCGATACGCTTCCCTTGCCCTCCGATTGGCTGAAAAACCTACCAATGCAGTCACTACGCATAATAAAGGGACGAATAATATTCCAAGATAATAGTGCTGATGAAAGTCGCCAAAAGAACGATATCAACTTTAATGCGGAGGTATCTCTAGATACCGATACGCTTAAGGTTAGCGGGATACTTGAGTCAAACCAAACGACGCTAGAGCTAAATGGTAAATTAAATACAGAGAACACCTTTTCTCTTAGCCTGGCTTCCAACGACGATGCTTATAGAAACAATAATTTATTCTCTCTCGAGGGCACCGCAAGCCCAGATCAAATTACCGGAAAAGGCAACGGCAAACTTACCTTAGATTTTATACGCACTTTTTTAACCAAAGGTTTAGCGAACGAGAGAAAAGATCCACCAGCAGGAGACAACTCAGAAGAACCTTATCAAGAAAGTTTCATTAACAAAATGACGGGAAATGTTTCTTCACTAATAAATATCGATCTTCAATTAAAAGAAGGTAAATTGCTTTCTAACTCAAGCCTCATTTTATCTGGCGTTCTTCAACATGAAGATTTTTTTGAGTCGCTAAACCTTGAGCACACTATTTCACTAAAAAACGGACTCAGCTCACCTACCTTACTGTTATCAAAGGGTGGCAGCATAGTGATTCACAATATCAAGGGTGAAGACAACTATGAGCGTCTCGAGATTGTATTGGACTCTAGCATTAGCATCGATAATGTGAACGAGACACTCACCAAATTCGCTAATGAAATAAATTTAGAAACCATTCAAAGCCTACTCTCTGAACCTACATCACTTAAAATTTCAGCTCGCAATACGCAAACGCCAAAATCCACACTCAATGCGACGCTAACTGTTCAAGGAAATTCAGCGCTTATCAAGGGTCTGCTCGCCTTAGAAGATACGGAGTTAGATTTTAATAGTCGCATACACTTAAACAAATTATCTCCTTTAACATTCAACATTGAACCTCAGAGCCAATTTATTTATACGCCAAAATCACCGGCGGAGTCCGATGCAATTAAAATCGTTGCCAATAAAAACGTATCGCTAATTTTCGGACCGGATACCATCACAACAAACGGCCTTGCGGAATTTGTTGTTACCTACGATGAAATCGAAAGCACTATCGTCATAGATGGTCAGCTACAGCCGCTAGATTTACAGCTAAGCCTAACTAACAGCAAATTACTCATTGATGACATAGCTTTGGGGAAAGTCAGTGCCACTATCGATCTCAAGCAAGAACAAAATACACTCCACTCGGTTCTAAACATCAATGCTTTTGGAACAAGTATAGGTGGACAGGTAGATGTCGATGGCAAAGGTAAAACCGGAGAATTTCAGCTAGAGATTGGCAACCTCGCCCGCACCAAACAATTTCTATCTAAATGGTGTACAGAAGTTACCGGTGGTAGCGCTTCCCTCAGTGGCCGCTTCAACCTAGATCCAGAAATATCCCTTGATGCAGAATTCGAAATTCTAAATCTAGATATCAGCGCTTTAGAATTTCAAATCGAAGATTTAAATTACAACGGTCAATGGCGCTATGCTGATGGGATAAGTTCCAAGTCGGGGAATATTAACGCCAACAAAATAAACCCCGGCATCGTTATCGAAAACCTAGACGCAAGCCTCAACTATGATCAAGGCAGCGTGACGCTTCCGTCTTTGAGCGCTAATATCCTTGAAGGCAATATTAACGGTAATAATTTACGGTGGGATATCGGTCAGGAGGCGAACACACTTCTTTTAAATCTGTCTGAAATCGACCTCGCCAAGCTAGTAGCGCTTGCTGAATACGATATGCAGGTCACCGGAAAGGTCAGCGCCAAGTTACCCATGAAAGTCGATTCAGCTGGCGTTCAGGTTGTCGGTGGCACACTACAATCCATAGCACCTGGGGGTGAAATTCATATACCCGTAGACGCATCCACTGCAACTGGGCCACAAAAGGAGGCTTTTGAAGCCTTACAAAATTTTCATTATACAAACTTGAGTGGAGGAATTTCCGGATTTCTCGCTTTGAACCCGAAAGGTTTATTAAAGAGTAATCTTCGTTTAGTGGGAAACAATCCAGACATGGGTCGTCCAGTAGTGTTAAATCTAAACTTAGAACAAAATACTTACCCCTTATTTCAAAGCTTGTCGATATTCTCTCAAGTCGAAAAATTTGGGCAGTGTAAACGATAACGACCAATAGTTAACAAAGGAAAACGAGTCGTTGTGCGAATTGCTCTTCTACGAAGATCAACAGCAGTAGGCGATAAAAATCATATCGAGGAACCAGTATGAACAAGGTATATTTATTTTTATTCTGCACGGTGGTGGCGTTAACCAGCGCCTGTACGCCGACGGTAAGGGTAGCAAGCGATCCCATCGAAATTAACATGAACATCAAAATTGAACATGAAGTTCGTGTTAAGGTCGATAAAGAATTGGAAACATTGTTTGAAGACGAAAGTTTATTCTAAGGAGAAAATTATGAAACGTTTACTATTATTTATTTCCAGCATGATCTTCTCAGCGGTGCTGTTCGCCAGCCCAATCTCAGACGCAGTAGACGCTGGTAAAGTAAAGGAGCTACCTTCCGGTTACGTTCAAGCAGTAGATACAAGCCCTGCAATCAAGGAACTGGTTGATAAAGTTAATGCGGGCCGCCGGGCCGAATATGAAAGGATTGCAAAAGAGAATAATATTTCCGCGGAGGCAGTGGGTCGAGCGTCATACGAGAAACGATTTTCAAATAAATAACCACAAGAAGTTCTGCCTTTACGAACAAGCTCTACTGAAACACCGGGTTCAAATCGGTGTTTCAGTCTCCCTCCCTAAACACATCAATACTCCTTTGTTCTCATCGAAATAAACCTTCTTGAGTTAGAAAAAACTACCAATTCGGTGTAGAATTCTCGACCTTTTCTGGCATTCAAAGAGATAACAAGATGGGCAGAGCTTACCAAAACCGCAAAGAATCAATGGCCAAAACATCTGACGCTAAAGCTAAGGTGTACAGCAAATATGGTCGAGAAATCTATGTGTGTGCGAAATCAGGGGGCACAGACCCTCAAGGCAACTTAGCGCTGCGAAACCTGATTGACAGGGCTAAAAAAGACCAAGTCCCAAGCCACGTAATTGATAAGGCCATCGACAAAGCGAAAGGTGGTGGCGGTGAAGATTTCTCTATCGCTCGCTATGAAGGTTATGGTCCGGGCGGATGCATGGTGATCATTGATTGCCTCACAGACAACCCCAATCGTACGTTTGGCGATGTGCGACTTTGTTTTACCAAGACGAAATCTAAGATTGGCACCCAGGGTAGTGTTAGTCACATGTTCGATCACAGTGCCATCTTGGCCTATAAAAGCGAAGATGAAGATTCCGCGCTAGAAGTGTTAATGGAAGCAGACGTCGATGTCACCGACATTGAAAATGAGGACGGACTCATAACCATTTTCGCACCCAGCACTGAGTACTTCAAAGCGAAGCAGGCGTTAAACGATGCTTTTGCACCAGAGGGAGAGGACCTAGACTTTGAAGTCGATGCCATTCAATTTATTCCCCAGAATACCTCACCGATTAGCGAAGATGACATGCCGATGTTTGAAAAATTTATCGACATGCTTAACGATCTCGACGACGTGCAGAACGTATACCACAACGCCGATTTATAAAGACGGATTATTTTTTATTTACACGATAAGAATAGCGCTATGGGCTTGATTCAAATTAGATCAAACATTTACATCAAAACCAAAACGCTTAAATAAATCTTTACTTTCTTCATGACTTGTACTTGTTTCCATAATCACTCGAGTTAGCAATCCATAGCTATAGTACAAGCATGTATGGATTTTTTTTGCCAGCGCATCATCAACATCGCTCTTATTGTCATGCATTTTTTTATCAATAACCTTAAATTGATTATCGATGAGCTCCCACTCTCGGCCAAAATAAAACCGTTTCACAAAGCCGCGATGTGTAGATGCGACTAATTTTAATTCTTTATGGATAATTTCCAGCTTCTCGTAATCTTTCCATAACACTCCTGTCTTTAAGTCTACGTCCTGTGGAGCGTCTTTCGACAGAGCTTGACGAATTTCATCTGGGACACTCCCTATAGGCAATTTAGAGATCTGTTCGATGAGACTTTCTTCTTGGGGAGAAGGCAACATTGGGAAGAATTGACAACGCTGGAAGAAAAAACAAATCTCCGTCAAAAACCTTCTTGGCTTTGGCAAACGCATTAACAAAAGAACGATCCCAGTCACCGATAAGAATACAATTGTCTTTGCGATCCGATGATTATTCGTTAGGACAGAGAATATCTCTTCCCAGATAAAATAACCCAGCGCGAAAGTAACTAACCACATTGTTAACGAAAATAGTGTACAAGATCCTAGCATCACTATAAGTCGACGCATCGGCGTGGTTGTATAGGTATATCGAAAATCTTCTGATTCAAGCTCAGCATCAGATATTAGCGGTGGCGTAGTCCGCCATATCACCAAGGCCCACATATAAAAGACCAAAACGATTGAGATACTGATCAGCATTCTATGTACCTTTCATAATCGCTAATTAGAAACTAAACAACTTTTAATATGAATAAACGGCTTCCACGGTTTATATATGAAAAAACAGATTCCGCGAAGCTGGTCCTTACTTGCCCTTCACCCGTTCAAAATATTCTATGCCGATTCAGACATTAAAAATTCTATAATTTTTGGGACCACTATTTCGCGCTTTGTTAACAGGAGCAAATGCCCGCAATCAATTTCCACTAACTCACTATTCGGAATTCTAGAGGCCAGTATTTTTCCGTTCGCCAAAGGAACTAGGGGATCATCTGTGCCGGCTAAAATGAGGGTTGGTTGTTGCAACTTATGCAGCCAGTGAATACTGGTCCAACCGGCGATGGCTGCTAATTGATTGAGGTAGCCCCTTCCCGTTTTTGCAGGCTTAATATGTTCAGCAAACTCGCGAATTTTTTCTGGATTTTCTCGGAGCGCCCCGCCATAGATATGTTCGGCGACTTCAAACAAATATTCTTCATCCAGATAGCGCTTCGGCGTCGACAGCTTCATAAATACCGAAGGTTTACTAGGAACCATCACCACGCCAGGCGAGGTCGCTGCCAAAATTAAACGGCGACAACGAGTTTGATGCATTCGCGCAAACTCTTGTACCAGCCCACCACCCCACGAAACACCAAGGGCATCGACATTTCCATAATCATAGTGATCAAGGATCTTTGCACTCAGCTGACTCAAACCCTTAAAACGCATCGGAAAAAATGTTGCCTGGGACTGACCGATACCCGGCATATCAAACGCGATACACTCGATACCTTCTAAATCTCTCATCAATGGCAATAGCAACTCACTGTTCGCACCAATTCCGTTGAATAACAATAGCGGAGGTGAACTACGGTTTTCAGTAATTTTTCTAATCACACGAATTTTTAAGCGGTCTATTTTTATTACGGTGTCTTCGATAGTGTACAAGCGCTGCCGCCTTATTGTTTCAGGCCATCTGCCTGTTTTAATTCGCAATGGTTTCTACAAACAGGCCATGATGGCACACTTCCTTTTCATCACCAATTGATCCGTTATGCTAGAGTCAGGTGTTTTAATTTTCAGTTTCCACATACGTGTTTCTATATTCTTGAAAAACTAAGGACTCACACCACTGATCTTGGCTCCCCTTAAAATAGGCAGCACAGCAGGTGTAGATGGCCCGCAATTATCCGATAGTTATGTCATAAGATCAGCGCGAGCGTCTCTGCTAAAGGTCTCTTCGCGCCTCAATTTATTGCATTTTGAGCGCAACCTCGGTTTCCGTGCCCCTTCTTTGATCCACGCATCGGCTCAAAGAAGATATTTTTGAAACAACTGCAAAGAATTCGTAGAGCCCATAAACTATTTCCGAAATAATCAGTAAGAAAAGTGTAATGATATTCTCAGTGCATAGCCCATGCCAAATCTGTAATTTAGATCTATCCTGGAGCTAAACCTTTCTGAAAACACAACATTTCTCTCAATTTGATCATCCTCCTCCTTGATATTTAAAGTTATGCTACAAAAATTAGAATTTTCTCCTGCCCGACATAATTGTTTCATCTACTTCATTTAATCTCTCACCATGCTCAAAACAATCGTTTGGCATAGTTTTGGCATAAGCCAAGTTAAAGGCCGGCTTTGTCGCTCGACCTAATTCACAAAGCGAGCGTCTTAGTTATCCTCAACGCAAAACCGTTTTTTTGTTTTTAGCTCGATCAATATTTTCAAATTAATTTCATTACACCCAATCACACGAAAACCGTAGAGAGGCTTCTCATGGCTACACAATCTGCTTCAGAAACAAGCACAACAGATAACGTCCACTTAATTGCTTCACTGGAAGAAACAGTAGAAAACTCTAAAGCCGCGGTATCTAAGTCGTTGTCTAAGCTAACAAAACCCTACCAATTCATATGGCATGCTGCTCTTGGTACAGCATCTTTAACTGAAAAAAATGTGTCTGAATTTACTCAAGCAATGGCGGATAAAGGCACCGAGGTTGAAGCAAAGGCCAAAGAAGATATCGACAAGAAAATTATGGGCGTAAAACTTGCGGTACTTACCAAACGCAAAAAAATCTTAGATTTTTCAAAGAGAAAAATCAACAAAGTTGAAGGCCTGATCGGTAAAGGCTTTTCTCGTACTCTCCATGCTGCCGGTGTCCCAACAAAGGGCGACATGGAACAAATTGCACTATTAATGTCCGAAATGTCGGGTGCAATCGAAGAGCTAACGGCTCTTAGCGAGAAAAAAGTAAAGCGTACGCCAAGTAAAACCACGGATTCCTAACCAGGATTTATTCTCATTACTTAAAGAAAAGGTCGCCGATGATATAAGAAATTTTTATGTCTCGGCGGATCTTAAAAGACTTATCGTTATATCCAAAAATGTGAAGGCCTTTATTGAGGAGTTGTTAGAGGTTATGGGTACTGCAAAGCAAATAATCCCTCAGAACACGGTAACGGTTCTGAGTAATCTGAAACTTGATGACTACGCCTTGGCCAATCAGCCGCCGTATCGAGACGAGTTTAGCAAGGCCGAACCATGCTCTAAAACCACGGCGAACATCACGAGTAACATTGCTAGTGACATTGATATTGAACCCCCATCGGTAAAAGCTAAGCGTAAAGCAAGACCTGTAAATCTTGAAACTGTTGATGAAGAGTTGGCAGAAAAAATTGAAAAGCTTAGATCCTCCGCACATGCTTTAGTTAGTTTCACTCAGTCACTCAGTGAAAAAAATACTTTAAAGCGTACGGAGATGACGCAGCCTTCTGATGAGAAAGTTAGCGATAACGCGGAACTTGAAGAGCGCTACGATTTTGCAGGACATCAAACCGGTTTTGACGATCTTCATGGAAAAAGTATGATCGACACTCTGTTCGATTTTACGTTGCAGGTATTCAAGCAGCCTGAAGTCTTCAGCAAACGTTACGCTAACTTTGCTCGAGAGCTCATGCAGATAGTCCAGAAGAAATCAGATTTACAACCCGAACGTGGCGATCGCCGCTTTCGAGATGCTGTGTGGAACGAAAACCCTGTATATCGAATAGTCCTCCAAACCTATCTGTCGTGGTCTAAAGAAATGAACGGGATGGTAGATGAACTAGCCTTCGACGATGAAAATGACAACAAGCGCGCGCAATTTATTTTAAAGCAAGTAAGTGCGGCAATTGCACCTTCCAATTCGCCATTAAACCCGGTTGCCGTTAAACGCGCTTATCAAACTGGAGGCCAAAGTGTTTTAGCAGGGCTTAATAACCTTGTGAAAGATATTAAAACCAACGGTGGAATGCCTCGACAAGTCTCCGATACGGCATACAAAGTGGGTGAAGATCTCGGCGTGTCGTCCGGTGAAGTTATCTATCGCAGCCGAATTTTTGAAATCATTCAATACGGCAGCAATGGACAAAGTCATGTTCATAAGCGACCGATCTTAATTATTCCGCCACAAATTAATAAATTTTATATTTTTGATTTAACACCCAAAAATAGCCTAGTAAAACAGTTAATCGATAGCGGATTACAAACCTTTATCGTGAGCTGGAAAAACCCGACCGAAGCAAATGCCAATTGGAGCATGGACACCTACGTCGAAGAACTAGATAAAGGTGTGCAAGCAATACTGGATATAAGTGGTAGCGAGGATATTAGCCTAGCAAGTGCTTGTGCCGGCGGTATTACAGCGATGTCATTACAAGCTTATTACACGGGGAGAAACGAAAAAATTATTCACAACCACACTTTGCTGGTTACCGCATTAAACGCAGAAGGTCATCCAACGCTTGACTTATTCATGAATAAAAATTCCGTTAAACATGCGCTCGAAAGAACACAAGACAAGGGCGTAATGAATGGAAAAGAGCTCGCTCACGTCTTCGCATGGCTACGACCAACGGATTTGGTTTGGAATTATTGGGTGAACAATAATTTACTTGGCAAAGAGCCACCAACCATGGATGTACTATTTTGGGATAATGATTCAACACGCTTACCCGCAGCACTTCATCATGATTTTATGGATATTTTGGTTAACAATAAGTTTTCTCCGAACAAGTCCCATAAAATTTGTGGCGAAGACGTGGACTTAAGTAAATTCGATAGTGATTTTTATTTTCTCGCCGGTGACGAAGATTACTTAATGCCTTGGAAGGGTTGCTACCAGAACTTAAAACAGTTGCCGAATGCTAGGTGCGAGTTCGTACTCAGCAACAGCGGGCATATCCAAAGTGTTTTAAGGCCACCAGGAATTGGTAACACTTTTTACTACACCAACGACAAGCATGTCACGGATGCAGACGATTGGCTAGCAGCCGCCGAGAAACAAAAAGGGAGTTGGTGGACGCATTGGTGTGAATGGTTAACGGAACGCAGTGGAGAGAAAAGAGTCGCGCCAGCACATTTTGGTAGCGAGAATTATCCGCCAATATGCGCCAGTCCCGGAATTTATGTATTTGAAAAATAAAAATGCGAGAAATAAAACATCACAAAATCAAACTGGCCTCCTGTAGCAAGCTTGTTCGCCTCTAATCCTTAGAGGCGATTTTTTTAAGCTTCCTATCGTAAAACAATCTTATTGATTAGGCTGCGGTTTTATCCAGTCGACAGACCATAAAGACTTCATTAACACCTTCAATATCAACCAAACCTTCTTCAAGCTGTAAGGGCTTTTGAAATCGTAAACCCATCGGCATAAAAACACCGTTGTACCAACGTAATGCTCGTTTAGGATTTTTTTGTAGCTGACTCATACCCCAATTCACGAGCATCGATGATTTGGGTTTCATACCGTAGCCCGCACTTTGTTCGACGACCAATTGATTATCATTTAATAATGCACGCAACTGCTCCGGCTCATAACGTCGATAATGGCCCACAACCTCATCAAATGTTGTCCAAAAATCCATATAAAGCGGAGTCGACAACAACATTTTTGCACCAGGTTTAGCAACTCGACAAAGCTCTTTTAAAGCCCCAATATCATCTTCAACGTGCTCGACAATGTCTAAAGCACAGACCAAGTCGAAGCTATTATCATCATAAGGCAGCTCGCCTATCTGCCCCGCTTTAATCTTTCCACCCTGGGCAGCCAACTTCTGCAACGCGGGTTCACTGATGTCAGTAAACCAGGTTCCCTCGATCGGTAAGCGAGGCCTCATACCCGGCCCCACCTCTAAGCGCATATTTGCATTCGCGGCCAGTTTTTTTATCAATGGCCAAGTATTAAATCGGCTGGGGTCAATCAATCTGACATCGGACCACAAGGCATCGTAAAAACTTTGGTTTACCTCGCGAATCTCTTTTTCAGTGCTAGCGGCAGGCATTGACTCTCCTAGGTAATATTTGTCGAAGCGGCATAGTACAGGAAATTGAATTTGATTTTAAGTTAAGAGGACTCCACTAGCCCGGTAAAGCCTGAACAGAGACGAATTTTATGGCGATATATTTGATCATTGATTTCCTCCGGCCATTTAAGCCTCTTTACATCTTCAAATAAATTTTCCGCAAGAAGATACTGCCGACGCAAATAACCTAACCACTGTTTGACTCTATTACCAACATATTTTCTCTCATATTCGTTTTCTGTTATTTCGCAAAAACTCAATAAAAGATCGAGAATATTTTCCCACTGTAATTGGATTGGACGTGGTTCTAGCTGTAACGATCCTTTTATCTGCAGAGCCAAATCGGGTTTCGCCAACAAGCCCCTTCCGAGCATTAGATCTCGGCAACCGCTTTCTATCAAACATTGGCGAGCGTGCTCCACCGACCAAATTTCACCATTCGCGACTAAAGGAATTTTACCTTCGGCTTGAATGCCCGCTAGTGCGTCCCAATACGCGGGGGGCTTGTAACCATCGTCTCTCGTTCGCGCATGAACGATTAATTCGTTAGCTCCTGCGGAAACGACAGCGGAATAGATTTCATGTAGCAATGTCCTGTCACTAAAACCTAAACGAATTTTTGCGGTAACGGGTGTAGCTAAAGGAACGGCGGTTCTAACCGCATGAACAATATTAAAAACCCGATCCGGTTCTTTTAGTATTACTGAACCACCATCATTTTTATTGACGCACTTTGCCGGACAACCAAAATTGATATCGATGCCCGGGGCGCCTAATTCCGCCGCTCGCAGTGCATTCATTGCCATAGGTTCTGGTTGTCCACCAAGCAGTTGAACAAAGACCGGAATACCGCTTTTCGTTAATCCCTCATTTTTTAGTTCGGGACAGTAACGATAAAAAACTCGTGGAGGTAAACACACATCGGTAACACGAATAAATTCTGTAACGCAACGATCAATGCCGCCAACTTTACTGAGCATTTCGCGAAACGTATGATCTACAACACCTTCCATTGGTGCCAAAATAATTTTCATAGTGATTTATTTTCAGTTAATTGGCTGGAATTATTTAGAAGTATAGATCCGGAGGAATCCCGATGAATGATGGCGAATTGAATAGAGCCTTTATGTGGAGGGCTCAAACTAATGCACTTAATCTTTAAATTTTTTAAATCTTAAATTAAATTCAACAATCAGTTTAGCTAACCCGGCCACCCACATAATACCAGCGCCCGCCAATTCGCCGGAACTCGGACACCTCATGCATTATTTGTAAACCTTGCTGCCCTTGTTCTTCGCTTCGATTTCGAAAGTAAGCTTTAAACTCGACGCAACCTTCATCACCTCGTTGCGATTTACTTAACACTTCAAGTTTTTCCCAATCAACTTTGGGATCAGAGAGTTCAGCTACTGACAATCCTTGAGCAGTGGCTGGGAACCAAGTTTCTAGTAAATATTCGCCAAAGCCTCCTAAAGCATAGGCGCTATAGCGAGATCGCATGAGCTGCTCGGGGGTTTTGGGAATTTGTTCGCCGCTGAGATATAAATTACAGCATTCATTCGAAGGTTTTTTACTTCCGCAAATACAAGACTCTTTCATTGCGCATTATTACTCACGTTATTCGTAGACAGTCCCTCAGAACCTTTGGCATTATAGCGCCCAAATGTGGCCCCTATCATACACTGCAAACCTTGGTTTCGACTATGAGTGACTTACCCAACTGCCCTAAATGTGCATCCGAATTTACCTATGAAGATGGATTACTGTTTGTCTGCCCCGAATGCGCACATGAATGGCCTCAGCTTGCGGATGAAAATACCGAGAAGGAATCCGCCGTCAAGGATTCCAATGGTAATGTCCTCCAAGATGGCGACACAGTCAGCGTCATTAAGGATCTGAAAGTTAAAGGCAGCTCTTCCGTTGTCAAAGTCGGCACCAAAGTTAAAAATATTCGCCTGGTCGATGGCGATCACGATATCGATTGTAAAATTGATGGGATAGGTGCGATGAAACTGAAATCTGAATTTGTAAAAAAAGTATAGGGTGATAGTTCCTGGTACTAGAAGCAGGTCATTAAATTTTGTGTGGCTCCAATACCACCTTCAACATCTGCTTGCTGGCAAATTCCGTGGCGCCCCTATAACGCTCTCCTCCCGTTACCGTAAATTCAAAACGAAATTTTTGAACCAAGGTCAAGGTGCCCTTTCGGTTTCTTGTAAAACCAAAACCACTTGGGCTAACGGTTCCATCGAGAAATTGAACTTCCATTTCGTGACAGTGTTTTTTTGCTGCCTGCAAGGCTAACTCTTTCACCACAGATAAATGTATAAGCAAAAAAACAAAAGCTACGATGGATAAAATTAAAAACAGTTCTGGCACTGATTACCACCCGAATTTTTGTTAACAGGAAAATCTGGCTCCGCTATTGAATCCGTATACTCGCCTTCATTATCCGCCATAAGGTCAGCGATTTCATTTCTATGCTCGGTACGCAATAAAGACAAGCCTAATAATAAAAATTCACTGCGGTATTCGCGGCGCTTTATTCTGACTCGTCAGTTCGATAACTAGGACAAGGATAAACCTAGTGAAATTTAGCTGGGGCGCTGATGAAGAGTCGATCAAGAATGATTAAGATCCACCATTCCAACAACCAGGAATGGCGGTCATACAGCAGATAATATAAATTTATTGAGAAATATCAATTTGAAACTAAGGGAGAATATTATTTTTTTTCTTGTGCTTTTCTCAGCATTTCGTCAGTGATCGCCTTGTTATAACCGGTATGAGTTCCGATTGACTGAAGCTTAGCTTCCGCCATAGATTCTTCCACCATAGATTCCGTAATGGGAACTTCTTCGCCCTTTTCGTTCACAATATTTGCTTGGAAAACCGATGATAATTCGTCCTTAGAATTACTGTCCTTCGTCATATGTACCCCCTTTAAATTGTTCCGAATAAACTAATCTGCCGCCCAAATAATTTCAATAGCATTGTTAGAACTTTACAAGAAATTTCAAGATATCGAAGCCTTATCAAAGCCATTTAATACGCATTCTCAATTAGTGGCCTAGCAAAGGAGAAATTTTGAACAAACTCAGCAACAGAGAATTTATCATGTGATAATTGGCAAAATGATTACTGCCTCCGCGCTAGTATCGCGCTGCCGCTAATAACACGGTAAATTAACCGATTTGGCTAAGCCCACTTTAGGAAATCACCCAGAAGAAATGACGGTATTAGACAAGATACAAGATTATTTAAAACGCCATTGGCGACGCCTCGCGATATGGTTCTTTTTAATAATCCCCATAGCTAGCTTTTTTCTCGTTTCCATCTGCATTCAAATCTTCGCGTTTTGGCCGAATAACTTTAATGGGATAGATTTTGCACTTTTTGAAAGCAAGACAAGCCATCAATTAGTGATGGCCCACGGCATGAAAGACGGAACCAATACATGGATTAACGAGCTAAATTCTATTTATGAAAAGAATAGTTACGACGGTATCGTATCGAGCGTCGATTGGAGCGCTTATTCGCTGAATACATTCCGCTGCGCGCCCTACGGAAAACGAATTGGGCAGCGGGTAGGAGAAAGCATTGCTAAAAACACCGAACTAAAAAGCCTCCATTTAATCAGCCATAGCTGCGGAGGTTTCGTTATTTACGGCATTTGCGAGGCTATTAGAAAGATTCGTCCGGAAATCTCTGTGCAAACAACGTATCTCGACCCGGTATCGATTTATGGCATCTCTAGAAATTATGGTTTAAAGCATTTCGGCAGTTGTGCCGATTACAGTGAGGCTTACATCGATACAGGAGACCATATTCCGGGAAGCAATCAATTGTTACCCCTCACCCATACCTACGACGTGAGCAAGGTAAGAATGCGTATTGCGCCTGAGTATCCACCGCATAATTGGCCCACAGAATATTACCGCCAACTGGTGAGAGAAAATATCGCTCCCGATCTTCGTTTCAATCCCACTCTAAAAGAGAAAAAACCTGCTGGTATTTTGGAAATTGTGGATTAAAGCAAGTCAGAGAATAAATAAGTAAGGCTAACGAGCAACCCAACCGCCACACACCGGAAACACCTGCCCGACAAAACAATTCGCATTTTCGGAACATAAGTACGCAGCAAATTCTGCGTCCTCTTGCGCCGATACTAAACGACCCAACGGCACTTCGCTTTTGACCCGTGCTTGGAACTTTGGATTGGCCTGAACCTCTGCTGGAAAATAAGTGGGGTTATCGACAAAGTTTTGCGCGATTGCGTTTACTTGAATATTTTGAGCAGCCACCTCCACGCCTAAGGCTTGGATATAGGAAATTTGTGCTCCGCGAGCGGCACAATACGTTGAGGCTCGCTTAATTCCACGCAATGCCGAAGAACTCCCCATTAACAATATTTTTCCCGCGCCACGTTCGATCATCTGCGGTAACACCGCTCGACACAAACGCGGTAAAGGATCAACCATCTCCGCAAACGTATCGCTCCACTCTTCATCCCTTACTTCGTTTGCTTTAGTCGAAGGTGCAGGAACGCCAAGGTGAGCGACCAAGATATCAATTTCACCAGCCTCTTTCACAATGCGATCTGCTATCAATGGATCCCTTAAAGAATCGGTATTCGCGATCACCTCGGCACCGTGTTCTGTAAAAACCTCCTCTAATACGGGGCCCATAAATACATTAGCGTGGGTAATAAGAATCCGTTTATTGTTCAGCATTTTACTCAAAACAAACACCTCGCAGAAATTAACAACATACTATTTTTCGATACTGAACGTTAATTTAGAGCGCACTCCGTCGACAGAAACGGGGATTCCATTCACTATCCGTGGCTTATATTGCCAAGTTCTGACCGCGCGTAATGCAGACTCATTAAAAACATCCGGGGGTTCGGCCTCTGTCACAAAAGCGTTCCTAACATGACCATTACTCGTCACCGAAAATTCGACGATGACATAACCTTCGATTCTTCGTTCTGCTATTTCACTTGGATAGAGGGGTTCACTGCGTATAAATGGAAGAAACTCATCGCTGGCCGTACCGGTAATCAACTTGATGACTGAACGCTTTGTTTCTGCATTCGGTTGCGGCCGCACATTTTCTTGGATCGTTAATGCTGCCGCTTCACTATCACCCAAATTAAGTAAAATTCCAGCACGGTATTTATACCAATCTTCTTTCGCGCGATCCCCAGTCATGTTTTCAACCAGCGTGATTGCCTTATCCACTGCGACTTGAGCTGCTAAATATTGCTCATTCAAGTAGTAACTTTGCCCTAAACGAAACCAATCAGGGGCAGATAGATCATTCACATTAACTAGATAATCTCTTAAGACTGTGATCGCCGAGTCGTAATCCTCTTCTAACATATACAACATCGATAAATTACTGGCGATTTCGTTCTTTTTTTCAGTCTCAATGGCAGAAGAAAAGTAAACTTGCTCGTAGGCAACTAAGGCATCACGGTAGTTTTCTAACATCACCAACAAGCTACCTTTTGTAAGTGCGAACTCCGCTTGCTGTTTTGTATTCCAAGCCTTGCTATCTATCCGACTAAGCCTTTCAAGCAATCTCTGATAATCATCAGTGTTCTTAGCCTTATCTAGCGACACGACAACATTTTCGAAATCGCGATATGACGACTCAACATCATCCTGAGCAAACGCTAACGGCAATACAAAAAACGAAAACAGCAAAAAAATAGTAAAATTTATCTTTTTCATTGTGAGATCCACCGATAACTCAGGTCATTATTTTTCTATTAAGGCTTCGCCATCAAACTTAACCCCCAACCATCCGTCAAGAATAAAATTTCTAATGTTAGCATGGTCATCACCCGCCGGGTTCTCGAGAACATCCTGGCGATAATAATCTCCAAATAGTGCCAACGTCTCCATTTCACTTAAGGCATTGAGCTGAGCAAAATAAAATATCTTACACGAGCCTTCGTTGCTACCGGCCAGGTTTTCAACTTCGCCATTGGTGAAAGTTGTCGGTGTGTAACTATAGTTATCATCGATCACTTTAATCACCTGGGAAAAATCAATGGCATCTGGGTCGTTTCTCAACTGGCTAATTAATTCTTTAACATTCATTTTTATTAACTTCCTTCACTAGACTATTTCGACTTGGGTTTCTTTTGAATCATTTCAACGACATAACCATCGGGGTCTTTAACCATACCCATAAGAGCGCCACCTATCGAGTCCAACACTTCAGGCTCACGAATAACTTCATATCCCTCAGCACGAGCACTATCAAAAAGCGATGTAATATCATCAACATATATCACGATTTTTATTGGGTTATCTTTGCAGTTTGGATTCGATCCATCGATATAGTTCATTAATAACAATGAAGCACCCCGCCCTTCAAAACCCAGTACGTTTTCATTCATATAAGAAACATTAAACGTTGTCAGCACTTTCATTCCGATAATACGACAGTAAAAATCGGTCGATTTTTCTAAATCGCTCACTGCGATTCCCATTGCACCAATGTATTGAGTCATTCAGTTTATCCTCTCTATGTTGTTCGATAAAATTTTAAAGTTGAATTTTCAGTGTTCATAATTTATTTATTTTGTGATTATTTTTTAGCTAGATTTTCTATCTTGCATTATTTTTCTTAATCTCTCTGGCGTCGTAAGTTTTACACCGTGGCCGCCGGCCATAACATAAAGACACAATGGGGAGTAGCGCAACCAACGAGGTATTACCTTTCTGACAAAGCGGACGACCTTAATATTGCGTTGATACTTTTTCTCGTCAATATCAGACCAGCTGATGTTGTGCTTATCGCGAAACCTCGGATCAAGAAACCCAATTGTGAAGATCCTAATCAGGGGAAATAAGGTTCGCTGATAAATTGCTTGCCACCATGAAACCGGCATCGGCAAATATTTTATTTTTGGCCCGAAACGCATCATGTCTTCTAATAAAAATTTCACGGTTTCATTGTAGGTCATTGTTTCCATCAGCAGTTTGTCGTAATAGTCTACAAACTGATCCAGGTTATCTTCCAGTTCTGAACTTGGGATTCCAAATAATAAACAAAGATTTCGATATTCATTGAATAGCTGCAATTTCTCTGCGTCGCTCAAAGGCTGATTCATCGCTTCTCGGAAACGAATCACGCCGTCAAGAAAAGTATCAGGAACAACTCGAAAGGTGCTAGGGTTTAATGCAGAATATCGTACGCCATCTGAACGGACGCCTTTTATACCGGCATGCAATGCACGTAGATCTTGCGCTTCTTTTTGACTTTGTTGGCCATTTTTTCCATCGTACAAAAATCTCATCAGAGAAAAGCCTGTACGAAACAACCTACCCCAAGGCTCATTTTTATAGACAGAGTATTTAGCAACGGCGGCACCGACATCTGGGTGAGCCGCCTGCATAACAAGAATCGGAATAGAAAAAGGTGCTAAGGCAGAATCCGAAAACGCATCCCACATAATGGACTTGCGGCCGGGTGATTTGCCTTCGCTAGTCTCTTGTCTCAATGGAACCTCTTCAGATCGACATATTCCGCACCGGCGCCCTGATCGCCGGTATCATTCCGCAACTATATCAGCGCAGCAAGGTTTGATACACTGCCGATCTCCGTGAACACGGAGTCTCTGGTTTTTATACCGCAACGCAAGTTGTTTTTAATAATAAGATTTGCTGAATACTCAGTAATAATTTGTCCAAAATCCCAAAGAATTCGCCTTGGTAAAAAAATACTAAAACCCGTCACATAATCGTCACGACTATAATTTAAAAAAATGGAGTGAGTCATGTTAACAATAAAGATGGTGATCCGAAGAATAGTCTGTTTAGCGCTACCTTGCTCACTGCTAGGGCTTTCGAATATCGCCTTAGCGCAGATCAATGGTTTGCAGTGTTCTGCGCCGCCCCGTATTAATTGCCCTGAATCGAACTGTCCGCGAGACGCAATGGCCAATCGCGGCCCTGTTGTCGACGAGAAAACCGGCCGTAGCTATTATCTCGATTACCCTTGTGATCTAAAGCCGGGAGAAAAACTCACCTTTATTTTGAATATTCACGGAGCCGGCTCAATAGCCACCTGGCAACGCCATTATTTTCCTGCGGTTGACGCCAAAGAAAAATATCGTTTGATTGTCGCAACGCCCACGGCCTTAATTGACGATCCCGCGCCGAGACGTTGGGCAGCAGAAGCTGACGATGAACACCTACATAATATTGTTGATTTTGTTTTAGAAAAATTTGGCAAAGAAAATATCGAGCGATTTTGGTTGGCTGGGCACTCCCAAGGTGGAATGACATCTCGCCGTATTGTTTGTTCGGATTATTTCGCTGACAAAGTCGATGGTTTCTTTTCCCTATCGGGTGGTCGTGTGGGATCGCCACTTCGAGTACGTGAGGGACGCCCAACACCTCCGCCCTTAACCTGCGACTTTTCTCATATCTATACCACTGGCGAATTGGAACGATCGGGCCAAGATATGCCGACAGACTCAAGCTGGGCAGAAAAATACAGCTGTGATGCTCGCGAAGAGCTTCCTGATGTCGTCGACACTAAAGCTGGATATGTCACTGCATCCGATCAATCTCGAGGACCAAGCTGGGGGACTTTCGCACGTCCCGGTGTAGCAAAGCTATCGCATTACCCAAACTGTGATGATGGCCGTATTGTTGTCGACATCGTCAGAATTAACAAAGGTCACACCGAAGGGCTTGAACCCAATATTGTTGAAGAAATTGTAAAACTTATGCAGTCCGCGAAAGGTGGAAAACTGCAGGCCAACTAATAAATTTTATTACCCAGCTTGCATTCGAAAGTAAATAGCGGATAGTGAACCAGATTGCTGCGCGCACAAAACACCGCACTGCAATCTGGTTTCGACTTTTACCCTAGCTCAATCGTTACTTTCAGGTACGTCAAATGAAATATAAACATCTCATACTCTTCTGTTTTCTTTTGGTTAATTTTTCTAGTCAATCCTATGCGCAAGACCGGGGAAATTTTATTGGCGGCGTGGAAAATAAAAAATCTCCGCACCAAGAACCAATAAGTGTTCGCAATCAAGTTGCCCAGGCATCAAACCCAATTGTTACACAGCGTTATTTTAAAATTAAGAAAGGTAGCTTCCCGGAATTTCTAAAAGCCAGTCAAGAAGGTGTTTGGCCATACTTTGAAAAAATCGGCTCTCGGGTGATTGGCATGTGGCTAGTGACTTACCCAGAAGCAACTGGGATGAGCGAACCGAAAGACTATGATGAAGCTATCCTGATGACGCAATACGCGTCGGTGGAACATTGGCAAGCAACACGAGACATGACCAGTTTAGGCGGCAACGGCCCTGACTGGGAAAAATGTCAGGAGGCAATTGCATTTCGTCGCACGCTTACAATAGAAACTTCATTAATGTTCTTGAGTGGCAGTACTTGGCATAATCCACCCTACTATATGCCAGGAATGGAGTAGTAAAACTTTGATCCTTGATAAACGAACTCCTGATATCGCGGTAATTTATAGCGACTTAAGAACCTAACCAGTAGTAAATTTTTAACATTATGAATACTGCAAAAGAATGAAATCTGAAAATACTATCGCCATAAAATCTAATCGATACGTACTGATTTTAGCGCTGATTTTGACCGTAGAATTCATAGCCCTTGCGTTCAATCCCCATGAACGGTCAGCATGGTTACTGGAAAATATGTTGTTTGTCTTATTCTTTACAGCATTAGTATTCAGCCATCGAAAATTTCCTTTTTCCAAAGTGTCTTACACCTTGATATTTATATTTTTATTTCTCCACGAAATCGGGGCACATTATACTTATTCCCTGGTACCTTACGATGATTGGGCCGAATGGGGTTTTGGTCTAAATATTAGTGAATGGCTAGGCTGGCAACGCAACCATTTCGATCGTTTCTTACATTTTCTCTACGGCTTACTCCTCACCTATCCCTTACGTGAATTTTACTTTCGCGTTGCAGATGCCAAAGGTTTCTGGGCTTACTTTATTCCTTTAATCCTCGTAATGGCGACGTCAATGATCTATGAACTCATCGAATGGGGCGCAGCAGCAATTTTCGGTGGCGAGTTAGGCATGGCCTACCTGGGAACACAAGGTGACATCTGGGATGGACACAAAGATATGGCATTAGCGAGCCTGGGCGCACTCATCGCTATGCTAATCACCCTCGCTATTAACTTGGCAATTCAAAAAGATTTTCATCGCGAATGGAGTGAAAGTTTAAGAATTAAACATCCTGAACCCTTAGGCGAAGAAGAATTAAAACGCTTACTATCCGATAAACGAGAGTAACATTAACCTTCAACATTGACCTTCACTCATGCCTTCAAGTCAATTTTGGTTTTTTAATTACTCTGTAATACAAGCCAGTTTATTTCACAGTCACCCTGCTCCGAGGAAAAATAAACCGAATCCTCACTGATTGTAACTGACAAATCCATGGTTCGCCGGACGAGTTTTGCTAAGGATTTTACTTCCTCCCAATTGACTTGAAAAACAGAAACATTCAAATCAGAAAATCCGGATTTATTCTGCTGCCACCAAACCGACGACTTAGAATTAAAACTGTATATTTTCACTTCTTCGGAAACACGGGTCGCCTTTTTAATTCTATCTACTGCTGGCTCTCCTACATCTATCCACAATGTTATCGAATCGTTTAGGCTTTTCGAAATAATATCCGGCTCTTCTACCGCGCTTAGGCCTTTGGTAAACGATAAATTCTCGGTGGTATTCAGGCAAAAAGCTAGAACTCGAACCATCATGCGCTCCAGTGTTTCAGAAGGATGCTGTGCGATGGTTAACGATAGCGTTTGATAAATATCTCGATTGATATCAGATAAATTGATTTTCGCTTTGTAAATGGTTGGTTTTAATGCCATGAAGATCCCAGGAGATATTAAGGTCTAACTTATTGGTATGTTAGAAATACGATACCAAATAGAAAAGGAGCTGCCAGCATTTCTTTGCTCTTTACCGCTGTACAAAGCCGATCAGTATAGGTATATATCTTTCGCATCCTAAAAAAAAATTGTTGTCTATTCGGGAGCTAATAATAATGAAACCAAAAAACCAATACCATTCATTCTTCAAAACCCTCTTCGTCCTCACTATCGCCTTATTAACTAGCTCAGCGCTTTTCGCTGAGGCTATTGTTAAACAAGACGTCATGGTCCCGATGCGCGATGGCGTTAAGTTGGCGACGAATATTTATATCCCCGATGGCGAAGGCCCTTGGCCGGTCGTTTTGACCCGCACACCATACAACAAAAACAGTGCCGCGAGCACGGCTAGCCAATACAACGAAAGAGGTTATGTATTGGTGTCGCAAGATGTTCGAGGGCGTTATGCCTCCGAAGGCGTCGATCAACCCTTCGAAAACGACATGAACGATGGCTATGACACGGTGGAATGGGTAGCGGAGCAAAGCTTCAGCAATGGCAAAGTCGGTATATTCGGTACTTCAGCTCCAGGAATTACCTCCAACCTCGCCGCCGCAGCGGCGCCGCCACATTTAGTGGCTGCAATCGTTACCGTCGCTCCCGATAGTTTATTTTATCGATCACGCTTCCCTGGTGGAGCTTTTAAAGAAAGCCATTCCGGCGGCTGGTTACGAGGCCAAGGAATTAGCGAGGAAAAAATTGCTGAATATAAAAAGCGTGCAGTAATTGATGACCGAACGCGCAATACTGACTTTTTATTTTTCCGTCAAAATGTGGAGATTCCTGTTTTTAATATTGGTGGCTGGCACGATATTTATGCCGAAGGTTCACTCTATAATTTTCTCTACCTTCAAAACGATGGCAATAGAAAAGCCCGCGGTAAACAAAAACTTTTTATGGGCGCTTTTGGACATGGCGCGCTAGAGGGTGACCTTGAATATCCCGGTGGTGGAAGTTTACGTGGTGACCTCGAACCCCATCTGCGCTGGTGGGATTATTGGTTAAAAGGAATCGAGAACGGCGTAATGGATGAACCCGCGATTAGTTTCTATATGATGGCTTCCGCGCGCAAAGGCATGCCTTCAGAAAAAAACCGATTGATTACCACAAACAAATGGCCGCCCAAAAATAAGAAGACTCGCTTTTATCTACAAGAAGATATGAGTTTATCGACACAACAACCCAAAACTAAAAAAGCATCAGCGACCTATTCTTTTGATCCCACCAATCCTGTTCCTACAGTAGGCGGACAAAATCTGGGAAGAGATGTGGGGCCAAGGGATCAACGAGAAATTGGCAAACGCCAAGATTATTTGCGTTTTGAAACGCCAGTACTTGATGATGATGTGGTCGTTGCCGGTCATATTGATATGGAATTGTGGGCCTCAACGGATGGCCTCGATACAGATTTCGTGGTTAAACTCATCGATGTTTACCCTGATGGTTACGAGGCATTGATTCTCGATTACCCCATTCGCGCTCGCTTTCGCAAAGGCCAAGAACCCAAAGACGTGGAATTCATGAAGCCCGGCAAAGCAGAAAAACTCATTGTTAACATGTGGAGTACTGCGCAAACCTTTGAAAAAGGACACAGAATTGCGGTTCATGTTAGCTCAAGTAATTACCCCCGCTTCGATGTGAACAAAAATCAAGGTGAAGAATTGGGTGATTTGAAGGCTGAACCACGCGTCGCAAAAAATACAATTTACTTTGACGAAACACATCCTTCTGCGATTATCTTACCGGTAGTTGAGAACGATTTATAAAGCCATATAAAAAAGGCCGCCAAATTTGGCGGCCTTTTTTCATAAAACCACGTTCCTAGCATTTACTGCTTTTGATCTTCGGCAATTTTAATCGCCGATTTACGGGTCGCAATTTTTTCTGATAATTCTTTTGCTTCAGGAAAGTCTTCCATTAAATTCACACCCAGCACTTTCTTTCCAACTCTTGCCGCCAAACCAAGGGAGTACATAAAAATAATATCGGCATAAGTAAAAGTATCACCCGCCACGTAAGGAGAAAACTTACCGTTCCGCTTTAAGCAAGCCAAGCCTTTTTTCAAATTGGCCAATGCTTTTTCCTTAGTTTCTTCTGAATCGGTACGGCCAAAAAAGGCTTCGCCATAACATGTTCTCGCTGGAAGCTCTATATATAACTCGATCTCCTTTACCAGCTCTCGCACTTTTGCTTTTTCGTAAGCCGATGTGGGAAATAGTGCTAGGCCCTCTCCTAAGTCTTCCAAATACTCGAAGATAACTGACGTTTCGGACAAGTACCCATCCGGTGTTTCGATACAGGGGACTTTTCCCATTGGGCTTTTGGTCAAAAAATCGGGCTCTTGGCTGGTTTTAGTTTCTATCTCTTCAAAGGGAATGCCTTTTTCAAGCAACGCCATTTTGACCATGTTGTAGTAATTGCTTAATGTAAAACCGTAAAGCTTAATCATCTTACTTACCTTTTTGAAAAAAAATATATCTCATTGAAATTTTAAATCTGTATAAATCATAACGACTCTTCTTTAAAAATCAGCTGCATTATCACACCAACATCTTGAACGTATCTTTTTTACTGATCTCAGCGTTGTGTCAAAACCAATTTCGTATTCGAGTTCAAAAGACAAGATTTCGTTTTGTGCTCTAGACCAGACCTCTTCGAATTCTAAACTTTGCCTTTCCTCTCCTTTACGATCAAATTCCACCTTCATGGTAAATTCGCCGTGGGATACTTGGCAGGTTTGATCCTCATTAGCAGCGATAACAAAATCAACAGCCACAATATTATTTCGCTGCACATAACTCATTTGCGTGCCGACAGAACAATGGGCGGGCGATCTGGGAACGTTTAATGTAATAGGCTTATATTCAATTTTAACGTCTTCACGTTCTACCATTTCTTTTGGTTGTGAAGAACAGGCAGTCAAGGTAATAACAAGCGACAGCAAGGCATTTATTCTTTTCATTATTAACACCAGTAATCTTGATGCGATGACCAGTAGTTCTTTCCACTTTATCGGCGCGTAAATCGACAAAAATAGTGGCTATACTCTACTACACAGGACATAACATAGAACTCGGACATTCTAAGGCAGATTTCCATGCTAGATAGCGACACCAATGGTGCCCAAGCAATAGAAGAAAAACCGCGAATACTTGTCGCTGATGACTCGAAGATCGTCAGAGTCACTGCGAAACGCATGTTAGCAGAAAAGTTCGAGGTGGTCTTTGCGGAAGATGGGGAAGAAGCGTGGAGCAAGCTCTGTGAGGACGACAGTATTCAAGTATTGTTTTCTGATCTGGGAATGCCAAATTTAGACGGCTATGGGCTCATTGAGAGAATTCGCGAATCCGATGATCCACGAATTCGTGAGCAAGCCGTTATCGTGATCACTGGCGCTGCTGAAGATGAAGGTGTGAAAAGAAAAGCCTTAGAAGTTGGCGCAACAGATTTCATCACCAAACCATTTAAAGCCACTGAAATTATTGCCCGCGCCGAATCCCATGTTAGTTATCGACGGGACAAGGTAAACCTAGAAAAAAATCTCGATGTCGATTTGCTTACCGGCACACTCAATAAAAATGGTTTAAATGAGCAACTCGAAAGAGATGTGTCTTTCGTCAATCGTCACAATGAAAATCTTGCAGTAATTACTTTCGAGCTTGATAACTTTCAATCTATCCTTGATAAAATTCAAAAGCCCGCTGCCGAACAAATTATTAAGCATGTCGCCAATACTTTAGTTAGTGCAATTCGCAAAGAGGACAGTATTGGACGCACCGATCTTTCAAAATTCGTAGCAGTTCTTCCTATGGCAAAACAAGACGGCGTTATCATGTTGGCACGACGCCTTTGTGAAAAAATAAAAACGTTTAATTTTAAAGTCGCCGGCGAAGTCGTTTCTCTAACAATGTCTGTGGGTATTGCCACTGCCAGCAAAGGTATGCAAGTAAAAGCAGCTGATTTATTAAATGTCTCAAACGAAGCATTGGCTAACGCCAAGTCCTTAGGTTTTGGCGAAGTTCAAATTCTCAAGTGCGACAACTCGCAGTCAGAAGGTATAGCAAAAACCCCTAAATCTGATCAAGAGCATGATGAGAGTTCACACCCGGAAGTCGTTTCTATTGATGCTTTACTTAAGGCCATTGCGGAAGGAAAATCTAGCTTATCAGAGAAACAATTAACAATTGCCGCTGCTCATCTACAGCCACTGGTCGCGCTAATGTCGGATCCGCAACGTCTAAAGTTACTCGGAAAGATTTAAAGAATTATTCATTGTAAGGACAATAAAAATTCTTTGATTTCTCGATTACAAAAATCTGGGCTATCGATGGTGGACGCATGACGTGAATTCGGGACTACCACAACCCTCGCATTCCGCATCTTTCCTGCATAAGATTTTTTAAACTCCACGCTGGTATAATCTTGATCCGCCGCAAGAATCAGAGTCGGTATCGGACAACCCTCAACTTCCGAATCGATATTGTATTCACCGATTGCTTTTACGATATTTCTATAGCTGGTTTTGTCGACCAGCGCCATGCTGTCAAGAAATTGCTCTCTAAGGTTTTTTTGTGAGGGATGAGGAAAAAGATTAACCGCAATTTTTTTCGCTAGCTTTTCAATACCGATAATTTTTAGCAAAGCTTTCCTCATTAACAACTTCAACATAATCGAAGCATTACTTGAGCCTGGGCCTGGAGCTGAATTAATAATAACGAGTGAACGGATATATTTGGGGAAATCCACCGCCAATTGAAACGCGACCATGCCGCCAAGGGACAAACCGATCACATGTGCACTAGCAAGCTGGAGGTGCTCCATCAACCCGCTAACGCGTGCCGCCAAAGTCTTCATCGAAAGATTTTCCTTCGCTGCTTCACTTTCTCCGTGTCCAGGAAAGTCAAGTGCGATAACACGGTAGTTATCTCTTAGTGCGTCAATTTGCGGCTGCCAATCGACAGCACGGGATCCCAAACCGTGAAGAAGTAAAATAGATTCGCATGTAGAATTCGGGTTCGAATCAAAATAATGCAAAGTTTCTTGATAAGAAAATGTCGGCATATAATTCTCGAGCGGATTCCTTAAGCCGGATTGAGCATGATTATTCTACGCACCTGGCTCAGCTAATAATTCGTTCAGCAAACGCCCTAGGCGATAACCCGCTATTTTAATCCTTTCTGCAACTATCGGGTGGTTGTTGCGATAATAGCTTTCTTGTAGGGTTTTGTTCGCGGGTAAGGTTCTATAGATTTCTTTAGTAAGGCGTAACGATTCTTGCGCCCAATCACTTGGCGAGGCTCCATCGTAGACCGACATATCTTGTGAGCTTACCTGTAGTAACAATTCCTCTAATAATTTCTTCTCGCCTTTTTTGGATCTCGCTACTAAATAGCTATCCCAAACCCAATGTAGATCAGTAGATTTTTTCCGCGAAGCAATTTTTATCTTTACTTGATTCCCTCCACGATCATCCGCATACGACACATGTAATGGTTGATGGATATCACCAACAAAATGTGCCAGAAACATTAAAGCCTTGCTGCGATCGTTTACATAAAGTCCGCGCTTAGTGTTATCTTTTTTCATTGAATATTCTTGCGTAGAGGTTCTCGCAAGCACCGCACTATAGACGTAAATTGCATCAAGCACACATCCCCGCCGCTTACAATCTTGGCTGGTGCCAACACTTCCAGCGCCACGCGACACATTAATATAATGATGGGGTTTCGCAAAATCGTAATATTTATTGCTACGAATATGATCTGCCCAACTACAAGCAGCAGAGAACGAGGAGTATGGCGTTTCTTCAAGTAAAACCCTCACCTCTGCTTTGGCTTCATTAGTGAGAGTTTGAAATGCGATTTCGCAAATAATGGAATGTCCGGCGCTGCTAAACGCACCGGCCTGACCGGACAACAAGAACAAGAAAACAAGACCCAGGAATTTCATAAACAATCTCATTTCAAAACTCGGGACAGCTTGGATTTCTAAACCCATCCTAATTTCAAAATATAAGTGGTCCGGCTAAAACTGTTAGTAAGAATTTTTTAAAATTCAGGTTCTTTCCACCAAGGGAAATATTCAGGCAAATCTTTACTCACCTTGCCGGGGAAATTAGGTTTACGTTTTTCAACAAAAGCGGTAATTCCTTCTTTCGCATCCGCCGATACACCAAGAATATCGATACCTTTGGTATCAAGCCGATGGGCTTCAATTGGGTGACTCGCGCCCAACATTTGCCAGAGCATTTGTCGTAACACTGTGCAGGAAATCGGGGAACTATTTTCTGCAATTTCTTTCGCCAATGCTCGAGCCGCCGGTATTAATTCTTCCGGCTCATGCAGACTGCGTACCAAACCAGCTTCCAAGGCTTCTTCTGATTTAAATACTCGGCCGGTATAACACCACTCTAAGGCTTTACTGATTCCGACAATCCGCGGTAAAAACCAAGATGAACACGCTTCTGGCACAATGCCGCGACCAGCGAAAACATAGCCCATTTTAATACCCTTCGCCGCCATACGAATATCCGCCGCTAAGGGAAAGGTTGCACCCACGCCCACTGCCGGACCGTTAAAAGCAACAATCACGGGCTTTAAGCTGCGATAAATACGCCGAGATAATTCGCCGCCCTCATCACCGCGTTTTTCTTTTGCAATATTTGCGGCATGGCCTTCAAAGGTATCCGCGCCCCGTGACAAATCTGCGCCGGCGCAAAAGCCTCTTCCGGCGCCAGTAATTATGACTGCTCGTACTTCGTCATCAGCATCAGACTTATCGAAAGCATCATATAGCTCCCGATACATTTCTAAGTTCCAAGCGTTGAGACGATCGGGACGATTTAAGGTGATGGTAAGAATGTTTTCCGACACGGAATAAAGAATTGTATTGTAGTTATTAGATGAACTAGCGCTTTCGCCACTCATGAACTTCCCCTATTAATTTCTGGTTCAAATTTTTTTAGAATTGTAGCAAGGCCGGATCTAAGAATCATGCGCTAGTTAGTCCTACCCCACTTATTCACCCTTCTTGAAGGGATAAACTAGCTGGGAGAAAAAAGTTTGCGGGATCGGTTTCGTCGTTCCGTAATAAGCGGGCCAATGCTCGCTAGGCATATGATAGGTTCCAAACAACTTATCGAACAAGGGTGTATGGACGGAGTAATTCGTGTCGATTGCGGGCTCATCAGAACTATGGTGCCAGTGATGATACTGCGGCGTCGCAAAAATATATTTTAGTGGGCCTAATGGAATTCCCACATTGGCGTGCACAAACACCGCTTGAAAAGCGGCGAAGGCGACATAAATATCCAGAGCCTCTTTACTTGTGCCCAACAAATACAGTGGCAACATTGCGAAGCAACGATCAACCAAGGTTTGCACAACATGATTGCGAGAACCCGCCATCCAATCCATATATTCGACAGAATGATGTACGGCGTGAAACTTCCAGAGAAATGTAACTTCGTGAAAAGCACGGTGAGACCAGTACAGCACAAAATCAGCACTAATAATTAGCAAAACAACTTGCACCAGTAACGGCAAGGAACGTATCCACAACTGTATATCGCTACTAACGGCCCAAGAAAAGAATCGAGTGACAAAGTAGTTCCCCGCCAGCAATAAAACCGTAATCAACAAATGATTAAAACAAAAATAAATGAAATCGAGCCGCCAGCCGGGACGAAAGATCGCCTGCTCTCTGTATTTAGGAAATATTTTTTCTATAAAGATAAACAAAATTGCAGAAACAATAAACGCCAGTATCAGCCAATCTAATCCAAAAGATAAAGTTACCGGTTCAACCGGACCGGTTTCCAATTTATAACCGCCCATCGCAAATGCAGCACAAGTAAATACAAAGCCGATAGCACCGGATTTTTTTGATTTGGCAAGGCAAAAATTTAAGAATGAAAACAATAGCGCAAAATACATTCCGTATTTCAGCACCTGCTGTAAGAAATCAGCATCGTAAGTTGCTCTTAGTTCTTGCGTCGTTAAATAACTCGGAAACAAATAACATAAAACCGCAAGAAAGCTAAACAAGCCCAAAAACAAGGCGATATACCCGCTGATTTTCCCTTCGCCGAAAATCAAATATTTTTGGCGCTCAATCTCTATCTCACGAGGTTTATATTCATGTGCCATATCAATTCCTGCTGATTAAATTATTATTTTCCAATGTTCACTTACATTATAAATTTTCGTCTATATAAAAATTAAAGATCCGTCTTATTGCTGAACTTGAATTAAGTCGGCAGCGATCCTTACCGCTGCCATCAACTCAGATTCCCCGCCACCCTCGGCGCTTCTTTTACTAACACGCTCCGTATAGTGTTTTTTTAGCGTGTCTTTTTGTTCGTTAGTAACGCGATTATAGGCCGTGAAATTCGCTGCCTGAATTTCACCTGGCTGCACCGTTTTTTCTTTAAAGCGCTGACCTAAGTCATCGTTTGTATCAGTTGCGGAAGCCCTCAACTCGATATCGGGTTGAACACCATGGATTTGGTAGGAAGTCCCAGTAACGCGGTAGATTTCATTCTCGGTTAACTTGATCATCCCCAATGATGTATTCGTCAGCGACTGAACGATACCGTACCCAAAAGTCCGCTGCCCTACGACGACACCAACGCCATAATCCTGCACCGTTCCCGCCACAATCTCCGACGATCCTGCGGATTTTTGGTTCACCAAAATTACCACTGGCCCTTTATAAACATATCCGGTATCGCGAACTTCATCTCTAAATACTTTTCCTGCCCTTCCTTGCAATAACTGCATCACCGGACCGGCGTCAATAAATAATGCACTCATCGAGCGACCTTCAGCCAAAGATCCCCCGCCATTATTACGAAGATCCAATACAATCCCTTCGACATCGTCATTTCTTAAATTTGCGATGGCAAGTTTTACATCTCGCGACGAAGATTTATAGTTTGGGTCACGATTTCGATAAGCTTGAAAATCCATATAGAAGGAAGGCACTGTTATCACGCCAATGCGATATGTTTTGTCGCCGACGACCAAATTTTTTAATTCGGACTCAACAACTTGATCTTTTAAGGTCACCGGCCCACGTTGAACGGCCACGGTTTCAAGTGTGTTTTCTCGCCGAAGTTGCAAATGTACTTTCGATCCACTTTCGCCCCGCATACGCCTTACGACATCGTCTAATGTCATCGTGAATGTCGGATCGAAATTCAAACCATCTTGAGATATACCCACGATACTGTCACCTTCATTGATGGTGCCAGCTGTATCAGCCGGGCCCCCTGGTAAAAGTTTTCCAACTTTTATTGAGCCCAAATCTTCAGAAATTGTTAAACCAATACCTTCTAAATTACCCGTTAAAGTAAAACTCCCTGAATTCTCGGCATTCAAGAAATAGCTAGAATCAGTATCGACCACCCCCATCAAAGCATTAACCACTAACTCAAAACGCTTTCTGTTGGTTAGATAAACTTTATTGCCAAACACTCGCGAATAATAAATGCTTAATCTTTCTTCAATTTCGTCGAGATCGTAACCTTGTTGCTGAGTATAAATAACATCATTCGCGACGTAGGCATTCAACTTAGCAAGCCACTCAGTTTTGCTATTTGCCCAAGCAGCCTTAGGCAAACGTCGACCACCATTCATATCTTCTTGTAAATTTTTCGCGCGAACATCTAGCTCCATCAAATAAACTAAAAACTGTTCATTTAGAACGACCTGTTCGAGCGCTATAAACTCATCGATAACACGGTTTAAATTCTTGTATCCTGATTTCGTAAGATCCTTATCGGTATATTGATTTACCAAACGATCAACATCGGCCTGTTGCAAAATTAAATGCTGAGAGTCTAAAACGTGAAGCATGGACTCGATCGCTTCACTAAAATTATTTTTATTGAACTCTACCTGCTGAAAATATTTCGTTTCTACTATATTTACAATTTCGGCAAATTCCGCTTGAAAGATATCTCCCGCATTAAATTCATTCTGCAGTTCTGTAGTCGTTGTTGTGCAAGCAGATAGAATAAGAATAAGGCTATATAAAAAGCACAGCGTAATTTTGGCTGAAATACCACGAGACATTTTGTTCACTTTACACACCATGTTTGTCTTTGATTATCCAAATCTGTTTACCTTATTTTGGAGCGGAACACACCACTCCGCACAGTCGCTCAGTAAAGCGATATCGACAGTGACGGGAATCATAACACCGATAAATACCATTTCCGTAGGTTATCATCTCAGCCCTTTACTCCTCCGTGAAATCCGCCACAGACCCCGTAAATACTGGGCCGCCTTCACTCCACCTTGAAATACACCATTAAAACCCCTACCCCAAAGCAAAGCCCAAACACTTGTCTATACTGGAAATATGGACCGAAAATCTTGCCGCACAACCAAGGAGTTTGGCAATGTCACTTAATACTATTCAAAATCACATATTACAGCCCTTCGTCGATGAGACATTAGAGAACCTGCAAACCATGGCCAAGATGAACGGCCATACTGACCCGGGTTTTCTTGATGATCCCAAGCAGTTTCGCTTTAAAGGTTGTGCAATTTGCTGCGAAACCAGCGGCCATATTGATGGTGTTGTTTTGATGCACCACTACCCGGAAACGGCCATCGCCATGGGTAATGCGATTCGCTTACATGTACTAGGAGAAGACAATACCTTTGAAGAATTAAATGAAGACATGGAAGAAGCTTTGACTGAATGGTCCAATACAGTCATTGGCCTTGCGACTCGCAACCTATCTCATGACCATCTCGGCATAAAGTTCGAAGCACCCTACTTTATACAAAACACGGACGAGATGGATACGCTATTAGAAGGTGTAGAGAATATTATTAGCGTGCCGGTTCACGTCGATGACGTTGGCCGATTTTATTTTAATTATTTAATTCGCTCCGTCTCTCTCGACGAAGCAGCACCAGTCTCTAGCAACAAAATATCTCAGGAAAAGAAAATTCTGGTTGTCGACGACATGAAACTTATTCGCCGCTCCATCGTGAAATTTCTCGGTGAACTCGGTTACAACAATGTTGTGCAAGCCGAGAACGGTAAAAATGCCATCGAAGTTTACGAAGCAGAAAAACCCGACTTTATGTTTATGGATGTCGTGATGCCTGAAATGAATGGCAACGAAGTGTTGAATCAAATTCGACAAACTGACAAAGACACTCCCGTGGTAATGCTCTCTTCTGTTGCCGATCAAGAAGTCATTGATGAATGCGAATCATTAGGTATAGCGGGCTATATATTAAAACCGCTTACTGTTGAAACCGGCGCTAAATCATTGGGGCAGTATTTAATTTAGGGGTGCATTTAATCTAGGATCAGTCTTAAAATCCAAACGAACAAACAAACAAAAGGGTAGCGATGAAATCCACCGCTACCCTTTTTTTGCACGCAATAATTTAGCTGCCAGGTAAATGTAATACAGCGGAAATCTATACCGTTAACGATTCACTTATTTCTTGGCCTTTACTTCTTGGCCTTCTTCTCTGCACGTTTTTCTTTGAGCGTTTTCTCGGGCTTTTTCTTAGTTGATTTCTGCGGATCTTTTCCTTTTGCCATGACGATAGCTCCAATAGTGAGTTGGTCGAAGCTCGAGTGTGTTCCCATTGAGCAATATCTACAAGAAATCTTTTAGGTATTTGTCAAAACAGAATCTTAAAAAAATATACGGTCTTTATATTTTATTTATCTCCCAGAAAAACCGAACTGATAATGGCCGTACCTCGCCCAACGGGATCTTGGCGAATCAAGCGTTCTTCAACCGCGACCTGTGCAAACAATGCATCCAGACTTTTGACTAAGACATGCTGCTCTAAATCCAAATTGGGTTTGTTCGAAATGGGTAGGTTATTATAAGTGCTCAGCAACGACTGGTACTGATTATAAAAACCAATCTGTTGCAGGCTTTCATTAATAATGGGTAAATAGCGCGCGCGTAAATCCGCTTCTGTCTGTTGCCGAAAATAATCTGTCGCTGCAGTTTCGTTCCCACGTACAATTCCCAAGGCATCATTTACCGACATATTGCGTATCGCATTAACCAACACCGCTTCCGCCTCGGCTGCGGCTTTTTCCGCACCTTGATTCATTAACGCTTCCACTTGGTCTAATTGCCCACCCAAGCCAAACTGTCGCAGGCGGCTTGTGATCGGCTGCAAATTATCGGGTAACTCAATACGATACAAAGAACTGTTGTTATAGCCACCACTAGCGGATAGCTGCGTTGCAGCCCGGCTGCTACCCAATTCCAAAGCCTCTTTAACACCCTGCACTAATTGCGCTTGATTACCATATCCCGAGGCGCTAGCAACATCTGCACCCGCCTCTAAATATGGCGCTAGCTCTGCGCAAGCACTTAAGGCAAGGATGGTGGAGAGTAGAAAAATTTTCATCGTTCTCATAAAAACACCTTCGCAATTAACGAATTATTACAATTAGTTGCGACTTAGGGACCATTCGCCTTAGGACGCTTTACCAGCAAACTCCCTAGGAATAAAGTCGGGGGAAAAATAACGATCACCGCAATGTTGTACCAGTTGGCAAGATTGTCCCACAAAGCGTAAGCGTGGTTATACAGCGCAAACAGCATTAACGGCGCAATAAGAAACCAAATGCTGTTTCTGTTTTTAGTTACAAACACCGTTAGCCATCCAGCACCCACATTCACCCATGTCCACATCGCCAACAACATGATCAACATCGGCAAGGTAAATTGGCTGTAATCATTCGACGCTTGAGCAGCACGGCCAACATCACCAAAAGCCGGCCATAACATTGCTAAACCGAAAAGCGAAGCAAAATTTAACATTCCCCAGAAAATCAAACCTGCCAATACTGCTAGAACTAATTTGAGATTTTTATTCATTATCATCATCCTAGTTTTGTTGTCCTAGTTTTTTAATTTGGAACACTTAACTCTTACTACCCCAATTTCCCAAACCAATTACTCGATTTAACTGAAATAGATTTCTTGTCTTCCACTTCATAGCCAATTGCGATCATCCAATTCTGATACTCGGCGTCGATCTTTTTCATTTGCGCAGTTAGCTCATTAACGAAGGTTGTTTCGATGGGCTGTCCACGATTAGGCCAGATTCGGAATTTGATACGCAATATTTGCCGGCCCGAACTAAAACGAACACGACCTTCGTTTGAAGGTGGCGTAATTTGAATACCTGGGAATTGTTCATAACTGGACTGCATTAAAATAAGCGCTTTGGCTTCTGCTTTATTCTGTGCCTCTTCATCACCGAGCAAGGTCACATCAACAATACAGCGCACGTAACCTCGCGGATAGTTAATGACATTATTAATAGTGCGATTGGGAATATACACTTTTGCACCTAAAGCATTTTCTAATTCCACAAAGCGCATAGTAATTGCACGCACAATCCCCGTCTGCCCAGATATTTCCACCAAGTCGCCGACATCCACCAAATCAGAAAAAATAAAAGTCAATCCAGTTACAACATCTTGAACAACGCCTTGCAAACCAAAACCAATCGCAAGCCCTACTATTGACGCGCTCGCCAAATAAGCCGTCAATGAGACGCCAAACTCACGCAAAATAAATCCGACACAGAAAAAATACAGCGAGAACACCAAACCACTACTGGCCAAGGTCGCGACAGATTTCGATTTTTGATAACTTCTCGCTGGCTTGCTCATCAAAAAGCGGTGCATGGTAAATCTAACCAATATCACCACCACATGCGTCAACACCGCAAGGCAAACAAATACCAGCAATCGCCAAGGCAATGCCAGCTCACCTATTAGCGTGATTAATTGATTCATAATATCGATCGACTTTTAACTCTATCGTTAGTTTTTAAACATTATTTTGAATGCGCAAAAGTATACGCCTCTTCACTCTCAGTGACTCACGCATCGAGATTATAAGATTGCTAGATTGAATTTCCATTATAAAGATACACCCAGGCCTCAAACACTTGTTGGTCCGCCAACAAAGTCACATCTTGTCGATGACGGAAATATTCATGAGGCTCAGGGTCATCTTCGCTACAGCCTTCGTAGCGGTCGAGGCCTTCGAACAATGCTTCACTAGCGCCTTCGTGGATGCGATACAACTCACCTTCCACTTGTGCGTTTGGGTCGCCCGAAGGTAATAATCCGGGATAACCACCTTCTAGATCAATCTTGATCCCACGTACAGTAGCAGCACCCATAAAATCACAATAGCCGCGCAAAAAATTATGCATGGGGTGACCTTCGGTGGTACGTAAGCTTCCGTAGACAAACAGAGTTTGCATCGTTGTTGGTTCTATTTTCTTATCCGCTTTAAATTATTGTTACGCCGAACAGTGGCGAGCGCTGGCTTGATACATTTTTGCGTATTTACATTTTAAAATTTATCCAGCTCTAAGCCCATTTCCGCCGCACGCTTTCGCCAACGGCGTCTAGCGAATTCACGCATATCATCGGTGTGATCACTTTCATCGACGATTTCCATACCGACCAGCGTTTCAAAAATATCTTCTTGTGTAATCACACCTTTCATAGAACCGTATTCGTCAACGACATGCATAATTTGCGCATCATTTTTGACAAACACTTCAAAACAACTTAACAGCGACAAGCGATCTAGAACAGCAGTGATTTGTCGTTGATAGTTTTTTAGTAGGCTATCGCCATTCCCCCGCGACTTTGCCATTAACAAATCTGAACGCAATACAAAACCGCAAATATGATCCGGATCTTCATCATAAATTGGAATGCGAGAAAAACGACTGTCCTTATGTTTATTAAAATAATATTCGACGCTCGCTGAAGCCGGCAAGCGAAACATCACCGTACTCGGTGTATGCACATCTTCAACTTTCAGTTCGCTGAGCTTAAATAAGTTATGAAGAATTTTCGCTTCTGACGTTGAGAGCTGCCCCTCCGCTTCACCCAACTGCGCCATCGCTGCAAATTCTTCGCGACTAAAACCTTCTAAGGTAGGTTCGACAGTAAAAGAACGCGTCATCCGCTTTGAAAGCCACACTAAAGGAAACAAAGCTTTAATTAAATATTTGAGTATGTAGGCTACGCTAGGTGCCAATTGCCGCCAATAGTAACTACCTAAAGTTTTGGGAATAATTTCAGAAAAAATTAAAATTAATAAGGTCAACACCGCCGAAGTGATGCCCAGATACCCACTGCCAAATACAACCGTAGCCTGAGCACCCACGCCAGCAGCACCAATGGTATGGGCAATAGTGTTAAGAGAAAGAATCGCCGAAAGCGGCGCGTCAATATCCTTTTTTAACGCCTGCCATAAAGCCGCCGAAGGCTTCTCCTCCCGCTCCAACACCGTGACATAAGCCGTGGTGACGCTTAACAATACGGCCTCGGCAATAGAACATAAAAAAGAAAAACCTAAAGCGATGGCGAGATAAATGAGTAATGTAATCATATGTGTGTTTTCGTTAGTTCAGTAAACGTTTCATGTTTGAATTGTGATTTTATAACAAGAGATCAATCAAGCGGATTTTATGGCTTACCCTGATGCCCCTTCTAAATTTTCAGACGTCGGATGTTTTGCCACAGTTGTGCTTTTGGAATATCTATAGCTAACACCTCGATGCAGCGATCCAAAATGTCAGGATTATTTTTTAATCGGTCTATGGCTTTCTTAGCATCTCTTAATTTTGAAAAAGTCATAAACGCGCCATATCATCTAAACGCTGCAAAACTAACTCGATAGAGTGTTTGTTTTCGAGCAAACCTGGCAGGAGATTAAAAAACTTGTCGTTCATCAGTTCTTTCGCTTGTTGCGCGAGGTATTCTCTAATCTCTTGATCCTGGATTACTAATTCTTGGATTAAGCCCGCACTGTTCTCTAGCACAAAAATTATATCCTCTAGATCGCGGCTAAAATAATCGCCTTTACCTCGATCAGCAAATGCTTCAAATTTAGTTGCGAGAAATAGGCTCGACGTGACATGTTTTATTTCTAAATTGTTCGGCAAAGTTATCGTTTTACTTGACTCAATAACCTTTGGATACCAACGATTACCAAAACCGAGTACCGTTTTATCCGTCGGCATAATATCCAGTTTAGTTCGAGAGTTCGGCAGAAACCATCGGCACATGGGTCCGTCGATATCTTCATTGAAACCCTTATCACGTAATGTGCGACTCAGTCGCTGATAATCAACGTAGGTCGCAATATTTATGATGGCATCGACATCGTCGGTTTGGCGCACACCAAAACGCGCCGCCTTATCGACGAGCAATACCGTGGTACATCCACCTATAAATACAACCTCGTCAAGCAATTCGTCCAGGGCTACCGCCACTTCTTCCAAACGACGCGAATTAATTTCATAGTTATTCATAAATTCCCTCTAAGAGTGCTTTCAATTCCTTTCTTGCAATTGCTAACTCTCGAGGTTTACCCATGCGGATTGCGTCAACCAAAGCCATAACTTGATAAGTTCCAAGATCGTCAATAGCTGATTGCGGCACTTTCGGGTGAATGGGTTCAATAATCACCCCCTCGACTTCACCACCAGGTCTTGACCATACATATGCCGGAACCGGAGCGACTAGCTCCGAATGAATATGAGGACAATTCCAAGCTGTAGGCACTCCACGACCAAACCCGGACTGCTTAATCGGGTAGGCGTAACGAACACCATAGGATAACCATTCCAGCAATGCATTCACTTGCGGATGCCACTGACCGCCTCGATCAACGAGCAAGCCTGCGCCGATCAAACGTTTCGCACCTTTACTTATCTCACCCTGACTAACACCCAACCATGCCGCTAACTCCCTGATACTCATGACTTTTTTATCATTCTGCAAGGACCAAATCGCTACCGCAATTAAAGAATCTTGGGACTTAAGCTCCATCACCATTACCGTTTTTTGTTTCGAAACAGGAAACATGCTAATTCAAACACACAGGTAAAGTCAAACCTGGTATATGCCGATTGAGTAGCACGGCTTTTAGATGGTTGCTTATCAATCAATGAGTAGGATAAACGCTTTTTAATATAGTAGATGGAGGGGGTCAGGGTTGTTAGCACGCGCTTGATGTAAGTACCTGTCTAGAGCCCCCCGCTTTTTACATTGGAACGGGAATTGGAAATGAATTAAAAACGTCATCCTCATTTCCATCGCGTAATCGGCCGCTTCTGATTTTATCGGCCCAAAGATGTTGTCCTGATGTGCGGTCCGACATCACCACATAAACTACGTACCCAGTTTGGCTTATATTTGGATGTCGAACTCCGAACAAAGCATTAATAGCTGTCCCAATAGAGTCTTTTACAGCTCTGCCCGCAGTGCGGTCACTCCCTTCGAAGAATATTAATAGAACTGAATCAGCATTACTTATCTCGGCAATTCTCGTTAAAGACCCATCGGCTTCTCCGGTAAGGTTTTCCGAACTTGATTGTGAAATCGCGTATCCAACACCCTTTAGGCGACCAAGATTCCCATATCCACGAGGATAATATCTTTTAATTGCCGCCGACCTTTCGCGTGATAGCTCTTCATTATCTTCGTCAAATTTCAAAATTTCGAAACCTCTCTCTGTCAACACCTCCTTCGCTCGCTTCATTAAATTATCTGCAATTTGATTCTCTAAGTCCGGCAGCTGGCCTTCAGGATTTTCTGCGCCAAGCAATGAAATATGCGACTCTACCGGGACAATTACCACATTTTTAACGTCCTTTATTAACGAAAAAAAATCAGGATTCCGCCTACTCGTCGTATTCGTACATCCCGATACGACAACGAACAACACCAGTAGTATGTTAATTGATATTTTATTCATGATTTCACTGCGGTATGTTTAGCACCGCATAACTCCTTTCCTGCTTTGTCAGTAAAATTCTTGTTTAGCCCCAATTATTTTTTACAGTATTTTCCAATTGAAAAATACTTATTAATATCGGAATTTATTGGTTATCTATGGCTGCGGCTTCGACCAATGACTTCATCCGATTAAACACTTCTAAATCGGTGTGTTTTGCTTTCTCTAGCGATCTTTTCATATCGTCCAATCTGGCTACTTTTTTATAACCTTCTGCGAGCGTTATAAAATTCATAGCCAGGTTATGAGCAGACGCGTCTTTATCTTCTGAGACCTTTCTTTCTAAAATTTCTATCCCTTCGGACACATCTCCGCAACGAATTTTCACCGCCGCGTATGTACCAACTATTGCCGACTCCCAAGGCGCCTTATCAAATGCTGCTTCGGCTAAGGATGCCAATTCCGCACACTTCGATGAGCCCGAACTATATAAAGCGAAAGCAATATTGTTTTCTACAAGTGCATTTATATACAAACCCTCATCGCCATCAGGAATACTATTGTCCGATCCGTTTTCAAGGAGCGCCAGACTATGCTTGGCCCAATATATAAAATCTTTCGATTCAAATCGCAGATAATGACAGTAACCAAGTAAGTTACATAACATCACCGAATTTTCGTAATCCTCACATCCCCGGATATAATCATATAACTCCTCTTGTTTTTCTCTAGCCAACAAAGCAAATGCGATTATTATTTGATGTTGTCGGTACGTTTCTCCAAAAAAACCATTTTTGTCCCGCAATATACTCAATATTTGCTGCCCATCAGATCTTAAACCTGGGCGCCTACTCGGAACAAAAAACGTATATACAAAAAACAAAGCGTTGACAATACTATTAACAAATAAAAATGGCGATAACCTTGATTCGCCATCGAGGTAAAGCGCAAATACAAAAGAAAGTATTGCAATGACTAAATTTGTGAGCCCACCCGCTAGTAAGGTAAAAATCCATTTCCAAGCAACCTGCTTATCGTGAGGATAAACACAATACGCTAATCCGAGCGTAGGCGAAGGACAGAACTGCCACAAAGTTTCTTTCGTTTTTATAGAAAACAATGCAGTGCCTTCACCAAATGTTACAAGAGGACAAATCCCTCCGAGCATCCGCGTCACGACACAATGAGCAATTTCATGACAAATGATTGCAAAAGCCGAAAAGACAAATGACCAAGCGGCAAGCAGCAATATGTACAAAACCTCAGCATTGGAGGAATTATAGATTACAAATTCTAAAAAAATGATAACCACTGGAAGCACCAGCCACTTCCGGCGCGCAGATTTAGTCAAATTTTTAACGCGACAACCAGGACAGGAAACCTTTTTATCGCCCGGGAATTTTGTAATTAAACTGCCAAGCGACGAAACGCAGTTGCAGTATTCGCAACCTTTATATTTGGTTTCAGGTATAGAGTTTGCTTCGATCGTTTCCATTCTATTTATTTTTTTGAGGGCTTTTTAGAGAACTGGCAAAGGAAGAATATTTATTGACAGCAAATAAGAAAATTCTTATGACCATAAAATAAATCTGGCTCCATTAACTGAATCGCGGCATCCTTGCCATAACGATCTCCTTATCGTTGAGCTTGCTGTTATTTTAAAATCACCTTAATGCAGGAACTTAATTAAGTAAACTGTCCCCGGAATTCACGGGGTTTCAAATTGTTGTTCGTTCGCCTGCTTGACCCTTAACAGCCATATTTTCAATGCCAAGTGCTTTCTCTAGTTCTTGCTCGAGGAAATGGAGGATATCAATATCCCTGATTCCAGATATAAGAATTTTTTCTTTGCCATCGTTTGATATTCCATGCAAATCATAGCGAGGCCTTTTCTTTTTGCCCCTAGAGCGCTCCTTAACATAAAACTGTATAAAATCGCGATTTCCATACCTTTTGGTTTTAGGAAAAACTAAAGGTCCTTCATATATGGACAGTTGGGAATGATTTACGGAGACTACGTGCCGATTTACTAGCTTGCGAAGAGATCCCAGCAATATATTGAGCGCGATAAAAATGAACACAAATCCGATCACTTTGCCTCCTTCGCTGCCCGCGACTTGCCCACGCCCCCAAAAATCAAACCCGATGTAAAAAAAATAACACGCGATCAGCGCACCAATTATCATTCCCGCCCGAGATACTCGCCACCGAACTTCCACTCCGCCTGGCACATTGGTTCTACTTACCCCTTCAGGGCAACCCATATTCATTACATGCATAATTTAATTTCCTCAAAATCCGCGACCACATCCGGGAAGTTTCCCTCAGTGAATTCCGGGGACGAATTCCCGGGACAGATTACTTAATTAGTGCTTTCGGTCCAGGCTTCTTTCTTTAGTGGAATTCCAAGCAATATGCCCAAATGTCGACCCCAGCCTCGACTTTAAACTGAGCAACCAGATCCAGATAGAAAAGATAATCAACTTCTGTAAAAAAAGTTTTCATTCGCCGAGCACCACGCTGCGTGACATGGTAGGGATAACCCGGCACAACCAATCGCGGCATCCTTGCCATAACGATCTCCTTATCGTTGAGCTTGTTGTAATTTTAAAATCACCTTAATGCAGGGACTTAATTAAGTAAACTGTCCCCGGAATTCGTGCCGTCTCATAATCGGCTCGTGCATGCGGAAAAAACCAAAACAATTCCGTTCAACAAAAATGGAAAAAATTGACAAGTTAATATTTGTTACGAACTCTATAACCAATGATTTCTTTATAGAATAAGAAAATTTCATATCTGACCCCAATTATTTGTCCTTGTCGAACCTGCTTATGTTTTCAATTTGCTAATTGAAATAATAATATCCATCAGCTTCTTCAATAGCTTTACGGAATTGCCTCTAATCAATGCGCCCAACTCCATAGAGTTTTCAATCGAAAAACGATCTAGGTTAGAAGACCCAAGATAACAATAATTATTGTCCGCCAAAATCACCTTTGCGTGAAAAGTTTCCAACATATTCGTTCCTGGCCTCTCCAGTGAATAGTCTACTATGTTCACATAATAACCTAGCAATTCGTCTCTAATTTCTTCAAATATTTCTTTGTTTTTAGTATCAAGAAATCTCAAAATAACTGTTTTTCTAACTTCCGGTTTAGCGGCTTTTATCAAACGAATTAATAGATCAGCACCTGACCTATCCAAAAACGGCGTCATAACGACAAGTTCGCTTTCGGCTTTTCTAGCTAAGTCTTCAAAAGCTTCATGCGTCCATCGTATTAAGCTCTTATTTGCACCCAGTGCAGCTAATTTCTGTTTAAGTATGCTAGGTTCCTTTGGTGTAGTCATTACCAAATTAAACCGTTCACTTTCGTCCCCTTCTTGAGACCACATATAACCCTTTAATGCGCTCTCTAGCTTAGAAAGAAATTGTTTTTCAGCATTCAAAGCGAAAGTATCATTGACGCGTTTGATCAGTTCAGCCCGCTCCATTGTTTCTACTGCCTTTAACGCCAAAGATAATCTAGAAGCTCCATACCCTGATGTAAGGTAGTCCCTTGTATATATCGATTCACTCGTCTCCAATATACGACCCATAATATGGACAATATCGCCGCTCAGCCCTTTAAATTGGTCAAACTTTCGTTTCAACTCATCATCTTTTTCACTCATCACGAGCGAAATCCAAAAATCCCTTTATAGTGTTTGAAAATCCATATTTTTTTGGTGACCCTTTACCAATTAACAGAGTTCTAGAAAGTAAATAGTTCTGAGTTAAGCAACTTACTTCAGGAATTAACAAACAGTCTGGACAAGCACCGCCCCTCTCTAGACAAAGCGATCCAGAACCGCACTCCAAATTTCTTCTATTATCGATATAGTCCAAGAAAGCTGGGGCATTGTTTCTAAGCATTGAGGTGAGATTACCCAAATCCATAGTCATACCTTTCCTATACACAACAAATCCTAAATCTGCTGGAAATAAGTATTCCCCCAAAGACCCGGTAGATAGTCCAGAAAATTCTGCAATATCGTACATTACGTGATGAGCGTATGTATGGAGCAAGGAATAAAGTGCAATCGAAAATTTGGGAGAACTCAACCCCTCAGAAGGAAGCTGATCAAGAAATTGTCCCATAGGCGCAGCATTAGTAAGATATTGCTGCCCTATCGGCGCCTTTGTTATATCTTCTTCACACTCCACTTCTTCAAGCCACTTTCTAACCACGCTTTCTTTAAGGCGAACATATATTGCTTCGTTATTTTGACTGAGTGTAAAAACGGGATGCCTAAATTTATCTTCTATCCGAGAAGGTTCAAATAATCTTAGTCTTACGGGAACTTCCTTATCATTGATATATCTGGTGGTAGGTTTTGAATCAACTCGCGTATATCCGAACGAGTATTGAATTGTACGAAACTTTCTAAGCAGCCCCATAGTTTCAATCCCAGCTCGATCCATGATGTCTCTATGAGTCTGATTCAGCTCCTGCCTCTGCTGGTCGTCTTCGGGACCGATATATTCGTCGAGATCGTCAAGAGGCGTATAAAACCGCAGACCGTTATCCATTCGATCTTTACTTTCTAGAATGTCCAGTAACGCTTGATGCTCAACAACCAATCTATAAGGGTCAAATTTTCTGGCATATCTATCAGAACGGTTTTTAAGATTGTATGCGAGGTCAGACGGTGCATCTATAGAGCTAGATATAACCTTTTGTTGTTCCCAACGTTTTTGGATTGTCTGAACATGCTCTTCAATAGTCTTGTACGGAGGGCTTCCTTCTTCCAACCCTTTTAAAACACTTACATAAGATTCATACTCAACCCATTCTGAATCACCAAGCTCCTCCTTCACTAGAGCTTCAATTTCTTCCTCCGAGGGGATAGTGCGTGGGATATTAAACCTTCCCGCTATAGCTGATAATAGTTTTCTCTCATCTTGCAATGCCTCAAGTCGTTTGTTCTTTCCAAAATCGATTATCATCTCTTGGATTGGATAATGGACGGAATTTGATCGGTAGGACACCGGCTTCATCCTGATCTCTTCTATAGGTCTTTGTCTATCTGTACCTAAAGGAAACTCACTAAGATATTCTTTATCATTCTGTAGCCACCTATCATCTCTAGCCATACCGCATTGAGCACAATAATAATATCGCTTACCAATTTGCGAGGAACTATTATCTAAACACGTTTCAAAGCTACCGCATCTACATCTGTTTTTAGTTTTATATACTGAACCTCTATTGCTATCGTAAAACCAGACCCATGGCTCAGGCTGCTGATAGTTCCCATTTGGATGAACAAATACTATATCTAATTGCTTCCATCTCGGTGAGCCGCCATTTGTACTGCATTTACACTGATTTAATAGATTCTGAGTCTTGTGGAACTTATCAAGATTATCAAACGTTCTTATTACTTCGCATTTTGAACAAACAAAGCTTAATATTGCTGGCGTATAACCTATTTCTGCTGGCTCTACAAAATCGAATATATTTTTACGCAGACTATTCTTTAATTCATTTGTATCTCGATCAATTAAATTCTTATCGACACACATCTTCGGCTCAGGGTTTGTAGCAGCCCTAATAGCTGCCTCATACCATGACAAAATACGCTCCTCGATACTCTCGAATATTTGTCGTTCAGCATATTCATTTAAATGAAGGGGCCTATATTCCTTCAATGGTATAGATTCATTAACAGTTAAGTTCCCCTCAAAGGTAAACAAGCTTCCAGGAGCATAAGTCGTAGATAATTGAATTTTTGATCGCTCCATATAGGGAGCTTTTGGCAAAATTTTATCTCCGCTCATGAAATCACCTCCCCGCCTGAATTCTTTTCATAAGCTCATAAACTTCTTCTGAGCTGGGATATTTAACAACCTTTTTCTCGTATCTGATTCGTCCTGCAGGGTCAACATCCCTCAGGGAAGTCATAGGCATTCTCTTAATCGCTTTGTCTCTAGCGTTTATCTCAATAAAGAAATCCTTGAAGCCTTCTATTCCTTCCTCATATTTACTATCAACCAGGTCGAAAAAGTATTCGTTTAACTCGTTATAAAGTATTTTTTTAAACTCTTCCGAGGCTGGAGGCGCAAACTTCGGATGATTTAAACCAACGCAATCAAAAACGAATTTTGCAAGTCTATCCTTCGACTCTATTCTGCCCTCCCTATTTATAAGTGCAATAATAGAATTTAATCTTTCATAGTTATCGACTTTACCCTTATCGCTATCCTTTTCATTTATAAGTTCGCTTAATTCGACTACAGCTATAAAGTACATCTGTATTAAACTTGGAAGCGTCCGTATGAGTGCACTTTCTGCCCACCTGTTAATAGCAGCAGGCCTAATCATACGTTCTAAAAATCTGTGGTATTGGTCGTGAGTCTCTAAGATATATCGATCTCTACGCCTTTGCGGAGTGGGAAGCAATATCGAACACCCAACATGGGTTCGACCAATACGAGAGGATGATTGAATATACTCTGCAGGATCGGACGGCATTCCAGCAAAAAACATCGTATTAAACTCATCTACATCAACCCCGTGCGATATCGCAGATGTAGCAACGACCGATCTCAACGTGCTTTCATCAAAAATATCAGCCAATTCTTTTCCGGGCGCTGGTCTTTCTTCGGCTTGTGCAATTACTTCTTCTATTTCACCAGCACTAAGCGCACCAGAAATCAGCTTCGACTCTATACCTTTAAATTTCGTGAGTTTCTCATCTTCATGAATTCTGCTGGCCGTATCATTTTCAGCAGCCATGATTTGGTCGCCACCTTTTTTATTGGTTACATAGGTAAGCGCTATACGATGCAAATCAATTAAAGTTGCTATTTCTGACGCTGAAGCGGAATCGATATATTTTTGATAGATATTCTTTAATGGAGATTCAAACAAGCATTCCAGCATTTCCATCTTGGTAGAATTTATTATTTCTTCTTGACCAGAAGATAACTCGTCTAGCCATTTCGATATTAGTAAGTGAAAGTGCCCTAAAACCTCCACTGTAGCACTTGTATGGGGTCTGCCATTTGTAAGTAAGGTGGCATACAACCTTGCTGTACATGATCCGAATTCTGGATTATCAGGAAACAGTGTATTTCTTTCAGAGTCTTCCGATATTTTCGGATGAGCATAAAAACTGCCATATAGAGATGGTCCCGGAACGGGAAATTGGGTTACAGATCGTTGATACAACTCTTCCATTTGATGCGCAGGCTCATTCACGGTGGCCGAGGCTGCAATTATTTTAGGCAACCGGGGTTGATCAGTTTCAGGAATTCTCCTAACGACCTCCCTATATTTATTGGTCTTTCCTAGAATAGTAAGAACTGCTTCAAATGCAGTCTCAAATATCCCTGAAAATGTACCTAAAGATTCCTCTAACAAATGCGCCTCATCTTGAATGACAAGCGAAGGGAACGGGTCGTAAAAGATTCGCTCTCCATTTTCGAAAAATGGAAAAACTTTCTTCTTAGATGAGCTATCTTTAAGTTCTTCTAGTCTTTTTGAAAAAAATGTATTTGTCTTATTATCAAAAAAAGATGCCGCACCCAAAACTCCCATAAATTTTCTAATCGTAGAAGGGTGATGCCCTAGCAAAGCTAACTTATCAATCGTACCCAGCAGAACTGAAGGCACTTGATCATAAATATCCTCATCAACAATAAAAAATGGAAGCGGCTCTATATCTGTGTCGGCGTGAAAACCTTGCCACTCACACTGACCTGCATCACTCGTACAAACATGTCCAATTAAACCAGCTTTCTTAGGAAAGCGCCTTAATACGGTATCATTCTGACAATACGGGCACTTTGGTAATTTATTCCAATCTTCCGATGCCGTACGATACTCTGCATTCTCCAAACGCTCCTCTTCCGTCTTTGTTACCTTATCTATATCCGGTACTTGAGTATTTGATACTGTTGACCGACTATTTGGAGTATTTCCACCACCAACCCAGAAACCAATAGAAAAACTATCGCCCTTGAGATTATTTCGCCTCTTCACAACTTCACAGCTTGCCAGCGTTTTTGCTAAGCGTTGTGCTTGTTGTATGGTTAAAAGTCTTAAAGGATATCTTATTAGAGCTGTAACCCCCTTGTACTTCCCGCGCAACCTATCAAGGAACAAATTGTAGATCAAAAGGCCGAAGAAACTTTCGGTCTTCCCTCCACCTGTTGCAAAATATAATAAAGAAACAGATTCGTCCCATTCCTTGTCATAGTATTTTTCAAATTCACTAATTCTGGAACTTATACCCCCGAGCTGAGACAAAATAAAACAGACCTGAAATAGCCGCCATGAGTCATAACTTTTTGCAGCTTCATTCATACTCTCATTAAGATATTTCCAAGCTAAGTACGGAAATCCTCCTTCCGTATTCGGGTTCTTAGACCATTTTTTATATGAGTCTTTTAACAAGCCAATTCCATCTTTAATCTTGCTAGCCTCTAATGTCCATTGGTTAACATCTTGTTTAAAGCGCTCTTCCTCGGTTACTTTTTGGGATTCAGTGGTTACGCCCTCAGTTGGATCAACACTTTTCCTTACCGCCTCAATCCATTTATTAAAATAATCTGGTATCGACGATAGTTCATCAATTCCTTCCGGTGTAGATAGCTTAAGAAAACTAACATCAATATCACTTTTATGAATTGGAGTTATTCTAGGCTGCCTATAAATGGGCATCCATGTTGTTGTCATGATTGATTTGTCATCCATCTCTGAATGATTAATTCCGCAATTTATTCCCAAAGCCGGATACGTTAGATATTTATTGTATCGATAGGATGGCTTAATCCGATCAAGCTTAATTCGCTTATGCTGCTCTAAAGGTAAAGAGACTTCCAATGAAGTAAGAAATATCGATTCTTGGTATTCAACTTCCGCATCCCGGCTACGGGTTGTATCGGTTAAGTTTTCTAATGTTATCTTAAGCGCTATTTTGTCTTCATTTTTGATTTTTCTTACATCAATGTTCCACTTGATTTTCAGGTCTGGAATGGAAAACTTAGAAGCATCATATTTATCTGGAAATGTCTTCCTTAATTCAATCAGCGTATTATCCCAATTCTGAATTTCTTCAGAACTAAATTTCTTATTCTGTGGATACGCCCATAATCGTCCTTGTATACCTTCATCATCTGAATTGTACCACTCCTCTAATTTGATCCTTATCGATTCAGCAATCTTACGATCTGACTGATCGATAAAATCTATAAGTTCCGAGTCCGACATGGATGTATCAAGCTCTATTGGTGGGATATTATCTATATCTATCCTAAGCCACCTAGCTGTAGGCCTTACCCTTTTTACAACAGATCCTGGAATTACAGACTTCATACCCGGAAAAACATAATATTCAATAGCGACATTTGAATTTTCGGTGTCTGCCTGATCATCCTCTATTACACTCGTGTCTTGATCTTCGCCTTCGCTTGTTGTTGCGAGAGACATCATTTCATCTTCGCTTAGGTCATGATCAGAAGGTTTTGTATCTTCACTTTCATCAATGTTAAGACCAAGTTTTTTAGTTAGATATTTTCTAGTGCTTTCAAGCCTTAGCGCTTCTTTTTCCTCGAAAAATCTATCCTTATCATTTTCTTTTAATTCTATATTATCAGCGTCATATTTCTGCCCAGCTTCTTTTAACAGTAAATCCAACGATTTCTTCGCTTCATCGTTAAGTGACAATTTAACCTTGTGTTCCTTTAAATGATCAGATGTCGGTAACAGTCTTACAAACATAGAAAACTTTGGTTTTATTTTTACCATGCACTGAGCACTAACTACCTCCATGTCTAAACCATGGGAAATAATGTGAATTGGATTCGTCGTCTCGTCGGAAAGCTGCCCCAACATATGTGGAATTTTGATCGGCTCCAAAAAACCTGAAACATATTTATAGGCTGGGCTTACGCCTACCAATTCTCGCCTAGCTTCTCCTTGTCCTGAAACAGACCATTGAAGTCTCCTCAGTAATGTTTCACATACAGCCTCTTTGAGTTCTGACGGAAATTTTTGAGTATTTGAAGAGTCGTCTCTTAATAACATGGCTTTATTCCCTATCGTCAATTTCAACAAGAGCTATCATTTCCACTCGGCAAAGTTTTTCTTTTGCCAATGAAAGCATCTTTACTATGTCTTCGTCATTTAGATTTAGTTGTTCTCCGCCCATAGTGCCTGTCAGCACATGCTTGATTTTCGCTGATATACCGCGCCCTTCTTGGATATGCGCGACTCTATTTGCTTTTATTCCATTTTCCCAAAACATTTCTGCGAGGCTGGTTGGGATTTTCAAAGATTTTGCGAACAGTACATAACTCTCTTTATTTTTTGCCGATCTCGTCAATAACGTTTCAACGTCCTCTTCATAATCTTCAATGTGCTTTATCCATCTGTTCACCATTCCTTTATGTAATTTTGCACATACATTAGGGTCGATACGGCTCATCTCATCTAGTATCTTCTTGGCTCTTTCGGTACGCGTTTTATAATCAAAATTGTTGGCTATATTTCGTTTCGCTAATTTGAAGTAACTTTTTAACAGTGCCTCGTCCTGATTTTTATAGCCAGAAAGGTCTTTATTCGTCCTAAACTCAAGCTCCTCAATAAAGCCGTCCATTGGTACAATCCAATCACCCTCATTTATTTCTTCAACACGAGTTGCGAAATATTTACCATCAGAATACCTAATAATTGTTGTTTCCTTACCAACATCTAATACTTGTGTATTTGATAAGTATATATTGGCAAAGCTAGAGTGCTCATATTCATAATCATACGACTCTCCCGAGCCATCAGGTAGGCTAAATTCTCTGGGTATTCCCAAGTGACGTATGCTATCCAATGTGGGTGCTATTTGATCTTTAATACTACGAAGGCGGTTATGCACGTCTTGGAAAGATTCAAGTTCTAATATGATGTTTATTTCACTTTCGATTTTAAAAGCGATTTGAGGACTGATATAAACTTTAGTGAACTCCACTGCTTTAGGCATCCCAAACACGACCTCTTTAAAATCTTTGTGTTTAAGGCCAAGAATTAAAATTCGATCATACACTCCTTGCTTATTCGAAGACGAATACACATCAACTTCCACATTGAATGCATCGTCATCCTCTTCCAAATCATTGATTAAGTCTTTGACAAATTCTGCAATCCTTCTTTCCTTCACCAAAATCAAACTTCTCGAACCTTGATTTTCCTGTGCTTCTATCAATTGATTCAAAATAAGCTCTGTGATTTCTCCTGTTTGATCTGAGCTTTTTTCAAGCTCATCGCATGTTTTTAGAAATTCGTCAATTGACGCGACGGAGGTCGATGCATCGTTATTCTTGAACCAATCTCTTCTGTATGATTTCCAAAGATATTTCTTATTGATTCTATTAGCATCTGCTTCTGACCAATTTAGTGTCAATTCTCTCAACCAATCCAATAGCTCAGATTGAGAAACCGGAAGAGACAAAATTCGATCTATAAATCCGATAGCTCTATACATGCTTCTACATAGATTTCTATCTTGAGGCTCAACCCTATTTGCTATTTTGTAAAGTTTTGCGATCTGATGGTAATTTCTTAGGCCAACTATTTCGAGTAACGGGGGGAGTGGCAATTCGTTTAATGGGCGGGAAGATGGCAGCGGATCTGCGCAATAGTTGTCAAACAAGGAGGTCTGAAGCCTAAGAAATGAATACTTATAGAAGCTATTCGTTACCTCCTTTTCTAATCCAGATTTTTTTAACGTCTCTTTCCCTTGATAAACTGTGCGCTGATATATTTTTGGACTATCAAGTAACAAAACCATTGAATTTTTTACATCACTATTTGCCCACTCTACTATCAATTTTTGAATGACGTCTCTAGATCCGCCGAAAGAATTAAATTTTTCTTCACGCCCATCAACCAAAAGCACATCTGTATTTATTGGGTCGTTCGAAGCCTTTACAACGTTTTTAGGCAAGACTTTTGAAGAGAGCAGGAAAACCCCCTCAGGTGTTTTATTAGGTTTGTTTAAAACAGATGAAATTTTGTCAATAGCAGGCCGCCTAGTATTTCCGGAAATATTGAACATATAGGTATATACGTCCTTGAAAAATCCACCACCTACCAAACTCCATTTTCTTTGATCTGAAAATTCGAAAACTGGCGTAAAATCAATCAGTGTCGGATTCTGCCTGATATTGTTCGTCTCATCTTGGTCGAAATCGTTGAGTGCAAAATAGGCATTATGTCTTGAAGTGAACTCTCCCTTTTCTAAATAGTCTTTTTTAATCTCATCAATTAGCTTTCTCCTACATATCCTTATCTGGCTACCCCTTGAAATACTTCCTTTAGCCGCGGGATATATTGCTACTTTAATACCATCTTCAAAATTTGATTGATTTAAAATTGACGTATTAGAAATTGTTTGTGAAAACAACGGCCACTCTATGCCAGCTGGCCAGCACAGCACAACGTGTAAACTTTTATGCTCTTTTGCTTGAAGCAAAATCGAGGCAACATCTTTATATGCGTTATCCGCTTCGACTTTAACTTCCTCATTCACACTATCGAAGAGAATGTACTCGGTATTCTGTATTCTGTTCCTATAGTCTTGGTTAACTTTATTCTCGTATTTTCCAAATCCTAGACTTATATGTTTTTTGCTTTTATCAGATTGGTGAGTGGCCTTCTTTTTCTTTTTAAAATTTTTAACTTTTTCGAATTTTAGCTCAATACTCTTTTTTCTATCATCATGTCTTTTCATCCAGTCATTACTATATCTGCTCTTCCTTGACATTAGGTTATACCTCGTAAGCTTTCTCAGCAGCGAGATTAATTAGTTCCGTCGAATTGCTGCTACCTACGATTTCTTGGAACATTATCATCCCTGACAATGTTGGCATTGGGATCTGTCTGATTTCTGTTGCAGAAACAGTTACCGTTCCGCTACAGCACTTAAACAGTTCTTCAAATACTTCTGAATTTATAAATTTTGATAGTTGAGATGGTTTTATTTCAGAGTCTCTTACTTTTGAAACAACATTCACATGATTTTCGGCGATAAAACCACCGTATTTTTTTAGGAAATTCTTTGAAATACATGCAGAATAAATTCTTTTTCTCTGTTCTTTACTACTGGTTCTTTTTATAAGAATGGCCTGATCGAACAACACCCCGTAATTCATTTCGTGCTTATACCATTTCTGTTTTTCATGGATATATGCACGCTGAAGATCTACAGAATTTTCATATACCGCCTCAGACCAAATGATAGGAAAGCTTTTAGACTTCTTTTTAAAGCTAATTCGCTCTTGATTTCTATAAGGAACCAAGCAACCTGTTTTAACAATAAATCCCAGGCTTTCAATCGTATCTTTAGATTTTAGATAAAGCCTTGAGGCTTTATTTTCTTTTTTCGATTTTGGAAGCACCCAAAGACCGTTCTGGCAATTGGCTGCTTTTGTTTGAAATCCGATTTTTAGCTCACCGTTATTTTTCTTGAGCAACTGTATGCAATCTGGCTTGCCTTTATAACTGCCTTTTTTTAAAACCGATATAACTATTTCTTGCTGTACACCTTGAAATATTGATTTCCTATCCTCAAAGAATTCAAATCTCAGTGGAGTGGCTTCTCTTTCTATCCAGGTTCTTAGTTTTCTGAAGTAGCTACCGCTTAAATATCCCGTAGGAGTGATATAATGAAGAATTCCACCTTGCTTTACCAAGTCAACTCCAAGCTTGATAAAAAGCTGGTACAGATTCGCCTTACCGGAAATCACCTCAGAATATTCTTCATCAATAGCTGAAGAATCTTTTATGACTCCATAGGGAGGGTTACCTATGACGTAATCAAATTTTCCAAAGTAACATTTAGGTATGTCGAAAGCGCTTATATTTTTCACAATACGAGGGGGACATGAAGCTGTTGGCGAATATTCCGCAAGCACACAGTCCACAAGAAACTGAGATAACCACGCTGCAAAAGGATCAATTTCAATTCCGACAAGGCGACTAGAAATATCCGAAATCAAATGCCTTTTACTAAGATTGAGCATTTTCCTGCACAAAGGAGCAAGGTATGCTGCTCCACCAGATGATGGATCAACTATATGAGCTTTAGTAAAATCAACTCCCAATTTCTCTGCTGAATCTAACATTCGATCTACTACGCTTTTTGGTGTGTAGTAAATCCCAAACTTTTCTCTATAGTCTTTTGGAAGGTTGCGTTGATACAACAAGCTAATTACATAACCCACTTCTTCTGGAGATTGATCGACTAATGTATTACCCAATTCTTTTGCTAATTCACACTGTCTCCTACTTAACTCACCGTCTGCGTCTGGCGCCAGCGATATCCGACGTAACCGCCATTTGACCCGAGTCCTTTTTTTGACAGAAATCCAATATTCTTTAGCCACTTGATAACAAAAGTTTTGAGCTTCATCGATTTTTCGGTTTTCAGAGCTCATTGAACTTTTTGAAAGCTCTGCAAAATCAATAGAGCGATCAAATACGTCAAATTGAGTTTCATTTTTTAGTAGCACCGATATTTTCCTTTCAAACCTCTAAAAAGTATTATTCTCAATTAGTTAAGATAGCTAATAAGCGGACAAGAAGTACGTATTAAGATGAACAGTCATTGGATCTTTATTGTGACATCGGACTATACCAGCATTTTTGAGCTATTTATCTGGCACTTAGGGATTAGATCCTACCGTCGATTAGGAGATTGGCATCTCAGGGCTTGTTTCTTTACCCCTCCCCCATTTCGTCTTGCTGGATCGCCTATCAGGAATTAATACTCCTTCTTTTATATGTCCCCCATCACAACCACGTTTTTAGTCGTGAGTGTTTTTCATTCTAATCCCCATCACAGCCAGCTGAGTGCAAAGCGATTGAGCGTGGTATTTCCCATAGGACGTGGGAACTGACTCGGCACATCGTGTGCCTCGGTCTGCGACCAGCACGTAAATCAGCTGCCCAAATTTGATCCATTCAAATTTGTAGGGTTGGAGAGACAGGCCGTCGAATCAACCCGACCGCGCTCAATAACCGGAACGAGGGTAGCCGTAGGCCTGGATGTTGGGCGCCCTTTTTTTGCGTCTCGTTTTTAGGGCGAACAAAAAATGAGACTCCTAATTAGGTGGACACCTAAAATCCCCTGCGTAGGTGAAACCTACAATCTCCCTTCCCGTAGATGGAATCTACAACCTCCCAGGTGATTCTGAAACACTAATAGGACACACACGTTAGTAATGTATTTTGCCTTTCGATCAGCTCTTACGTGATTCTCTTAGTGCCCCGCTCCAGGCTCAGGCTCAACCCCAAGTTCCTCACCATATTCCCTCAAATTTTTGATCCTATCTTCTGGCGCGGGATGGGTTGAAAACATATTTACCCATTTTGGGGCTTCTTGTTGTTCTTTTAGGAATTGAAATAAACGATCGGAGCCTTCTGTGGTGCCGTATTGGTCGAATACGATTTTGAGTCCGAACTTATCGGCTTTGGATTCTTGCTTGCGGGAATAGTCGCCTTGAATGACCGACATGATGATGGGCGACTAAAACGTGCCTGTCCTAATACGTAACATTAACGACTTACACCTACAAACTGACTCTTATTTAAACGGCAAGCGATATTTCATTAAAAAGACAAAAAAGCGGTATACCGCGGCTAACTCATACCATGTCTCAGTTTCAACAATTGAAGGCTATCCAATATTGGCCATTCAATGACTGCAAGATATACTTCGGCGCTCATAATAAATGGATGCTCAAAGAAAGGAATCTTAGATGGGAACTGAAACCGTTATTGAAGCCGGAAATCAATGCCTTGAGGAAAGGACTGAAATTCCCGGAGCGCCTTTATGGCATATGGGCAAAACCGCACGATTTGAATCCAAAGAAAGTTTTGATTTATTGCAGAACACTGTGGATTACCTCACCTGTAAAGCACAAGCCAAACTCCCCTTCACTGCCAATGAAAAAGAATTCATGAAGGAACTGTATGAGGCACTTTGGTGGGGTGGTCACTACCACGGGTTTCATGAGGCCGCTCAGCTGGCAAATCATTATGTTAATGGGAACGGTTCCAGCGTTAAATTAGCGCCCGCGCTATACACAGAATCGGTCATTGTCGCCGACCTTATTACTGCCATAAAAAAACATATCGCCTTAAAGAAATCGAAGCACTTGCCTTTCAATCATATTAAAACAGGCGATCCCGATTTTTTAAATGCCACTCATGTGGCTTTGCTTAAAAAGGGCAAGCGGAATGTTCAACAACAAGGCTATTTACTACCCGAAGGTGCCCTCCTTGTCGAACAAAGCAATTTAAGATTAAAAAATGCCGATCACCGTTTTCATATTTCTGTGAATACCACGTTTAGTAACAAACAATTTTTTTCTAACTGGTCTATCGCCAGTTATTATGATTTTGAATCGTTTGACGTCAGTAAGGATTTCATAACCGACATTCCATTAAATGGAAAATTTATTTTGAAACTTCCAGATGGGCTTTCTCACTATCTCACCAAGATTGGCGTCGCGCAGGAATTTTCCTATGGAACCACTTGGACGGAAATTTGGGTATAAATATAGAATGAAAAATAACTATAACTTTATAAATTATGCCTTTATAAATCGAATCGTTATCTTTTTGATAGTCTTGCTCATCGCCGCCTGCTCCAACGAGCAAGACTGCTTTATCGCTGATCGCAACGAAGCAGTTACGACGACATCGATTGGCGATAAAGAATACAGTATTTATTTACGAACGTCTGGCTTCCAGGAAAAGGAATTTTTTTATGTTCTTTACCCTGGCGTACCGGAGTTTGATACTTGCGGAAAATCATCTGTCGAAGAACTAATCATTACGCATATAAATTTAGATGAAGGTAAGCCCACCAAGCTCGTTGTCAGTGAATCAGAAATGATTGTGGAATACATACGAGATAGCTCAACTGCGACTACGCTAGATTCAATTGACGTAGAAACCCGCTGACCAGCACAAATCTAACCAGCGAAATGATATTATTATTTTTAACTCTCAATAAATTGCACAACTGACTCATTACTACCCCTACCGATAAAATCAACATGCGCTGGGTCGGGTTGCGGCTGGCGAACACCGTATAGCATTATAGACCTTAATCAGAACAGTCAGTTTAACGACTCCTCGATCATAGTTTTGCCAACAACCAATATTCCCTCTTAAAACTCTCTATTCTTTAATGTTCTTGACTTGAACTGCTGGACCCGAATACCGCAGTGTAGTTAAGATTCAACGTCCCTTGGGATCTTAGCTGGACGACCAACTTAGCGAATCAAACCGTTCTCTCTCTATGGTTTATCCGCTGACGACTAGAAAATAACCGGAGCTTACACCATGGCAAAAACTTTCCTTTGGAACGCGATGGCCAAGCGCTACGCGAAAACCTCTATCGCTGACCAAGCCAGTTATGAAAAAAAACTGGAGATCACTCGCCGATACTTAACACCGGAAGACGAAGTTTTGGAAATTGGTTGTGGCACTGGCGCTACTGCCCTGCTGCACGCGCCCTATGTAAAACACATTGAGGCAACGGATTTCGCCAAAAACATGATCGCTATTGCGAAGCAGAGATTAAATGATAGCGACATTGATAACATCGATTTTGTGGTGGAAAGCGTCGAGGACTTGGCAAATAAAAATCAACAATATGACGTGATACTCGCTTTAAACATTCTGCACATTCTGGAAGACAAACGCTCGGCGATTAACAATCTATACCGCCTGCTTAAACCCGGTGGTTACTTAATTAGCAGTACGGCATGCATTGAACTCAAATCTGTACCTCTTTGGATAAAGTTACTTATCAAACCTTTCTCGTTGCTTGGTCTTGGCCCTACATTAATGGAACTGAGCAAATCAGATTTATTATCTATGATGGAGGATGCGGGCTTTGCACTAAGCGAACAATGGAAACCTGAAGGAACGGATGCGGTAATTTTTCTCGTCAACCAAAAATCTTTATAAAAAAGTTAGCGCTCCCGCTGCGAAAGTGTTTAGCAGTAGTTTGCTTGGATATTTTGAGACGGGGAGATAATAAAAGCGTGAATGTGGCTGCATTAATAAAGCTGTCTTACTCAACATTAACAAAACAGTCATACTCAACATTAATAAAATAATCATACTCAACCAACAGACAACACTATTATGAAAGAACCACTACAACTCAAAGTATTTACTGATTACGTTTGACCTTGGTGTTACCTCAGTACCGTGAGTATTGAAAAACTCAAACGAAAGTATCCGCTAAAACTGCAATGGATTCATTTTCCCCTTCATCCAGAAACACCGATGGAGGGGCGCTCGCTGGAGGATTTATTTAACAGTCGGGATTTGAATGCAATGCGTGAACGTTTTCGGCAATTGTTTGCAGAGGCAGGTTTACCCTATGGAACACGTTCGATGACTTATAACAGTCGCCTCGCGCAAGAGCTCGGCGCTTGGGCGGATACACAGCTAGACGGTGAAGCCATTCATGATGCGCTGTATCGTGCTTATTTTGCAGAGGGAATAAATATCGCCAATGTGGATGCTCTGGTAACTATTGCAGAATCCATTGGTCTTGATGGCAAAGAGGCAAGAAAGGTCGTCGAACAAAGGCTTTTTCGCGCGCAGGTGGATAAGGATTGGCAATTTTCTCGTGACTGCGGCATCACGGGTGTGCCGACCTTTCTCGCAAAAAATACTTTATTAGTGGGCTGCCAACCTTATGAGGTCTTGGAACAGTTCGCGCAAAATTGTATTGAGAAACAAAGCGGCAAATGAATAAAAATTGATACGAAACACTTTATCGGGACACGGATATGCTAGGAAGGTTGTTTGCTCGTATTTACCGTCGCTTGAGCACAGGAGAATTTTCAGTTCAGCTTATCTAAATATAATATACATCGATAACAATTTAGATAAGCTGAATGAATATAAACTTTTAGACATTGGGTTTTATTTATTAGGATGCTTTTCGTATTCAATGATCATTGCGTACAAGTCATCTTTAAGCTTTAAGCGCTCCTTCTTTTTTTCTTCTAAATATTCGTCGCTGGTGTTTTCGGCGCCCGTTTCGATACGATGAATTTCGTGATCGATCTCGTGGTATTCGTCAAAAAAGCGCGCGAAGTGATGGTTCGTGGTTTTTAGGTGATGGATGCTTTCTTTATGGGTCGGAAATTCGTGTAACAGATCATGTTTATCTAGAGACATACTCAGTTCCTATAATCGGGGTTTGAACTATTTAAATTTTTTAAACAGCCTTAGGGTCGTATCGGGTGCTCTTTGTAAATCATACCAAGTATTTTCTTAACCTTATTGCGCCAGCTCATGTACACGCGTTATTAATTGCCCGAATGAATCATTCTGCGAAAGGTTATGGGGAGAAAACAAGGCCGCTCTAATTAGCGGATTGCAGCCCCTCGATCGATTTTATAATTGGCTCGATACTGTTCTTATCCATAAAGTCAAAACCCTCGGTCATTTCTCGTTTGTCTTGTTCATTTTTCGCAGCCCACGCACCGATTTTTAAAACCACACGTGTCCACCAACTGACCATGCTGATGTCTAGCTTACCGCGTAATGCGACGTGTTTAATTTTTTCGGTGAGGCTTGTCGGCAAGCTTTTGGCGACCCATTTATCGACTTCGGGGCCAGGCGGAGCACCGGCAACCGAGTATAAAAGTACTGGTTTTTCGCTAAGGGCGTTTAAATATTTTTTGATCCAGCGGCGTATCGTGAGCTTGCCAACAATGACCGAGCTACCCAGGACTATAAAATCAAAATCTGCAGGATCGGGATGTGCTTGATTAATATCGTATATTGGTATCGTCGTTGCTTCGTGTATCCACTGCGCATATTGTGCCGTACTACCGTACTGGCCTGAGAAATAAAGTGCACCCTTCATATTGCGAGCCTCCGCTAGATAAATATAAACACCCTAGTCTTGTTAATTCTATTTGATGGCCGAGAAAAACTACTGACCTACATCAATCAATGATACCGATTATAACGGGTCTATTTTAAGGAGCCACTTATGACTGCTTGGAAGTTGTCGGAATTCACTACGCACTAGAGGTATTAATTTTACCGCCATTTACACTTTTTAAGTGTTCGCGATTAAATTTTTCGAACAGATAAAAAAAGGGACGAATAATTCGTCCCTTTTTAGTTTCTTTTTATTTTCTTTTTATTTTCTTTTTATTAATCGATAAATTAATCGATCGCTCGTCCGTCGCCCACTAAGTGCGAATGGCAGTCGACGGCTGGCGCAACACATTGTCGAACAAAGGTATCGGCAATGTCTGCGTCCCATCCTTCGAACCAATCAGCGTGTAAACTGCCGCCGGGTGGCACATTGGAGTTATGATCGCTGGAAATTTTAACGCCATCGAATCCACGCACCGAATAATGTAGGTGGAATGTAATTTTCGGAATAGGAACGGGGTGCGACGAGGGACAAGAATTGCCTGACGGATAAGCCATGTGGGACTTATGATCAGCAGAGTCGAGATTAACACCGTCCCAACATTGAGGGAATACAACCGTTGCCTTGTAATAATCATCTGAACCACATTGTCCAAAAGGAATGCCAAATTTTTCGCCGATGTAATTTCCGCAACCCCAATACGCATTAAATTGCTGACTCGTTGCGTTCATATCTCCGGCAATCATGCGTAAACCACGAGGAAAAGGTTGAATGGTATTCGGCGCAAGACTGTAGCCACTTTTGTAATACACATCCATATATTCAGGAACAACCATTTTGCCATCTAACTTGAGTACCGCTGGCATCCAATAAGAGGATCGGTTTGCAATGCCTCCTCGACAGGTACTGTTACCTGAATTTTTTATCGACGAAACGGTGGAGTGTGCGTTCGCTTCAGTGTTGCCATAAAACACATGCAAGTGTGAACGCCCTGGTTGTCCAGGATAAACAATCGGGTCGTCTTTAAGTGCATGGCTGTATTCACAACGCGTTCGGAAATTTCCGGTGCCATCACTTTCGCGGGGGAGCTGGCCGGTATAACGCACATCGAAAGTCGAACTACCTGGATCACCCGCGGGATAGCTGCCGGTAGAACCGTCATTCACATCATCATTGCTGTGACTACCGCCTTCATGATTATGAGATGAATCCCCTTCTTCTTCGGGCACTGGATTTGCGGGCGCAGGATCTGTGGGAACAGGGTCGACCGAGGGATTTGAATCTTCAACAGGTTCTGGCACTGGCTCAGGCTCTATAGGCAGGGGCTGTACCGGAACAGGATCGACATTTGCACCGGGATCTTCAACGCTTACTGGCTCTTCAGCAACAGGATTTGATGGAGCAGGAACGGAAGGCTCGGGTACAACTGGCGTCGGGGCTGATGGCGAAGGATTCTCTGTAGACACAGGTGTTTCATTTGATTCACCGCCTTCATTATTAATTGGATTGTTAGCTGAATCGCCACCTGAAACTATTTCAGTGCGTTCGGGCCCAAAGCATTGGACACGGCCAGTTGAGCGATAAAACTTTATTGAAATTGAATCTCGCGATTCAACCTTCGCCGTGATTGTCTTCGCGCGAAAATCATAAGCGAGATCTCGAAACCGGTAACCCAAAAAACGTAGCGGGTACCTTCCCGTGTAATGACATTTAAGTTGCGCCGATGCATCTAAACCTGAAGTGGCAAGTGTGTATTCTCCGGAACCACTTTCGTCGAAATAAAGCGTTTCATTTTCGGCGACGGCATTCATCGCCGTAAAAACAAATAACAGCGACGTTATTTTTTTACCCATATTCTTATTCATCAAACCTCCAAACTTACCCTGTTATAAAAAACCATTGAAAGGGCGCCGAAGTATATGGAGTTTGTATTTGGCGTAGTGTGACTTAATACTCACGAAACTAGAAAATAAAAACGCAAGCACGGCTACACTGTGTAAAGTTTTGATGTGTCGTGATTAGCCTCTTTATTTCAAGCTATTAACGCTAATAATTTATGGGGTGGTATTTCGAATGCTTATAGCCTAAAAATTAACGCTCTGAATTTTTTTATAAATTTATAATTTTTAAATTACTTTTTGCATTCATCGATAACGAATTTTTATACCTATGCTTTTTAAGAAAGTGATTGCGGAATTTAAAATCACGAGACCTACAACATTATGCGATTAAAACCCCCATAACATTCTGCAATTAAAACCAACTTAGCAATAGTAACTATTTTAATCGGCTTAATCAGTCACACATTAACCCTCTAAAAACCGGCGCTTCTTTATTTCCCCAAAAATTATTTGTTTTATAACACTGGTTCTTCACGGCACTTGATATTCCTAGGGCAGCGACAAAATGTACAACAGATAATCCTTAACCCATCGACCCATTGTTTACATAAAGTTTACTCAGCATAGCTTAAATCTAGGATATGGTTTCTGCTTCAAGCAAGCTTACTAATGGAGGAGTGCCAATTGAAATTCATTTATACAATGGTGTGGGCAATCGGTTTATGCAGCTATTGCGTGAGTCTTGAAGCCTCTGAAATTTATGCAGCGGCACAACTCAATGCCAACGCCGAGCGTGTTAAATTACTTACCGAATACGAGACCGCAAATACTAAACGCCAACATAGCCAAGTGATCTCACGGGCCGCTAGTCGTTTTCACTCCCTCCTCGTTAATGAATTGGTACCCCCCTGGTACGGCACTCTATGGGACTATAACGGCACCACCACGACACCGGGCGTGGGTAAAATCGCTTGCGGATATTTTGTTACGACACTTTTGCGTGATACTGGCGTCAATCTAGAGCGTGTGCGCTTAGCGCAACAAGCTTCAGAGCTGATCATTAAAACGCTTGTCACTGAACAATCGATTCGACGTTTTAGCGATAGCCCTATGAATGATTTTGTTGAAAATATTAATGCCTGGGGGAACGGACTCTACCTGGTCGGGCTTGATAATCATGTCGGTTTTTTATCGGTAGACGATGAAGGTTTTTATTTTATTCATTCCAGTTTCGTCGCACCGAGTTACGTGATTAAAGAAGATGCGGCGACATCGTCGGTTTTGGCATCTTCACGCTACAAAATAGTTGGCAAATTAGATGATTCGTCATTTATTCATAAATGGTTAAACAACGAAACGTTTAAACTCTGACAGCTTATTCAAGCAAGTTCATTACTTTAGAATTTTCGATGACATATTTTTAAAACAACGACCCGTAATTGCTAGGGTATTTTAAAAAACTCCTTTGCAACCTTTGTTGATTGCGCTGCAACTTGCTCTTCATCGACTCCGCGCAATTCGGCTAAGGTAGTGACTACACTGCTTAAGAATGCGGGCTCGTTTCTGCCTCCCTTTGCTAAGGATTTCATATTTCGCGGCGTCAAATACGGCGCGTCAGTTTCAATCATTAAGCGATCCGCGGGAATATACTTAACGATATCTTGCAAACTCTTCCCCCGCCGCTCATCACAGACCCAACCAGTGATGCCAATGTGGCAGTCCATATCCAAGTAACACTGCAATTGGTTTTTATTACCGGTAAAACAATGCACAACAGCGCCAGATAATTGATCTCTATATTCACTAAGAATTGCCACGAACTCGTCGTGTGCATCTCGCTCGTGCAAAAATACCGGCTTTTGAATATCGCAAGCAATCTCTAGTTGTTCTCGAAAACACTCAGCTTGTTGGGGTCGCGGTGAAAAATCCCGATTAAAATCCAAACCGCACTCGCCAACTGCCAGTACTTTTTCATCATTTAATAATTCTTGAATTCGGTATTTAGTGTCTGTGCTCCACGATTTTGCATCGTGGGGATGGACACCAGCTGTTGCTGATAAAAGATCAGGGAAGCGCTGGCTTAGCGTTAATGCATCATAACTATTTTGGGCAGACGTCCCAGTAATGAGAATATGTTCCAAACCCGCTTCTCGCGCTCTGACGAGCGTTTGCTCAAGATCGGAATGAAAGCGTTTGTTGGTAAGGTTCGCGCCTATGTCTATAAGGTTCTTATGTTGATTATTTGTCACTTATTTTCCTTGATAAGTTTTTCCCATTTTTCGGCCCAACCTGCCAGGGGCGCCAATGATTTTAATAAGGTTTTGCCGGGCTTCGTCAAACCGTAGCCTTTACCGTTGGTATGCTCGACGATATACCCTGCACGTAATTCAGCGAGTCTTTTATTGAGAACGGTTGGCGAAGGATTATCGCAGCGGCTCTGCAATTCTCTAAAAGTTAGTTCACCGCCACGAAGTTCCCACAGCATTCTCAATGTTTGCCTGCGCCCTAACAAATCTAGCAAGGCCATGGTTGGTCTACCGGTTTCAGAGCCACGAACTTTTTCGCCAGGTAATGGTTTTCTTGTCGTCATCAAATCATCTCAATCGGAATTGCTTATTCCGCAGCCTTGTTCTTGCTACTAAATATGTAGCATGATAAAGTCCGCTACTTTTTAAGTAGCAGGATTATATGATGAAAATCTCGACACGCAAAGCCCGCATTCAGCCACGACCCGAACCCTGGCCAAGCGCCATCGCTGAGACTTTGAGTTCGTACCCTCAAGGTAAAGATGGCTTGATCCGATTATTTAGAACCCTCGCACATTCCCATCGGACACTGGCAAGAATGGGACACGGTATGGTTTTAGATAAGGACAGCCCGCTGTCGATCAAACAACGCGAAATCTTAATTTTAAAAGTCAGCGCACTCTGTCAATGCCCCTACGAATGGGGGATTCACGTCAAAGTATTTACGCCTTTTTCTGGTTTAAATGAAGCCCAGATCGCCAATACCTGCGCTCCCGAAATTGACCGCACGCTTTGGTCCGAAGCAGAATCACTACTGCTTACTTTGGCCGATGAAATTCATCGGACCAATACCGTTAACGACCAGACCTGGGAAAAAATGCGAGAACACTGGGATACAGAACAAATCATGGAGATTATTTTTATTTGCGGTTTTTATCACACGATCGCTTACTTTAATAATGTTCTACAAATAGAACAGGAGGATGGCGCCCCTACCTTCTAAGTCCGCTTATTCGTTCTGATTTTCTTCTTTATTTTTTTACTGTATATTTTAACAGTATTCGTGGTAGACTCGATTTTTTCCACTATGAGGGCAAACCATGAGTATTGAAGTGATATACAGAGTACTGAAAACGAACGGTGAATTGGCGGGAGAGTATATGGACAAGAAGTTAGCGGATTCCCACGACCAAAAACTAGACTGCATCTACACCATTACCGATTTAATGTTAGAAGCATCAAAAGCACTCGATGCAGATACCGCTGAAGGTATTGCCGAGCACCTAGTTAACAACAAACAAACGATGCTAGATGCACTGAAAAAGGTAAAAGAATTTACTAAGCCTCAAACCGAAATGGAATTTAAAGAGAGCTCGAATGTTGAAACGCTAGAGACAGGTAAGCTAGAGATAAACAAGAAAGTAGCGAGCGCCTAGTCATGGCGCTCTTTAGCTTAGTGGGTTAAGATCATTCCCCGCTTGAGATCGCGGGATTAATTTTTATCATGCCTATGAATGATTCGGAGCAAGCGCTTTTTGAATGTTATCGATATCGAAGCTAGCGGGCTCGCTTGGGATTCATATCCTATCGAAATTGCTATTGTTATCAATAACAAAACTCATTGCTGGTTAATTAAACCTGAAACTGATTGGACGCACTGGGATATGCAAGCTGAAGCCTTACACGGCATTAGCCAAGCGCAGTTAATAGATAAAGGGAAATCCGCTAAGACCGTTGCCAAGGAAATAAATCGCTTAACCGAAAATGGTAACAGAGTACTTTATAGCGATGCCGCACGCTGGGATGGCGGATGGTTTACCACCTTGTTCGAAACTGTTGGTATCGAACAAAAAGCGCAAGTGTTACCCATTCAAGATTTAATGGACGAAGATCAATTCGATATTTTTGCACAAACCTTTGAAAAACTCGCAGAGTCTGGTAACTATCGGCTTCACCGAGCTGATTCTGATGCAGAGATGATTTACCAATCCTATTTAGTTGCTCATGGTAGCTAGGCACACACACCTTCACGATAATTTCAAATTTTAAAGCTAAAAAAGCCAGGTAAACCTGGCTTTTTTATTTGGAATTTTCATTCCTTATGTAGTTATTGCGAATAAACTTATTTATTCGGTTTAATTAAATACTTCGTACCTGTCGCTTGCTTAGTGTATTCATTAATAGCGTCTGCACTCAGAGCTTCCGCTAGTGATACTTCAGCAGTATAGCTACTAGCAAAAGTAGTTTTTATTTCATCAGCAACACGCTTACGCAATTGTTGAAATCTTTCCATACCCATCCGGCCAATGAACGGTGTTAACAACCAACCGCCAACGCCCCAGGCCATACCGTAAGACCGATTTAATGTTGTCGTTGAACGATCGAGGCCACCATAAATGTACACTTGTTTATGAACACTAGAACCATACCGACTATATTCTTTAGCCGTTTTATTGGCGGCGATTTCCATCGCAGTTAGAATTTGACTCGCTAACTTACCGCCACCAATCGCATCAAACGCAATCGTCGCACCAGTTTCAACTAAGGCTGCGACTAAATCTTCCATAAAGTTTTCGTCACTGGAATTACAAATATATTTTGCACCCAGATTTTTTAGAATCTCTTCTTGTTCTTTTTTACGAACGATAGTGACGAGTGGCACATCGTCTGACTGGCATATCTTAACGAGCATTTGTCCTAAATTTGACGCCGCTGCGGTATGCACTAATGCTTTGTGATTTTCCATGCGCATTGTTTCAACCATGCTTAAAGCGGTTAATGGATTTACAAAACAAGAAGCCGCTTCATTCGCCGTGGTGCCTTGGTTCATCACCAAACAACTAGTTGCCGGTACACAACGATATTGTCCGTACATTGAACCACCTGCAACACCCACCATGCGGCCCATCAAGTTTGTCGCTTCTTTTCCGGCAGCAACCACCACGCCCGCGCCTTCATTACCCACTGGCATCGATTGATCTAAACGTGCAGTTAAGGCTTTTAACATTCCGTCGGGAATATCCATCGTAACGATTGGGTCGTCAGCACTACCATTGACTTTCATCGTGCTAATGTCTGCCAAGCTTGTTAACAAACCCAAATCAGATGGGTTGATCGGTGAGGCTTCAATGCGGATAAGCACTTCATTGTCTTTTGGTGTTGGCACCGGTACAGACGCGATGCTTAATTCCAGCTTGCCCGCACTGGTTACCTTGGAGCGAATTTCTTTGGATTGTTCATTAGAGAAATCTTGTGACATTTTGTCGCCTCGTTTATTCAATTCTTTGGGGTGTATTCACTCAATCAACGTTGGCTAATAGCTTTTATGGCTGTTGATCGTTTTTAGGTGACGGCGATTATTCCACATTGGGAAACTTTTATCAGTATCATTTCGTTATAGAAATAGAACACCCAGTATTCACTAGAACCGGCGGCAGAAAGAAAAATGATTGGGAATGAGGACGAGGAAACGCGGTTTTAATCGCCGTTATAAATGCCGTTAGGGTTGTTATATCAATGACGGATCAGTTTTACTTCTGCGCAAGTGACATAAAGTCAGGCCTTGCGCGCGAAATATAATTTCCCCGATGAGTTTAACTTTTTATTACATGCCTGACGCAGAAATTTTTCTATCAAAAATCATATAGGGCAATAATTTAAATGGGTTAAGTCGTTCGCCATTATAAATAAGTTCTATATGCGTTAGCTTGGCCTCGCCATCACGATAAATCGATTGTTCGCGAGTCACTCGTTTTGCTTTTGCGATTTTTTGTCCATGCTCAACGGAATCACCTTGTTGAACTCTACGCTCTTGCAAACCTGAGTAGAGCGTAAGTATATTATTGCCATGATCAATAACAATAATATTTTTATGGTTAGGATAAAAAGGATCGGACTCTGCGGAAACAATTACCACCCCTGGTTTTGGCGCGATGACCGTGGGGTTCGCGGTTGCCACAATATCCACACCGGGGTTTTTAACTTTATTTATTTTGTCGATTTGAGAAAATGAACTCATGACATAAAAGCCTTCAATCGGACTTAGCCATGTCGATTTTAATGATTCGGGAATAAGTATCTGAGTACCGGCATTCGCATAATTAACCGCGAGTTGGCCGATGATTGTTAAGACAACAATTTGAATAATAACTTTTCTAATGCGGGCGAAATACACGGCTCCATACCTCCACAGTATTTAGCAATCCCCCGTTATAACAATTACGTCACCAATGCCTATACAGGCTATCAGCGAGAATATTTTCTTAACTTTAACTATAGACAGCGTTTTGAGTTTTGCCCAATAACAATGGACGTTTTTTTGGCCCTTCTTAACTGCAAAAAAAAAACGTATAAATAGAAAAATTTGGCGTTATATCACATCGTCCTATAAAAATGGGATGAGCACTAATTTCAGTTATCAGGTCACCATAAATTCCATTCGCAGCATTCTTCATTGCTAATTCTCACAATAAAAAGGGTATGAGGAACATCACTATTCAAGAAACCGACTCCGTTTTCCCAAAAAAATAAGGCAAGTCATGATCCATGACTTGCCTTTTAAGATCGCTCTCGTAACCGCAGCAGCGAAACGGACAAAATTATTTTACCCTTCACTAATCGCTTCACGAAAACTAATAGTTGTAACCTAACCGTTACCTCAGGCCGTCACCTGAGTAGCTATCACTTCCGTCACTATTCCAGCGCCGACAGTAATACCACCTTCCCGAATCGCGAAACGAATTCCGGACTCTAAACCTACGGATTTTTTCAGTTCGAAACTGATGTCCGCTTGCTCGCCTGGGTGGAGCACGCCGGAATCATTTTCAACAGTAATAATTCCTGTCACATCCGTGGTGCCGAAAAAGAATTGCGGTTGATAGCCACTGCCGAAAGGTTTGTGACGTCCGCCCTCTTCTTTACTCAAGACAAAAATATGTGCCTTGGCATTTCTGTAAGGCTTAATCGCTCCAGGAATGGTGATGACTTGTCCGCGACATACGTCTTCGCGCTTAACACCACGTAACAATAAGCCAACATTCATACCGGCACGGGCAACATCAACATCTTTATGAAATGCTTGTGTACCGGTTACCACTACCGCTTCGCTATCGTCTTTATCGAGCCCGATAATTTCGACAGTATCACCTGCTTTTATCGTACCTCGATCAACGCGACCGGTAACGACGGTACCTCGGCCAGCTATCGTAAACACATCTTCAATAGGCATCATGAAGGGGCTTTCAAAATCCCGCTCAGGATCTGGAATATTTTCATCCAGCGCTTGAACCAAATCTTTTATACACTGTGTATCTTCAGATTGAAGATCACCACGCATAACCGCATTCAATGCTTTTAATGCACTACCAAAAACAAACCTCACGTCTTTGTAGCCTTGAGACGAAAGCTGTTCTTCCAAATCCATTTTTACTAGCTCAGACATTTCTTCGCGATCGTCTTCGCTCAACATATCCATTTTGTTTACGAACACGACGATGTATTCAACATTGACTTGCCGCGCAAGTAGAATATGTTCAATGGTTTGTTTCGCTGCACCTTCAGTTCCATCGACAAGCAAAATTGCACCATCCATTTGCGAGGCACCGGTAATCATATTTTTAATATAATCTGCGTGGCCTGGGCAATCGATATGAGCATAGTGACGCGTCGCGGTTTCATATTCGACGTGAGACACGTTAATAGTAATGCCGCGCTCTTTTTCTTCTTTCGCATTGTCGATTTGATCAAAGTCCCAGGCCTTACCACCTTGCATTGCTGCCTGATGCTGAGTGATCGCTGCGGTGAGCGTGGTTTTACCATGATCGACGTGACCGATGGTGCCAACATTGAGATGCATTTTTTGAGTGTTCATTGTATTTCCTTTAAGGCTTTTAACCTCCTATCAGTTTAAATTAGGCCTCTCAACGGAGACCGATGGTTTACATCTTATTCCGTCACTATTTAGATGACGAAATAAAACGTAAATTTCTATCGCCCAATAAAAAAGCCTACTAGACAAAGATCTAACAGGCTTTTTTATTGTCCTGTCAGATTGTTTACCTGCCAGGATATTTATTTAAGGCAAGTGTTATTCTCGTTGTTCGTACAACGATTCCAATAGCAACTGTGATTGCTGATTGAGTTGAAACACATTACTTAAAAGATTCATATTGTTTTCTCCAAGGTATTGAAATTTAAGAGATTGAAAACCAATTGCTAACTAATTTCATTCATAAAAAAACCCGGTGGCTTTATGAGCCTACCGGGTTTCCGTCGGAGGCCTTAGCCTCCATTAATTAATTGAGGCGAATTATATTTCGATCACGCACAAGCATTCCGCAGCGACTGTTGCTGTTAAAGAAACGCTAGTATTTGCTAATAAAATTTGTCGAAACATGGTCTTTCCTATGATTTGCGCGGGATCATACGCCGATAAAATTAATTATTCAACGTCGTTAACACAAGTTCATCCGGTTTTACTCAGCTTTTCTTCAGGTTTTAGACGAGTCGCTTATCTATAGTCAATTTTCAACAAGGTGTTTTTTCGAATCAGAATTTTAAAGCTTGGCTATGTATTTTTATATTGCTATCGCTATATGGGCACTCACAATATGGTTTAGTTATATTGACGGGGGTCGACTACTACCTGTGTTCGCCTTTCTCGTAGGTGTCATCACTCTGGGGTGCAGCTATAACACCAATTTGGGGAGCTGGGGGATAGCGATCTTAGCGGCGACCGCGCTAGTGGTTTATTTTGGAAGCAGGTTGGGAAATATAAAGTCTGGGGGCGGATCAGATTGGTAATTGCTCATTCAAAATTAAGAATAATCTTTTAAGCCTAAATTGGTAGAGATTTTTTTAAGCTCATCTAGCAAGCCTTCTTCTAGCATAAATTTTGGTATTGCCCACTCCTGTGGTGGCAACCCGCCAATATGGTCGACTCTGCTAGCATTCCAAAAGGTATATCCAAAAATATTTTCTGCACAGCAGTTGCGCGAAGGATTAATGCCCACTTTTTCACCATCAATAACTGTACTTTCACTTACATCTCCCGGCAATGCATTTGGATCAGGCTTATGATTCCAAAATTTATCTTCAATGGTATCTATAAACCAAGGTAGAGCTGTAAGTGGAAATTCTTGTTGTGTGGAGCGCTGCTTCTTTTTAAAAACACTGAAAAAACTGCTCCAAATAACTAAATGATTTCCAGATTTAAATATTTTAAATTTATTATCTACAAACATTGGGTAATGTAGATCCATCAAAAATTCTTCCACTGACCTGATTAAATTTGGATCAATCATGTCTAATGGTCTAAGCCTGTCTGTCTTACTCATATCATCTTTCTACTTTTAAATTGGCTGTAAATCGATTGTTTTCAAAACCCCAAATTTTCGAAGCTCAGTTAAAATGGGAAGATTTTTTTCTAAAGATAGCGTTTCGACAACACCATACTGGCCCCCTCCACCTGCCGTATTAGCAGTTAGACCGTTTCCCGTAAATTCCGTGTTCGCCCCTATTTCAGTTCTAACAGCATGTCTCGCTTTAAACCTATCACTCTCATCAGGCGAGATTGTTGTGGAAAAGTCTTGTATATGTCTGATGTCGAATTGGTTGCCTCCAGCAGCCCAAAAATCTCCCATCTTCGCAGCATACTCATTCTGATAGTCAGGATTCATTGTTGCCCGAATAGTATCCTCGTCGTATGCCTCGCCTAGCTCTCGAACACTCGCATCAGCTAAATTATCCCAATCCGGAACAATGGTGTTGTTACCAAAATTTTCTAAGTTTTCACCACGATCAATAATATGCACTACGTATTCTTTATCAGGGTCGTAGTTGGAATGAGCTCCCAATACTTGATGGATTAATTCCGGATCGGTGTCAGCAGCTTCGAGCTGATCTAGTGAGGTCGTCCACACGGGAACTAGGCCCGAATCTTTTTGATGCGCGAGTGTAGCATCGTGAGCCGTATTTTTGGGTTGAACACTTACTAAAAATCGTTCGTTTGCAACGGAACCCGTTTCAACCATTTCTAATAATTCAGTATCGCTATATTTTGGCTTATACGGTGGCTCGCCGGCCTGTTTACGTTTTTGGATTTCTTCTCTAGCGTCAGCTAATCGTTGCTCCGCTTCTTCAAATGATGCGACTTCAGATTTTGAGGGAGTCGTACGATTGTCCATTACCCCCAACAACAGCCCCGCCGCCGCAACAACTTCTTTGGTTGCTTCTTCTCCTTCCGACTGATTCGCTATTGCGTCTTGTATAGCTTGCCTGGCTTTTTCTAACTTTACTTCGTTTGCTTTTGCTTTGTTAATGTCGTTTGCATCAACGATAGCTTCGGCGGCTTCTTTGGCTTTTTCGTTTTGAGCGCGTTGGTAGCCTTGCTGTTTTAAAGGATCAATTAATTCGCCGGGAGATGGGGCGTTACTGTTTTCACTCTGGTTGTAGTAGTACTCGTGCCAGCTACTGATACCCCCCTCTTCTTGACGGTATTTCACTGCGATGTTCGCAGCAACTTCCGCTTGTTGATGGGGCGTTAACTCTCGGAACCCAGGTTTAAAACTTTCGTCCATTAACTCGTCGAACTCCATCGCTAGTTTTACATTGCGTGGCGCTTCGGGCTGATCGCCGATCAAGACATTACCCGAACCGATAATAATATCGCCGCCGCAATTGATCGCATCGCTTACACGTGCGGCAGGTTTGCCATTAATTAAAACTGAAGCAGAACCTTCCGAGATGGTTCGAATACTAGGGTGATGGGGAATTAGCTTGTCGCCTTTACGCGCTGCAGGACGACCATTAGTGGAAACGTTAGGGCTGCCCATAATGATCGGGGTGGGCGGAGATGAATGATGTCCAGTATCAATATCGCCCAGACGTGCGGCGGCTTTCTTACTTTTTGAGCCCATGGTATCCCTTCCAATCAGCTGTATAACGAACTAAACACTTACGGGTTGTTTTGTATGTAGACGCCGCATACTAACCCATCTTGCCTTTCGAATTGGTGGAAGCGATCTCATTTTTAAGACGCGAAATAATTATTTTGGCTGGCTCAAGGAATTATATTTTTGGCTGGTCTCCTATCATTACATTGGCAGAACCGGCGTTAATAGTTCCACCACAATTAATCGCATCACTCACTCGTGCTGCTGGCTTACCATTTATCAACACCGAAGCAGCACCCTCGGCGATGGTTCGAATTCCACGGTGGTGGCGATTCAGCTCATCCCCCATTCTTGCCGCGGGAATGCCATTAATCATCACATTTGGACTCGCCTTGTTGATGGCGGTGGGAGGATAACTATCGTGACCGGTATCGACATCTCCTAACCGTGCTGCGGCCTGTTTACTTTTTGATCCCATAATTCCTCTTTCTTTTCCTTTCGCAACTCAGCTCGCTTCACAATGACGTAATAGGTGACAAGTCACGGCTTGTTTGAACTGAATGCTAGCAGAGATCAGTGGATAATTATTGGCAACGCTCTCATTTTTAAGGCTATTTTGTTCAATCAATGTTTATCGCCGCTTACATAAACTGAGGTTTTCTCTAGCTTATTCCCGCCGACTCCGCCCAAGCACCAGCTCATCTAGTAGGCGGGGTCGAAGCAATGGACATTTATTGATCCCGCTCTTATTCTCCTATTCTCTTTAGTGCAGCGCTTTCATTTTATGTAGGATAGTTTTGAGTCTTGTCTTGATGCTATGGAGTAGCAAGGAATTCACGACACTGCTCTCACCCTATAACCAGTATCTACACCTTATAAAAATCTGGTCTTTGGTTTGAACCGACCAATATTTGCACTGTATCAACCTTAGGTATTAACTAACCTGCTAACAGAAGCCTTACCCAAAACAGATAGTGACCCATGCACATGAAAAATATTATTGCTTTCTTTTTACCTCGGTTAATTCTTTTAACTTTATCTATCACTAGCGCAAGTGTGATTGCAGCAGAAGAATTCACCTACGGACAGTACAAGTACGAAGTTAATGCTGATACGCCAAGCTGGGTGGAACCAGTAAAACCCGCGAAGCCAGGTAAAAAAATTGAGGGGCGTGGTGAAGAATTTCTTTTAGTGGACACGCAAATTTTAGCTGATCATCAACAGTTCGAAAAATATTACGCGTCAAGTACCTTGTTACACACGAGTCAAGCCGTCGCATCAGGATCTGAAATTCAAATATTTTTTAATCCTTCTTATCAAGAATTAGTCATTCACGATATAAGCGTGGTTCGTAAAAACAAAAAACTCGACCGCCTTCGCCCAGAAAGCGTTCGACTATTGCAAAGAGAAGAAGATTTACGAAATGGTATTTACAACGGTGTCATCACCGCAGTGATTATTGTTCCAGATACGCGTGTCGGTGACCGAATAGAAACCGCCTACACAATTAAAGGCCGCAACCCAGTTTATGGCGAAAAGGTATTTGGCGCGGCGCCATTAGGCTGGGGAGTTGATGTTGCTTTGGCGAATGTGCGAGTACTGATTCCAAACGATGTCGATGTGAAAGTTAAATCGCACCGTAGCAGCATCAAAGAAAAAGAAAGGAAAAAAGGTAAGTATCGTGAGATCACCTGGAAAGGAAAAGACATTGCAGCGATTACTAACGAAGGTGATTATCCGGCATGGTATGTGCCCTATCCTTGGGTTGAATTTAGTGAGTTCGCCAGTTGGGACGAAGTAGAAGACTGGGCCGACACTCTTTACAGCACGATAGATCAAAACTCCTCCGAGCTTAATGAAATCATTCAGCAATTAAAGAAAGAGTCTACTTCGCGTGATGATTATGTAGGTAAAGCTTTAGAATTTGCGCAAGAAGAAATTCGCTATTTGGGTTTGGAATTTGGACAGAATAGTCACCTCCCCCATTCTCCAACTGAAGTTCTCGAAAATCGATTCGGCGATTGCAAAGATAAATCTAACTTATTAGTTCAGATGCTTCGCGCCAATAATATTCAAGCGTTTCCCGCGCTAGTTAGTCACAGTTATCGAAAAGGTTTCGCTGACTTCTTACCAAGCCCGATGGCTTTTGATCACGTCATTGTCAACGCGATAATCGATGGAAAAAGTGTTTGGCTAGATCCAACAAAAACACTGCAAGGTAATGATATTAATAAGCTAGGTTTTACCCCTTATGGTAAAGGCTTGGTAATTGGTCGCCTTGTGGGAGACCCGGTAACAAACATTGGTGCGTTACCCAGCCAACAAGATACTGTTCTGGTCACCGAGCACTTTACCGTTAACGATATTAGCGCAGCAACAATGCTTAAAGTAACATCGCGCCATCAGGGTGGCTCTGCGGAATTACAACGTTACTTATTTGCTGTTAGTACTCAAGAAGAAATGCAAGATAGATATTTGAATTATTACACCAACATTTATCCAAAGATTGAAGTCGATGCCAAACTAACGATCGAAGATGACATCGTCAATAATCATTTTGTCGTCAACGAGTATTATCGTATTCCGGAATTCTCTGCGCTTGAGGAGAATGTTCACACTTCAATGTTCTACGCGGATGCCGTCGGGCAATATCTCAGAATCCCTCGTGATATTCGTCGCGATGCGCCGATATATATTGGCGACCCTCGGCGCTTACGACACAAAATTGTCATCGACTTTGAAGAAGATGCCTACATGGGTGTCGATGGCGCCCCAAAAATTACTCGCTTACCCGAATTGGAATTCACAACACGCAGCACTTACTTCAACAAGCGTTTCGAATATGACGCTGAATTATTTATCAAGCAGGATTCAGTCACTAGTAAGGGTTTAGAAAATTATTTAAGCCTAGGCAAAGAGATTAAAAACGACATCGATTTTTCGCTGTCTTACTATTATCCTTATCAACAGCCGAACAGTAGTGCCAGAAAAGAATTACTACAACGTTTAGAGGTTATAGGTCGTGAATAATATTATTAAAACTTTGGTCGCGATTGTTTTATTCAGCGGCAACCTTGCATTCGCGATTGAGAAGCCATCCCATCGCTTCAAAACCACTGAAGCACCGGCGGAATTAGAAAGTATTGCTCAAGCTATGCCTGACTACATGAACGTCCAAGAACTAGATTATTTCTTGGATATGATCGACGTATCTTCTCTTGTCGACGAGATACTTGATCAAGTCGAAGGATCAAACCTTACTCGAAGTAACACGAGCTTCATGAAACGAACTCTTGAACAGCAGTTCCGCGGCACGTTCTTTGAAACATTAAAGGCCGAATATGGTGAAGGCGCTGATTGGTCTTATTTAAGACATCGTGAATTCCAGAAGCAGCATCACCTCCTATTTCGTATCGATTACGAAGAGGGCTTTGAATATTTGGAAATGAAAATGTCACTCATTAACGATGCATGGAGAATTAAAAATATTTTTACTTACGGTACAGATATTTGGGTCTCCGAAGCGATGGCGGGTGCAATGACATTATTAGCGCAAGCTTCACAAGACCCGTCTTCGAACACGAACTCCACCTTGATGCAGTTCGTGAACGCAGCCAATGCTTTGCCCGCGCGCGCGGTGTTTTTATACGACAAACTTTCGCCAGAACTTCAAAACTCGGAATTCATCCAAAGCATTTATATAAAATCTGCCGTCTCCCTAAGTGACAAGCAATATCAAGAAGTCATGAAAAATATTGTCGACCGCACTAAGGTCGATGAATTCGTGTTGGCGAAGATGGGGTATTATCGTCTGAGTCAAGAGCACAAACTGACGATAAAATATTTGGATTTACTGAACAAAAAGACGGGCGGCGATTTAGAATTAGATCTCATGAAAGCCGAAAGTTACCTGGCGATGGGGGACAATAAAAACTATTCAAAAACTCTTCGCGATGCCATCACCAATCATCCTTCGAATGACTCCACTTACTACACCGCTTTAATGTTGTTTGCACAACAAGGCCACTACCACGAAGCGACACTAGTGCTGGAAATACTTAGGGATGAATTCGACACCGTGTTTGACATCGAAATCTTGGCGAGCTTTGCGGAACTGAAAGATTTCGTCGACTCTTCCGTATTTACGACTTGGCGACAAAACAATTACTAGCTCCTGGAATTTGGAGCTAGTAACTTTACAAGCGGGCTTGCAGCCATACCAACAGGAAAATTGTGCGCCTATTGCTTACTCTGCCAGCGGCGCAGGCTTACTCATTAGCTGTTCTTTTTTTGCATTCGGTTTTGGGGTAAATTTTAGGGACCGTCCTAGCAAATTATCCGCGCCATACCAATTTCCCTGCATATCGATACCAAATTCGTGCAACTCAGCGAATTCTCCATCACCTCGGCCATCTGCATCCCAGGAATATAAGCGTTCACCATCAGTGTTAAATTTAACAATACGAACGGGCTGATTATCGGCCACCCATACTTCTTGATTTTCTGTAATTACAATATGATTCGGGAAGTTCAAATTTGGCCACGTGGCTAAATGTTTACCCATTTCATCAAAAACCTGAACGCGATCATTAGAGCGATCGGCAACGTAAATACGATTGTTTTTATCAGCAGCAATTCCGTGAACGACATCGAACTCGCCATCGGCACTCCCTTTACTGCCCCACTCCATTAAATATTTTCCGTTTTTATCAAACTTCACGACACGAGAATTTACGATCCCGTCGGCAACCAAAATACTGCCGTCCTTTAAAAAAGTTAAATCTTGTGGCCTACCAAAATGCGTTTCATCATTGCCTGCCTCACTCCAGGTGCCCAGAGAAAATAAAAGTTTTTCACCGTCGTTGCTGAATACGTGAATCTGATGTCGCAGGTCATTGACGACCCAAATTTTTCGCTCTGGGTCAAAAGGATTAATTGCAATTTTATGAGGACCAGCAGTATTCGCGAATAGGTAATCCCATTGTGTCCAGGATTCAACTAACTTCCCTGCGCTATCGACAATAAAAATAACATTGCGCATTTCTCGTTTTTTATCGACGGGCTGTAAAGCACTTAAACCTTCAGCGGAACCATAGAAATAAGTAAAACCTTCTGGTTTTGGATCTGGAACATGCAACTCGCCACGCTGAATAATAAAAATTCTATCGGGAGATTCAACAAAAATTCCCGGTTGCGAACCCCAAACAAAACCCGGCTCAGCGAATGGTTGGAGCCAGTCTTTCACCACGTTGTATGGATCTTCACCGTGATTAGGGCCAGGCGGATGAACAACGCTTTGGGCGAATACTTGACCGCAAAATAAGACAAGTACTGCCACTACTATAAGAGTTGGACTTATACGGTTGCTTTTTTGTAATGGGATATTCATTGTTATTTTTACCCTCGTTGCATCAATCTCTAAGCCGTTAGCGGAACAGTCCATTCTATTGAAATTAAAATGTGCTTGTTCAATTCTTACTTAAATTAACGGTTTTATTTTTGCACCTTCGAGCAAAACTTAGAAAACTACGATACGACGTATTAGTCAGTTTTATATTCCGCTTCTTTTTCTCTCACTTCTGCATTACGAAACAGATCGCTCAGATCTAATTCCAAGGCTTTGGCAATTTTTCGCAGTGCTTTTAGTGAGGGTTGGCGTTTGCTGCGTTCGATCTGCGAGAGGTAGGTCTGATCAATCTCGCTCAATTCCGCCAGCTGCTCTTGGGAAAGTTCTTTTTCTAAGCGCTGAATACGAATCGCTTTACTGAGTGCTTGCTCTGGGGTCATCTCGCCTCCGGTAGGGTGGAGCAAGGTTCCCGAATTCCGGCTTCGCATACCATAGAACATAAGACATATATTATTGCTATTTGCCATATATAATAGCTTATAATCTATTAATTGTGGCAAACCGCCAAATTATTTAGAGCTCTTTGAGTACCTAGGTGGTGCTCACCTCGTCGAGGACATTCGAATTGAACGTTAATACCAAGGAGTAGCAGGGTGCAAAAACCAAAGGAAAATTCAGCATTCAGTAATATACCCGTAACCGCGGAATTAGAAGACAGCATCATTTCGCGTATTGATAATATCTCTGCCCTTTGCGCTTTTCAGTCAATAATTATCGCCGAGGGTTTACAGCTCCCTAGTAATCATTACGGAAACTATTGCCTTATCATTGAAGACGAAGTTATCGCCTTACGAAAAGCGCTAAACACACTCTTTGATCGCTAAGCGCAAGTTTTTAGTGACGACAAAAAATAACTCAACTGTGCTAGGATTTGGAAAATATCAAGCAGCTGATTTCCGTGATGTAAGAACAGTGGAGCCGTATGTACTCTGGAGAAAAATTTAACAGTATTACCCACCTTGTTGGCGCGGTACTGGCTTTAGTCGGGCTCGGCGCTTTGCTTACCATTTCAATTCAATCGAGAAACGCCGCAACCATCGCGAGTTTTTCCATTTTCGGTTTTACACTCGTCTTGCTTTATACAATGTCCACCTTGTATCACAGTTTCCATCCGCCCAAACTAAAAAAAATATTTCAAAAACTCGATCACATTACAATTTATTTACTGATCGCTGGTACATATACACCCTACCTGGTCGTGTCACTGGGAAACTCAACCGGCTATTGGATGCTCGTACTCATCTGGGCCTTAGCATTATCTGGTTTACTGCTTGATCTTTTAAACCCAAAAAGAATTGAAATTTTGCAAATTGTTATTTATCTATTTATGGGTTGGGTCTGTATGTTTCGCTATTCCACCTTTGTTGAATTCATTCCAAAACCTGGAATGATTTGGTTAACAATCGGAGGGGTCGCTTACACCGTTGGCGTTATTTTTTATGTCTTGGATACCCTGGGTAAATTAAAGCACGCTCATGGAATCTGGCATTTATTCGTACTAAGTGGATCGGTTATGCATTTTATTTCTATTGTTGGTTATGTAAGCTAAACCAACATTAATCCTCGCCCAAATAATAAAAACAAATTGGCTAATCATCCACTTATTTAATTGGATTAACTTTTCCTTAGCGAATGTTTATTGAAAATTTATTTGTCGACCGATAGACTGCCCAAATCTTGTTATTCACTTTTTTAATTAATATTGCTATTTCCACAATTCCTCCAAACAAATAAAGGAAATATTTGTGAAAAAATTCCGCAACATCCTCTATACGACCCTATTGTTCTCTAACTTTACTTTGGCAAGCCCTTGGTACGGAGAAGTTTCTTACACTGGATCCAATGGTAGCATTGGCAACTTCACCGGCTTTGATGTCGACAACACCGATGATGGTTGGCAATTGTCGTTTGGTTATGAGGTGAATAATTATTTTGCTGTCGAGCTCGGCTATTTTAATTTAGGCGAGCAAAAGGTTGAACGCGGGCCTGTAATGGACGCTTTTATAGGGACAGGCACCCCAATATTCTTTAACCCTTTTAGTTCGCAATTTTTTCCAATTCCGCCTTCTACCCCTGGTTCACAACCGAGAAGCATATTCGATCCGGTAGCGGTAAATTTAGTATCGACTAATCTTCCGAGTTCGACCACTTCTCTTACCTTCGATACTCGAGGTTTGCGGTTTGCTGGCGTTGGTAAATTACCATTAAGCGATTGGTTTTCTTTGAACTTTCAGGCTGGAGCACTTATTACTAGATACGAAACAACTTTAAGACGAAGTGTCGTCGTTGGACTTACGACAAATGGCTCCGGATCGTTCACGACTATTTTTGAAAACAGAAAAACTACCGAAAAATCTATCGACCCTGAATTGTTTGCCGGTATGGGTGTAACTTGGAGCATAACGAGTGCATTGGGGCTTGAACTTTCTTGGGAGAAATTCTTAGATGTCGGTGACGAAGATACTTTCGAGCAAGATATCGATACTTATAATCTAGCGTTTCAATATCATTTTTGATTTTCCGATAATTCATAACAGTCTTAAAAAATAGTACCCATTTTAAAAAACCTAGCTTTAACTCTGATATTGTAGAGATTAAATCTAGGTTTTTTATTGAGTAGTTTTTGTTTTTTTACAACTTCAATATTGGCTGCATAATTTTCCGTTGCTCAGCGATTGGATCATTTATTAGTTGCGTATCGTTATTAATCACCATCGTTGCGCGTTGTTCCGTGGAGTATTTTTTCCACTCCGGCAAGGTCCCCGCATTTGGCGTGGCATCCGTTGCAAACTGAATCCAGGTCGCGCTCACTTTATCTGCTAATGCTTGGGCAGAATCTTGTTCGTTGGTGAGCGGATTTATTTTTACATTATCAAATACAAAAGGAATGTCGAGGGCATGGGGGGTCATCATTCGGCCACCGCGTGCCGTGGTTTGCCACGTTAAATAATATAAATACGTCGGACTTAATTTTGCGCGACGCTCTGCTATGGTGATTGAGGGCATCACGTAGTTGTTGTCGCTGTAAATTAAAAAGTAAAGTTCAACGGGAGTCGCTTTAGGATTTTGACTACGATAGGTATCGATCACCGCAGTAGCGTTTTCTTCTCCAATTAATCCCGCTACGCGCTGCCGCATACCTTTTTCATCCAAAGTAAATTCTTCCGGGCGAGCAAAGGCAGTCATTTCAGTTCTATTCGCGCCAACAATAAGTGGAACATCAGGATTCACCGGTGAAGCTTCGGGATAAAAAGGGTGATGGGGTAAAACGTTCTCGTCTAGAACCGGTTGAAAACTTTGACCAAACGAACGTGAATCATTATTTCGCGTCACCGCGACGTAGGCACTCATAATTTGTTTCAGCGAAAGGTCGTGCAACTTATGAATTGATGAACGAGTAATATTTAATTCAGTCAACACGCGTTCGCTAAGTGCGGTTGCGTTTGCCGGTTCCGAAACTTTTAGCGTCGCTCCGCTTTGAATAACGGCGCTGTGAAACAAGCCTTTCGCATCGGGCATTCCTAATAATGTCGCGACTTTACGCCCACCGCCGGATTCACCAAAAACCATCACGCGATCGGGGTCACCACCAAACTGTTCGATATTATTTTTAACCCAGCGCAAGGCATGAACAATATCGAGCATACCAACGTTGCCTGACTGAGAATATTCTTCGCCACCTAACTCCGCCAAATGTGTAAAGCCGAGTAGGTTTAAGCGGTGATTAATTCCGACAACGACGACATCACCACGCAAACATAGATTAGTACCGTCGTAACCTGGAGACGACGCTGACAATGAACGGAAACCGCCACCATGGCACCAAAACATCACCGGACGTTTGCGACCATCATTGATTCCCCGCGACCAGATATTCATCACGAGGCAATCTTCGCTCTCGTTGCCATCCTGCTGCCGGCCCGACGCCGGATCGCTCTGCGGGGTTGCGGGGCCATATTCCAGAGCATCGCGAATTCCTGTCCAAGGCTCAGGATCTACTGCGAGTTTAAAACGGTTTTTTCCGGCTGTATCAGCACCATAGGGAATACCTTTGAATGCATGCACGCCATTACTTGTAACACCTCGTACTTTTCCAAAAGCGGTTTCTGCGATCGCCTCTTTACTTTGCGCAAACCCATGGGGGGTTGGCAGCAACAAGCCAACGCCGGCACCGGTTGCCAATAGAGAACTGCGTTTTAAAAAAGATCGCCGCTGAATATCAACGTTAGGATTATTTTTCATAGAGACTTCCTTTTTATTCTGCTCAATTTAGACGGAGGAGATACGTTTATAGGTCTGATTTTTTATCGTGCTATTGGGATCGCCGCACTATCAATTCAGTGCCGTCGCGATGAATACATTGACTACTTAAGAGGTAGTTTTGGCGAAGGATACCATGAAGTTTTGGAAGCGTGGACTTGCCGGTCTGTAAGACTCCGTAAAGCTCTGAAACGAACGAGTGGAAATTGTCCATAATTTATACTTACACTACTCAATCACTTCTGTTATAGTGCCGCCCCCTGGCGCTCATCGGTCCGCGCCTGACTGCTCATTGCGTTGGCCAACACGAGCTCTGTTCGATACGAACATACATCGTCCGCCATAAAAACGTCCCTGTTTAGTCCTACTTTTTATTCCTGCCTAGACCGACATAGTCAACATTCCCATTGTGGAAAACAGACTTAGTTGGCCGGTCCATTGAGAAAAATATATGTCATTTGCTGATCTCGGTCTTGCGGCCGAACTCGTGCGCGCTGTGCACGAAGAAGGTTATACCACTCCCACTTCGGTACAGGCGAAAGCCATTCCGGTTATTTTAGAAGGTAAAGATGTTCTTGCCGGTGCACAAACAGGCACCGGAAAAACAGCGGGTTTTGCTTTACCTTTATTACAACGCTTATCACAACTCGAACAACCTTCACCGAAACAGTTCCGCCCTATTCGTGCTTTGGTGCTTACACCCACTCGTGAATTGGCAAGCCAAGTTTCAGAAAGTATTCGTAAATACGGTAAGTATTCGAGCGTGCGATCTAATGTCGTTTTTGGCGGCGTGAAAATTTCACCGCAAATTTTTAAACTGCGACGCGGTGTAGATGTACTTGTCGCAACGCCCGGCCGCTTACTCGATTTAGTTCATCAAGGTGAAGTTGATTTAGGAAAAGTCGAAATCTTAGTATTAGACGAAGCCGACAGAATGTTAGACATGGGATTTATGCCAGACATTAAACGCATTCTTGCCAAGCTACCAAAGCAACGCCAAAATTTATTATTCTCGGCAACATACTCTACTCACATCAAACAATTAGCCGATGGTCTATTGCAATCGCCAGTAACAATTGATGTTGCTCGCCGAAACAGTATTGCTGATACGGTCAGTCATATTGTTCATCCCGTTGCGAGAGAAAGAAAGCGACAACTGCTTTCTGAGTTAATTGGTTCCCGCAACTTGCAACAAGTGTTGGTTTTTACAAAAACCAAAATGGGCGCAGAACGCTTGTCTAAACAATTAATTAAAGATGGTTTGCGCTCAACCTCAATTCACGGCGACAAATCTCAAGGAGCACGCACTAAAGCTCTCGCTGATTTTAAAGATGGCAGAGTACGTGTATTAGTGGCGACTGATGTTGCTGCGCGAGGTATCGATATCAATCAGCTTTCTCATGTGATTAATTTTGAGTTGCCCATGGTCGCCGAAGATTATATTCACCGAATTGGTCGTACCGGCCGTGCGGGAAATTCAGGCGAGGCAATTTCGCTCGTATGTTCGGATGAACGCAAGCTTCTCAACGCAATCGAGCAGCTATTAAAACGCGAAGTGAAACGTGAGGTGATAGAAGGCTACGAACCAGATTTCTCTTTAACCGGCCCACATAAGGATAAGAGTCGAGCAAACCCGCGCGGCAAACCTCGTCATCGGCACAATGGGGGAAATAGCGCCAATAAAAATACTGGAAACAGTTCCGAACGTTCAAGTTCGAAATCTAGTCGGTTCGACAACAAGGAAAAGAGTGGCTCTAGCAAGCCGGGGGGTGAAGGCAAAAGCAAGTACTATTCAAAAGCCAAGCCGGGGGCACGAACTGCATCTGGAAATGCTAGGCCTAAAAAAAGAGCCAGCTAAGTAGATAAAATAGATATGGATGGCTTATTTTCCGCAAAAGAAAATTACTGGCCATCCATTTTTTTACGGCGTATTTCTTCAGCTTCTTTTAATTGAGCTTCTACGGATTTTGAATCGTCGAGTAATTTTTTTTGGGACTCCACTAAACTCTTGGGTTTGCTCTTTGAGTCAGCGCTACAGTTTGCCAAACAAAACACCCCCAAAGCCAAACTTATAAGTACTGCACTTTTTGTCGGTACTGCCACTTTATTTTCCTCCAGATTACTGATAGAAAAAACAATACTTAGAATGATTGCTTTGCTGTTATCACAACTTCGTAACTATCAACATCATCAAGATCTTCAAGCGGAAAGGCTACATCAACATGTAAAGTTCGCTTAGTCTGCGCACGGGATGAAGCGATCCTAAGCCCGAAACCTACGTCCGCTAACACGCCGCTCGCATCATCATTAATGTCGTCTGGCTCCCACGCACGGCCCACATCAAAAAATACCGCACCACCAACACGTAGCAATCTAAATAAATGCCAATCCGTGTAGTAGCGTCGCTCCACACTTAATACAAAACTTCGATCACCGTTCTGATACCGTGCCGGATATCCTCGTAAATTTTCTTCTGCACCTAACAGTAATTGTTCATGCACCGGTAAGTTACGAGCATACTTCATATCAAGCGCAATATAAGTCCCCTGATTTTTATTCAAACCGTCATAATAACGAAGGTAGCTTTCGAGGACGACACTTTCACCTTTGTCATTATCATTTTGCCAAAAACCACTGGCATTTAATTTTAATTGCATAATAGTACTGTCGCTTAACTGCCAAGCATCCCGCCAATTTGCAGAAAAGACTGTGCGATCCTGATCGGAACCAAATTCTTCTTCAGCAAAACCTAAACGTAGCCCCCATGATTTTCCAAGGTTGAAATCCTCGATACGGTGCATCTGATTTAGATTGGAGGTTTTAATAAAATTTTCTTCAATATAGTTATAACCTACAAAAGGATAATTAATCTCTCTGTCTTGCGGAAATACGGCTGGCAGCACTTCATCTTCAGCAGCAAGAAAACTTTCCTTTTGCCAACGAAAACCTAAAAACCAACGTTTCGTGACGCCGTCGTCCCAGCCGTTAGATTCTCCGTAATAAATTTCACGCTGCCTCGATTGGGTTTCGAAACCGGCGACATCTTCACCTCGCTCAAAAAGATTGTCGACTCTATCGTGGTCGTCGTAACGTACACCCCAAGCAGCGTGTGTATCCAGAGAATAAAAAGGCCGCTGTAGATCTAGGATCTTTTGTGAACCATCATCGCTGTCGGCATAAAACAGATTCAGCTCATGGCGCGAGCCAACAACATTAGGATCAAAATAAAGCACTTCGAAACTATCTCGGTCAGTTGACGAGGTACTTTCAAGCGACAAGGTCTCACCACGACCAAAAATATTGCTATCGCGAATCGATACACTTTGCTCATCCGCCCCACCCGATCGGCTAAAAGAAGCACCTCCGCTCAAGGTCCAAACTTCACGAGTAAGCACTTCGATATCAACACGAGTGCCACACATGCGATAGGGCCAAATTCTGGCGTCATAAAAATATTCACTCTCACGTAAGGCACGAGCGGCTTCCTCGAGTTCACGCATATTTAGACGCTCGCCGCTTTGAAAAAGTAATTGCGCACGAATAACTCTCGGCTGCGTATCAATATGTAAAAAATCAACGAGGCCAAAAAGCGCGTTATTTTCGTTTGGATCATTGGCATTGAATATTGGATAACGAGTAAAAACGATATTGCCGACAACGGCATCTTCGGGGAATTGGATATTGGCAACCGGATTGGGTGCCGTGGATATATCAAACTTACTGCTACCAGGCTCAATGAACTGAACACAACCTTCATCATCTAAGGTAGGTTCATTTGGGGTCAACTCCTCCGGCGCAGGTTGCGCTGCCACAGGATGAATAAAGCTTGCAACTAAAACAACTAAACAAAAACATCGCAATACTTGGTGAGGAATATCAAAATACCTAGGCTTATCGTTTTTGTTGTACAAGCCAACACAGATAAAACGTTTACTTAATGTCATTGAGAAGTCTCTAAATTTAAAACTCAAAGGACCGCGATCAAAACGTCGACAACGAATATTCGCGGGAGCCTGAAAGCGCAGACTAGGTTTCTGCCTAGTCATTCGCTTACATACGATCGATTTGGCCAGCGTTATTTCCTTGAGTATAGTATTCTCTCAGTTTTCTGCTCATCGCTATGATCAAGGTCCGCTTCTCGGCTAAGGTATCAAAAACGTATGGTATCTTATTTTCTTGAATTAAAAGATGTACAGCGTACACATACTGGCAAGCATTTACTAACGGACTTTAATTATGACTCCATTAACCGAACTCAAATGCGTACATTGTAATGCAAGCACGCCAAAACTCAGCGTTGAGGAAATTGCGACAAAACTATTCGAGATCGATGATTGGCTGCATTCTAAAGAAGAGGATAAAGATACACTTGCCAGGGTTTTTACATTTGAAAATTTTGACCAAGCCCTTTCTTTTACGATACAACTTGGCAAGCTCGCCGAAAGTGAAAATCATCATCCGGCGATATTAACAGAATGGGGGAAAGTGAAAGTATGGTGGTGGACACATTCAATCAACGGCTTGCACAATAACGATTTTATTATGGCCGCCAAAACCGATCAGTTATTCAAAACGATCCATCACATTGAACACCCTACGAATAAACCTTTGAAGAGATAGCAAGGCATAATGCGAGCGGCCTAAAATACAGGGCATTGTTCAGCACTCATCTAATAAGGACGCCAACGTATACCCACATAAGCCTGACCACGATCATAAGTGTAAACTGGGTCTTCATTCTCAAAGGAGTCCGCCGAAATTCCAATAATCAAATCCATCCGATCCCAACCGCGTCCAATGATATTGCGGACTAACTCGGCACGTAAACCATAACCCTCGCGCTCTTTCTGCTCATCTTCAAAAACAAAAAAGTCATTGTAATCCGTATTGTCGTATTCGCGTTTGAAGTAACTAACATCGAAATAAAAATCCACGTATTCGTTATTGAGATAACGTATGCGGGTAAAAAACTCGCCCTCGGTTACATCATAGTAACCGCCCTCACTATCTTTACGCTGATCGATATCGAAGCCCGTAATCCAGTGCCAACGATTGGTAATCGCGAAGTCAATTGAATTTTCAACTTCTAAATACGAAAACTCTAATTCCGAATCGGCGATGATTGTTCCATCATCAGCACGCCCACGACGATCAACATAAATTCTTTTGCCCGCACCTATCATCGTCCTGACTAAGGTGCGCGGCCAAATAAGCTTTTCAAAACCAAGGTCTATCTCTACTTCTTGAAAATCAAGATTGGCCAAACCCGGCAAGTTATAGTCCTCATAACTTCGGTCATTGCCATCAATCTCGAGAATAAAATCTGCTTCTTCAGATAGCGGTATAACAGTTGATATTAAAAACCCTGGTGCACTATAGTCAAAACGATCACTCACTTCGACGCCATTAAAACGCGCTAAGCGGCCTGTAGTACGATCAACAAATACATTATCGAAATGGTCATAGTTTAATTCGATCTTAATTTGACCTTCACCGTAATCAAATTCCGGTCGCCAATCCCAACCCAACGCGGCTTTGGCCAAAATCTTATCACCGTTTAAAGAATTGGCGAGGGGCTCATCATTATCTGCGAACTGGCTACCATCTCCCTTTAAGGTGTAATAAATACCACCGTCTTTAGCGTCGTGACTAAATTCAAAACGAGATTGATTGTAGGCTTCGACACTTGTTTCAAAACTATCATCCAAAAAAATAGGATTGGTATCACCGCCAAAAATAATATCCCAAGTGAATTGATGAGCGTTTGAGTTGCTCGCCAAACCACTAGCGAAAGAAATCAATAAAAAGATCTGTACAAACTTTTTTAAACTTTTCTTTCGCGACTGAATTATAGCCGACGACCATATTGTCTTGCGAAGTCCCACCATTCCGCTCGCTGAACTAGTAAACATAAACCATTGAACCCTACAGTTATAAACTGATTTCTATTGTAATTAATGGATGGTATTTATCTGCGACAGGGATACCGATTCCCCTAGATTGTGACAGACGGTAAAGATTCGAGACTATTTGCACTCCGCGGCCCTCACAATCCTTACAGACCATAAACGTGTTCAGCGGTCTTAAAAAAAAGTGCGTCCTTTTCCGAATCAGAAAAACCATCGCTCATTTTCTTAAATGCATTCCACACCACATGATATGAAAGCGAATATTTATCGACAGGAAAATTACTTTCAAACATACATCTGTCTGGGCCAAAACAATCCAACGTATGTAGGTAGTAATCTTTTTGCGCCGCAACAAATTCATCAGAGCTAGGCGGTACATCTCGTAAGTTCCAACCGAAACCATTATCTGGCATCGCTAAGCCGCCGAGTTTCGCATACACATTTGGGCATTGAGCGATGTCCGCGATATCTTTTTTCCACTGCTGAAATATTTCAGCGCGCTTTCCCGCATAGGGTCCCACACCCAAAGGTGTACCAAAATGATCTAGCACGATGGTGGTGTCGGGTACCGCTTTGACAAAATCGAGAAAGCTTTGGTTTTGATGATGATAGTGCCAAGTATCGTAAGTAAAACCTTTTGCCCCTAACAAACGAACACTTTTGCGAAAGTTTTTATTTGCATACAAGCCCTTCGGCCCGCGACCACGAATTAACAAAAAATCGCCGTCATCTTCCCAAGCCCCGGCGTGACGAACTCCTCTAAACAGCCCCTTACCTTCGTGCTGATGAACGGCAAGCAATTCCTCTACGAGCGCGGCCTCCAAACATAAATCACCGCCCGCGACGATGGCGGCAACGCGACATTGATTGGTATCGCCCAAACGGCTCTGAGCCGCGATGTCCGCAACAAATTGCGTTTCACCGACAGGTCTTAAGTGTTCTGGGCCATCTTCTAAATAGTTGGTATGGCACTCGATAAAAACACTGGAAACAATATTGTGCCCAGAATCGGTGTCTGCCCAAAAGTCGCTAAGAACGTAATCCGAGCCACGGCGCCGCTGCCATAGGTGATGATGAGGATCGATAATAGGCCGACCAGGATCAATGATCTCCTCTTGGACTGCCTCTAGCCACTGATGATCTTCGTGGATCACGGGTCTCTCTTTGGTTTCTGTCATTGCCCTTCGCTTATTGTTTGAATTGCGCGGAAATTTTTGTGCGGTGAGAATTTTCGAATTGGCGGATGATACCGCTTATTTAGCCCTTCCTCACCCCTATAACAGCTTTATAAGAGACCACAAATAGGACTTCAATCACTAAAATGCAGTCTATTTTTGTTTTTACTGTCTTAGGCCACCAACACGCCCATAAAATAAGCGTGGCTATGGGCAGCTTCACTAGGTAAAATTTGCGCCCCGTACACACCCGTACCCTCACCAAACAACGCGTAATAATGTGTAGAAATCGTGGCTAAAACTCAAAAAACTGATGAAAGCATCACTGATCAAGCGATCATGTTTGCAGACGTATCCGGGAGCTCAACACTGTACAAGCGCCAGGGAAATGTCAGCGCCAAGCAAATGGTCGATCAGGCGATCCAGTTAATGCGTGACATCACCATCGCCAACAAGGGTATCGTCGTCAAAACCATTGGTGACGAGGTAATGGCCCGATTTGATGCCCCCGATGACGCCTGCCGCGCCGCCATTGCGATTCAGCGCCAATGCCACGCAGCCACCAAAGACAGTCAAGGCCAAGGTCTAACCATTCGTATCGGCATGGATTTCGGTAATATCCTGTTGGATGAAGATGATGTATTTGGCGATACGGTTAATGATGCGGCCTATGTAGCGCAAATCGCCAGGCCGAATCAGATCGTGATTACCCAAGCAGTGGTCGATGCTCTGCCGGAAACTCTGCGCAGCTATTGCGAAGAGTTTGATCGAGTGAATATCAAAGGCGAGCAGTGTAAAAGCCTCATTTTTAGAATGGTTTGGGAGCCACCCGCTCAAGAAAGCCACCCAACTACAGTGATGGAAATCAATCACATCACGCAAAAAGTCAGTACTCGTCGATTAACGCTTAGCTTTAACAATCAGGATTTTATTGTCACCGAAGACAATGTCCCATTCATTGTCGGCCGCGACCATCGAACCGCACACCTGCACGTGGACTCTAGTTTGGCTTCCAGAGATCACTGCCACATTCTCTTGCGGCGCGGTAAATTCGTATTGGCAGACCACAGTACCAACGGCACCTATATCAAAACGCCAGAACAGCCAGAGTTTTATCTGCGCAGAGAGGAGCTACCGCTCATGGGTGAAGGGACCATTTCCATAGGCCGTCGTGCCTTTCAAGCGCCAGAGCTCACGATCATTTATAACGCGTCCCAATAGTCAGTAGAAAAACGCCGATCATTAGTAATTAGCCCGCCGCCTAGAATGTGATCTGGGCCTCAAAACTCCGAATTTTTCATATTGTTTTGCTTCAAAAGCTCAAAAAACAAGCTCGCTGGGTTATCAAAACCCCTCTTCTACCACCCTCACACCCACAGGTGATTTAGTACACACTTACGCCCTACGACCTGTATTTGTTGGCTCGTGGCAAAACTCTCTACAAATCGTAACTGACTTGGTGTATCTCCTTAAAATAACTCGCTTTTTTGATCTAATCAGGTACTAGCTTGTAGCCATTTCTTTTCGGAAACTAGGCAATACTTAACGTAAGAAGGAGGTGTGTTATGAAACCAACAAACGCATCACGATTGTTACCCGGAAAACGCTCTTACTTGGTACAAGCCAAGAAGCTAGAGATAAGCGCGCAACGTCGCCAGCTCACAGGATGGTGCTGGGGCTTAAGTCTTGTGCTTATTGCCAGTCTAGGCATCATTCGCTCAGCTCACGCTGATACAGAAAAATACCAAGCTGATATTTTTCTACCAAACAGCTTATTTTTTACCGGACAGCAATCAAAGACACTCAATCAAAATGCTTGGCTTGCCAATTTAGGCCGAGGTTTAGATAACGAAGCCTTGCTACAAATCGCCAATAATTTGCGAGCGAATAATATGAGCTCAGCGCAGCGTGAACTCAATTATCAATGGCTCGGGCAACAATACAATAAAGACTTGGAGTTTGACGGAGATGCAGTATCAGCCTTGCTCAAACTCGGCTTGCAAACGCTATGGGATCAAATCAAGTTAAGCAATATTGAATCTTTACCCGACACCAGCGGTCGCGGAACGCTTAACTTCAAAGAGCATAGTTTCGACTACAAACTCAAGATTTCTAAAGGGGATCTCGGCGTCACCTTTAACTACAATTTTTAATTCGCCGCTCAGATATAAGATACTCAGCTTTTCCTTTTCAACTAGCCTCTTCGCTTTCCAGTCTCTGGAAAGCGTTTTTTTAGCATTCAATACATCAGCCCTGAGTTAAACACGCAAACAAAACGATTGATTGTTTGGTTTGAAAGGTAAACCCGGGCAAAAATTTGGTACAATGCGCGCGTTTTTACTATCGCAAAACAACAACGCAATATAAGCAAACGCAAATGACGGACAATTCTCAATTACCTAATGCCGGATTATGGCGGCGACTGGCCGCAATGGTCTACGACATTTTTTTGCTCGTCGGATTGAGTTTTTGCTACGGTATTTGCGCATTACTACTACGCTCCGTAGTTTTTCCATCGCCAAACAGCGAACTTGAACAACCTGGAATTCTTTTTCAGCTTGGCTGGATAATCGTTCTTGTTAGTTTTTACGTTTATTTTTGGTCTAAGGGCGGACAAACCTTGGGCATGCGCGCGTGGCGGCTCAAGTTGGTGCCGGAGCAAGATAAAGAATTCAATATTTATCGGGGAATTTTACGCTGTGCACTAGCAAGTATTTCTTTCGCTGCACTAGGATTGGGTTATTTGTGGTGTCTCATCGACAAAAAATCACTAACACTGCATGATCGATTAAGCCATACCCGCGTTATTGTATTACCCAAAGAAAAATAATTGTGAATGATAGAATCAAAGACATTCACAACATGTAGATGAAAAACTCGTCACGCTCGTCTGAGCAGCACAACGCCAACAGAAAAACAAATTAGCGCTGGAATTAACACCGCTAACAAAGGGTGAAAACCAAAAACCGCACTTGAACTACCAAGAAAATCTTGAATTACTTTAAAGACAAAGCCAACCATAACCGCAAGTGTCAAACGAAAGCCCATTGTCGACTCACGCAACGATCCAAAAATAAAAGACATTCCGACTAAAGCCAAACCTATAACAATGAATGGCTGCAATACTTTCTTCCAAAACGACAACCAATACCGGCGACTATCTAAACCTTGCTGGTCCCTATACCGTGCATTGTAATAAAGACTTCTAATCGATAAATTTTCCGCAGAAGCAACCAAAACGTCAAGTTGCTCTGGCGTTAACTGGGTATCCCAAGGCAGCGACGCAAAGTAATAGGTTTCAATTTTTTCTTCATGAAAAACACTTTGATCAACCTGCTCCAACTGCCAAGTATTTTTGCCCGTTTGAAAAATTGCTTGCTCGGCAAAAAACGAAGATACAAGCTTGCCATTATCATCATGATTAAACTGAGTAACACCGATTATTTTGCCGCTCTGAACCGAGTTGAATCGCATATACGCATTTTTTTCTCGATGCCAATTACGATTTTCAAGTCGCGGCTTACCGCCTCCTTCTAATTGCGCCAACTCCTTACTCGCCTCGGCATACTGAGTTAGCTGCGGGGTAATATATTCTCCCCACAACATACCCAGACCGATAACAAAAATAACGGGGCGCAACACCGCCCAGGTTAATCGCAACATACTTACGCCTGCCGCACGAACGACAACAATTTCATTGGCGTTCGCATGAATACCCAAGCCAATAACACAACCGACAAAAGTACCGTAAGATAAAATATCGTTAATTGTTTTGGGAATATTTAAGCCAACATAGAGTAATGCTTTTGAAAAAGTGTAATTCCCTTCTAACTCACCAACTTCGGCAATAAGACTGGAAATAACACTCAAAGAAACCAAAATCATTATGGTGGCACAAATAGAAAAGAAAACAGTCTTCCCGATATAACGATTGAGTCGACGCATCATCATGATCGTGCACCGATTTCAGTTTGGTTCGATGTCGAAAAAAAACGACCGAGTGGCTGACCGTTATTCCAAATGAGCAATGCGGTAGCAATTAACAAATAAATGCCATGCACCCACCACAAGCCGATGCGCGTGGGTATTTTTCCTTCTTCAATCAAACCGCGTGCAGTGACTAGCAGGCCGTAATAAAAAACGACCAACACGAAGGCAGGAAATAGTTTAAAGTAGCGACCTTGGCGGGGATTCGTGTGACTCATCGGCACTGCAATCATGGTCACAATAAAAACTAACAAAGGTAAAGCGAGTCGCCACTGAATCTCTGCAGCTGCGGCCGCATGGTCAATCGCAAATAGCTCTGAGAAATTTACGGATTCAATTCTAAAACGGTCCGCCAGCTCTTTGTCTCTTGGGATTAAACGCGCTGAAGTTTTAAATTCCGTCGCGCGATAATTGCCTTGTCCGGGGACGCCCGTGTATTGAAAGCCTTCAGTAAATAATAAAAATCGACGACCTGTCACTGGTTCGACAACTTCCTCCCCAGTTTTGGCGGTTAATATTGTCATCTCATGACTATTTTCTTCCGAACTGGTTTCTGCGATAAACACATCATTTATTTTTTTTCTATCATTTGAAAAATTTTGAAAATAAGCCGTTAGACCTTGATCCGTTAAGGACTGAAAGCGAGCTGCCGTCAACACTTCCAATTCACTGCGAGTACTTTGCTGGAGCTTAATTCGATCTTCTTGTTTCAAGCCATAGGGCGCCAAATAAACTGACAACACCAGCACCACAATCGAGACGATACAAGCAGGCACCATAGTATATAAAAGTAAGCGGGTTTTACTAAAACCACAGCTAGAAAGGACCACCATTTCACTATCGGTGTAGAGACGGCCATAAGTAACCAAAATGGCAAGGAAAAACCCGATGGGTAATATTTGCGACAAATAATCTGGAATCCGCCAGGCAATGAGAATAAAGAGTACGTCAGGTGATAGATCCCCTCGTTCAGCATCTTCCAAATAGACACCAAAGCCGTTACCAACAATCAATATCAACCAACCCGCACTTATCACTAGCGTGGTGATCAAAAGTTCTCGACTGAAATAACGAAGGATTTTCACTCAATTCCTAATTATTTTTTATGATTTTGCATGTTGCTCAGGCCGCGCATAACGTAAACTACATCGCCAATTATCAGTGCTTTAAGCAACGCCAAGCATTATACGCTTCTATGCCATAATCGCTAACAACACTTCTTATAGCATGTAAAAAAGCGGCCGATGAAAAAGTTATTTGCCGTAAATTATTTTAATCCCAGCACAAAAGGATCCATCATGGAATTTAAAGCTGCCGTCTCTGACATCTGCAAACAGAAATCAGATTGCCTTGTCATCGCTATTTTTGAAAATAAAAAGCTGTCTCTAGACGCCACGCGCTTAGATAAGCACTGCAATGGAGCGATTCAGGCGGTACTTAAATCCGGTGACCTAAAGGGGAAGGTTGGTGAGTCACTACTCATCCACAACCTCCCTAACTGTAGCGCGAGCCGAGTATTACTCCTGGGATTTGGGCATCGAAAAGGCTGTAGCCCCAAAGATTTCACCAAGGCAGCCGCCAGCGCCGCTGCCGCTTTAAATAAGACGAAAGCCAAATCCTGCCATATATACTGCAACGATGTCGTGGTCACGGATCGGGATCAAAGCTGGCAGCTACAGCAGCTTGTACAACAATTTTCAAATGCCGCTTACCTTTTTCAGCAGCTTAAAAGCGTTAAAAAACCGGCATTTACTTTATCTTCTACGACCCTCTGTATCGGCAAACAAACAGAGTTATCTAACATCAAGAAAGCTCTTACAAAAGCGGTTGGCATTGCCGAAGGCTGCGCCCTGGCAAAAGACCTTGGCAACTTGCCGGGAAACATCTGCACACCACCTTATCTTTCTGAACAGGCCAAGAAACTGGCTAAAAACAATACCAACTTCAGCACCAAGATTCTCGGCGAGAAACAAATGGAACAGCTGGGCATGGGCTCCCTACTCTCGGTGGCCGCAGGCAGTAGAGAACCAGCGCAACTCATTATCATGGAGTACAACGGCGCAGGAAAAAAAGGTACGACCAAGCCAATCGTTCTCGTTGGTAAAGGCATTACTTTTGATACCGGTGGCATTAGCTTAAAAGGCGGCGCTGGCATGGATGAAATGAAATTTGATATGTGTGGTGCGGCCAGCGTATTTGGTGCGATGAAAGCCTTACAAATTATCAAGCCGAAAATAAACGTCATCGGCATCATTGCAGCGGCGGAAAACATGCCTAGCGGTGAAGCGACCAAGCCCGGAGACATTGTTACCTCAATGGCCGGGAAGACGATTGAGGTGCTCAATACCGATGCCGAAGGTCGTCTGGTGTTATGCGATGCACTAACTTATGCAGAGCGATTCAAACCCAAAGCTGTGGTCGATATCGCCACACTAACCGGAGCTTGTGTAGTCGCACTTGGCCGTCACGCCAGTGGCCTCTACAGCAATCGCGACGAACTCGCTGCGGAGTTACTAGCTGCGGGCGAATACAGCGGAGATCGCGCCTGGCAAATGCCCCTCTGGGACGATTACAAATCACAGCTAGATAGCAATTTTGCTGATCTCGCCAATATTGGTGGGCCACAAGCCGGCAGCGTGACAGCGGCCTGCTTCTTATCACACTTCACCGAGTCTTACCCCTGGGCCCACTTGGATATCGCAGGTACCGCCTGGAATTCAAATGCGGAGAAGGGCGCAACTGGAAGACCGGTCCCTCTCTTAGTGAACTATATTCTCGGCAAGCTTTGAGATGATTAAATTGATTACATTTGGCAATGCTTCTCTCGGGACGACAAACTAGAAAATGACAAACACCATAGCGCCCAAGGTGGACTTTTACGTACTGGACAAGGATTCTGTTAACGAGCGACTTAAATTCGTCGCTCGCCTGCTCGAAAAACTGCAAAAACTAGGGAAATCAGCGCGCATTTTGGTCGAAAATGACGAATCTGCTCAAACTCTCGATGACTTCCTATGGCAATTTCCAGCAGAATCTTTCCTTCCCCATCGTCGTTTTGAACCCAGCCAAACATCATCCAGTGAGGAGGAGCAAAGCAGCAACAATTCTCCCGTGCTGATTCAAGTAGCGAATCAAGCTGTCGGCAAGTCTGAAACATATGATGTGCTCATTGATTTGAGTACAGAAGCCGCCTCCACACAATTCCAGCATCCGCGTATTGTTGAAGTGGTTATCCAAGAACCTGGAATCCTCGCCAGTACCCGCGCACGCTATAAATTTTACCGAGAGCAAGGCTATCCGCTACAATCCCACCCTATTCAAATACGCTAGACTGACGAAACACGCTACTCGTGATTCAATTCCACGATCAGCCGGTTTCGAGCTTAAGCAAAGCCAGAAGTGACCAGATATAAGTAGGCATGGCAGAAAATGACCGACGACAAAATCAAAACAAAGAAAGACATATTAGGCGAACTGGAATCTATCAGCTCTTTACTGAGCGACAATGAGAGAACAAACAATAAGCAAAGCGACGGCATTGAAGAGGAGCCACCCTTACTCACGGCAATGGCAGATGATGCTATCGACTTCGACGATGATGACTTTGCTGATTCCCCTTTACTAACCGATGCTTTAAACAGCGTGATTGATGCCATCGAGGGACGCGTTGATGAAGATGACATTCCAACACTTGCCGATTCAGTTTCGTCACCAGACGAAGACGATCTTTTGTTTGATGATGACAGCGGCCTGAATCACGACAGTGAGGCATTCCCTGACGAAGAACCCGCAGAAGACGATATCGTTTCCCGCGCATTAAAAAGTAATTTACGAGCAGTCAGCCCCCCCATTGATAAACAAACGCTAGCAAACGCCGCCGATGAATCCGCCGCATCCTCTGCTAGTGAAGATGAGTCGCTTCCCGAAGTAATCATCGACAGCGGTGAATTATTTGGCGAAGAAGAACGCTCGGAAGAATGGGACTCAATAACAGAAGCCAGCGATGGCTCAGAAACCGCTGAACCAGACGAAAACGATATGAGTTTTAGCGCGGAAAAAGATGATGCGAATACGGCATTGATTGAAGGTATCCCCGCTTTTGGCAAGATCAAAGGTCTGGCGTCAAAGGCCGAATCCAAAGCAACAAAAGCAAAACCAGCTGCTGCGAATACCAATCAAGAAAAATCTTCACAAGCGAAAGCTCTGCAAGAAAAAACGTCCAGTAATGTAAAACCACAAAAACCTTTACAAACGCTAGATCCCAAACAAATTGAAGCCGTTCGTGCAAAAGCCCTGGACCTAGATCTCCCGAAAGCTGAGCATCAGCCAAGTTTATTTGATAAGCAATCAGCGCCGCAAACATCACCACCCACGAGCGCTGCAAACACAAAGCTCGCAGGTCAGAAAAGCAGTGCTGGAGCGCGCAGTAACTCGATCAACGCTAACAATCCGTTTTTGCCCAAACACATCCGCGATCGCTTGCACACCAATCGCACGCTGCAGCAGGAGATCGATGACTCACCCTATTCCTACACCGCAACCACGCCATCAAACAAGCAGCAACAAGCAGCGAGTCATACCGCGTCTGCATCGGCGATAAAATCCCCAGATGAAAAACTAGTGGATGAACTCGTCAGTTCCTATATCGCCAAAATTGAGCCTGAGTTGCGCGACAAGATCCGCAACCTCATCAAACAAGAAAAACAATCGAGCGATAAATAGCGAACTCTTGCTCTCCGAAATTCGGCAGTAATTGCTTGGCTGATTCTGTCAGTGCGGTTCTGCCTGCTGAGTTCCTAAGCTTTTACTCACGCACTTTCGACATCAAAACAGGTATAATCTCACCCCTTTTTTGGCAGGCCAATGAGCCTATGCTCAAGTAGCCATAAACACCTAACCATAAACAAGTAACCATAACCAAATAACCATAAAGTAGCTCTCAATCATGGAAAAAACATACGACCCACAATCCATTGAATCCAAATGGTACTCAGAGTGGGAGAAGAATGGCGATTTTGCACCAAGCGGCTCCGGTGATCCCTATTGCATCATGATTCCACCACCCAATGTGACCGGCAGTTTGCATATGGGCCATGGTTTTCAAAATGCAATCATGGACGCACTGATTCGCTATCAACGTATGAAGGGCTCCAACACTTTGTGGCAAGTCGGTACCGATCACGCAGGTATCGCCACACAAATGGTTGTCGAGAGACAGCTCGATGCAAAAGGCATCACTCGACACGACTTAGGCCGAGAAAAATTCACCGAAAAAGTCTGGGAATGGAAACAAGAATCTGGCGGGCAAATTATTCAACAGCTTCGTCGTCTTGGCGCCTCGGCCGATTGGACCCGCGAACGTTTCACTATGGATGATGGTTTTTATCATGCTGTCCAAGAAGTCTTTATTCGACTTTACGATGAAGGCTTGATTTATCGCGGCAAACGTTTAGTCAATTGGGATCCCAAATTTCATACCGCAATTTCTGACTTAGAAGTTATTTCCGAAGAGGAAGAAGGTCACCTTTGGCATTTGCGTTACCCCATTAAAGATTCCAAAGATTATTTAGTTGTTGCCACCACTCGGCCGGAAACCGTGCTCGGTGATTCCGCCGTCGCGGTACACCCTGAAGACGAGCGTTATAAACATCTTATTGGTAAATCCATCGTGTTACCTTTGACTGATCGTGAAGTGCCAATTATTGCCGATGATTATGTCGACAAAGATTTCGGCAGCGGTTGCGTAAAAATTACACCTGCCCACGACTTTAACGATTATGAAATGGGTTTACGCCACGACTTGCCAATGCATAATATTTTTACCATCGATGCAAAGTTAAATGATGATGTGCCCACAGCATATCGTGGTATGGATCGCTTTGATGCACGCAAGAAAATTATTGAAGATTTAGACGCGCTTAATTTACTCGAAAAAATTGAACCCCACACCTTAAAAATCCCCCGCGGTGATCGCAGTGGCGTTGTCATCGAACCCTATCTAACGTTTCAATGGTATGTAAAAACCAAACCTCTCGCGGAAGAAGCGATCAAGGTTGTCGAAGATGGTGACATACAATTTGTGCCTAAAAATTATGAAAATATGTATTTCTCTTGGATGCGAGACATTCAAGACTGGTGCATTTCTCGGCAGTTGTGGTGGGGACATCGAATTCCGGCATGGTACGACAACGACGGTAATATTTATGTCGGTAAAAATGAAGCAGAGGTTCGTGAAAAACATTCACTCCCCGAAGAAACCGTTTTAAAGCAAGACGAAGACGTTCTCGATACGTGGTTTTCTTCTGGACTCTGGACTTTCGGCACCTTGGGATGGCCCGAACAAACTAAAGAATTAGAAACCTTTCACCCAACCAACGTACTTGTCACCGGCTACGACATTATTTTCTTTTGGGTAGCGCGCATGATTATGATGACGCTGCATTTTCGCAAAGAAATTCCTTTCAAAACCGTTTACTGCACTGGCATGGTAAGAGATAGCCACGGCAAAAAAATGTCGAAAGCACAAGGCAACGTACTTGACCCGATCGACATGATTGATGGTATTGATTTGGAAGCACTGGTCGCGAAAAGAAGTTCCGGCATGATGGTGCCGCGCTTACGCGAAAAAATTGAAAAACAAACGCGCAAGGAATTTCCAAATGGCATAGAAGCTTACGGAACCGATGCCTTACGCTACACTTTTTATTCATTAGCCTCCCGTAGCCGCGACATTAATTTTGATGTGGGTCGAATCGAAGGGTTTCGAAACTTCTGCAATAAAATTTGGAATGCCGCGCGCTATGTCTTAATGAATTGCGAAAACTACAACTACGATAAATCAGAAAAAGTTGAACTATCACTGGTTGATCGCTGGATAATTTCCCGCTTTCAACAAGCAGCGAAAGATGTCAACGACGCCATTGACAACTACCGCTTCGATATTGCGAGCCAATCTCTCTATGAATTCGTTTGGAACGAATATTGTGACTGGTACTTAGAATTATCTAAGCCTGTTCTATGGGACGAAAATGCTGACGAGGCATTAAAACAAGGAACGCGCCAAACTTTATTATTAATCCTCGAAAACATTCTTCGGCTTGCTCATCCACTGATGCCCTATATCACCGAAGAAATTTGGCAGCTTATTAAAGATAAAGCGGGCGCCCAGGGTTCAACGATCATGCATGCGCCCTACCCGTCATTTGAAGAAGCGAAAGTCGATCAGCAAGCAAATAGCGATATTGAATGGGTGAAAAAATTTGTTGTCGGCATTCGAAATATTCGCGGTGAAATGCAACTGGCGGAGAAAAAACAACTGCCGATTATTTGCAAACTCGGAGACGCGGAAGATAAACGTCGAGTTGACGAAAATTCGCAGTACTTATCTAAGCTAGCGAATCTTGAATCCATCACCTGGCTGAGTGCCGGCGACGACGAGCCCTTGTCCGCAACCACCCTAGTAGGTGAATTAGAAATTTTAGTGCCCATGGCTGGATTGATCGATACCAAGGCCGAAGCAAAACGCTTACAGAAAGATATCGACAAACAAAAGCAAGATTTATCGCGAGTCGAAGGCAAGCTCAGCAATGGGAAGTTTGTCGACAATGCACCAGCAGCAGTAGTGGCGAAAGAAAAAGCTAAAATGGCCGATCTCAGCTCGGCTATTTCTCGCTTAGAAGCGCAACTAGAAAAAATTAAAAATTTAGAAGACTAAAGTAGCTTTATTCATCAGCGACCTCTTTTGCAAGCGCCAGGGCATTGCGTACTGGCGCAAACGATCGTCGATGAATATCCGACACACCCAACTGAGCTAAAGCCTCAAGATGAAACTTGGTGGGATAACCTTTGTGTTGCGACAAGCCATAGCCAGGGTATTGTTGTTCAAACGCTACCATCTCACGATCGCGAACGACTTTTGCTAAAATCGACGCCGCCGCAATCGCAGCTACGCGACTATCCCCTTTTATTACCGCTTCCGCTGAATAGTTCCAGCGAGGAATTTTATTGCCGTCAACCAGTACATGTTCAGGCTGTATAGCCAAACCCTCCACTGCTCTTTTCATCGCCAGTAAACTCGCCTGCAAAATATTCAGCTCATCGATTTCTGCAACACTGGCTCTCGCAACACACCAACTCAGGGCTCGCTCTTGAATAAGTGGAAATAATGTTTCGCGTTTTCTTTCAGAAAGCGCTTTGGAATCCGCCAAACCATCGATCGAATTATTCGGATCAAGAATGACTGCAGCGGCAACAACATCACCAGCCAAAGGTCCTCGTCCGACCTCGTCGACACCAGCGAATAATTCACCTTGGTACTGACTTAAGAAAGGTTTACCTTGCAATGATCTCGCGGGCTGTTTTTCCATCTTATTTTTCATTTTTCGGTTAAATCGAGCAATTTGCCATTGAATACCTGAAGCCAACTAGACGCTAAGACGCTATCAAATCGAGTATCGCTTCAGCCGCACGCTCACTGGCATTGCGCTTTAATTGTTGGTGGATGTTTAAATACTCCTGCCGCAAATGATTTGTCAGCTCCGGATCTTCAAAATATTTCAATAAAGCACGACCTAAGGATTCAGCAGAAACCTTGTCTTGGATTAATTCCGGTACCAATTCGCGCCCAGCGAGAATATTCGGTAACGCGATATGAGGAATTTTCAACAGCCTCGAATAAATGGCATAACTCAAGGCAGGAAACTTATACGCAACCACCATCGGCTTTTTCAGCAGCAACGCTTCTAGTGTCGTCGTTCCGGAAGCCATCAACACAACATCAGCTGCTGACATCGCTTGATGTGATTGAGCCAAAATTAATTTAACCGGAAGATCAGAATGTTTTTGAAGTTGTTTTTCGATTTGACTATAGCGCTGTTGATTGGCGGCGGGAATTATAAAACTCAGCTCAGGGATTTTTGACAAGCAGAATTGTGCAGCGGCGAGAAACTCGCCACCAAGTAATTCAACTTCACTTTTTCGACTACCCGGCAAGAGAGCAATTAATTTTTTATCGGGGTCAAGATTTAACAGTCGACGCGCCTCCACTTTATCTGACTCCAAAGGAATCGTGTCTGCCAAGGTATGACCGACAAAAGTCACCGGCACATCGTGCTCTTGATAAAACTTCGCTTCGAATGGAAATAGCGTCAGCATCAAATTGACAGACTTCGCTATTTTATGGACTCGCCCTTGCCGCCATGCCCAAATTTGCGGGCTGACATAGTGAACCGATTTAATCCCTGCTTGCTTAAACTTTCTTTCAATCGGAATATTAAATCCTGTGGAGTCAATACCAATAAAGACGTCTGGAGGATCGGAGAGAAAATGATTCACGATACGTTTGCGAATCTTTAATAATTCCGGCAAACGTTTTAGAGGTGCGACAAAGCCCATTACCGCTAAACGTTCTTGATCTGCGAGAGAGTTAAATCCTTCTGCAATCATTTTCTCGCCGCCGATGCCTTCGAAAATGGCACCGGGGTGAATTTTTTTAATTGCCTTAATTAAACCGGCCCCCAACAAATCGCCAGACATTTCTCCGGCCACCATTCCTATCCGTAGATTACGTTCGGATAAAAGTGCCGACATTGTTATCGAACAATACCGCGTTTGGAAGATTGTAGGGATTCGAGAAGCGGGGTAATGGCGGGGCAGGTTTGAGCGAGAACCTCTAACTCTGCTTTTGCTTGATCGAGGGTGAATCCTCGTCGATAAATAACTTTAAACGCTTTACTCACTGCCGCTTGGTCGTCTTTGCTAAAACCACGACGTTTCAAGCCTTCATTATTAATGCCTTTGGCCGCTGCGGGATTACCCGTAACCATGACATAGGCTGGAATATCTTTGCCAACCGCCGTTCCCATCGCGGTAAAACTATGGGCACCGATTTGGCAGAATTGATGAACCAAAGTGTAACCACTCAACTGAGCGTAATCACCAACCCAAACGTGTCCTGCGATCGCGACATTATTAACGAGAATACAATGATTTCCAATGACAGAGTCATGGCCAACATGAACATAGGCCATCAACAAGTTGTGATTGCCGATTGTTGTTTCGCCTCTATCTTGGACGGTACCACGGTGTATTGTCACACCTTCGCGAAATACATTGTTGTCGCCAACAACCAAGGTGGTCGGTTCATCCTTATATTTTAAATCGGGAGTTGCTTCACCAATGGTTGAAAATTGAAAAACATGATTATTGCAACCCAGTACCGTTGGACCTTTGATAACAACGTGGGATTCTATTTTAGTGCCAGCGCCAATTTCAACGTTAGCCCCAATAATAGACCACGGGCCCACCGAAACATCATCGGCCAGCTTCGCAGATGGATCAATTATCGCTCTTGGATCTATCAATTCCGACATTGTTTACTTCTGAATAGGTTAAAAACATAGTTGTAAAAAAAATTATTAATTAAATTTTTTTCTTGGTTAACCACTGACTAGACTTTTCGATCAGCACACAGAATTGTAGCGCTCGCAACGCGCTGCCCATCGACTGAGGCCTCACATTCAAACTTCCAAATACCACTTTTTTTTGACATAACGCGCGACTCCAACTGAAGTCTATCACCAGGAATTACCTGACGGCGGAATCGGACATTATCTGCGCCGGCAAACAAATACACCGAACCATCCTCAGGTGTTTTATCCATCGTTTTGAAACCAAGGATACCCGACACCTGCGCCAACGCTTCGATAATCATCACCCCAGGGAAAATTGGTGCCTGCGGAAAGTGTCCATTAAACACCTCCTCATTAGTCGTAATATTTTTATATGCGACTATCGATTCCCCTTTAACTAAATCGACAACACGATCTACCAATAAAAAGGGATAACGATGTGGCAAATATTTTTTTATTTCTGTTACATCCATTAGCACTTCAGTCATATGAATCTCGAAACGTTAGAATTAATTCAATATTAGCCCAATTGGCTAAGGCCCAAGGGAGGGCATTGTCCCACACTCAACCAAATGTGCCCAGATAAGCACGGTTATTTTTATTTTTTTTCAGCGTTATTTTCTAATTTTTTCAAACGATGACTGATTTCATCAAGCTGTGAAAAGCGAACAGCGCTCTTCCGCCAATCGGACGAGGGCATTAAAGGAGAACCAGAAGAATAGGAGCCCGCCGACTTGATGGATTTCGTCACCAAGGTTCTTGCCGTGATAGTCACACCGTCAGCAATCGATAAATGCCCAACAATACCCACACCACCACCAATCATACAGCGCTCGCCAATCTCTGTACTACCTGCGATGGCCGAAGATCCTGCAATCACTGTGTGCTGACCAATTTTAACGTTATGTGCAATTTGAACCAGGTTATCGACTTTGACACCATTGCCGATAACTGTATCGGTTAAAGCGCCGCGATCAACACAGGTATTTGCGCCCAGCTCAACATCATCACCAATTCTCACCGACGATAAATGATGGATTTTTTCCCAACCATTGTCGTGAGGTGCAAACCCAAATCCATCTGCTCCTATTACGACTCCACTGTGAAAAACACAACGCTCACCAATGCTGATTTTTTCATAAATCGAAACATTGGCATAAATGCGAGTCTCCGCCCCAATTATTGTGTCCGCACCAATAAAACATCCAGCGCCAATCGTAACACCATCACCTATCTGAACATTTGCTTCGATGACTGAATTTGGGCCGATAGCAGAACCTACGCCAACTTTTACATCTTCTGCCACGACAGCTGTTGCCGCAATACACGTTGCTTTTTGCTGTGCTGCAGAATCTTGTGATTGCAAAAACACCGATGTCAATCGCGCATAAGCATAATAAGGATTCTCAATTAGCAGAGCGTTGCCCGAAAACCCTTCAGCGCATTCTTTTGTCATAATAACTGCGCCAGCTTGAGTAGTTTTTAGCTGAGATCGATAGAGGGGATTTGAAAGAAAGGCTAACTGAGAAGAGTCGGCATCCTGCAAAGTTGCGATACCAGTAATTTCAATTTCACCATCACCGCTTAGCTGAGCGCCAACAAACTCGGCTAACTCAACTAGCGACCATGACTTCATTTTGTCTGTAGACACAGACTGCACCAAGCTAATTTATTTGGCTTTATTCAAACGATCAGTAATTTTCGCCGTAATATCGTAAGAACTATCGGCAAACACAACAGCCTCGGCATTCAAGATAAGGCCGATACCTTCAGATTTGATAAGCTCTTGCACAACAGCCTGTGCTGACTGAGCACTTTCTTGCAAGATACCTTGAAGGAAACGATCATTTTCATTTTTTAATTTTTTCGCTTCATTTTCTAAATCGGCGCGCTTGTAATCCATTTGCTTACGGTGCTCGATTTTTTTATCTTGCGCCCAAGTCACACCATTTGTTTTCTCATCTTGATCCATTTTTTGCAATTCAGCGATGATACTTTCGTACTTTGCTTTCATTTCAGCAAATTCTGCATTTTCCTGAAACGCTTTAATTTTCACTTGCGCTGCATCTGTATTGATGATCGCCGCTTGAAGATTAAAAACTGCGACTCTACCTTCAGCAAACGCCAAAGCTGGCATGCTTACAAAAACGAAGGTCATTAATACCAAGGTTAATTTTTTCACTTTTCTGTACTCCACTTTTTAATGTAAATAATATTGTGTTATTCGCTTTTAAATTTATCTAAGCGTAATTTTTTCAAAACTAAATTAAAAAAAACAAGTGCTTTAAAACGCTGTTCCCAAGGTGAATTGGAAAAACTTAGTATCGTCAAAAATCGTTTCTTGAATGGGCTTTGCGATACTAAAGGTCATCGGAGCAAAACCATTGATCCAAGTTAAGCCAATCCCGAACGATGCACTCAAACCATCAAAACCAACATCCAAGCAGTTTAGCTGAAGCTCCCCACATTCGGTGTCAAAAACACCCCCCGCGTCAATAAAGAAAGCCGACTGTACGTCTCTTTGATCTTTGATGAAGGGTAATGGAAAAATCACTTCGGCGCTAGCCTCAATGAGAACGTTCCCGCCAAAGGGGTCATCTGTCCTACCAGGAATATTTGTTGCCAATTTCCCATTCGGACTAGTTGCACAGGTTGCCGCTGATCCATTCTCACAAAGTACATAGAGCTGCTCATCGATGGTGATATTGCCATCATTATTGAGGTCCACCAAACTAACATTGTAAATTTCAGCAGGGGTACTTCTTGGGCCAAGTGAATACTTTTCAAAACCGCGAATGGAGCCAAAACCACCCGCGAAGAAATGTTCAAAGAAAGGAACATCCACCGTGTCGCCATAGGCTCCGGCATACCCCAACTTAGTCCGCAATCGTAATGTTAGGTTTTCCGTCAGCGGTTTGAAATATTGGCCCTCGTAAACAAATTTATAATATTCCAAATCACCGCCAGGAATAGATAATTCAAAAGTTAATCGCTGCTCAGATCCGCGGGTCGCCAAAACGCCTCGATTAAGTTTGCGCTGAAGCCAACCTAAACTAAAAGTAAAATTATCAAAACTATCACCATGCAAATCAATAAAGCCCTCGGGGCTTGCTACCAACGCAGGATCATTGTCGCCAAATACCACTGGAGCATATCCCGAAGTATCTAAAAAATCCGTCTCCGTTAAGTATTGCCGAGGAACAAATTCTTCTAGTCGCGGGCTTCCTAAAATTTCCTGGACTGCAAATCGCCCCACTTCAATATTGATTCGACTATAACCGAGACTAAAGTTAAGTCGTTCTCGCTCCGCGATCGGATAACCGAACGATATGCTACCGCCTAATCGATTAGTTGCGAAATTGGAGACGCCGACTTCATCAAAATCTCGCTCTTGATAAAAAACACTAAAACCACGGCTAACACCGTCTGCTGTAAAATAGGGATCAACATAACTGAAATTTGCGGTCTTTTGAAAGGAATTGCTGTTAACGCCAATTGAAACTTGTTTGCCGCTACCACGCCAATTGTTATGCGTTAAGTCGACGCCAATCACAGTTTTATAAGCATCTGAGTATCCCAACTGAAACTGAATACCTGCAGTCGATTGTTCCTCAACTGAGTATTCCACATCAATCTGGTCATCGGTTCCGGGCACCTCAGTCGTTTCAACTTCAACACCTTTAAAATAACCGGTTTGCAATAGACGATTTTTCGAATTTTCAATATGCGCGGTCGATGCAGAGCCCGCTTCCATTTGCGTCATTTCACGTCGCAACACTTCATCACTGGTATATGAATTACCTTTAAACTCGATCCTTCTAACATAAGCCCGTTTTGCAGGATCAATAAAAAAAGTGACATCAACGGTTTTATCTTCGCGATTGAGTGTCGTACTACCATTCGTTTCAGCAAAGGTATAACCTTCATTGCCCAGGCGTTGAGTTATAAACTCGGAACTAGTTGTCATTAACAATTGCGAAAATGTTTTATCTTTCTGCAACAAGATTAGTTTTCGTACTTCTTCTTCCGGCAGTATTGGATCACCTGCTAAATTAATTTCTTTTACTTTAAACGATTCACCTTCAACAATATTGATGGTGATATAAACAGAGCGTTTATCTGGGCTGATTGAAACCGGTGCCGAATTAATTCCGAACTCAAGATAACCGCGATCCAAATAATAGGATTCAAGTCGATCGATATCCCCGGTAAGTTTCTCGCTAGAATATTTATCATTGCCATTCATCCACGACAACCAACCCGTGGATTGCATTTCAAAAAGGTCGAGTAATTCTTCGTCGCTAAATGCAGAATTGCCGACAATATTAACGTGCCGAACACGCGCTTCTTTACCTTCGTCAACAGTTACATTTAAGCTCACTTGATTCTGCGGGCGCTTAATGACCTCTGTTTTAACCGATGCACCGTAACGACCTCTTGAAACGTATTCGCGCTCGAGGCCTTGCGCCAATCCCTCGAGGGTAGCACGCTTGAAAATTTGCCCTTCAGATAAACCGTTGTCTCTCATACTACTCAGCAAATCATCTGTCTTAATCGCCTTGTTACCTTCGATGGTAATGGCACTTACAGCAGGAAGCTCAACTAAACTAACAACCAGCACACCACCTTCACGGCCGATCTCAATATTATCGAACAGACCCGTTTTAAAAAGTTCTCGCGTTGCCATACCTATGCTACGCATAGAAACAACATCGCCCGGCGCGATGGGTAAAGCCGCAAAAACAGTGCCCGAAGAAACACGCTGCAGCCCCTCTACTCGGATATCATTGACAAGAAATTCCGCAGAATCATTTTGCCCATAAGCAAAAAAAGAACAACAAAATAAAAGGACAAACAAGCAATACTTTTGCTTCATAATAATTTCTTTCTACGCTAATTAATTAATACGGAATTTTGCCTAATTTAAAACGACTGAATTGGGCGATGTTATTTGACACTCTTTCATTATTTTTAATATTTTACTCTTTTAATCTCTTGAAAAAATAAAGCTTTATCAGGTAACGTCGTTATACAGGGCCAACAACATAACGCCGACCACTAAAACCAAGCCCACCTGAAAACCAAACAATTGAACCCGCTCTGACAATGGACTGCCTTTAAGCGCCTCAATAGAAAAATATAAAATATGACCGCCATCTAGAGGCGGAATGGGAAACAAATTAAACACTCCCAAACTAACACTGAAAAAGGCTAAAAACGCGACAAAAGTAATTGGTCCGGCTTCCGCATGAGATCGTGCTACCTGAGCAATTTTTATATGGCCGTTTAAGCTTTTTACCGATAGCTCACCGGTTAACAATTTTTTAACCGACATTACAACCAACGCACAATTATCCCAAGTTTCTCCAACCGCTTCGACAAACGCGCCAGGTAGGGAATATTGATAGTTGCGCAAGTATTTATCGTCAACCTTTAACCCCATTCCAATTTGGGCGCGCTCCAATCCAGAGTCGTCTATTATTTTTTTCGGGGTCACATCAATCTGTAACTCCTCACCCTCTCTAATTAATTCGACACGAATAGTTTGATCGGGACGTTCGGAAATATAATTTACCCAATACTGCCAATCTTCAACCGCGACATCATCAGCAAAAAGAATACGATCATTTAGCTGAAAGCCGCTTTGTTCTGCCGGGCTACCCTCTACCACCCTCCCCACAATCACTTCGGGTGGATCATAGAAGCGCAAACCCAAACCACCGAGCAAGTCTGGCTGCTTTTCTCCTCTCAACCAATTGTCGATGTTGGCGGCGGAGGTGTACTGCAGGTCTGAATCGGTATACTTTACCGTGAAAGTTATTTCGCCAGTCTCCCCTATTCTTTCGACCAACCGACGAACAACATCTCTTTGCGTTGGTGTTGCAACGCCATCAATCGCGATAATTTCTTGACCTTCTCGCAGTCCCGCTGCCGCCGCAATTGACCCAGGCTCTACTTTCCCAACAAAAGGAATTGGCTGCAAAGAACTGGGAATTAAAATAATCCAATAAAGCAAAACCGCCAATATCAAATTCGCAATCGGGCCAGCAAACAAGATGGCCATGCGCTGCCATAGCTTTTTATTAGTGAATTCATAGGGCATGTCTGCGGCAGGAACATCGCCTTCGCGCGCGTCCAACATTTTTACGTAGCCACCAATGGGAATTGGCGCAATACAAAATTCAGTACCCGAGGGACTCCACCAAGAATACAGAGGCTTTCCAAAGCCAATGGAAAAGCGCAAAACCTTTACGCCACAGCGACGCGCAACATAAAAATGTCCAAATTCGTGAATGGTCACAAGAATGGTCAATGCCACCAAAAACCAAAACACTGTTTGCAAACCAACTACCATTCTCTACTTCACTCTCATTTCTAGATGCCCGCCTATCAGCTGGCGCATTCTATCAGTTCTTGAGCCAATATCCTGGCATCAAAATCTGCGGCTTTGACCACTTCAATTGATGTCGGTTCAACCAACTGTGCCTTGCCTAGCGTTTTCTCAATGACTACGGAGATGGCCGAATAGTCAATTTGACCCGCTAGAAAAGCAGCAACCGCAACCTCATTCGCTGCATTCAGCACGACCTGCGAAGTATCTGTACGCCCAGCTGTCTCAATGGCCAAATTAAGACATGGGAAGCGATCCAAATCAGGGGCATAAAACTCTAAGGGGCCCATGCCGACTAAATCCAAAGGACCCACACCCGATTCAATGCGCTCTGGCCACGCCAATGCCTGGGCGATAGGAGTGCGCATATCCGGATTACCCAGCTGCGCCAAGATGGAGCCATCGGCGTACTCTACCATGGAATGGACAATACTCTGGGGATGGATAACAACTTCAATATCCTGTTTGGAGGCACCAAACAGCCACGAGGCCTCAATGAATTCCAAACCTTTATTCATCATTGTCGCGGAATCAACCGATATCTTTTGGCCCATGGACCAATTGGGGTGTTTGCATGCGTCCTCGGGCCTTATATTGGCAAATTCCGATAGTGGCAAAGTCCGAAATGGGCCACCGGACCCGGTCAAAATAATGCGCGTTAAGCCGCTAGCTTGAAAGGAGGAATAATTGGTGGGAAGGCACTGAAAAATCGCATTGTGCTCGCTATCGATAGGCAAAAGCGTAGCGTCATGCTCGATGACAGCTTCCATGAATAATGCACCCGCCATCACCAATGATTCTTTATTCGCCAACAATATTTTTTTACCCGCAGAAACCGCTGCGAGAGCTGGCGTTAGCCCGGCCGCTCCAACAATAGCAGCCATTACAGTGTCTACTTCCTGGGCGCTAGCAACCTGAACTAAACCCTCTTCGCCACTTAACACTGCCGTCTCGCTGCCCTGTTGTTTTAACAAAGAGCTTAGCTTGCTCGCAGCATCCGCACAGCGCATAACCGCATATTGGGGCCTAAATGCCATGCACTGCTGTAACATGAGTTCGCATTGCGTATTCGCACTGAGGGCAAAAACGGAAAATTTTTCAGGGTGCAAGGCCACCACATCCAAGGTGCTCACACCTATTGAACCGGTCGAACCAAGAATGGTAATCGAACGCGTGACCTTGCCGGGGATGGGATGACGTAAAGTGGGATCGAATTGCGGCATACGGACCTACAAACGCCAGCCGCTGAGAATATAAAGCAAGACAAATACTGGCGCGGCTGCGGTTAAGCTATCGAGGCGATCAAGCACTCCTCCATGTCCAGGCAGTATCGCGCCGCTATCTTTAATACCGCGCTGCCGCTTAAACATACTCTCAACCAAATCGCCAAGAACAGATGCCAAACTCGCAACGACAATTAACAGCAATAACCACCAATTATTCGCTTCAACTCCTAAAGAAAAAATTAGAATAATGGCAAAAACAATACTCGTGAATAAGCCACCATAAAAACCCTCTTTAGATTTTCCCGGACTTACCGAAGCGGCCAATTTATTTCGCCCCCATTTACGACCAAAAAAATATGCGCCAGTATCGGCACACACCACACACATAATCAAAACCACGATCAGCCACTGGCCTTGTTCTTGAAGTCGCAAGAAAACCAAAGAGGCCCAAGTCGGCAGCAATACAAGCACGCCGATGATTGTTTGCTGCCATTGTTTCGACCAAAGTCCGCTAGCAGCGGGATATTGTTTAACAAGAAATAACGCAACCAACCACCACAGGCTAGCGATAAACACAATCGCAAGAGTATTGTCTTTTAAAAGTTCTGCATCACTTGAACTAAGCACTGAACTCGCCAATCCAGAGAACCAAAAGATAACGACTAATATTACTGCGAATACAAAAACAAAAAGATAGCGCGCAACTCCCTCGTAGCTTGCAAGACGAGACCACTCCCAAGCGCCAATGGAAACAATTAGTGCTGCAATCAAAATAAAAATCGGGCTCGGTAAATAAAAAATTGCCGCGAGAACTATCGCCGCCATAATCACACCGGTGACGACTCTCTGCTTAAGCACCTTGCACACCTTTCACTTGATCGCCGGTTAACCCAAAGCGCCGTTGACGGCGATTATATTCGGCGATTGCCGCATGCAAATCCTGCTCAGAAAAATCTGGCCAAAGTTTTTCGCTAAAATACAATTCAGCATAAGCGGTTTGCCACAACAAGAAATTACTGATGCGATATTCGCCACCAGTTCTAATCAGCAAATCGGGAGGAGAGAGATCGGCGAGGGACATAAAACTTTCCACTAGGTCTTCATCAACATCTTCAGACGTCAACTTTCCCTGCGCAACTTTAATAGCTATCTCTCGGCAAGCATTTGTAATATCCCACTTACCACCGTAATCAGCCGCGATCACCAAATCTGTCGTACCTTCGGCCGTTAAGTTTTCCGCTTTTTCAATCGCGGATAGGATTTTTGCGCTAAAACGTTCACGACCGCCAATTACACGCAAACGAATACCTTCTTCTTTTAAGCGAGGAGACTCTTTACTGAGATAGGTGTGAAACAAACTCATCAAAGCGTCGACCTCTCGCTTTGGTCGACTCCAATTTTCACTACTAAAAGCAAATAAAGTGAGCGCCTCAATGCCCTCATCTCTACAGATTGTCATCATGTCACGGATACGCTCAACGCCAGCTTTATGACCGTTAAAGTTAATCATCCCGCGTTTTTTTGCCCAGCGATTATTACCGTCCATAATAATCGCAATATGTCGCAACTTATTCGCTTCACTCACTTTGGGCACCAGCTATAAGAGGTGTTTCACCAATCAGAAAAAAGAACTGCATCCTACACTTCCATCAAATCAGTTTCTTTTTGAGCCAAGCTTTTATCAACCATCTCAACATATTTATCGGTGATTTTTTGAATCTCGTCTTGCGCCTTACGATCTTCATCTTCACTAATTTCTTTTTCTTTCAATAAATCTTTAACTTGTGCGATAGCATCCCGTCTTACGTTTCGAATTGATACGCGACCCGTCTCAGCCTCTGAACGCGCCTGCTTGATAAAACCTTTGCGAGTTTCCTCGGTCAATGCAGGCATCGGCACTCGAATCAAACCGCCATTGGTAGAAGGATTTAAACCGAGATCTGATTTCATAATGGCTTTTTCAATTTCTGGCACCATTGCTTTCTCCCAGGGGGAAATCGCCAAGGTTCTTGCATCTTCGACTGTGACATTACCCACCTGATTTAAAGGCGTTTCCGTTCCATAAAACGAAACCGTCAAGCCATCCAAAATACTCGGGTGCGCTCGACCAGTGCGGATTTTATTAAAGTGAACAGCGAGCGACTCCAATGATTTTTTCATTCGAGCTTCAGCTTCAGCCTTAATTTCATTAATCATGATTCATTCCCCTCGTTAACTAATGTGCCTTCATCGGATCCAACAACAATATTTAAAAGTGCACCAGCCTTGTCCATTTTAAAAACGCGAAGCGGCATCGAATGCTCACTGCACAAACAAATCGCGGTTAAATCCATAACGCCTAATTTATTTTCAAGAATATAGTCATAGGTAAGATGATCGTACTTCTTCGCGTCAGGGTTTTTCATTGGGTCAGAATCGTAAACGCCATCAACTTTAGTCGCCTTCAATACGATATCGGCCTCAACTTCAATGCCACGCAAACAAGCCGCAGAGTCTGTAGTAAAAAAAGGATTGCCAGTTCCCGCAGCGAAAATTACAACCTCACCGCCACTTAGAAATCGAGTCGCGCGACGGCGATCATAGTGCTCAACGATACCGCTCATCGGAATCGCCGACATAACCCGAGAAGAAATATTCGAACGTTCTAAGGCATCTCTCATTGCCAAAGCATTCATTACCGTTGCCAACATTCCCATATGATCGCCAGTCACTCGATCGAGGCCTGCCGCATTTAAAGCCGCGCCCCGGAAAAGATTACCGCCACCAATAACTAAGCCAACTTGAACACCGATTCCAACTAGCTGACCAATTTCTAATGCCATTTTGTCCAAGACTTTTGGATCTATTCCAAATCCCTCAGAGCCCATTAATTCTTCACCACTGAGCTTCAAAAGAATTCGTTTATATTTCTTATCGCGCGTGTTCGGCATACTTAAGGCTCCAATTTAAAACTACAATTCACAATGGTGTTCAGCAAAATTAAGCTCAATGACGACCAACATTTGCCACCACAAAAACATAAAACTGCTATTCCGAATACACAAAAAGCTGCATCAATTTTATTGAAAAAATTTCCGCAGCTTGTTCAGAGGTTTCGCCAAACACCAGCAGAAACATCGACACTAAATATTGCTAATACCTTAAAGGCTTATTTAGTTGCGTTAACTTGCGCAGCAACTTCCGCTGCAAAGTCAACTTCAGCCTTCTCAATACCTTCGCCAACTTCAAAACGCTTGAAACCCAAAATTGTTGCGCCCGCGTTCTTCACGAGCTTTCCAACAGTAACATCGGGATCTTTAATGAAAGCCTGCTCAGTCAAACTATTTTCTTTTAAGAATTTGTTGATTCGCCCCAGCATCATCTTCTCAACGATTTCTTCAGGCTTACCTGCCATATCAGGCTGCGCCTTAATAATATCTTTTTCCGCGTTGACCACCTCTTCCGGCATATCTGAAGGGTTTAACACCTGCGGATTAACCGCAGCTATATGCATGGCTACATCTTTCGCCAACTCTGCATTTCCACCTTCGAGCTGAACCAAAACGGCAATTCGATTATTTGAATGGACGTAACCACCAACGATTCCTGATTCAATAATCTCTGCTCTACGAACACCTATGTTCTCACCAATTTTTTGCACTAATGCCTGGCGCTGAGTCTCAAGCTCACCTTCCATCAGAGCGGCAATATCAGTTTGCTTATCAGCGAATACTTTCTCGGTGACTGTATTAACGAAACCCAAGAAATTATCATCCCTAGCAACGAAATCTGTTTCACTATTTACTTCAACAAGCACACCGCAACTTGCATCGTCTGCCAATTGAATTGCGACAACACCATCAGCAGCAGTTCGATCCGCTTTCTTTGCCGCTTTAAGTCCACTTTCTTTGCGCATTGTCTCAATCGCTAATTCGATATCGCCATCGGATTCGACTAATGCTTTCTTGCATTCCATCATGCCTAACCCTGTGCGCTCACGCAGTTCTTTTACCATCGAAGCTGAAATAGCCGCCATGATTTAATCCTCACTCAATCGTTAATAAATTAATTTGATAAAACGTAACATGTTTACAGTAAGAGGTATTTACACTGATTTGCAGACCAACAAATACGCTCTAGAATTTTTCACTTGAAGGAATACATCTAACATTCTTAAGCTGCATTGAAAAAAAAGGGGCTAATTTGCCCCTTTAATTTCTAAACCGGGATACTAACTAGTCCGCCTTAACTTCTGCGGCTTCATCACCGCCAGTTTCGCTATCGGCTTTCACTTCGGCTACTGCGTCTTCTTGAACTTCAACGAATTCATCTTTTTTGCTAGCAACTACAGTTTGACCAGACTGGGCACCTTCGATGCAAGCGTCCGCGATAGCCGATACATACAATTTAATAGCGCGAATTGAGTCGTCATTGCCAGGAATGACATAATCTACGCCACTGGGATCACTATTAGTATCGACGATACCAATAACAGGAATGCCTAATTTATTCGCTTCTTGAATGGCAATTCGCTCATGCTCAACATCAACGATAAATAAGATATCTGGCAAGCCGCCAATGTCCTTAATACCACCAATCGAACGCTCCAGCTTTTCCATAGTGCGTGTGCGCGTTAACGCTTCTCTTTTGGTGAGCAACTCAAAGGTGCCATCTTTACTTTGCGCTTCTAAATCGCGGAAACGCTTAATTGAACCACGAATAGTTTTATAGTTGGTCAACATACCGCCTAACCAACGGTGGCTAACGAAAGGCTGGCCAGATCGTTCTGCTTGCTCTTGAACAATTTTTTGCGCAGCTCTTTTGGTACCCACAAAAAGAATCTTCTTTTTCTGAGCTGCCATCTTAGTGACAATGGCTAGTGCTTCGTTGAAGGCTGGAACAGTGTGTTCCAAATTAATGATATGGATTTTATTGCGTGCCCCAAAAATGAAGTTGGACATTTTAGGGTTCCAGTAACGGGTTTGGTGCCCAAAGTGCACACCCGCCTGAAGCATATCTCTCATGCTTACGGTAGTCATAGTCGTTTCCTAATTGTATGGGTTAGGCCTCCATACACCCCATGCATCAACCCGCTTCTCAGAGCCTTTGACTGACTCAAATGACGAGCACCCAGATACACGTGACGGTATATGTGTGACATTCATTAAAAAATTAAGCGGCCAGATTTACCGATAATCCATAAGGGATTACTTGCCAGCCCGCCGCCTGTTATTTGCCGACTTGTTTTTCGGCGCGCGCTTTATACCATATATACGTGAAGTGATAAAGCAGTTCTTGTCGAGCGAAGATCCAGTCTTTTCAATATTATGTATATATTTCAATGAGTTACAAAACAATGAGCATTTATAAAACATTTAAATTACAGCTCTGCAAACAATTCAAGCTAAGTCAGCAAAATCGATCTGGCGACTCAAGCATTTGACTGAATGCATCTTTTAGTAAAAGACTGGTTTACAATGCCCCACTTCGATTGATCAAGCCTACACTGATTGAAGTGATATCAAGCGCTTACTGGGAAACACACCCGCCAATCACACTCAAAGTAGAACCCAAGAAACGAAAAACAAGAAACTGCCTTAAATTATGCCTGTATCGATAAAGACCCCAGAAGACATCCAAAAAATGCGCGTAGTTGGCCGCATGGCAGCTAAAGTCCTAGAGCAGATTGGAGAATTCGTGGTGCCGGGAGTTAGCACCGCAAAGTTAGACGAAATTTGCAATCAAATGATCCTGGACCAAGGGGCGATTTCAGCATGCATTGGTTACCGAGGCTTCCCAAAGGCGATTTGCACCTCAGTTAATCAGGTGGTTTGCCATGGCATTCCCTCTGAAAGCAAAATTTTAAAGTCAGGAGACATTATTAATATCGATGTCACTTTAATTTACGACGGCTTCCATGGTGACACTAGCCATATGTTTTTCGTGGGCGAAGCCGCTCCCCACACCCAACGCCTAGTTCAGATCACTCAAGAATGTTTATACAAAGGGATTGAAATTGTTAAACCCGGCGCGACCTTGGGCGATATCGGCCACGTCATTCAACAATACGCCGAGAGTAATTATTATTCGGTTGTGCGCGATTATTGCGGCCACGGCATAGGCAGAATTTTCCACGAAGAACCTCAAGTTATGCATTACGGTAAACCGGGTACAGGGCTAGTTCTTGAAGAAGGCATGACATTTACGATAGAGCCAATGATCAATGCTGGAAAACCGCAAACAAAATTAAAGCGTGATGGCTGGACTGTTGAAACAAAAGACGGACGTCTCTCTGCACAATGGGAACATACCATGGCAGTAACCAGTGATGGCGTCGAAGTGCTTACCGCAAGACAAGACGAGCCCTTTTTTAATCCTGCAATTCACAATACGGCGAGCTAAGTAAACATCTTCATGAATCCCGCCGAACCTCAATCAAACAACAAAAATGAATTCGCGAATAAAAATACTCTCGAGAGTATTCCTAATTTTGGGCGCCCGTTATTTTTCTTTGATCAAAATAAATTTCGCCAGTCACTGGGTGATAACAACCATATTGTCGTGTTTAAAGATGCGATCAATGCTGCCAACACACAATTTAATCGTCGCTTTGAAGAAGGCGAAGATATTCGCACCCTAGTTTATGAACGCGCTTCTTTTGTCGATTGTATTCTGCACTACGCCTGGCATCTTTTTAATTGGCAAGATGAGGCATGTACCCCCGTTAGCTTAATTGGCGTTGGTGGTTATGGGCGCGGCGAACTGCACCCTCATTCAGACATTGATTTGCTCATCTTACTTGACAACGAAGACACGCAAAACCACAAAGATAGCATTGAAGGATTTATCACTTTATTGTGGGATATTGGCTTAGAGATTGGCCAAAGCGTTCGTACAGTACAACAGTGTTTAGACATCGCTCGGGAAGACATTACGGTTGCAACCAACTTAATGGAATGCAGAACAATAGTTGGGGCCGACACGCTTCGTCAGCGATTAATAGAATTAACTTCGCCAGCACACATGTGGCCAGCCGATGAATTTTTTAGAGCAAAACTTACCGAGCAAACTCAACGCCACAGCAAACATAACGACACCGAATACAATCTTGAACCCAACATCAAGAATGCGCCTGGCGGCTTACGTGATATCCAAACAATAAACTGGGTCGCTAAACGCTTCTTCGGTGTAAGAACCTTACGTGAATTACAAGGCCGTGGTTTTTTTACTGATGAAGAATACACAATACTGAGAACTGGCGAAGAGTATTTATGGCGAGTTCGTTACGGCTTACACATGCTCGCCGATCGCCCGGAAGAACGCTTACTGTTTGAATTTCAATTGCAGCTCGCCAATCAATTTGGCTACAAAGACAATGATCGTAGGCTAGCGATCGAACAATTCATGCATAAATACTACCGCATTGCTCTTGCACTAGGCGAACTAAACGATGTGCTTTTACAGTTCCTAGATGAAGCAATCCTACAAAAAGGCTTAGACAAAAAAGTTTCGCCAATTAATGATCGATTCCAATTGCTCGATGATTACATCGAAGTCACTCGCCCAACGATTTTTGAAGAATACCCCTCGGCACTGTTAGAAATTTTTGTATTAATGAGTCGCGACCCAAAAATCAAAGGGCCTAGAGCTTCAACGATTCGGCTAATTCGAGAAAACCAAGTGCGAGTCAATGATGACTTTCGTGCTGACTCAAAAAATATCAAACTTTTTATGCGGTTATTGCGTTGTCCTCACGGATTAGTGACTCAACTAAAGCGCATGAAACGATATGGAATTCTAGGCCGCTACCTTCCTGAATTTGGCCGCGTCACCGGGCAAATGCAGCACGATCTATTTCACATTTACACCGTAGATGCTCATACCTTATTAGTCGTAAAATTTTTACGGCAATTTCGTCATCCAGGTGCCGAAGAAGAGTTTCCTGTCGCGGCCCACATTATGAAACGTATTCCCCGCCAAGACTTACTTTATATTGCAGGTCTTTATCACGACATTGCCAAAGGGCGTGGCGGTGATCACTCAGTTCTCGGTGCAGTAGACGCCGAAAAATTTTGTCTCGCCCACGGTATATCCAAACGCGAAACTCGACTCGTTTGCTGGCTGGTTGAAAAACATTTGTTCATGTCTTCTGTATCCCAAAAACAAGACATTTCCGATCCCGAAGTTATTCATAACTTCGCCCTTGAAATCGGCGATCAAATGCATCTGGATTATTTATATGCATTAACTGTCGCTGACATGAATGCAACCAACCCCGACATATGGAACAGCTGGCGCGCCAGCCTTCTTCGCCAACTTTATTTGGAAACCAAACGTGCATTACGTCGCGGCCTTGAAAATACCGTTGACAAACAAGACCTCATAGAAGAAACCCAAGCTGCTGCACTCCACAAATTATCACGAAGGGGCTTTAGCGAAGAGCAAGCAAGAGCGATCTGGAGTGAAATGGGTGAAGACTATTTCATACGAGAAAGTTACCTCGATATCGTTTGGCATACCGAAGCAGTTTCAAAACATAATTCCGACTCTCCACTCGTGCTAATAGACAAAAGTATCAACAATTTTCACGAAGGAGCAACGCAAATTTTTGTCCGTGCGAAGGAAAGTCGCAATGTATTCGCCGCAGTTGCAACCTGCTTAGATCAACTCAACTTAAACATTCAAGACGCTCGGATTTATCATTCAAAATCGGGTTACACCACCGATACTTTTTATGTTCTTGATCAAAATGGTTCTCCAATCGGTGATGACGCACCGCGACTCGAACACATTCGCCAAGCATTGCTTGAAGAGCTAACGCTAGTCGATGATTATTCCACTGCGATCAACCGACGGACGCCACGTCAACTAAAGCATTTTTCCATGCCCACGAGAACTCGAATCAGCAACGACATTCTTAGTGTTCACACGGTGTTAGAAGTTATTAGCCCTGACCGACCGGGCCTACTTGCACGTATCGGTAAAATTTTCTTAGACAACGATATCCAATTGCTAAATGCAAAAATTTCCACACTAGGCGAACGAGTTGAAGACGTTTTTTTTATTGCCGACAAACATGGGGAACCACTAAGCGATCCTGTCGTGTGTGATAATCTTCAAAAAGAAATTTGCAAGCAACTAGATGAACACGTCGAAGATATTAAAAATAGCCTTAGGTTTTAAACTCACCATCTATTGATATTTAAAGATGATTTCCAAAATACATCGACCGAATAGACTAAATCAATGAATCCTCACTTAGCTCGCCTTCAAGCATACCCCTTTGAGAAACTTAACGCGCTAAAGTCTTCGGCTCGACAGCCCGACGAAAAAACTAAACATATTTCCTTATCAATAGGCGAACCTAAACACGCCCCTCCCGAGTTTGTGTTGGAGTCATTACGGAATAATTTAGACACTATTTCGGCCTACCCAAGCACTAAAGGATCGGCCGAACTTCGAGAAGCCATTGCTGCCTGGCTAGAAAAACGTTTCGCGTTGAGCGCGATAAACCCTGACCAACAGATCCTGCCGGTTAATGGAACTCGTGAAGCATTGTTTGCTTTTGCTCAAGCTTGTATCGACCCAAGTAACAAACCTTTGGTGGTTTCTCCGAATCCTTTTTATCAGATATATGAAGGAGCGGCCTATCTAGCGGGCGCTGACCTGCATTTTTTGAACTGCACGGCAGAAAATAATTATTTGCCAGATTTTGACAGTGTTGAACCTTCGATTTGGCAACAATGCCAACTCATTTATATCTGCTCTCCTGGCAACCCCTCCGGCGCAGTAATGCAATCAGAACAACTGCAACGGTTAATAGAACTCGCAGATCAATATGATTTTATAATCGCTAGCGACGAATGTTATTCAGAGATATATAGGGATGAAACAAAACCACCGGTGGGCTTGCTAGAGGTGTGTTCAAAACTAGGCAGGGACAATTACGAGCGCTGTGTGGTTTTTCATAGCCTGTCAAAGCGATCTAACTTACCAGGGTTACGCTCAGGCTTTGCCGCTGGTGACGCTGCGATCCTCGAAAAGTTTTTGCAGTATCGAACCTATCACGGTTGCGCCATGAGCATGCCTACACAGATCGCAAGCACTTTAGCTTGGCAAGACGAAATTCATGTGCAGAAGAATAGAGAATTGTATCGCGAAAAATTTACTTCTTTCGTCGGCGCTTTAGCACCGCACCTGCCTGCAACTATCCCAGAAGCAAGTTTTTATGTTTGGTTAAAAACGCCGACAGATGATCTTAGTTTTACAAAAGGTTTATATAGCGAAGAAAACATTACGGTGCTGCCCGGTAGGTTTATCGCCAGAGAATTTTCAGGGTTAAATCCCGGAGAGGATCATGTTCGAATAGCACTCGTCGCTAATCATGATGAGTGTATGGAGGCGGCAAACAGAATTCTACGCTTCATCAACAAATGACGACGACTGTAATGAAAAAAAGCGAACGCGCCGCCTACGTATTAAAAACGCTTCAAAACACCTACCCCGAACCGCCAATTCCGCTTAACCATCAAGACACCTATACATTGTTGATTGCGGTCTTGTTATCGGCCCAATGTACGGACGAACGCGTCAATCAAATAACACCTGCTTTATTTGCACTCGCGGATAATCCTTTGGCGATGACTAAAATCCCAGTCGCCAAGATTCAGGAGATTATCCGTCCTTGCGGACTATCACCGCAAAAATCTAAAGCCATTTCTAATTTGTCGAAGATCTTAATCAAAGAATTTAAAGGAGAGGTGCCAAACGATATGGCGGCTTTGGAATCGTTACCCGGTGTTGGCCATAAAACCGCAAGTGTTGTGCTTAGCCAGGCATTCGGCGTACCCACCTTTCCGGTCGACACTCACATTCATCGACTAGCGCAGCGTTGGGGTTTAACAAACGGGAAAAATGTTGCGCAAACAGAAAAAGATTTAAAAAGATTATTTCCTGTCGAAAGTTGGAACAAGCTGCATTTACAATTTATTTATTATGGCAGGGAATTTTGTTCAGCTCGCGGGTGTGATGGCAGAGTATGCGAAATTTGTAGAACCTGCTATCCAAATAGGAAGCGTGCGAAAATTACTAAAAAGGCATAATCGCGATTATGCCTTCTTGAGTGAGTGTAGAGATTTGATTTTAAAGCTGCTTATTCTTTCGGGGTTAGGCTTAGCGTTTCAACATCAAATTCTTTTTGCAGAAAATTTACGCTATTTCGCTGCTTAAATTCGGTTTCAAAGAAATAATCTTTAAACTCACTTTCTAATCTGCAAATGCAACCCATGTCTTGCAATACGGAAACATAACGGTGAGCATGCTCAGAAGACAAGTTCTTTTTCAATGTAGTGACTCGGCCAGAAAATAACTTCTTCAGCTGTTGCGCGTCAGTCACTTTGAACGTTTTCGCAAAAGCCGACAAGACTTCCGAACGATTACGCCCTTCGGAAATCTGCCCCCAAAAAACAATTCGATAAGTTTCCATTGCTCCCTACCTCTTTTACCTATGATCCTTAAACACGTCAGCACTGCATCAATAGTTAATGATGGAGAACCACACGAGAACCCGAGGTTCCGCTCACCTTCCCCAACTTTAAATAAGTGGAATGAATTCTCAATTCTTAACTAGGAAATTGTTCAAATATAGCGGCGATCTAGATAACGCCACCCACCGACTGTTCGCATAGAACGAGCAGGTATTGTACTGGCGCTAGAGTCTACCTGTCTAGCGTTCAAACCATACTCACTAATCACCCAATTCCACGCTTAACAGCTATAAGTTCCAAACGATTTTTGAAGCTAAGCCAACTATTAATTTACTTTCCTGGCCTTAGTCCCTACAAATTGCTGTGCTGAATCTGCTATCCTTGCCAGCTTTCAAAATTAAGGCTACAGCGATGACCACACTGTACGGCATTCCCAATTGCGACACCGTTAAGAAAGCGCGCAATTGGCTGAATTCGAAAGAAATACCCTATAAATTCCACGATTTTCGCGCCGACGGCTTAGCAAAAAGCCAAGTGAAAACCTGGATAGCAGCAATCGGTTTGGAGAAACTCATTAACAAACGAAGCACCACGTGGAAGAATCTGAGTAGCAAACAACAAAATATGCTCGACGAAAAATCCGCTATTGAGCTTATTCTAGAAAATCCGACGCTTATAAAACGTCCCTTAATAGAGACCCCAAAAGACACCTTGGTTGGCTTTAAAGAAAAAGAGTACCTCGCACTTTTTTCGTAGCTCCGCCTCACAAATATAATTATCTACACCTTAGCCCTTTTACATTTTATTTTTTTTGACCTTCAAGCATAGGAACACATCATGGCTCAGCTTTACAGTTTTGGATTAGGGATCGGCACTCAGAATTCGACCGGCAATTGGTTAGAAGTTTTTTACCCTCAACCTCTTCTCAACCCTTCCCCAGAATTATGTGATTTATTAGCAAGCGTCTTTGGGTTCCAGTCGGGTAATCAAGCAATCATTCCAAGTGCAGAACAATTGCAATCGTTAAAAACTGCATGCGAAAAAAATAATCAGCCTGAATTAGCGGAACTTGCATCGTTATGTGCATCCAGCTCGCGTCCGGTTGTCGCCACCTTACTGGAAACTGATACTGCGCCAAGCAGTGTCCCAGAAGGTTATTTAAAACTTCACTTACTTTCCCATCGCTTAGTAAAACCGCACGAAACTGACCTTACCGGTTTGTTCGGCGTGTTGCCCAATGTAGCCTGGACCAACCAAGGTGCCATTGACGTAAGCGAATTACCTCAACGACAACTGCAAGCGCGCCTAAATAACGAAGTGCTAGAAGTGGCTTGCGTCGATAAATTTCCCAAGATGAGTAATTATGTTGTACCAACGGGCGTGAGAATTGCGCATACCGCCCGCGTGCGCCTTGGCGCTCACTTAGGTGAGGGAACAACAATCATGCACGAAGGTTTTGTAAATTTTAATGCCGGCACTGAAGGCCCAGGTATGATAGAAGGTCGAATTTCCGCGGGCGTGATGATTGGTTCTGGTTCCGATTTAGGTGGCAGCAGTTCAACAATGGGAACCTTGTCCGGTGGTGGCAAACTCGTCAATGGTCTGGGCAAAGAATGTTTAGTCGGCGCTAATGCCGGAATCGGTATCCCCTTAGGTGATCGCTGCATCGTCGAAGCCGGGTTATATATCACTGCAGGAACGAAAGTGGCGATGCTTGACGCAGAAGGCAAAGTCGCCAGCTATGCAAAAGCACGCGATTTAGCGGGACAATCAGATTTGTTATTTTGGCGGAACTCACAATCAGGTGCAGTAGAATGTAAAACAAATAAAACCGCATTTGAATTAAATGAAGAACTTCATAAAAACAATTAAACGTAAGCAAATTGTTTCAATTTCCGAACTCAAACATAAACGCAAAAGTAAATGGTTATGACAAGTAAATCACCGACAGTTTCGTTAGCCTGCGAGCTGATAAGCCGCCAATCTGTTACCCCCGAAGACGCCGGCTGCTTGGAAGTCATTTCCGAGCGACTAAAGAAAATAGGTTTTACTTGTCAGCCCTTACCTTTTGAAGACGTTGCAAATTTGTGGGCAATAAAGGGAGATTCGGGTCCTTTGTTTGTATTCGCTGGACATACCGACGTCGTACCAACCGGACCACAAGAGTCTTGGACGTCACCGCCTTTCGAACCGACGATTAAAGACGGCATACTTACCGGTCGTGGCGCAGCAGACATGAAAGGTAGTCTCGCGGCAATGGTCACTGCTTGTGAAAATTTTATTGGACAAAACCCTAAGCACAAGGGCCGCATTGGTTTTCTTCTTACTAGTGATGAAGAAGGTCCCGCAAAAAATGGCACAGTCAAAGTCATGGAGTGGCTAGAGTCAAATAACACTCACGTCGATTGGTGTCTTATTGGCGAACCAACAAGCTCGAAACAATTTGGTGACATGATTAAAAATGGTCGCCGCGGTTCTTTAAATTTTGAATTGACAGTTAAAGGCATACAGGGCCATATCGCCTACCCTCACCTAGCCGAAAACCCAATTCATACCATGGCACCTGCGTTGACCGAACTCACCAATGTAGAGTGGGACAAAGGGAATGAATATTTTCCTGCCACCAGTTTTCAAATATCAAATATCAATGGGGGCACCGGTGCGACTAATGTCATTCCGGGAGAGGTGAAAATCGTAGGTAACTTTCGTTTTTCGACCGAGCTCACTCAAGAAAAAATAATTCAAAAAACTCAAACAATTCTGGAAGAACATCATCTCGACTTTACAATTGACTGGCAACTCAGCGGCGAGCCCTTTATTACTGAAAAAGGAACATTAGTAAATGCCGTTTCAACAGCGATAAGCTCCGTCACAAAAAACGAGCCGGAACTTTCAACCACTGGCGGCACATCGGATGGGCGATTTATTGCGACCTACGGAACCCAGGTTGTTGAGTTTGGACCGATCAATGAAAGTATTCACAAAATCGATGAGTGCGTGAAGGTAGAGGATTTAGATAAACTATCTCAAGTGTATGAAGAGTGTTTACGACAATTAATGAAGTAGAAATAATATTTTTATTAGAATAAAATTTTCTCGCATGCATATTTTATGCTGCGAGAAAATTTATTTGAAACCACTCAATAAAGACCATTCAGAACAGAAGCAATCACGCCGCAGCCTCCAACTTCCGTCTCAATGTCGTTCTGGAAATACCTAACATATCGGCGGCCGAGGTTTTATTCCCCTCGCATTTATCTAAGGCATCATTAATGATCGCCTTCTCAAAATAAGTGACAACGGACTGTAGATCAGCGGACCCTACCCTACTCAGAGCTGAACGCGCTTCAGTGGCTAACTTAAATTCCGCAGTCGCAGGAACAAAAGACAAAAACCCAAATAACTTTTGTTCATTTTCGATAATGACGAAAACGATTAGGAAAAACAAAATCGCAAACGATCCAACAACAGAACCGGTAACCTGCAAGCCAAATTGCATCAGAATAACGACGCCCACTGAAACCACCACAATGGGAATAATCGCGACCAATAACGCTTTTGCTTTTCTTTTCGAAAGCAAATCCTTACCGTATTTAGCGGTCACGGCTAACAAGCTAACGCTGGCCAATAAGGCACCGACAAGTAAAATTTGCACTACCCAATACAATGGCCCAGCAATTCTGGTATAGGTATAGCCAATACTTTGTACCCCGGCCAATGCTGCGCCGGGGATAACCAACACCAAACAACTTAGCGCCAATAATGCTTGAATCACTCTCGTAACATTCTTACTCAACCTGCCGGCAATTTGCGCAGATATCCCTAACAAAGTCATCGCCATTAGCATGACAAAAAGGTAATAAAGAGTAATAAGGAAAAGAGCGAGCTGGTCTGCACTTGGGTAATAAAACCCGACCAATTCAATTAGATTGATGCCAAACAAGCCAACGAAAAAACTTAAAAACCAATAATTGGCTTTTTTAATAGTTTCAAAATTAATTGACAGTATGCCAATTTTCGCCAGCAAGGCCGCAATACTAAAGATTGCATATGACGGTATTAATTCATTCAAAACTTCATTCCTCCTTGAAAGACCGAAATCCCACTCCCAGAACAAAAAAACATGATTTTCTCACTTCTCTTAGGTGCATCAAGTTGCATCAGCACAGGTATCGTTGCACTCGCCAGATTTCCAAAATATTGATAGGACGTCGGCGCCTTATCAATGGGTAAATGTGTACGAGATAAAAGTTGCTTATGAGGCGTCGCGCCTACCTGGTGACAATAAATTTTATCTACCTCATCTACCGACCAAGGTAGATTCTTTTTCGTTAATTCAAACAATTCCATATGGCGTTTGATAGTGATGGCGCAAATGCGATCCATCACCATTTGCCCTTCCACTCCTGTCTTGCCTCGGGTGTAATAACACAGTTCCGAATGCTCCCCTTGCGACTGAATTTTTTTCCAATTCCAGCCATGCTCGTTGCTATCATCACGCTGGATGATCATCGCGCCACCGGCATCACCGATAGTCAACACGCCGAGCTTGGCTTTAAATTCATTTTTGTCTTTGGTGTATTTAAGTAAGGGTAGAAACTCCTCCATCGTTTGACTCGAGGTCTCCCCCGTACAAACCAGAATCGTATCTGCCATCCCACCAGCTATATATGCATCAGCCACGGACAAGGCAGTCATAAATCCCAAGCAAGCATTTGAGACATCAAAACAACTAGCATTAACAGCACCCAGTTTCTTCTGAACATTGTGCGCTGTAGAAGGCTCATCGTAGTCTCGAGTGATGCCAGCAAAGATCAGCAAGTCTATCTCATCTGCCCTGACACCAGAATTGTTTAGCGCAGATTCGGACGCCAAAGTTGCTAAATCTGATGGCTTAGAACCAATTTCTGCAACTCGACGCTCAACTATGCCTATTTGACTGGACATATAATTTTCCTCTATACCAAACCTCCTCGCATTGACTTCGGCCATTAAGTCATCAGATTTTACTGACTGAGCTGGAAGATAAGAACCAACACCTGCGACTTTTGTAACTCCTAAAGTTTCCATAACATTTACCCCTGGTTTTGTGAACAAGAAAAACCAGAGAATAGTCATGGCGCCTGAGGCCCCCTAAACATTGGCACTCAACGATTTAAAGTGGCATTTGAATTCACAGGACAGATACGTCCACCCCCCGAACAGATGCGCACATGAAATGAAAAAAAAGTTATTGCTTGACACAAAACCACTGAACCATAAGCTCAGATCAAGACTATTTCTTGAAAAATCAGTGCCGTTTTTTGACAAAAAAGTCAGTTTTAAGCTGTGTTTATTCGAAGATATTCGCCGTCTCGAACCTATTAGATAATTCAGATCTAATATCTCAATAAAACGAAAATTAAAGTTATAAGATGAAGGAAGTTTGTATTATGTTGCAGTCCATCGACAAAGATAACGCGAGTAAACCCAATGCGGCTGAAAAAGGAATTCAAAATGATGCGAATTTAGAGGACCAAATTTTTCTCGCTGTGGATAAACTTCATGCACTTTGCTCGGCACAATCACAGATAGATTCCAATGATTGCGTTTTAAGCCCACAAGCACGCAATCACTACTCCATTATTATCGAAGATCAAGTTACCGAATTGCGGGAACTGTTAAACAAACATTTCGACTAAGTGCTCGTTCAGTGACGAGCAGGCAGGTTTGTGCGGTGCCAACGCCCGTTAGCACCTCATAGGCCTCCAAATCTCCTACCAACGTGCTTGTTAAAAAGCCCAACATCCACCACTACCCAACAGCAGTGCCCAGTTATCGGACCCACACATCTTATTCAGATGAGGCTTAGCAATCTTGGTCCTTTCCCAATAAGCAACAAGCCCTAATATATGCCTAGAATGATTTTTCCGGTAATCGCCAAGATAGGAAAGTCAAAACATTCGAAAACGCGTTATGCCTGATATAATCCTCGCCCCTCCAACCGACCAAATCTTGGTTTAAGACCTCGAATATATCCAACCACGAGACGAGACAAAGGCAATGAAAACAAGAATTACAGAACTACTCGGTATCGAACACCCCATTATTCAGGGTGGAATGCACTACGTTGGGCTCGCGGAGTTAGCGTCGGCCGTTGCCAATGCTGGCGGCCTCGGTATTTTGACCGCGCTAACTCAACCCAACCCAGACGCACTGGCCCAGGAAATTGAACGCTGTAAGGGGATGACGGACAAACCGTTTGGTGTAAATTTGACCTTTTTGCCCGGCATGGCAAAACCTGACTACCCCGGCTATATCAAAGCGATTATCGAAGGTGGAATTAAAGTTGTAGAAACGGCCGGACGCAGCCCCGAAGCATATATGGATGCATTAAAAGGCGCGGACATTAAAGTCATTCACAAATGCACCTCTGTTCGTCACTCTCTAAAAGCAGAGAAAATTGGTTGTGATGCGGTAAGCGTTGATGGTTTCGAATGTGGTGGTCACCCCGGCGAAGATGACATTCCCAACATGATTTTATTGCCTCGCGCCGCTGCTGAATTAACGATTCCGTTTGTAGCCTCTGGTGGCATGGGCACCGCTTCACAAATGGTTGCGGCTCTCGCCTTGGGGGCAGATGGCATCAATATGGGAACGCGCTTCATAGCGACGCAAGAAGCACCCGTCCATCAAAATGTTAAAGACGCTATTTTAAAAGCATCTGAACTGGATACGCGTTTAGTCATGCGGAATCTCAGAAACACCGAACGCGTAATGACAAATAGTGCAGTAGAGGAATTAGTTGCCTTAGAAAAAGAAAAAGGTGCTGACATCGAGTTCGGGGACATTGTGCAATATGTTGGCGGTGTTTATCCAAAAATTATGCGCGAAGGCGATATGGAAGCTGGGGCGTGGAGTTGCGGAATGGTTGCGGGTTTAATTGAAGACATTCCTACCGTTAAAGAATTGATTGATCGAATAATGCATGAGGCGGACGACATCATCAAAAACCGCCTGAACAAATTCGCTTAATGGCTTTTAATTAGATCGATAAAAAATAAGTATATATAAATAAAATACGGAGTTGATTTTTAATGTCTTCTGAAACGGTATTCCCAAATACAGAATTTTCAATTTGTGGCCCTTTTCGTCATCCGCGACAAATGCTTGGCGACCAAACCTATGACGGCCATGTATCCATTCACGATGACAAAATGGCAGAGGACTTGGGTTTTTCCGGAGCACCGATCGAAGGGCCAACTCATTTCAGCTTATTTATTCCTTTGCTCCACAAAATTTTTGGCGATGCCTGGTTTGAAACCGGCTGCATAAGCTCGCACTACCAAAACATGGTCGTCGAAGGCGAAGAAGTAAGAGCATTTGCCGAACTAAGCGACAACAAACAGATTTGTAAAATCTGGGCAGAAAAAAAAGATGGGACACCGGTTCTAACAGGTACCGCTGGTATCGGCCCGAATCATGGCGAAAGTGAATTAGATCGTCGACGAGCTAATTTAAGACCTTCGGAACAGTTAGTGATTTTGTCCGACTGTCATGTTGGCATGAAGGGTAAGACACCGGAAAAAGCGATCATGGATTTCGATCAACACATGGGAGATCTTTATCCTTTCAGTTTGAATGATAAATTGAAAAAAATTACCGAAACGACGCCTTGGTACACGCAAGAAGGTGGCAGTAGCTCTCCTTGGGGTCGGGCAATTATTCCTTTCGAAATGATTAGTGTCTTAGTTGAATATACTTCCCGAACGGCGGAGTATCCCATCAAAGGACCAGCCGTGGGATTGTTTGCTGATCAAGAAATCAAACTTATTAAAGGGCCGTTATTCGTAAACCATCCTTATCGACTAGAAAGAGAAATCGTGGCCTTAAGCGAAAGCCGCCGTGTCGAATCTCGCTGGACCTTAACGAAAGTCTACGACGAAGAAACTAATGACTTGGTTGCTGAATGCATTCTTAATCACTCAATCGTTAAGAACTCTTATAAAAAATACGAAGAAGACGCGAAGCAACTTGGCAAAACTATTGAATAAACTTCTAGAGTAGCAATTTGGATATTTAAATCAGTTTTCGACAATGCTTACCAACTTGAATATTTTAGTAAGCGTTGTCTTTTAACCCGTCTGGAAAATTTCAACGATCGAAGCGAAAATCCTCACTTAAGCAGCACATCTTCTGACTCAATTCCTTAGATGTTTCCCATTAATAAAAAATAACTGTGCGCTCCCAAAAGACCTGTTAATCTCTTGTATCACAAATTTCCGGCTCCATTAGTTGAGTAAACGCCTATTTTGTGGCTTTTAAACACGAGTTATAAAACTCAACCTTATACCAAACTATAAATAAAAATTAAAAAAACATCGGCTTGCCGCTGATAAATTAAGTGAGACTCTAGCAATGCGATTAGCAAAATTATCCATTTCACTCATAAGCCTGATCTTGATGGCCGCTTGCAGCGACAATTCCGCTACTGATGAAGAGCAAACGCCACAGTCATCAGACCCGCAAGAAACTACTACGACCTCGGTCTTATCTTCTCATCCTTTGGTGCAATTACCGGGAAAAAACTGGATAACTAACGGTGGTAATATTTATAACCAGCGTTATTCTCCGCTGACAGAAATCAATACAGAAAACGTCAAAAACTTGAAAGGTGAATGGCTGACTCATTTGGATGGCTCTGGTGTCGGCCCTCCCTATTCCGGCGAAGCTCAACCCATTGTTGAAGACGGCATAATTTATATTCCCACCGGTGCTGATGATGTATTCGCATTAAGCGCGGAGACTGGAGAAAAACTGTGGGTCTATAAGTCTGGCCTCGACTCTGCCATCAACACCGTCTGCTGCGGTTGGTCGAGCCGTGGTGTTGGCCTAAGCGAAGACAAAATATTTCTTGGCCAATTGGACGGCAAGTTAGTCGCCCTAGATAAAAAAACCGGTGACGTAGTTTGGTCTATCCAAGCGGAAAATTGGCAAGAAGGTTACACCATTACAAGTGCGGCTCTTTATTATGACGGCATGGTAATCACTGGTTTTTCCGGTGCTGAATTTGCAACCCGCGGACGCGTTAAAGCTTATGACGCTGACGACGGAAAATTACTGTGGACTTTCTACACGGTTCCAGGTCCTGGTGAATTCGGTCACGACACTTGGCCTCAGGACAGCGACGCCTACAAACATGGTGGCGGCACAGTATGGCAAACACCGGCCGTCGATCCTGATCTTGGTTTAATTTATTTCTCGACCGGCAACCCAGGCCCAGACTTATTGGGAGCTGTTCGCCCCGGTGATAATTTATTTACCTCTTCTATTGTTGCCTTAGATGTAAAAACTGGAAAATATCGCTGGCACTTCCAACAAGTACACCATGATCTTTGGGATTTTGATTCACCGAGTCCCGTCGTGCTTTTCGATATAGAGTACAAAGGCGAAATGCGTAAGGCCTTAGCGGAAGTAAGCAAAACTGGATGGGCCTACATTCTTGATCGAACCAATGGCGAACCGTTAATTGGCATTGAAGAAAAACCTGTTCCCCAAGAACCTCGACAAATGACATCACCAACTCAGCCCTTTCCAATTGGCGACCCCGTCATTCCTCACCACATCGACATTGCTCCCGCGGGCTACGAATTAATTAATGAAGGCAGAATTTTCACTCCCTTCTGGGAAGATCCAGTCGTGTCAAAACCTAATGGCTTGGGTGGGACCAATTGGCCACCGAGCTCTTACGATCCAGAACGTGGTCATTTATATATTTGTTCTAATGATCGCATGGGATTTTTTACCGCCAACGGCGAACAAGAAGAACCGACGGCAGGTAAACATTACATGGGTGGTCGCTTCGGCAGTACGCAAATTCCTTTAAACGGAATTTTCGCGTCCTTTGATATGCGCACCAATAAAATGGTCTGGAGTCAGCGCTGGAAGGATAGTTGCTGGAGTGGATCAATCAACACGGCAGGCGATTTAGTCTTTGTCGGTCGCAACGAAGGCCAACTACAAGCCTTAGATTCTCGTGATGGCAAAATATTATGGGAATTCCAAACCGGCGCCGGTGTCAATGCAACAGCGACAACCTTCGAACATAAAGGCAAACAAAAAGTTGTGGTTTACGCCGCAGGAAATCTTTTTGCGGGTTCCAAAGGGGGTGACAATGTTTGGCTGTTTTCTCTGGACGGCACTTTAGAGTCACTCGACCAGAACCAAGGCTCAGCGCGTTTTAATTTCGACGACGCCAATCCAGAAGCCGGGGCATTAGTTTTTGAGCAGTCCTGTTCACAATGTCATGGCGAAACCGGTCAAGGTGGTCACGGTGTCGGACCGGACATTACCGCCGTCGCATCGCCAGTTTATGTTGCAACAACAGCAACTGATGGTAAGGAAAAAATGCCACCCTTTGGCGCAGTACTGTCGTCAGAACAAATTAGAGATGTTGCCGTATTTGTCGCAACCAAATTAGGGAAAGAATAAATTCCAAGGGTCTCGTCATTACTCGCAACTAACGACGATAACAATGCGTTTAGAAGACAATAAAAATAACCACCCGGAGGGTCACATCTCCGGGTCGCGTTAGAAGCCCTTCACGATTCTAATGAAGACTCATTAAACTGACAGAAACGTACAAGCCAAGGCTAAGATGTACAGCCACTTTACAATCAGTCTTTTTTTGGTTATCAACATACCTTTCTATGACTATTCCGAAAACATGCATTTCGAGACGATATGAAACTGAATAGCTTATCTAAATCAAACAAAAGCATCGCGTTTTACATTTTCCTTTTTTTGGCGTATCTGCCTATTGCCCATAGCCAGGAAACATCCAAACGTTGGCAAAACACTTTGAATTCAGCAAATAGCTTGCCGCGATTGTATAGTTTATTGGTGAGTCGAGATGGAGAAATAGTCTTAGAGAAATATTTTAATGGCAAGAAAGCAACGGATATTGCCAATATAAAATCCGCATCAAAAAGCGTTGTCTCTGCCCTTGTTGGGATAGCGATTGATCGAGAGTTCATGAGCGGTGTGGACCAGAATATTTCGTCATTTTTCACCAAGGAACTCAATGGAAATACGGAAAAATCCAAGATCACTGTTGGCAACTTGTTAAGTATGCAATCGGGTTTGGAATCTACGAGCAATCGAAATTACGGTGCTTGGGTGTTGAGCCAAGACTGGATTCGCTTTGCCCTTGAGCAACCGTTTTATGACGAACCCGATGGTTTAATGATTTATAGCACCGGCAACACTCATCTATTGGCGACAGCTGTCGCTCGCTCTAGCGAGCTGAACGCGCTGGATTTTGCACGGAAATATTTGTTCTCACCAATGGAAACGTATCTTGGAGCATGGCCAAAAGATCCGCAGGGGAATTATTTTGGCGGTAATGATATGGAATTAACACCGCGACAAATGCTGGCTTTTGGTGAACTCTATTTAAACCAAGGTCGATATAAAAACAAACAAGTTATTTCATCAGAATGGATTAGTGAATCACTTAAACAACGAGTTGCGTCACCCCGCGGACAGGGCCGGCATTACGGTTACGGGTGGTGGATACGCGATACGGCGGGCTTCGAAACGCCCTACGCTTGGGGTTATGGAGGGCAATTTATTCTATTAGTACCGGAAGAAAATATTGTCGTTGTTGTTACTTCGAGTAGTATCCCCGGTCCACAACGACGCTTTCATACGCGTGCGGCTTATCGACTCGTTGAGTCGGCTGTTATTGAAGCTACTCAGTAGCATTGAACAAGAAGATTAAATATCAAAAATTAAAAAAATAAAATCCCATCGAAGAATTAAAAAAATGCCCCTTAATTAAAACTGCGTCTCTATATAGAGACGCAGCTTACATTTATCGAGTATTTTTATTCATTATTAACCAGAAAAACATGTCGTCTTGATTTTATCGGAGTGGTAAACCGCGATAGGCGATATATTCTTCCAACACTTCGCGAAAGTCTTCTACCTCTACGTCTCGCTCACAACACACGAGCATCAGTGCACCATCCGAACGAAAATCCCCACACCAATCCATCAGTTCTTGTTGAGACCAGGCTTGTCGATATTGAGTAACTTTGTCATCGCTCAGCTCGGACACATAAAAACGCAAGGCCAAATCAGTTTCGTCAGTGGGTGTCGACGACGAGGATTCAAACTTAGCGGGATCACCCACAGCAGAGTTATTTACCATAGACATCATGCTCGCACCCAACCGTGAACTTTATTTTCGGTTTGACCACCCGCCGCCAGATAGCGTGTTTTCGCTTGCGCTAGCATATCATTGGGAATCGCTTTTAATTGGGCATCGACATCAATATCATAAATTCTCGCGGCATTTAGACCGAAGATTTTAGCCTTATCTTGTTTTGTTAATTTGCTGTAGCCAAATTTCTCACACAATTCATCCGAAATTTGGAAACGTTTCATGGCATCAATAACCCATTGTGGTGAACCCCACCATAAACAATCCGTCCCCCAGATGACATGATCAACACCATAGGCCTTAATGTTTTTACCAATCAAATGCATACACATTTCAGGGCTAACAATCGCCGTCGTGCCGAACGCTGATCCAATTTCTACGTTGACATTTTTCAGTCCGTCGGGGTGGCGCTCCTTCAATGCAATTAGGTCGCTGTGCCAAGGGAAATCTCCAGTGGCGCGATTAAAAAATTCTGGATTATTTGCAAGCTCTTCAGTGGGCGTATCTTTGATCGCGGAATGATAAATAATGAAAGTGAGATCGGGATTATCCAAGGCCGCTTTCTCAACATCTTTGGGGTGGGCTAAATGGCCTAAAGTGCGAGACTGCGCGGAATAGCCCTTGTGTACGCTAAAGGTTTTCATTCCAAGCTCACGGGCTTTATCGTAAAACGTGTAGGTCATACCTTCGTCATCCATTTGAAAGCCGTTCCCAGAGCGTCCTGGATCGGTATGGCAGTACCACTTCCAAGAATTAATACCGTATATGTTTACCTCACGATCCATCTGCTCGAACAGTTGCTCCTCATTGATACGGCGATTTTTCGCATCCCAATAATGATTCGGTGCGCAATTACCTTGGCATAAAGCGCGAACCGAACCCGCACCATTATTGATTTTGTCGCGGCTCTCCGACATCAACCAGCTAGGTAGCAAACCCCGCGAACGATCTCTGCCCTCAAGAACTTTTCCATCTTCACCCTTATTAATTTCTTTTCCGGGCACTCCAGAGATAACCAGCATGCTAGTTTCGCTATCCAAATACATTTCTTTAATAAAATTATTAAATGAATAAGCCTCTGCAGAATTATCAAGATTGAAGCCCATATTTTTCATTGCTTCATTATTGCGGAAATTCAAAGCATAGCCTTGGGTAAAGTGCGCTTGCACATCAAAAACAAAATATTCCCCTTTAGGAAATTTTTCTTCAATGGCAGCCGCATCGGTTAGCTCATCGGCATGAACATCCCAAGTATTACCAAAAACTGTATTGTAAGCGGCAAAGGCCGTTGCCAAACCCATCGATGAGCGCAAAAAACTACGTTTCGACATGTTAAGTTTTTTTGCATTCTCCGCAATCATTGCATCGATTTGATCTTGCCACTGTTTTTGTTGTTTAGTTTGAGGTGGCGGAATAAACTCTTCGTTGGACACTAACTGCGTGGGGATAGGCGACTCAATGCCGTCTTTTTCATCTTTTTCCCATTTTCTGATCCACATTGGCTTTCCCTCTTTATATTATTAGTCGAAAGATTTGATCGGAATATAATGTATGTTTAACTTTATTTTGAGATACAGCAATTTGAAAACGAATTAATTGTAGGCACAAAAAATTAACCGACTAAATTTACTTTTCAATTCTCTATAATTAGAGTCCTTATTGCGACAATCACTACACTGAATAATAAACAATAAGCCAGCTTAACTTTCTCATTGGCGTTATCAAAAACAAAACACGAACTGGTCGTCATTGCGTTGAGTATATTAAACTCAGCATCTATCTTTTACCACAGCTAACTCTTGCACCAAGCCCGGAACTCTATGCCGAAATCAATCTTCTCAGCTGTATATTTGTTTCTTTTGACTGTCTCGCTGAATTTATTCACAACTATCGCCATTGCTCAGCAAGATTCACCTGACTATAGCTGGTCGAGTGTTAAAAAAATCCTGGATACACATTGCGTTTTATGCCACAACGACGAACTTGCCTCTGGCCGCTTGGAGGGGGGTTACAAACTAACGAGCTATGACGAAGTGTTGCGCCTCGTCGTTCCCGGCCATCCAATTAAAAGCGCATTATTTACTTTCGCCAATGTCGACTTAATGCCTGAAGGCGATAGACCCAAGTTAAGTTCAGAAGAGAAAGATATTCTTTACTTTTGGATTTACCATGGCGCCAGTAATAATGCTGTGTTAGATCGTGATTGGCAGTGGATCAACCAAAACGTTATTCGTAACTATTGCGCGGACTGTCATGCTGAAAACAAAAACCCAGGAATTATCGCCTTAGATTTTAGCAGCAACGAAAACTATGACGCTTTATCGAATTATTTAGACGACGAGCTTCAGCGAATCATTAATAGTAATCGTGCTAGCCATCCAGCAATTGAAATACCCGCCCTATTATTAGCCAATGTTAATACCTGGCTTGATGAGGGCGCACTTAATTCTCTCCAAGCCAAACCGAACTGGCAGTGGATTAACGAGAATATTTTTCAAAAACAGTGTCGCGTTTGTCATGATGGGCAGAGCACGCATCTAGATTCTTACGAAAACATCATGAAATTAATTACACCCGGTAATGCCGCCGACAGCCCCTTGTATGGAGCAGTCGCTTCAGGCTTTATGCCGCAAAACATTCCTTTGGAAGCAAAAGAAATAGAAGCGATTTTCGAATGGATAGAGAACGGCGCAAAGCCTTAGACAGAAAAGCTAATCGGCAAACAGTAAATGCCAGAAACCCGGCGGTAATTCTAAACTCAACAGACGACTTAATGCTTCTACCATCACGAGCCCCATAAGTGCGTATATCGTTGATCGAAGATAAGAATGGCCAAAATAGCGGATAAAACTAAATACAAAAACGACGGCCGAAATCCTGAACCCAACAATCCAAATAGAAAAATAAAAACAACAAAAAACCGCCATATAGGCAACTATTTTTCGGTAAGCATTGCGCGTTTGTTCTTCCGTTTCTTCCTGATTTTTACCGCTCTGCGCGTCCAAGTTAGGTTCCCTTCCCATTATTATTCGAACAACGGACAAGGCGACTAAAAAAACACCCATGATCGTCGTGACATAAGGATACAGTCGAGCATCAGGTAAAAAGGTATTCGCTTCGCGATTAAGGACTAGAAATAAAACGAATAAAGCAGCGACGAAGAACAACAATAATCGCTTATCCCAAGGTGCGACTTCACTTTTCACTTTTGCCTTCATAGATAGCTTCGCACTCATTCTTGTTCACCCACGCTTTTAGTTTTTCGACCAGAACTAAACAAACTAAAGCCGATAATGAAAACCATAAGAGCGCCTATTATCAATACACCCGGTCGCGTCAACCACTCCATCTCGTATCGACTAGTGACTTGCCATAAGTAGCGCTCTACCGGCGTCGACAACACGAAGCCGATTAACATCGGTGCACGGGGAATTCCAGTTTGCCGCATGATGCAACCAATCACACCAAACACCAGCAATGAAAACAAATCGCCAATATGGCTTGTTGCCTGATAAGCACCTACAGAAATTAGCAACAAAATAAAAGGCATAATTTTATAAAAAGGAATAACCGCAAGTTTGGAAATCGGGCCACTCAAAATAAATGCAATTGCGGCACCCAAGACATTGGCTATTGCGATACTCCAAACAATAACGAAAACTAACTCCGCTTCAGTGAGAATTAAATCCGGGCCTGGCTCAACGCCCATAATAACCAACGCCGCCAATAACAACGCCATACTGCCACTACCCGGAATGCCAAATAAAATGGTGGGGATCAATGCCCCACCTTCTTTGGCATTGTTTGCGCTTTCCGGCGCAATTACGCCACGAATGTCGCCCTTACCAAATTGGCTTTTATCTTTGGCAAAGCGAATCACTACGCCGTAATTAATCCAATCAATAATTGCATTTCCCAAGCCCGGAATAAAACCAATACCGGCGCCGATTAAAGCATGACGCACGACGAGTAATTTATTTTTCATTACATCGCGAAGGCCTTGCATCCAACCCGCACCCAAATCAGTTTTCTTATCGGTGATCGCACCACCTTTAGAAAGCAAGGCAATAAATTCAGGAATCGCAAACAACCCAATCGCTAAGCTAGTGAGCTTTACACCATCAAGCAGATAGTCTGTGTCGAGAGTAAAACGATAAACCGCAGACGTTGGTGCGGTACCAAAAGAACCTAAAATCAAACCCATTGTTGTCGCCAACAAACCTAAGACCGGGTTGCGGCCACTCAATACGGCAACCATACCCAAGCCCAAGAGTGTGATCATTAACAACTCTGGCGTTCCGAGCGCTAATACAATTGGCACAGCAAAAGGTAAAATCGCCGACAACATGAGTGCGCCAATTATTCCGCCGACAAGGGAGCAAATAAACGCTGCGCTCAGTGCGCGAGCACCCTCTCCTTTTTGGGCAAGTGGGTAACCGTCCATGATTGTCGCTTGCGAACCAGAAGAACCAGGAATCCCCATAAGGACGGAGGGAAACGTATCCGAGGTCGTAATAACCGAACCCAAACCAATAAGCATGGCCACACCTGAAACGGGATCCATGCCATAAGTAAGTGGCATCAATAGAGCCATACCTACCATGCCGCCAAGTCCGGGTAAAATTCCGATAAACAAACCAACCACCACGCCAAGGAAAAGAAATAGAAAATGGTCGGGTTGAGTAAGAATTTGTAGAGCCTGGATGGCAGAATCAAACATAAACTTTTTTCTTTTATTAACGATTACGTCGCGACAAGCTGCCTTGCCGATCAACTTTATTTTTATTGCTAAATTATTATTACTGCGTTTTTATTGGTGGATTGTTATTACTGAACTTTTTCGAATTCAATCTCATAACGAGCACTTATGTAATTTTGCAGAAAGGTAATCAATTCTGGGCTCATATCGCGCGCTTTTGACAAAGCCTTGTCTAATTCCTCACCGTAAAGAACGCCGTAACCGCCGCTCTGCTCTTCAACACGCTTAGAAAATTTTGGATCCTCCGCCATTTTTGCTGCTGCTGCACGCAGTGCGGCTTTTGCTTCTTCGGGTGCATCTTTTGAAACAAGAATTGTTTTACCCGTATTCCCCACCAAAGGAATTACCGCTTTATAAGCTTCATAGAGCTCACCACTGGGCAACTCACCAAACGCTTGTTCATAGGCCTCGGGGAATGAAGGAATATCTGGAAAGGCTTTGTCGCCGATGATTTTTCCGTCACGGTTGAGTAAACCATCATTCCATAAATGGATCGCACCACGCCGCAAAAATAATTTTGACGTGGAATCATACTGCAGTGAAATTTGCTGAATGATATCGATTTCGCCACGTAACATTGCCAAATCTCGGTCTTTGCCACCTTCAAAACCTTTTATTACTTTTAATTTCATGTCGGTGAGACCAGCTTGTAGCATGAAAGAAATACCTGCAATTGGATCAACAAGTGCCGTATAAAGCCCCTCACCGCCTTGCAAATTTTTAAGCTGCTCTCGGCTTTCTACACCTTTATTCGCCGCAACAAATACATTGCGCGTTACCGGAATAGCGGCAATCACTTCGAAGTCATCAAGCTTGGTGCGCATATCTTTTTGCCGAAGCAATTGACGCAAAGCACCTTGCCCAGTACCAGCCAGTAAAATTGTGCCATCTTTCGGTGCTTGTTCCACCACCCAATTCCCCGCGAGCATCCCGCCACCGCCGGTCATTTGGCGAGGAATAATTTTTGGATCGCCATCGATAAATTCATTAAAGCCATCCGCCAAAAGCCTAGCAAACAAATCGGTACCGCCCCCAGGCGACGTGGGAATAATTACTTCAATACGCTTGTCTGCGTAATAAGGCTCAGCCGCATAGAGAGCAGAAGAAAAATGTAAACTACACGCTAAAACGGTAAGGAAGAGAAATTTATGATTTATCTTTTTCAAAGGGAACACCTACATTATTTAAATTATTAATAGTTTTTTTGATAACTAAAAACTCCACTCATGAAATTTCTAGCATGGGTACGAGATCCGCAATATCCGTCATCGTTTCAATATTCCAGATGGTCTCTACTAAATTTTTCGCGCGCTGCTCACCAATAACCGGAACGATTAACTCCAACGCTTTTTGTTCGACATCTTCACGCGACATAGGTCGAGTTGGATAGCCCAAAACATGCTCGACAAAATGTTCTTTAGTGCTGCCATCCTTAAGTGTCATGCTTACCTTCGCCGGCTCCGTCCGAGGCTCGCGCTCCATACTGCCGTCATACAAAACGGAAACTCGCGACATTTTTTGTCTAATAGAATCTGAATGAAAACGCTCATGAGATTGAGCCGCGTGAAAATCTAGCTTTCCATCCTCTAAAATAACGGAACAAAGATAAGGTAAATTCAACGCAGGCATTTTTGCGTTCGCGAAGATTTCCGGCTTACCTGGCATTTTAATTTCTATCTTTACTACTTTTTCGGGATCAACTTGCTTAACCAGATGCAACATAGCTTCAACGCTCGGTTGCGTAGGTCCGCCCACTGGATAGCGCTTATAGGCTACCAAGGGCATTTGAAAATCCACGCCGAGACCATCGATTAATTTATTCCGATCCATATCAGATTCAGGACCAACAAATAAAATACTCTGCAACCAACCGGGCGAACCTTGCAAGGGATCGCCGGTTCCAGTAAAGCCGTTGTGAACTAACAGCGCAGCAGCGGCGCCGTTACGAGCGGGCATTCCTGCAAACACAAAGGCTTTTTCAATATGCTCCTCGTCGCGCATCCAATTGTAAGAACCTGATGCTTGTTGCACACAATAGGCAAGCACATCGGAAATTTTATTTTCTGGAATAGCGAGAATTGAAGACGCGGCTGCCGCGCCACCAAAAACAGGAGCAAACCCATGATTACTTAGACCACCATCTCGCAAATTTGCTATGCCTAAGGCTTTAGGAAACCGGCACGCCACCTCATAGCCCGTGACTAGTGCACGCAACAAAGCATCACCACTACAATGAATGGTTTCACCGATCGATAAAAGCGTGGAGAGAATTGGTGGGCCAGGTTGGACAAACGCCGAGGGGCAAAAATCATTTATTTCCGCCGCATGCGCCGTCATTGCGTTGGCAAACACCGCGTCAAGTATTGTGGTTTTTTTATTGGTGGTGAGAATAGTGGCGTCGCTCGCTGAACCACCATGAATGAGTGCAAAATCTTGCGCAAGTTTCGCGGGTTTAAGTTTCGCGCTAACAAGTAATGACGCTAAAGTATCTAGAATATGTCTTTTACCTAACTCCAAAATGTCAGCCGGTATATCGCTGGACTGACTCGTTGCAATATAGCGAGACAAGGCCAACGTTGGAGAAGGTCCCGTTAATTGTTTGTCGCTTATCTGTGGATTTTCCTGAACAGCACTCAATGCCGCCTCTAACCTATTTGTCATTCATACTGCCTTAATTTTCAAATTTTTTATTACGGTTTTAATCAATCGTAAATATTGATCACGCAGCCAATTAGCTTTGTCAAATACTGCAAGCTATTAAGCTTTTAAATTTTTTTACATTTTTACTATATGTGTCGGTCACTCCGCCAATGCATCACTCACAAGAATCCGTCTCAACGAAGGGTGGCCTAAACGGGGGTGGAATAAAACAGAGTTAATTTACCAGTGATAATTTAAGACTCAGGCAATATATTTCGCAGAGTTTCCCATGCTTGATCCGCGGACAAGGCCTCACTTCCGAAACCCATAGTTGCGATTACCATATCTTGATCCGGCAAAGTAAAACAAAATTGCCCACGGGCACCAGCGGCAAAATACATATTTTTAGGGGCGGCTTTCACTCGACCCGCATAATTTAGCCACCATAAGTAACCATAACCGGCGTTGAGATCTGAAGAGCTTATCGCATCACGAATATAGCTTTCGCTGACAAGTTGTTGGCCCGCCCAACGACCACCATTCAAATATAACTGACCGAGTCTTGCTAAGTCGCGACAAGACATTAATACCGAGCCGCCAATACGCACATTATCTTTTTTGTCGACGCCCTCTACCTGATAGCTAAAGTTTTCACAACCGAGAGGTGCGACAACATCTTCTAACATATAACGGTGACTGGATTTACCCACTGCCGCCGCAACAATATCCGCAAGATGATCTGCGGGAGCGCCGTCGTAAAAATATTGTTCGCCGGGTTGAATGCTAATACCGTAACCAGGCGGCGTGCCTTTTTCGGCTTCGTCATACCATTCGTATTCAGCTCCCGGCCCTGGTGGCGATTTATCGGCTAATTTTTTTGGTCGCACAGAACTCGGTTTCATGTTCATAGTGCCGCCGGAACTCATCGTCAATAAATGCTTAATGGTTGTTTCAGGTTTTAAACCCGAGATCTCAGCAGGATGGTATTGACTCGCTAGGTCATCGACGGACAATTTCCCTTGCGTAACGGCGCGGCCTACCATCGTAGAGCCCCAGGATTTCCCTGAAGAAAACGAAACGTTTTTCCATTCAGGTACCGCCTGGTGATATTCGTTTGCCCAATATTTTTCGAAGGCAAGCTTGCCATGGCGAATCACAACGAGCCCTTGTCGCTCGCCTCGCGAAGCCAATTGAGTCGCCGCAGATTCCAGCGCGTTGGATGACAAACCTACGGCGTTGGGATTGATATGCTGCCAAGCGCCTAAACCAGGACCTGAGTCTCCACTCAACCCAGCATCACCGGCAATACGCGAACACGCACTTGTTATCGTGGCGATACCAACAGCGGAAGTACCCGCTAAAAAATTTCGTCGATTTAGCATGATTAGCCTTCTTGGATTTAAACCATTGATCCGAAAAATTATTCCGCGATCACCTTATAAATATCGCCAGAAAACTTTGCGATATTAAAACCTCCTCCGATATCTAAACCGCGTCGTACGATGACTAAGTTTTCTTCGGGAATAATCATTGCGTATTGACCCAAGGCGCCGCCAGGACTGTAAGCTTTTTCCGGCAAGCCTTCTAAACCGTCATAAATCCAAAACTGTGCGCCATAGCCTGGGCGACCCGGAGAACCATAAGAACCAGGCTGCGCAGCGGCAAGTGTAGAAACATAATCAGACCAACCTTCGGGAAGAATTTGTTCGCCGTCCCACACACCATCATTCAAATACAACATACCGAAACGACCAAAATCCCGTACGGTACTCCAACATTGTCCAGAAGTAATAAAGTCTCCAAGCCAATCGGTTTCTAACACCGTTCGGGTCATACCCACTTTCCAAAGAAAATTTTCGTGTGGGTAGCTCACCCATTTTTTATCGTTATCAACTGCTTCGCGTAAAACCCGAGTTGACAAAATTGTATCGGAGCCGGCATACACGAAACGTTCGCCCGGTCGAGACGTGATAACATTTGGCATCGATACTTCTGAGGTAGGTGCACCGGAGCCGTAAATTTCACCCTGGGGATTACGACCTGCCTCAGTATAAAGTCCACTCGCCATTTGCAGCATATTATTCAAGGTAATTTCGCCACGAGGATCACTGCTTCGTTGCCACGCTTTTAACGGTGCTTTTTTATCTACATCTAACAAGCCTTTTTTTACACCAACACCGACCAAGGACACGCTGATACTTTTGCACATTGAATTTGTACGCGACGATGTATGCATACCCCAACCATCGGCGTAACGTTCAGCAATAATTTTTCCATCTTTGATAACAGCAACGCCCCACGTATTACCTTGGTATGCTCCCGCTTGATCTTTAAATGCTTCATTAAAAATTTCAGATATCGCTTCCGTTTTTTCGGCATTCAATGAAGCAGCAGCATTTGCGTCACCCATCGGCCAAGGTTTGTCATCATAGTTCGGAATTTTTACTGACTTTGGCATACGTGGTAAATGTTCAATCATTGCGGTCGTTGCCCCGATCGGCAACTGCGTACAACCCAAAGCCGGACGCCAAGCCGCGATACGAGGCTCCATATCATCGGCAAACTTTACACTGACGAATTTATTTTCTTGATCAATGATGGTTTCCATTCCCGATGAAGCTCGACCGCTCATGGTTTTATTCACCATTTCTTCGGACAAACCCGAGGTAAAAGTACCGGTACAAAGATGTAAGGCACGATAACCTGCGGCGCGCGCTGCAGAATGCCGGTCAGTGACTAACTTCGGTGCTGGTCTCGTTGTCGCCGCTGCTGGACGAGGTCCCGAAGCCGACTGCTGGGCCTGGGCGAGACCGGGTAAAACCAGTAAGGGTATCGTTGCCAGCAAGACCGACAAAATAGTTTTAGTAAAACATCCCGACGCTGGCTTAGATAAATAATTATTTTTCATTTTTTTCTCGTATTTTTTATTGAGTTGTTTTTTGCTAGCACTAACTTGCCATTGCTCGGCGATGTAAGGCATTGCCACCATCTTGTTGGCTTGGATAATTCACCATAAATTCTCGCTCAGATTTTTGTGGATCATTTTCAGCGTAACTCGGCACATCAAACATCATGGTATTGCGATTATTTAACTCGAAAGGCTGCCACGCGGGGATACTAGAATTATTGGGATCGCCCTTTTTCGCGAAGGCTATCCAAGCGTTTGCCATATTATTTACCATCGCCTTGGTAGCTTCAGTTTCCGGCCCGGTCATGTGTGCACCCGCAGCAACATTATCAAACACAAAAGGTAAATCTAAGGAGTGTTGCGATACTCTACGCCCGCCTTCAACTGGTTGCCGCCACATTAATTTGTACACGTAAGTATTGCCACTGCCGCCCGCCTTCACGCGCTGTTCCGCCATGATAGTTTGATCGCGGCCATAACCACGGGCGGAAACAATTTTGAAAAATACTTCGGAAGGATTCGCTTGCGGTCGAGAGGCTTTAAATATTTCGTAAGCTTGATCAACTTCATCATCAAGAACAAAACCTTTCAATCGCGCTTTAGCTTGGGCTTCATTCATATCGAAAATGCCTTCAATCCCACCCATCTGATTAGTCAGCTCAGTTTGGTTATGCCCTAACATCATCGGAAGATGGCTGGAAATTGTTGGCGCATCCGGCAGCCAAGGTTGAGTAACAAAGGTAGTGCCGTCGAGCATTGGGGAAAAGCGAGCGCCGGCGGCAGCAATAACTTTGCGCTGAACTTTCGTCAGCGTGGGAATGTCGATAGTTTGTAATTTTCGTGCATCTTTTTTTGCAATACCTAATTCTTTTAATAAATTTTCAGTGAGACCGTTGGCCCGCTCGACTGACTGCACTTTTAAATGCGAACCACTTTGCACAACACCTTTGTGGAATAGTCCTTTGGCAAATGGAGAAGCGTAACTCAAACTTACTTTACGACCACCACCGCTTTGACCGTAGATCATCACGTTATCGGGATCACCACCAAAGGCCGCGATATTTTCTTTTACCCACTTCATCGAAGCCACTAAATCTAAGAATCCCGCATTGCCAGATTGTTGAAAGTCTTCACCCAAGACGCCACCAAGATAACAGTGTCCAAACACATTAAGTCGATGATTAATTGTGGCAACGACAACATCACCCCGATGCGCAATATTAGTTCCCTCATAGAGAGCTTCTGAACCATTCCCTGCTTCAAAACCGCCCCCGTGAAACCACAACATAACCGGACGTTTTGCGTTATCGATGCCCGGCGTCCAAACATTAATACGCAAACAATCGTCGGTCATCGCTTCATCGGCGGCGAGTCGAGTTTGCGCTTGAGGAGATTGATCGCCGTAATTAAACGCATCTTGTACACCAGCCCAACTCGGCGGCGCCGTCGGCGGTAAGAAACGTTTTTCACCTGCCGTAGCTGCGCCGTAACGCATACCTTTAAAAACGTGAATACCGCGAGTATTGGTGAGACCCCGAACTTTTCCCTGCGCTGTTTCAACCACTGGTTGGTTTTGTGCCAAAGCCATGCGCGGCACTAATAAGCCGCTAGCAGTAAGACCTAAACCTCCACCAATAAATATTCTACGTTTCATTTTTTTCTCCATTATTTTTTTAAAAGCAACACGACTTTATTTGGGCAATTATTAAATTAGATTTTTTAAGGTCGACTCGTTGGGCCTGGCTCTGCGCCGTTGGGTGGTGAACGTAAGTTTTTTGCATAACCAAGGGACGGAAACATTTGAAAAATTGCAATACGTTGATGATTTTCATCTGTTCTTGCTGGCCAGCGAAAACCGTCCGCACACTCAATCGTTTTACTCGATAGGGGCGCTTTCGCAAAAGCCACCCAACAGGAATGAATTCGTGCCGCAACGGCTTCTTCGGTTTCTGTCATTTGTTCTCCGACACGACGATCAGCTTTTACGGTATCAAACACATACGGAATTTCTGCCGCATGTGGTGCGCCGTTGGGTTGTTCTTGGCGACGCCACTCAGGTACATAATCAAAAAAGTATTGCCAAACCGGTGCGCCATTTTGGGCGTGAGTTGCGACGAGTTGGGTACCACGTAAACGGTCTTCATCACTGTTTGTGCCGATAATCATGGGGACGTCTATTTCATTGCCTGCGGCAAAACTATCAAGAATGGATTGAGTTTTCACTTTGCCATCAAGAATAGTTCGCACACCACGACCGGCGCTACGATTCATAATGATGTCTTCGGCGGGGATTGCACGCATCTCCGCGACGCTAATATTTTCCGGGTAACCCAACGTTTTTAGCGCCGCCACACCCTGTTGCTCGGCCGCTTCTAAAGTCGTCGCTGGAGTCGGTAGTGAGCCGGTAGATTCTATGACGGCTTTATTAAACAAACCTTTCGCCATCGGCGAAGTTACAAGGTTTGCGGTAATTGTGGCGCCAGCGGACTCGCCAAAAACGGTTATATTTTCGGGGTCACCACCGAAGGCTTCCGCATTATTTTTTATCCAACGCAATGCCGCCATTGAATCTAGCAAATGGAAATTACCGAATGGATGGCCAAGAGCTTCTGCTTCTGCACTTAACGCCGGATGAGCAAAACCGCCCAGTGCACCCAAGCGATAATTAATGGTCACCAAGATGACCCCATCGCGTGCGAAGGCTTCACCGTTATAGGTCGCCACACTGCCCGCCCCCATTACGCCGCCACCACCAAAAATCCATAGCATAATGGGTGCATTCTTAGCCTTCACTGGCGCCCACACATTTAAATACAAACAGTCTTCATCACTGGGGCCAACTACACCCGCTCCATTATAGGAGCCATCGGCATTCGTTCTTTGCAAGCAAGGCAACGAATAATCCTTTGCCTCGCGAACCCCCTCCCACGCTATTGGCTGGGGCGGCATCCAACGTAAGTCACCGAGCGGCGGCTTAGCGAAGGGAACTCCCTTAAATACATTCACATTTGCGCTTGAAGCGTTGTCGCTGCCATTGGAGATTTTGATTTGCTCGCCTCGTAGCACACCGGAATCCGTGGTGAGTTTGATTGATTTCGCTGTAACGGATTCAGATACCAGGCTGCAGAAGATAAATGAGGCGACCATTATTAATACTGGAATCTTCATGAGAGCTCACTTATAGGTTTTTTCGTCGGAAGAGAGATTTATTATTATTTACATATTGTCGTCGATTTTTCGACTATAACATTTGAACAGCGTTCTGTTAAATGAAACAATGTTCAACATTACAAAAATTATTAGACACTCTGCTGGATATTTTTTCACCACTTCGGGGATTAATGATTGATGAACAACAAATCGAACACGATAAATAAAAACACTGGCACCATTAAACCAGTCACTCCGCAGGCAGAGCTTCTCAAGCATTCACGACTAGATTCGACATTACTAAAAGGCCTTAAGATTCTCGAATACCTCAATCAATCAGAAACAAGGCTGGGTGTTTCCAACCTAGCCTCCGCCTTTGATCTACCCAAGAGCAACGTACACAGAACACTCACGACCCTGGTCGAGGCAGGCTACGTTAAACAAGACGATGAAGGTTATTACTTTCCCAGCTTACGTATTTGGGAACAGGGTGTGAAAGTGATTTCACGCAATACGCTGCGCCGGGCAGCACTGCCTTTTATGCATCGGCTATATCAAGAAATGGGAGAAACAATAAATCTAATCACGCTCGACGGGAACGACTCACTTTATATTCACCAAATTTCTGCCAGTGTGCCGATTCGCACCAGCTCGACAGTTGGTGAACGTGCGCCAGCAATTCTTACGGTCTCCGGAAAAGTCATTTTATCCTTCCAACACAATTATGAAAAAAATGTTCGTGCAATTTATGCCGCACAAAAAAACCCTAAACCCCCATTCAAGCTCAGCGAACTACTCACTGAAATGAAAAACATCCGTGAAAATCATTACGGCATGTCGGCGAGTACTTGGCGTAAAGGAATTAACAGCTTGGCGGGATTAATAACCGGTGTCGACAATATGCCTATTGGGGCGATAGCTGTTGCCGGAGCGAAAGAACGATTTACTGAAGAAAAAATGCAATTAGCGATACCGAGCTTATTAAATACCTGTACCGAATTGAGCACAGCTTTGGGAGCACACTGAAAAAAATAAACATTCGCATACCCAAAACGCAAGTAAATTTATTTATTCAGATAAGACACCTTAAATAATTCACGACAACATATTTCGAGGATGACCAAAATGCGACGACGACATTTTTTAATGGGAGCAACCGCGCTCACAACGTCAACTTTATTTGGCCGAGTCGGTGCAGCGGAAGCAGATATTTTCCCCGTGGTTGAAACAGCAAACGGAAAATTGCGCGGCCAAGTCATTGGTGGTACTTCGGTTTTTAAAGGCATCAACTACGCAGCGGATAGCAGTGGAAGTAATCGCTTTATGGCACCACAGCCGGTTAAAAAATGGGGCGGCATTCAAGATGCTTTTGGTTTTGGTCAAATTGCACCGCAGATACCTGGTAACCGTCGACACGTCTATGCGGATTTAATTCTTAACGATGTGCAATCTGGCGGGATGGGTGAGGATTGTTTAACGCTAAATTTATGGACGCCGGAACCCAAAGCCGGTGGCAAACGTCCGGTCATCGTGCGCTTTCACGGCGGCGGATTTTACGGCGGCTCAAGCAACACTCCCGGCAATGATGGCTGGATGTTGTCACAACTCGGCGATTGCGTGGTGATTAACATTAATCACCGTCTCAGTTCTTTGGGTTTTCTATTTCTTGGCGACGAAGGCGATTTCGCCGATTCCGGCTCCGTCGGCATGCAAGATTTGGTGGCGTCGTTAAAATGGATAAAAGAAAATGTTGAACGCTTTGGCGGCGACCCTAATCGCGTAATGATATTCGGACAATCAGGTGGCGGCGCTAAAGTGAGTCACATGCTAGCGATGCCGAGTGCACAAGGCTTGTATCACAGCGCCGGTGTAATGAGCGGCTCACGCTTAACCGCTATGTCGCGAGAAGATGCAGAACAAGCGTCTGATCGCTTACTAAAAAAGCTCGGCGTTAATCGCAAAGAAATTAAAAGATTGCAAAACATTCCCTTTACCACTTTGCTCAATGCCCAAGCCGAAGTAGAAGCATCTGAACGTTCACGAGGTGAGGCGCCTCGCTCTTTTTCACCGGTTATGGGCGACACAATTCCGCGCGATCCTTTCAGCCCCAATGCGCCACCAGTATCAAAAGATATTCCTCTCGTTGTCAGCACTGTGCTCGATGAAAGAACCTATCGCGAACGTAATTTCGAAATGACCTGGGACGATGTAAAAGCAATGCTTAAGAAACGTGTTGGCAAAGATGCCGATGACGTATTGACGATGTATCGCAATGAAGATTCAGCGGCCAGTCCATTTATTATTAATGCGCGCATCATCACTGATGATAGCTTTAGAAAAAACGCACACATCATGTCGGATTTGAAAGCCGAACAAGCAGCGCGAGGTGGCGCGCCGGTTTATAAATATTTATGGACCGCGCCCAGCGCTGCCTTCGGAGGTCGCTACGGTGCAGTCCATGGTATCGATGTGTCTTACTCTATGTACGATATTCGTTTCCCTCTCGCTGGCCCCACCGCCGAGAATAAAAAATTAGCTGGACAAATTGCAAGCGCGTGGATTTCTCTTGCTCGCACCGGCAACCCGAATAATCCGAGCACTCCCACTTGGCCCGCTTACGACAAAAAAGATCGTAGCACTATGGTTTTTGGCCACCCTAGTTTCGCTGTCAACGATCCACGAAAAGAATTTCGTGAATATTGGGCAAAAGCATAAAAAAATATTTGAGAACTTACCATGAAAAACAAAACGACAAAAACCTCAAACGATAATATTAAAAACACTATTTCTATCGATAATGAATTTAATAGGCGAACGTTTATCAATAGCTCAATTAAAACTGGGTTGTCTGTTATGGCAGGGGGATTTCTATTATCAAATAGCAGATCGGCCCTTAGTGCGGAGATAAATGAAGCTAGCGATATATCGAAAAAAACTTGGGCTCAACAAAACTTACGTGGCGGCGAAGCATTTATCCTTCCCTCACTCAAGAAAAATTTGAAAACACTTGACGAAGAAGGCATTCGCCGCGACGTTAGGCATTCAATCGCGCAAGGTTTTTGTTCCATAATGCCCCTTCCCCTGGGCATAGACTCAAAGACTGAACAGCACATGCAAACTGTTATTGCTGACGAGGCGAAAGGAAAAATTTTAACTGTTGGAATAATTCGTCCCGGTTCGTGGCAAGAAAAGAAAAAATCGGTAAGGGAAATGGAGGGCCAGGGAGTTTCTCATGTGCTGATGTATTTTAATCCCGAGCTCGCAACACAAGAAGCCATGTATCGACAAATGCTTGAAATAATCAACAATACCTCTTTACGCATCGTGCTTTATGCAAAACCCAGCAACAATATTACTCACCTAGATCCAACAGGTATTCCACTCGACACTTTCGATAAACTTGCAAATCATGACAATGTGGTCGGCGTTAAATTTACTCAGACGTTGCGCCCTCTAACATGCTACGGCATTGCAGAAAGACTCGGCGACCGTTTGTTACTGGGCGTTGTTGATTTAGAAATTATGTTGGCCCTATCGGCAAAATACAAAATGCAATGGACTGGTCAGTGGGGCATCGACTCTTTGCAATCCCCAGAAACACCATGGGTCAATCAATTTCTTGATTTATTGCGCACCGGAAAAAACCAACAAGCTTACGAACTTTATTGGCGCTACGAACCCATTGCGAGCAATTTTTTTCGACTGCAAGAACCCTCTCTACGTATTGGCGGCCACCCGTGGTTGCATATTAAATATATGAAGTGGCTAACAGGTGGCAACGGCGGACTGCTAGCAGATCTAAATGAATCAACGGATTTTGTCCCCCATCTTGACCCACAAGGTCGTGCTCAATGCCGAGAAATTTTTCATCGCGTTGGAATAAAAATTGTTGATCTTCCTGACGATGCATTTGTGGTTGGCAATGCTGCTTACGAACGCGGCGTGCGACCAAAAGATTTACCAGCATTACCGCAATACGTCGCATAGTTTTTAAAATTAAACTAGAAAATCGTGAGCGTATTGTATTTTCCGTGCTGGCTAATTTTTTCTTCAATCTTTTATAAAAGAGACTAAAATCGGCAAAAGTTTCAGTTGAACTAGTCTTATACTCTTTACAAGCAACGCTAGCTTTAGGTAGACACCCCAAACCTACAAAACCTTTAATTACCTTTCTATACCTTAATAATTTTAGGAATTGTTACAAATTCGCAGAGCCAGTGTTAATCTCCCCTGCCGCTTAATTATGCCCATGAGCAGTGACAACGAACCAAGAATAATAACCGGGCAATAGTCACCGCCTGTCTATTGCCTACCAACAGAAAAACGGAAACATTGTATGACGCCAAGCGTCCAATTAATTACGCCTTGGTCATTAAGGAGACAACTGATGAAAACACCTTTTCCAAAATGCACTTTCGCTGCCCAAAACATTGCGTTGATAGTGGCAACAATTTTAATTAGTGCCAGCCCGGTGCAAGCACAAAAACTCTATGGCGATTACAAGGTTCCGAAAACTGGATTTAACCAACCTGATCTACAAGGCTTTTGGACGAACGCTACGTTAACCCCAGTGTCTCGACCACGGGATGTCACAACTGCCGTATACACAGAAGAGGAAGTGGCAAAAATAGAAAATCGCGCTGACATCATGGAGCAAGAAGCTAATCGAGCCACTGACCCCGACGCACCCGCTGAATTTCGCGCAGAAACCACTTTCGAGCGTTCGGCGGCAAGTCGCGCAGGTGGTGGTGATGTCGGCGGCTATAACCGCTTTTGGTTAGACCCCGGCAATTCAGTGATGCGTGTTGGTGGTGAACCCAGAACCTCTTTGTTAACTACGCCAGATGGCAGATACCCAGCGCGCCTTGACGGCTCCACGCCAAGCCGTCGTTTTTTTAGAGGTAATCGGCCTGCTGGCTACATTGGCTACGAAACGCGGGGCTTGAATGATCGCTGCATTAAAAGTTTTGGTCGTAACGCAGAACCTCCAATGTTTGCCAATGGCTTCTACAACAACAACTACCAAATTGTACAGACGCCAGAGAATATTGTGATTTTGGTGGAGATGATCCACGAAACGCGCATTATCCGCATGAATAGCGAACACCGTACCGATGGCATTCGACCCTGGCTGGGTGATTCAATCGGTTGGTGGGAAGGCGATACTTTGGTTGTTGAAACGACCAATATGCCAGCGCGATTACAGTACAGTGGATCTTGGGAGAACTTAACGGTAACCGAGCGATTTACCCGTGTCTCTGACGAGCGCTTACACTACGGATTTACCATCGAAGACCCAACAATGTGGGAGAAACCATGGGGTGGTGAATATGAATTTTCCGCGCTAGATCAACCGATTTATGAATACGCTTGTCACGAAGGAAACTACGCTCTTCCTGGAATTTTGAATGGTTTACTGAGAGCGGCCGACGAGTAAACTCGAAAAATAACTAAGCGTAAATATTTACAGGGGTGCTAATAGCACCCCTTTTGATTTATCTACCACCCTTCCAGATAAAGCTAAGTACTCCGAACAATTTTCCCTGCCTCTTTACCTGTTTTGTGACCAAAATTATTCATGAGTTGCTCTTTCTCTCTGGGTCCAACTTTCAGTCTCCTTTCATTGTGCATTTCGCAGATTAACCTGTAGATTTTCTTTCTGGTTTGCAATACGCTTGGACTGTTTTGAAAAACACGCCTAGAAAGCTAATTCTAATAATAATCTTGGGTTTCAGATCAGTTTACTCGCTCTGTACAATAACCTTCTCTTTTGTCCAGCGGCATCGTATTAAAAAAAACAGCATCAGATTCCCGATAATAAATATCAACTTATATACAGGTGAACCCCATGTCTAAATTTAACCTCCGAATTCCCGCAGCATTTTTTGTTGCCGCGTTTTTGGCAGCATGTAGTAATGAATCTAGTGATTCAGTAGAAAGCGAATCCACCGCTAATGCAGCAATTAGCGAAACTGCCAGCGAAACAAGCAGTGCAGCCGAAGCAATAACTGATGTAGTACAAACCCAACAAGGAGCCGTACGCGGTGAAACCGTCACTGAAATTGGTTTATCGGCGCAAATTTTTCGTGGCATTCCATACGCGGCGGCACCGATTGGGGAATTGCGCTGGAAAGCACCACAAGCACCAGCATCCTGGGAAGGCATACGCGACGCCATCGAATGGCCCAACCGTTGTCCGCAGGGGGAAAGTAGCATGGGCGCAGGTGGTCCGATCTCTGAAGACTGTCTACACGTCAACGTCGTTACTGCCGCAAAATCCGCTGGTGACAACCTACCCGTAATGGTTTTCTTTCACGGCGGTGGTTTAACATCCGGTACAGGTAATTCAACAACCTATAACCACCCAATGCTTCCAAATAAGGGTGTTGTACTCGTCACCGTCAACAGCCGCCTTGGACCTATTGGTTACTTAGCACATACAGCACTTACTGAAGAATCCGAATTTGGTTCCGGTAATTACGGCACCCTTGATTTAAAAGCGTCTTTGGATTGGGTTAAAGCCAACATCAAAGCCTTTGGTGGTGATCCAGATAATGTCACCATTTTCGGCGAGTCCGGCGGCGGTACTAAAACCATTTCACAAATGGCGACACCTTTAGCCAGAGACCTTTTCCACCGCGCCATTGTTGAAAGCGGTTCTGCATTAGTTTCTCCACAACGCGTTACGATGCTTGAAGATGCCGAAGCAATTGGCGACAAATTAGTTGCCAAGCTTGGTTTAGAAAACGCTGAAGATGTTGCATCTGCCCTTCGCGAAGTTAGCTGGGAAGATATTATCGCCGCTGCTTCCAGTGAAGAAGTAGGATTCCGCGCGAACGTTGTTGTCGACGGCCATGTTATTCCCAAACCCGTTAGCGATATTTTTAGTGAAGGCTTGCAAGCAAAAGTTCCTCTTATCGTCGGTGCGAATGAAGGTGAAAGAAGCTTGCAAACCAGTGTTCCTTTGATGGCAAATTTGCACAGCAAAACCGGATCACCAAACACTTATACCTATAACTTCACACAATTACCAAAAGGCTGGCGAGAAGAAGAAGGTTGTGTCGCCTTCCACGGTCTCGAATTAACTTACGTATTCGGTGCAGTTCCACTAGGCTTATCATCACGCACCACACAATTTTTAGCAGCGGGCGGTGGTTGTTCAGTAGCAGTGCCAGAACATGATGATGAAGATATGAAAGTTGCAGAACAAGCTGCAACGGTGTGGGCACAGTTTGCGAGAACCGGCGACCCAAGTGTTGAAGGTTTGATTGAATGGCCAGCGTACACTGAAGAAAATAGTAATTACCTCGATATCAGTGCGCCTTTAACTGCAAAAACAGGAATCGAAGATTCTTATGTAGCCCCCCCACCCAGAGGAGAGTAATAAAAATTAGGCCGCAAAAGAAAAGCCCCCGATCTTTTTTAAAGGCCGGGGGCTTTTTTATTTTATGCTTCAACTCGATCATTGTTACGCGTAAACGAATTATATGAACAAATATTTTTTCATACTTTCTATCGCATTTGCACCGCGTTTTGACCGCGTTTCTTATTTTTCACAACAAGAATAAAACGCATCAGATACTTAATAGCTAGCACATAAATTAAGTGATAAAAAATGTTTGATCACTGAATTTCTCAATCGCGAATCACAAACTAGAAAATAAATAGCAAATTTTCGAATTAATCAAAAATATTTTTAGCAAATACTTTCAATACTACGACAACTGCTCATTACATATCTGCAACAATCTTTCTCGCAACCAAAGATTAGAAGGATCACTATCTGCACTACGATGCCAATATAAATGCCAATCGAGATCATCCACTTCGAAAGGTAAAGGCGCAATATGTAATTGCAGGTGTTGCGCGAGTGCTTTCGGCACTGTCCACAGTTGGTCGCTCGTTGCAACAATTCGCGCTGCAATAAGATAATGGACAACGCGTAGAACAATCCGCCTTGAAAGCTGCAACTTATCTAAAGCAATATCAACCTGCCCTCGCCCCCGCCGCCGACTGGATACATGAACGTGAGTTGCATTGAGATATTTTTCCATTGTCAATTCACCATTCGCTAAAGGGTGATCATGTCGCATCACGCAAAAATAAGGCTGGCTTACCAGGGGTACCTGATTTAATTGCGAACTTTTCGTCAAAGGAATATCGATGACCAAATCGAGTTGTCCGGTTGCGAGTTCTGCCGATGCCTCATTTCTCGCTACATTAAAACTACTGATGTTAGATAAAGGTGCCTCCTCTTCTAAAAGTTTCAGCAAGTGCGGAAGCAATAAAGCCTCGCCAAGATCATTCACACTTAAACGATAAGTACGTCGTGACTGCTCTGGTTCAAATTTTCGCAAAGCATCTACGCTCTTTCCTAGTAGTTGTAAGGCTTCATGCACTGTCGGCATAACACCGTCAAGCACTGGGGTCGGCACCATACCTTGGGGCGTTCGCACAAAAAGCGGATCATCCAAGGCACTTCGCAAGCGAGACAATGCATTACTTATAGCTGGTTGAGTGAGGTGCAGCGTATCCGCTGCACGCGTGAGGTTCCGCTCACTGTAAACCGCATCGAGTACACGAAATAAATTTAGATCAATCTTATCCAGTCTCATAATTCACCCCTTCAACCTCGTTATTCAAACTCTGAATGTTATCTTATTATGTAAATTGATTTCAATGATACCTTGGTATTCTCTATGATGGATATGTCGTAAAAATAATGATTTGGTGACAAAGCCGAATCGACAAGTGGCCGAATAAAGACCAGGCGACGGGGATGCCGGATGCAAAGCCTTCAGGAAACATTAAGCATCCCGCAAACAAATGTAAGTTCGTTAACACAAGCCCCATAACAATAAATATTAAAAATTTTACAGTTAAACCTAACATTTAAAGTCAATTAAAAAGTTTTCAACTTGTTTTTATTGCAAGCAATTTTTTTGCTTGGGATCAATCACGTCAGTAGGAAGTAGTTCGTTATAAAAAATAAATAAAATCTAGCAGTCGGAGACGCTCCATGAAAAATATAGTTTTCAATAAATTGTCATTAGCTGTTGCTGTATCAAGTTTATCGTTCGTTTCACCCGCCTATGTTTTAGCACAAGATCAAGTCGAAGAAATTGTTGTCACCGGCACCAAAATTAGTGGTGTTCCAAAAAACGGACAATTGCCAGTAGACGTTTATACCAGTGAAGATTTGGCAAAAATTGGATCGCCTTCACCGGTGCAATTTGCCAAGTCTTTAAGTATTCAAGGCAACACGAGTGGAGAAAACAGTTACTTAACCGGAGCCGGCGCGTCGACGCAATTTAATCTTCGGGCCCTGGGAAATGCTAGAACCTTGACCTTGCTGAATGGCTTGCGAACTAATCCGGACATAAATGCCAGCCCACAACTTGCCATGAATCGACTGGACATTTTACGAGAGGGTGCAGCGGCACTTTATGGAGCAAGCGCAGTCGGTGGTGTTGTTAACGCCTTAACCTTAGATCATTACGAAGGTTTTAAAATTACCACCGAGTACAATCACATTGCTGATGCAGACGCTGAATATAATCTCGGTTTTCTCTGGGGAATTGGTGGCGAAGACTTAAATTTTTATACCTCGGTTGAACATGAATCGCGACCAGAAATTGATGCGAGAGACCGACCTTACACACTTCTACCCTATTCGGTAAATTCAACCAGCTCTGCACCGTTTGGGAACCCCGGTACTTTTCGGATAATGTCTCGCGACGCGTCAGGAAATTATGGTTTGCTTGGATCTCCGAGCGCATCATTCAACGGCCCGACGATTATTCCCGATTTCGATGAACAATCATGTGAAGATCCTGGAGGAGCGTATCGAGGATTGTTTGCATCCGGCTTTGCTATTCCTGTTTGTAGCTGGAACTACACTGATTTTATTACGGTACAGGCACAGCAAGATTTTACTCGCAGTTACAGCCAACTATCCGGCAGCCTTGGAAACGATGTTGATTTTTCTGTGTCGTTAAATTTATTTAAATCGCTGATGCCGGAAAGCCGTCGCTCGCCTGTATATGCCGTATCTATTGGTCCAGGCGGCTATGCCGTTAACAGAGGCGCTACGGATCAGTGGACCGTCCCCGGTTCAAACCCCTACGTTCAAGACTTTCTAGCACAAAGCGGCGTCGATCTTAATACATACGGTGGTATTGATCCCAACGACCCATCGAGCTACGGCTTCTCAGCAGTGTGGTGGTTGCCCTATGGTTTAAACGGCAACGAAGCAAGTAGTGTTAGAGCGAAAAACGGAGCCGCCGCTTCGCGAATTGAACAAAACACACAACAACTCGGTTTTAACTTCAATGGCAATATCGCAGATACCTCCATGAGCTGGGATGCCTCTGCCGGCTATAGAAAATCGACCCTGGATACGACCGGCCCGACAGAATTTGGCTTCCGAATTCAGGAAGCGCTCAATGGATTCGGTGGCCCGAATTGTAACGCGCCTGATTTAGTACCTTATGTAGAAGGTGATTACTCGACTTTCGGTACACAAAACTCAGCGCTCGCAGGGCAAGGCGACTGCATGTACTTCAATCCTTTTGCCTCAGCATGGGCAAGCGGCGCTATAAATGGCGCCAACAATCCACGATTTGTAGCCGGAAATGAAAACCCCGTTGAACTGAGTAATTGGTTATTTGATAGAGCACCTCAAAAATCCACAACCAAAGTGACAGAGCTGAACCTTGGCATGGACGGAGAAATGCCCTTCGGTTTTCCCGTCGCGAACATTTCTTGGGCTGCTGGTTATCAATATTTAAAAACCGATTTTAGTCGAAAAGAAGGGAGTCCATTTCGTGTTGATGCAGGCCCCAACACCTTACAACCCTGCGCTTGGCCAGAACAACAGGTAGGGGAAATCGGGTGTCCTGGATTGGAAGGCCCATACATGTATACAACCCTAAATGAAAACGTAAGTGGCAGAACCCAAACCAGTAACGCAATATTCTCTGAGTTTGCGATCCCCGTGACATCCAATTTAGATTTTAATCTCGCCGCACGATACGAAGAATATGATTCAGGTATCGATACTACGGTATGGAAGTTTGCATCGCGATGGCAAGCGACTGACTGGATGGCTCTTCGCGCATCCTACGGAACTAACTTCGCACAGCCCGACCCATCTATCGTTCCTGGCGACACAACGAATTTCGTTGCCAGTATTGATCGTGCCGACGGCCGCTGGATTGGAATAGATATCATTACAGCTAGCTCACTCGAACCAGAAACTGCCGATGTTTGGGACGTTGGATTGCTATTTGACTTTTCAATTGGCGAAGGTGACATGTCGATTTATTTAGATTATTTCGATATCACTATTAACGATGAAGTTGCGACGATTAATGCCGATGCGATTGTGAATCAAGTCGTCTCAGCTGCCGGCGCGGTTGATTGTAGTCATCAATTAGCCGGGCTTATTTCTTGGATCGGAGGTAGTTGTACTGCTGGTTTAAGTGGCCAAGATATCGGAAGCGTCACAACATTCAGAACTAATCGCCCTGGTCGTCAAGTTGCTGGATTCGATTTTGATTTGACCTACAATTTTAATACACCTTTCACACCTGGTCAGTTTACGCTGGGATTGCGATCAACTATTACCACCAGGTATGAGCAAGATTCGTTTACCTATCAAGGCATCGAATTTGAATCCCCCGTTGACGGGAATGGTTTTCTGAACGAAGGCTTTAGCTTAGAGCCCAACTCAAAAAAACGCGGTACATTATTTCTCAACTACAACCAAGATCGCCATAATTTTCGTGTCGATTATGTTTACCGTTCCGGTGTTAAGGACCGTCGACCACAACAAAGAGACTTAAGCATTCAGGGTTTTTCACCAGTAACAGGTTTCGACATCCCTGCACCGGAAAATACTTTCGCACAAAATATCGATAGTTTCGGCATCGTAAATATGTTTTACACGATGGAAGCATCCGAACAATTAACTCTTCGCGCGGGTGTCGACAATGTCACAGACAAGGAACCACCTCAAGCGCGGACATTCATGAACTATTTACAGTTGCAAGCGAGCGCCCGCGGTCGGGTGTTCCAACTCGGCCTAACTTACGAGTTTTAATTTATAACGTCTCCTGTAGTACCCCTTCATGCCGGGCTTTTGCCCGGCTTTTTTTGGAGGCTCGGACCTTAAAAACTTTATTTTTAAATGTATAACCATAAAAAACTAATATTTTAAAATTTTGTCAATGGAAATTCCCTATGTCGCTTTCTATTTTTAGCAAGAATTTATCTTTTATATTACTTTCACTTATTCTCGCGAATTTAGTCTTCGCGGCATCAAACAATGATTGGTCGCCACCAAAAACGTCTGAAGGTTATCCTGATTTGCAAGGCTATTGGGACACTGCCACATTAACGCCGTTCCAAAGACCTACGGAATTGGGTGATAAGCTCGTCTACACAGAAAAAGAAGTACGCCAAATTGAACAAGGTGAAGCACAAGAGCTAGAAAAATTTAATCAGGCCACCGACCCGAGCTTCACCATCGAAGATTTACCCAAAGACTGTGGCCGCGGATTCGTCGGAGTGAGTTGTGGCTACAATCACTTTTGGATAGACCCCGGTACAAAGGTAATGGTAGTCGACGGAGAGCCGCGCACTTCAATGATAACGGATCCTAAAAATGGTCAACCGCCATCACTAACGCCGACAGCACAAGAACGTCGCCGTTCAATGTTTGCTAGTCGTCGCAACGGCGCCAACGCAGGACCTGAATCGCGTTCTTTAGGTGAACGCTGCATCATGTCCTTTGGGTCAAGCGCTGGTCCTCCGATGTTACCCCAGCTTTACAATAACCATTATCAAATTGTACAAAACGAAAACTCAGTAATGATTCTTGCTGAAATGGTTCACGACGTTCGCATCATACGAATTGATGACAAACACAACCCTAAAGCCGTACAACGCTGGATGGGTGATTCGATCGGTCACTACGAAGGCAATTCATTAATAATTGAAACTGTGAACCTGCGTCCAGAGCAAGGGTTTCGCGGCGCCGGTGCCAACGCGAAATACACCGAACGTTTAACTCGCGTCGGCCCAAACACAATTAAATATGAATTTAAAATTGACGATGCGGAAAGCTTTACTCAAGCTTCTTGGGGTGGTGAGCTAATCTTTAACAAATCAGATCAGCAGGTCTATGAGTATGCCTGCCACGAAGGCAATTATGCCCTCCCCGGAATATTAAAAGGTGCACGCCTTCAAGAGCAAAACGAACCAACCAATGAACAGTAATTACCGATTATTGGTTGTTTCATGCTTAAACATTGAATCTGAGAAGACCTAGGTAAACAAATCTGGCTTACGTTATTCTAAGTGCCTTCAACAGCCATAATAAAGTTTACCTTTGACAGTCCTTCGCGTAATTTTTTTGCCTCTTGATACTCGTCGGAATACCAAAATTTTTTCAACTCGTCCATAGAGCTAAAGGTTTCTATCGTTACATTTTCATGTGGCCATGAACCTTCTAAAACGAGAGGTTTCTGCGAAGGAGCGATTACGTTAATCCCGGCCGTTTGGGCTAGAGGGCCTGCTGCTTCTCGATAAGGTGCATAGTCCTCACTGGTAACGCCTGGTATACGGTCGGCACTAACAATAAGATAAGCCAACTTAGTTTTATCTGGGTTGGCTTGCGAACCTTCTTGGGCAACGACGAAAGAAATTGAAGCACCGAATAGAATGCCAACAGTTAACGTAATAATATGGGGCATTATTTTTTTCATACTAACCACTTCCTAGAAAAATACTTATGATGAAAGATAAAAACTAATGAACTTCAATGGCATTTATTAATTTTTTTATTCGCCTAATCTTTGGCTTGTAATTATTCATCGATGACCGGGCGACATATCAAAACCAAAATAAATCGTTTTCGATTTCATGATTCTTGAATCAATCGTAATCCATAACCACAATCAAAAACCATAGCCACTTTAACTTCCAAGCAAAAGAAAATCTCACAAATATCTTATTCAGGGCGAAACAACCAACTGCCCCATCATGCCAACTTCAGCATGATCCAGGATATGACAATGATACATCCACGTCCCCGGACGCTCGTCGAAATGTACTGCCAGCCTCACTTCGCTTTTTACTGGAATATCTATTGTGTCTTTCCACTCAGGTACAAGATTTTCGTCTAACACTTGAAAATAATAGCCATGCAAGTGAAACGGATGATTGAAGTCTGTATTGTTCCGCACAGTCCATATTTGCGTTTCACCTAGCTTCACCTGTATAGGTTCCACTTCCCAAAAAGGTTTGCCGTTAATACCCATTTCAAGTGGCTTACCTTCGGGCTGACTAACAGTTAAATCAATCAGCAATTCTTTCGCCTTACTTATATCAATAGGAGCAATACTACGTAAGTTCGTTGGAATTTTTTCCGCTATCACTTCCGGTTGATTAACGGTTTCGATATGCATCATCTTTACATCCGGACGATTAAACGCCGTACCCCAACCCCGATCAATCGCATGCCAGTATAAAGTCGCAAGCGTTCCAGGTTCATCACTAGGAGTGAACACAAAATCCGCCCGCTCGGATGGAACAATTTTTATTTCTTTAAGCGCTTCCGATTTTTCAGCGAGCCCATTGTCACCACCCAATTTTGTTAGCACAGCATCATCGTGACGGATTGAATAGTAACGGGCGCGGGCGGCATTAATCACCCGCCAACGTTGTTGCTTACCTTTTCTTACTTTTAGTGTTGGCATCACCTTACCATTCACCAATAACACTTCACCTTCTCGGCCCAGTAAATTGGCAATGTCGCCTCCTTGATCGGCGGGAACTAATTCACCATTTTCCCTAACACTCATATCGGAAAGTATCACTACCAGCTCATCACCAAAAATTTCGGGGTCGTTCGGATCTTCAATTACGATGGGGCCATACATGCCCCAACCAACTTGTGCCGCAGTATTAATATGTGGGTGATACCAAAATGTCCCCGCGTCTTTGACGATAAATTCGTAAGTAAATTTTTCGCCTGGGGAAATAGAATCTTGAGTAACATTAGGAACCCCATCCATATTGTTCGGCACTCGTATTCCGTGCCAATGTATACTCGTCGCTTCTGGTAGTTTATTTTTAAAATGAATAATCACCTTGTCACCCACTTTCGCTTTTATAAGCGGGCCTGGTAACGATCCGTTATACGTCCAAACCGGCGTCTTGGTACCCGGTACTATTTCCATTTTTTTAATTTTGGCTTCGATATTTATCTCAAGAATATTGGGGTCTGGGTTTAAATCTTTTGGAATGGTTAACGCGAGGTCATCATCCCAGCCTTTTGGCTGTTCGACTTGGGACGCACGAAGGGGGTCTTGGCGCGTATCCTCAAGTGACTGAATTGGGTTTTCCGTAACGCAAGCCGTGATGAGTAAGACCAGCAAGAAGACAAACCATTTTTGTTTTGATTGCACAGAAGGAGCCTTGTCGAATGAATTTTTATTTTTCTCAAACGGGAAGTGAGAACTGATTTATTTTGGGACTGAGATATCCCGATAAATTAACATTACAGAAAAGTCCACCTCAGCCTGATGATTCTATAAGGAAATATCAAAGTAAATGATGTGTTAAATCAAGCATTAAAACCTTTTCTTACCTTATTTTTAAACAGATACTTTTTGGCCAATAAAAATCATTTCCATATAAAATCTTTTGAGAACAAATCTGGACATTGAAGCACAATGGCGGAGTGTAGCTCAGACCCAAAAATGATTGTGGCGAATCGCCATGACGGCTCTCAAAAAGGGTAAGCGATTACAGGAAATTAAAAAAGCCCCGTTGATTTCTCAACAGGGCTTTCATATAAAACCTAACAATTTTGTCGTCTACACGGACGTATTGTGCACAGAAATCTCAGGAACAGTTTTTTGTCACATGTGGCCCGCTGTAGCCAACGCTCAATTAAAATTAAACCAATTGGGCACGCACAGCTCTCGTTGACAAGAGCAATGCGCCATCCCAATAAAACATTTCAATTAGAACTGGTATCTAACACTTGCACCAAAAACCCTAGGGTCAAGCAAAGTTACGTTTCTCGCCAATCCAAGGCCCTGCCCACTTAAAGCGTAGCCAACGACAGTGTCATCATCGTTGAGTACATTTTTGGCAAACAGCTGAAAGCCTAGACCGCTATCGACATTCTGCATATCGAATACCAGATTGGCGTTCTTCCAAGCCCTCAACTCGTAATCTTCCCCATTAAAAAAGCTCGTATAAGAATCGTCTTTCCAGCTGTAATCAGCTCTTAAGGTTGCATCCCAATCACCCATTGCGAAGGTGTACGCGGCACTTAAGCTGTATGACAAGGGAGGTGAGTTGGGCAGTTCGTTGCCTTCAAGTGGCGTTGGGTTGCCCGCACTGGGAACAATGTCAACTCCTAATGCATCTCCTCGGGTAGTACCGGCCATATACCCTCCCTCACAAATATCGTTACCCGCACCTGTCGTGTTATTTGCTAGGGTAGTTGGGTTTGCAAAGGCAAGGTTTGTTCCTGCATTAATCGCCTGAATTAATGGCTCTAACGCAGCGGTCGATACAACGCAGCCGGTTTGTGGAGTGACTAGGTAAGTAAGTCCAGCTTGGCCTTGGATACGATCAAAAGGATCAATAGAACTACCTTTAAGAATCTCAGATTCTTGCAAACCGATGTTTGCGGTCAACAATAAATTGTTGATCGGCTCAAGTGCGAGTTCAAGCTCTAAACCGTAAACTTCCGCATCAACGTTGGTATTACGCGCAGAGAACTGCTCAACAAAAGATACTTGATAGTCTTTGTAATCGTAAAAGAAAGCAGTAGCGTTAAATTGGAAACGACCGTCATAGAATAGATTTTTAGTACCCACTTCAAATGAGGTCACAGTTTCTGGATCGTAAGCGCTAAACGTTGCGCTACTTGAAGGGTCGTCTGGTGAATTGAAACCGCCAGATTTGTAACCCGTCGCTACAGAAGCATATATCAATGAGTTTTCTGTTGGGCTCCAATCTAATACCAAACGGCCCGTCCATTCATCAAAATCTGCTTCTTGAGTCCTGATAGACGCAGAACCAGTAGCAGGATGCCCTGCAGTACCAGTTCCATTCGCGCCTTCAGAAATAAAAAGTAGAACGGGAACGGAATCAGTAACTTTTTCGTCCTCTGTATAACGGAAACCGGCAGTGAGGCGAACGGTATCGTCTAAATCAAAATACGCTTCACCAAATAGGGCTTGTGATTTCAACTCGTAAGGAGTTTTAGCAACAAAGTATTGGTGACCATCATAGTCAGAATCTCTTGGGTCAGGACTGGGGTCAAAGTAGTAAAGGGGCACACCAAAGTTTGGAATACCTACAGTCTGATTGACAAAATCAGCGAAGATAGTTGTAGAGTTCGTGGAAATAAAAAGTATATTTTCCCGCTCCAAATCGTAATAGAAGCCTCCCAAGCTAAAATTAAAGGCCCCGTCAAAATCTGATTGTAAGCGAATCTCGGTAGAAAACTGTTCGGTGTAGTTGTCTGTAGTCGTCAAGGTACGAATACCCGTCGCAGGCCCACCCTGTACATCAGTAAAAATTCCGCCGGGTGTAAAAGCAGTATTGCCAAAACCGATTGCAGCTTCTTGGCTTCCTGTTCGAGTATCTAGCTTATCTTCCTCCCAACCGAGCAACACATTAAGCTGTAAAGTATCACTTAGATAGAATTGGGAATCCAAACTGACGAAATCAGTTTCAGCGATATACTCAGGATCGATGTAGTAAGTAGCGTCTCTAGGATCTGTCGAGCGCGCCTGACCAGCGAATACGTCGCCCGGCACTAAGCCTGGAACCGCACCACCGGCAGATAAAGCGTAGGCATAACGCCCACCAAACGTCGCGACACTATTGAAGTTATCAAAGGCTTGGTCACCGTATACCGAGCCTTGGGCACAACCGCGCGACAGAAATAGTTGTGACGCTGGATCAACAGCTGTTGAACCAATGGTCGTTGGGCCCGGGTCGTTTATACAGCGATTATTGGTGCCACCGTTACGCGTAGAATCTTCTTCTGAATGCTGCCACATAAAAGTAAATTGCATATCCTCAGTTGGTGCGAAGATCGCTGAGACACGAGTCGACCATTCATCACGACCGTCTACGTCGTTACCCGTATCAACATTTTTCGTATAACCATCTCGATCAAAATAGATTCCAGAAAATCGGAAAGCTAGGGAATCGTTGACGGGCAAATTGAAGTGGCCAGACAGTTTTGTAGAGTTCGGGTCGGCAAGCTCAAACAATACTGAGCCTGACAGGTCATTGCCCGGCTTCGCCCATAAATAGTTAACGACGCCGCCGGTAGCATTTCGGCCGTAAAGTGTCCCTTGAGGGCCACGAAGTACTTCTACCCGCTCCAAATCGTAAATTTCTCTGCCCGCACTTTGGACCACAATAGGAATATTATTAATGTGTACGCCAACTCCATTATCGCCAGTCGTGCCACCCACAGCCGCACCTACTCCTCGAATTGAAAAGTCGATACCACCACCACCGGTGTAGCTAAGATTAGGTACGTAGTTTTGCAAGTCGATACCAGATTCAATTTTCTTGACACTTAGATCTTCCGATGAAAAAGCCGACAATGCGATTGGAACTGTTTGTGCCGTTTCCTCCCGCCGTTGTGCGGTTACGACAATTTCCTCCAATGCCCCAACCTGTTCTTGAGAATAGGCCGACTGAAACGGTGTAGTAGCAAAGGTGCTAAGCAATGCTGCCTTAAGACAAAATTTAGTAGATATCCTGGACATAAGTCCTCCATAAGGATTTTTCGATTTTAAGGTAGAGGTATGAAAGAAGGTAAATGTTGTTTTATTTACACCATTCTCGTTGCTAGTAAATTCGAGATAGATAGGATTACGAACGACCGAATTATAGTTTCGGTCCAACTTACAGTCAATTAAGTAATTTCGAGCGAAGTATTTTACTTTTCCAAAGTAAACTCATCAGTCAAATTGGTTGTTTAATCAGCGCGGCTTTAAAAACTCAGCAGTCTCAGCGACCTTTCCGAAATCCAAACTTAGCACTTTATTTTAAAAGGATGATAGTTCGTGCTCGATTGACATGTTCTTGACAAAATAAATTAGCATCAAACAATCGCGGTAATCACCATATTTAATCAAGCGTTAGGTCTCTTCTTTAGGCTTATCCTATCGAACGTTTGGTAACACCCTTGTTTGTCTTACCTATCTGCACTTAAAAAAACCGTCGCACTAAACCCAGACTTCCTTTAAAAAAATGATTCTACACTCATTTCTAAACATTTCTTTGTGTTAAGTCAAAACTAGCATTTCTGCGTTATATAAAGAGCGAAAATACTCCATCAAGTTAACGAGAGACACATTTATTGTAACTCATCAAATTTTTTCGTATAGAACTGAAACCATTAAAAACCAATAGCGACATCAGTATCTTTTTTTCGCATGATAGTTTTATTAAAAAAATAATTAAAAACCTTTATTTTCACAAAGACCACTTCCACACCAAGCAAAAAACAAAAGAGGCCTCACTGGGTTAACAAAATCTATAAAACACTGTAATACCAAAAATTTATAGCTAGCCAGATCCCGCTCCGTCTCTAACCCACACAAATCGGAAGTACCTTTTGAGGAAAAACTTAGGTACAAACTTACAACTAAAGAAGCCCTGGTTAATTCCATCGCTATAGATTTTAATTTAAAACCTGACAAATTTAGCAAAACAAAATTTAAGTGCCACGTTTTTCATAAGAACCAGCTGCTCAAAGAGCATCATGCCTTTCAATACAAGGATTTTGGAATTCAGATACCGCTGAGCAAGTATTCGATTCCCCACAAAAAAAACCCAGTTGCTTTCACAACTGGGGTTTTCTAGTTAAAAGCCTGACAATGACCTACAGTGATTCGGCCCGTCCCGGGCCTCACCCTTCGGGCTGCTTCGCAGTCCAAATGTGTTCCTGACAAATTTGTCACATGGGGCCCGTTGTAGTGACACTACGTCAAACACAGACATTAAATACAAAAAAGGCCCCCTGTAATAAACAGGGGGCCTTTTTTGTAT